>CAITLJ010000084.1 GCA_903893215.1 uncultured Ferrovum sp. | reverse complement strand
GATCACTGGCGCAGGACCGTCGAGCCGGCGCTGCAGGCCGGGCAGCGTCTTGAGCGCGCCACGGAGGGGCGTCCGGAAGTCCGGCGCGTGATTGACCAGGCTGGTCAGTTCCTGCAACTTGCCAGCCTGACCAGCCTGATGCTGGCATCGGTGGCACTGCTGTTCGCCTTGCGCCGCCATGGCGAGCGACAAGCCGCCAGCGTGGCCTTGCTGCGTTGCCTGGGCGCTGGTCGAGCCCAGGTCTGGTGGGTACAGGGCAGCAGCCTGGCCTGTCTCGGCCTGCTCGGTGCAATCGGTGGCATCGCGCTCGGCGCGTTGCTGCAATTTGCGCTGGCCGCGGTGGTGGCACCCCTGATCGGCATTCCCTTGCCGCCACCGGGGTGGCTGCCGGTGGCGCAGGGACTGGCGCTCACCGCAATCCTGCTGCCGGCGCTGGCCTGGCCCAGTCTTGCTGCCTTGTTGCAGGTGCAGGCGTTGCAGGTGTTGCGCGAGCAGGCCGTCACGGTCAGCGGTTGGCACCGGCTGCTTGGCGCACTTCCGGCGCCGCTCGCCGTGCTTCTGGTGGGCTGGCTGGTGTCCGCTTCGTTGCGACTCGCGGCGGCCACCGTGCTGGCGTTGCTGCTCACCGGCTTGCTGGCGGCGGCCCTCGCCGGTCTGCTACTCTGGCTGGTGCATCTTGCGTCCGCGCACCTGCCGGTATCGTGGCGTCATGCGTTGCGAGCCTTGCGTGAGCGGCCCTGGTTTGCGGCCTTGCAGGCGGGTGCCCTTGCGGTGAGCCTGATGGTGATGCTGACCCTAGGGGTGGTCCGCGAGGATCTGTTGCGCACATGGCAGTCGAGCGTGCCGCCGGATGCCCCTAACCATTTCGTGATCGGCATCCAGGCCGGCGAGCGCGAGGCGCTCACCGCCTTCATGCGGGCGCATGGGCAGCCGGCGTTGGCTTTGCGGCCGCTGGTCCGGGCGCGGCTGGTCAGCATTGATGACCAGCCGGTGCTGTTGTCACAGTTTACCGATCCGCAGGCGCGTGCCTTGCTGGATCGCGAAGCCAACCTGAGCTGGGCCGACCAACCCAATCCGGACAACCGCATCGTGGCAGGACAGTGGTGGCCGCAGGCGCCGCTGGATGCCGGTTTTTCGGTGGAGACGTCCTTTGCCGATCGCCTGCACCTGAAGGTGGGCACCCGGCTGGGATTTGATCTGGCCGGGCAGTTGATCAGCGCGCGGGTAGGCAGTCTGCGCACGGTGCGCTGGGATTCCTTTCAGCCGAATTTTTTCGTGCTGGTGAAGCCGGGTCTGCTCGACGGCGAGGACGCCAGCTATATCGCCAGTTTCCGCATCGCGCCGGGTGATACGCAGACGGCCGACGCCCTGGTGGCCGCCTTTCCGCAGGTATCGCTGATCGACACCGGGGCACTCATCGCGCAGGTGCGCGCCATCAGCGATCAGGTGGTGCTGGCGATCCAGCTGGTGTTCGGTTTCAGCCTGGTGGCGGGACTGGCCGTACTGCTGGCCGGGCTGGGGGCCACCCACGATGCGCGTCTGCGCGAAGGCGCCCTGCTGCGTGCCTTGGGGGCCACGCGCGCCCAGTTGCGCAGACTGCAGGCGGTGGAGTTCAGTTTGCTCGGGCTGGCAGCCGGCCTGGCTGCAGCCATCGGCACATTGGCAGTGAGCTGGGCGCTCAGCCGCTTCTGGCTGGATCTGCCGTGGCAACCAGACTGGCGGATTCCGCTGCTGGGCAGTGTGGCCGGCGTGCTGCTGGTGCGGGTGGCGGCCGCCTGGTCACTGCGGCCGATCGGACGCGCGTTGCCGGCCGAAACCCTGCGCATGTTCCGCTGAGACGCCCGCCTGCGGTCAGTACAGCTGGTGCCAGAACTCCCACCAGGCGCTGGGCGCCCGTGCATCGCCCAGGTAAGCGGAGTTGGGGAAGTTCTTCTGCATGGTTTGCAGGGCGTCAGCTTCCAGTTCCGGCAGCTGCATTGACCGATAACTGCGCACCATCAGGTACAAGGCCTTTTCTGCGGCCGGCGCGCGCGGAAAATCCTTTACCACCACCTGCGCTCTGTTGGCCGCGGCCAGCCAGGCACCGCGACGGAAGTAGTAATCGGCGACGTGGACTTCGTGACTGGCAAGGTTGTTCTGCAGGTAAACCATACGCTTGCCGCTGTCCTCGGCGTAACGGCTAAGCGGATAACGCGTGATCAGTTCCTTGAAGGTATCGAAGGCTTCGCGCGCCGCCTTGATGTCGCGTTCGGACAGGTCCTGATTGGAGATCGAGCTGAAATAGCCGAAATCATCCTTGAAGTTGGCCAGCCCCTTCACGTAATAGGCGTAGTCGATGTTGACGTGGTTGGGGTGGGCCTTGATGAAGCGGTCGGCAGTGCTGATCGCGTTGGCGGATTCACCCTGCTTGTACTGGGCGTAAGCCATTTCCAGATCCGCTTGCTGCGCCAGCGGACCGTAGGGATAGCGCGCCTCGAGCTGTTCGTAAAGCTTCACTGCCTTTTCATAATTGCCGCTTTGCAGTTCTTCCTTGGCGTCGTTGTACATCTTCACCACGGGAAGATCTTTGTCTTTCTTGACTTCGTCGGCGCCGCCAAATGGCCACAGGCTGCAGGCTGACACGAGCAGGGCGGCCAGAAGCGGTGCTGCAAAACCGGTTACACTTTTAGACATGCAATCTTTTCACCGAAGCGGGTTGACCGACCGTGATCCGCGGCACGTTGCCGTTGTGGACCTTTCAACCCAGCAGTATAGCAGGCCTGCCCTACATGCTTGACGAGGAAGACCCGGACGACGTCGGCGAGGCGGCTGAGCCCGTTCCGCTATCACGGCGCATCCCCGGCGAGCTGGCCGGTTTGCGCGCCGACCTGGCGCTGGGGCGCCTGTTTCCGGAGTATTCGCGCAGCCGACTCCAGGGGTGGATGCGTGATGGTCTGGTCACGCTGGATGGCCAGCCGGTGGCCGTCCGCGCCAAGGTCTGGCCCGGCAGCGAGGTGCTGGTACCCGTTCCTCCGGATATTGATGATGAGGACATCCAGCCGGAAGCCATCCCGCTCGAGGTGGTGCATCAGGACGAAGCCTTGCTGGTCCTGCACAAGCCGGCTGGTCTGGTGGTGCATCCGGGTAACGGCAATCGCAGCGGCACCCTGCAGAATGGCCTGCTGCATTTCGAGCCGGCGCTGGCGCGGGTTCCGCGCGCCGGCATCGTGCATCGTCTCGACAAGGACACCTCTGGCCTGATGGTGGTGGCCCGCACCCTGTCCGCGCACATCGATCTGGTGCGCCAGTTGCAGGCGCGTACCGTGCGCCGCCACTATGCCGCGCTGGTCAGCGGCGTGCTGGACACGGCGGGTACCGTCGAGGCCGCGATCGGCCGGCATCCCACCCAGCGCACCCGGATGGCGGTGGTGGTCGATGGCCGTCACGCGGTCACCCATTACACCCCGCTACGCTCGATTGGCGGGCTCACCTTGGTTGAGTGTCGCCTCGAGACCGGGCGTACCCACCAGATCCGTGTCCACATGCAGCACATCGGGCATCCCCTGGCAGGGGATCCGGTCTATCAGGCCAGTGCCGCCGTGCAACGCTCCTGGCCGGAAGCGGCGCGCAGCTTTCCACGTCAGGCGCTGCATGCCTTCCGGCTTGGCCTGATCCATCCGGTCAGCGGCGCTGCACTCGAATGGCAGATTCCGTTGGCGGCCGACTTGCAGGTCCTGCTTGGCCAGCTCGCATGAGCGGGGCCGGATCCCTTTCTGGCCCTCTGGCGGGCGTGGTCCTGCCGGATTGGCCGGTTCCGCAGCATGTGCGCGCCTTCACCACCACGCGGGCCGGCGGTGTCAGTGACGGACCCTGGGCAGGCCTGAATCTGGGCTTACGCAGTGGCGACGACGTCGGACGGGTGAACTGCAACCGGGCGTGGCTGCGCACGCACCTGCCGGATATGCCCGGTTGGGTGCAGCAGGTGCATGGGGTGCAGGTGGCCCATCTTCCTTTGCAGGCTGGCAGCGAGGCTGACGCCGTATGGACGGCGCAGTCCGATGTGGTGTGCGCCGTGCTCACCGCTGACTGTCTGCCGGTGCTGCTGGCGGATCACGCCGGAACGCGCGTGGCAGCCGCGCATGCCGGCTGGCGCGGTCTGGTAGACGGCGTGCTCGAACAGACAGTGCAGGCGATTGGTCTGTCCCCCGCCAGCCTGCTGGCCTGGCTTGGGCCGGCAATCGGCCCCGCCGCGTTCGAAGTCGGTCCGGAGGTACGTGCGCGCTTTTTGGCGCGTGATCCGTCCGCCGCGCTGGCCTTTCAGCCGGGGCAGGGCGATCGCTGGATGGCTGACCTGTACCTGCTGGCACGCCAGCGTCTGGCGGCGGTCGGTGTGACGGCCGTGTATGGCGGTGGTCTGTGCACCTACAGTGACGCCGCCCGTTTTTACTCCTATCGGCGTGATCGCACCACCGGACGCATGGCCAGCCTGATCTGGCTCGCAGGCACGGTATAATCGCGCTCCGCCCACGCCCGCCCGACCATGTCCATCCTGCTTGAAACCCTGGCGGCCACTGCTTCAGCCGGCGCATTGTCGTTCACCTGTGCCGGTGTGATTGCCCTGACCGCGCGACCGCACTGGGTGCCGCTGCTGGTCAGCTACGCCATCGGGGCCCTGCTGGGCGCAGTGTTCCTCGAAATCCTGCCCCATGCGCTCAGCCTGGGGCGGCCACCTGAACTGGTGCTGTCCACCGTGCTGGGCGGCATCCTGCTGTTCTTCATGCTGGAACGGATGGTGTTGTGGCGACACGATCATGGCAGTCATCACCACGGTCATCAGCACGCCCCCGCGCTGGTGGCGCAAGATCCGTCAGCGCACGGCGCGCGTACCGGATCGATGATCGTGATCGGTGACAGCGTGCACAATTTTGTGGACGGCATCATCATCAGTGCCGCTTTTGCCAGCGACGTGCGGCTGGGCACCATCACCGCGCTGGCGATCATTGCGCATGGCATTCCGCAGGAGAGCGGCGATTTTCTGGTGCTGTTGCACGGTGGCCTCAGCCGACGCCGGGCGCTGGCCATGAACCTGGTCTCCAGCGCCGCCATGGTGGCGGGGGGGCTGTTTGGTGCTCTGGCGCTGAGCGCTGTGCAATCTGCCGTTCCGGTGCTGTTGTCACTGGCGGCGGCGAGCATGATCTATGTGGCGGTGGCCGACCTGATTCCTGGCCTGCATCGGCGCGCCAGTCTGTCAGCCACCCTTTGGCAGATCAGCCTGATCCTGCTCGGTGTAGGCACCATCCGCCTCGCCCACTGGCTGATCGGCGAGGGCTGATTCGGCTGCCTCCCGTCGGGCGGCCCGCCGCCGCCGCTCGCGCGTACCGAAGACGTAGACCACGATCGAGAGTGGCAACAGGCCGTAAAAAAGGAAAGTCATCACGCCCGCCACCCACGAGCTCTCCAGGGCGGCCATCAGGATCACCACGTAAAGCCAAGCGATAACAACAATGTACACTGGTCCGTTCCTCGTATAGTACGCCCGCAGGGCAGACGGCTTGCCGCGCTTGCCGCCCTTGGATAGGCTAACGGGCAAATGACCGACGTCACGTTGGTCTGATTGAGAGCCTGAGCGCGAGTTCCGCAGTGCTTGCGCATCTGGTCGATCATCGCCGAGGAGGTTCTGTCGCATGGATTCTGCAGCATCGCCGTTGTCAGTTGAACGTCTGGTCGCGGCCAGTGGGGAAGCCAATCGGCGCGTGATCGAGGAATTGCTCAAACAGCTGGCGAATCCCAAGGGCCTCGAATGGGCTGGCTTCTATCGGGAAATCGCTGAAGCCGCCGCGCGCGACAATGGCAGATGGCAGGTCTTGCAGCAGGAGTACTACGCGGCGCAGCTTGCCCTGTTCACGCGCACCCTCGAGCGTGCAGCGGGCAGTGACGGGCAGCCCGCCAAGGAGGCGGTGCCAGCAGACCGCCGCTTTGCTGCACCCGAATGGCAGCAGAATCCCCTGTTTGATTACGTGCGGCAGTCGTATCAGCTCACCTCGGACTGGCTGCTCAAGGCCGTCGGCGGGCTCGATCTGAACGAGGAAACCCGCCGCCGGCTCGAGTTTTACACCCGGCAATACCTGGATGCGGTGTCACCCTCGAATTTTCCGGCCACCAATCCCGAGGTGCTCAAGCTTGCACTGGACAGTGGCGGGGAAAGCTTCGCCGCCGGACTGAAAAACCTGATGGGCGATCTCGACAAGGGACGCATCTCGATGACCGACGAATCGGTGTTCGAGGTGGGCCGCAACATTGCGGTCACGCCGGGCGCGGTGGTTTTCGAAAACCACCTGTTCCAGCTGATCCAGTACGCGCCGACCACAGCCAGGGTTTACAGCCGTCCGCTGTTGATGGTGCCGCCCTGCATCAACAAGTATTACATCATGGATCTCGAGCCGGAGAACTCGCTGGTGCGCCATGCACTGGACCAGGGGCACCAGGTGTTCCTGGTGTCGTGGCGCAACATCGGGCGGGCACAATCCGCCCTCACCTGGGCCGACTACATCGAAGACGGCATCATTGTCGCCCTGCAGGAAGCCGCTGCCATCGGCCGCACCAAGCAGATCGACACGCTGGGTTTTTGTGTGGGGGGCACCCTGCTGGCCATGGCTCTGGCCGTGCTGGCCGAGCGCGGCGAGGCGCCTGCAGCCACCCTCACCCTGATGACTACCCTGCTGGATTTCAGCGACGTGGGCGAAATCCGCGTGTATCTCGACGAGAACTTTGTTGCCAGCAAGGAGCGCCAGTACGCCGAAGGCGGCATCGTGTCCGGGCGCGACCTGTCGATGGCGTTTTCCAGCCTGCGCTCGAACGACCTGATCTGGTCCTACGTGGTGAACAATTACCTGAAAGGACGTACGCCTGAGCCTTTCAACCTGTTGTACTGGAACAGCGATGCCACCAACCTGCCAGGCCCGATGTATGCCTGGTACGTGCGCAACCTGTATCTGGAAAACCTGCTGGTCGAGCCGGGCGCCATCGAGATCAACGACACCCCGGTGGATTTGACCAAGATCACCTGTCCGGCCTTCGTGTTCGCTGCGCGCGAGGACCATATCGTGCCCTGGCGCACCGCCTTCGACTCGGCCGGTCTGCTGGGGGGCGACGTGACCTTTGTGCTGGGGGCCAGCGGACACATTGCCGGTACCATCAACCCGGCCAGCAAGAACAAGCGCAACCACTGGACCGGTGATTTTTCGGGCAAGCTGGCCGACGAATGGCTTGAGCAGTCCAGCAGTCACCCGGGCAGCTGGTGGACGCCCTGGGCCGCGTGGCTGGAGGCGCATGGTAGCGGCCAGGTGGTTGCGCGCAAGAAATTGGGGGATGCAAGGCATCCTCCAATCGAGGCGGCACCCGGACGGTATGTCCGGGTCCGCAGCGAAGAGGCCTGATGGAGAGCCGACGGCCAACGGTCCGGCAGATGGGGCCAGAAAAACGACAATCCGAGTAAAACTAGGAGAGCAGGATGAGCAACAGGAAGCGGACGGTGCTGGTGACGGGCGGCATGGGTGGTCTGGGTGAGTCGATCTGCACCAAGCTCGCCGATCTGGGCTACACGGTGGTTACCACCTACTCCCCGGGCAGCAGCAAGGCGGTGGGCTGGCTGGCTGAAATGAAGGAACGTGGTTATCACTTCCACGCTTATGCACTGGATGTGGGCGATACGGATGCCTGTGCCTCGGTGATCAGCCAGATCGAAAAGGACGTGGCGCCCATCGATGTGCTGGTCAACAACGCCGGCATCACCCGCGACATGACCTTCAAGAAAATGACCAAGGTGGATTGGGATGCGGTGCTCAACACCAACCTGAACAGCGTCTATAACACCTGCAAGCCGGTGGTGGATGGCATGGTCGAACGCGGCTGGGGTCGGGTGATCAACGTGTCGTCGGTGAATGGCCAGAAGGGGGCATTCGGTCAGACCAATTACGCCGCTGCCAAGGCCGGCATGCATGGCTTCACCAAGTCGTTGGCGCTGGAAGTCGCGCGCAAGGGCGTGACTGTGAACACCATCTCGCCGGGCTACATCGGTACCAAGATGGTGACGGCCATCCCGCAGGATATCCTCGACTCAAAGATCCTGCCGCAGATTCCGGTGGGGCGTCTTGGCAAGCCCGAAGAGGTGGCGGGCCTGATCGTGTATCTGGCATCCGACGAGGCCGCCTTTGTGACTGGTGCCAACATCGCCATCAACGGCGGTCAGCACATGTCCTGATCACGGTGTGATCAGGCAGTGGCACCCGTGCGGGTCAGCGCAAGCGCCACTGCCTCTCCCACCTTGATGCCGTCCACGCCGGCCGAAAGGATGCCACCAGCGTATCCCGCGCCTTCTCCTGCCGGGTAAAGCCCGCGCACATTCAGGCTTTGTAAGGCGTCTCCCCGGGTGATGCGCAGCGGGGAGGACGTACGGGTTTCCACGCCAGTGAAGACCGCGTCATGCCGGTCGAACCCACGGATCTTGCTGCCAAAGGCTGGCATGGCTTCGCGGATGGCTTCGGTCGCATACGCTGGCAGTGCGGTTGCCAGGTCAGTGAGATGCACGCCCGGCTTGTAGGAAGGCAGCACATCGCCCAGTTGGGTGGACGCACGGCCCTGTAAGAAGTCGCCAACAAGTTGACCTGGCGCCTCGTAGGTGCTGCCACCCAGCACGTAGGCGTGGGACTCCAGCTGGCGTTGCAGTACCAGTCCCGCCAACGGGTGGTTGTGCGTGGTCGTGCCATCCCGCGCCACGGCATCCTGGCCGAGCGCTGCTGCAAAGTCGGCTGGTGCAGTGGGGTAGTCGCGGGTGTCGATGCCCACCACGATGCCGGCATTGGCGTTGCGTTCGTTGCGCGAGTACTGGCTCATGCCGTTGGTGACCACCCGGTGCGTTTCCGAGGTGGCTGCCACCACTGTGCCCCCCGGGCACATGCAGAAGCTGTAAACCGCGCGTCCGTTTGAAGCGTGATGCACCAGCTTGTAGTCGGCGGCGCCAAGCATGGCGTTGCCGGCGTGGGCACCCCAGCGCGCGCGATCGATCATGCCCTGCGGGTGTTCCACCCGGAAACCTACCGAGAACGGTTTGGCTTCCATGAACACGCCACGCTTCCAGAGCATGGTGAAGGTGTCCCGCGCGCTGTGGCCGAGTGCCAGGATCACCTGATCCGCCCGCAGGGTGTAGCGCGTGCCGTCCTGCAGTTGCAGCACTTCAAGGCCGCGCACCGCACCGTCTTCGACGATCAGGTCTTCCACCCTTTGCTCGAAGCGGATTTCGCCACCCAGGGCGATGATCTGTGCGCGCAGGTTTTCCACTACCTTGACCAGCTTGAACGTGCCGATATGCGGATGGGCATGCACCAGGATTTCGGCCGGGGCACCCGCCTTGACAAACTCCTCCATCACCTTGCGACCCAGATAACGCGGGTCCTTGATCTGGCTGTAGAGTTTGCCGTCCGAAAAGGTGCCGGCACCGCCTTCCCCGAATTGCACATTCGATTCCGGGTGCAGCACTTTGCGACGCCATAGATCCCAGGTGTCCTGGGTACGCTCGCGCATCGGACGGCCGCGCTCCAGCACAATCGGACGAAAACCCATCTGCGCCAGCACCAGCGCCGCGAAGATGCCGCAGGGGCCGAATCCTACCACCACGGGGCGGACTTCCATCTGTTCCGCAGCCCGGCAGGGCGGGTGCCATGTCATTGGCGGGGTGGCCTGCAGATGCGGGTTGTTTGCATGGCGCTTGAGCAGGCCCGCTTCGCGGCCCGGGTCACGCAGGGTCAGATCGACAATGTACACCGCCTGCAGCCGCGCCTTGCGCGCATCAAAGCTGCGCTTGAATACCCTGAGGTCTGCGATGTCGCTCACCAACAGGCCAAGTACTTCGGCGGCGGTAGCGATCAGGAGGGGTTCGGGATGATCGGCGGCCGTCAGCGGCAGCTTGAGTTCGGCGATACGCAGCATGGGAGTCAATCCGCGAGCCCGTACTGATCGGGCAGAAGCACGACATGATAGCGAAGCGGGGCGGATGGCTCCAGCCAAAAACATGGCATGACCCGGTTGCTCTCCAAGACCCTGTGGTTGCCAAGACCCTGTTGCTTGCCAAGACTCTGTTGCTTGCCAAGACGCTGTTGCTTGCCAGGACCCTGTTGCTTGCCAAGACCCTTGCCGCCGGCGGATCAAACTGGCAATATTACGGAAACTCGCTTTCGTAATAAGCGCCCGGACGGGATTGCTTCCCGCCACCACCTGGAACCGGCACCCATGGCTCTGCTTCCCTTGGCAAGACTCAGCATCAGCCTGCCCGGTGAACTGCTGAACGAACTCGATGCGATGGTCCGCGACCGCGGCCTGCCGAGCCGTTCGCAGATGATTTCCGAACTGATCCGGCATGAACTGGCCGAGCACGGCGAGACCCAGGACGACGTGACTCTGGCCGGTACCCTGACCCTGATTTACAGCGCAGGCGACGGGCGTGTGCGTTTTTCCATGGCGCAGGTGCAGAGCCAGTTCGTGACCGAGGTGATTTCCTCCCAGCACGTGTTCCTCGAAAACAATCAGTCACTGGAAGTGCTGCTGGTGCAGGGGGCGGCAGCCCGCCTGCATGACCTGCGCACCGGGTTGCAGAAGATCCGCGGTGTGCTGCAGACCCGTCTGGTCACCACCACCACCCTGCTGCCACCCCTGCACGTGAAAGGGGGCGTGACTGCAGCCCAGCCCGAGAATGACGTGCCTGCCGCCAGCACAGATCTGCAGGAAATTGTTCCATCCCTTCCGGAGAATCCCGCCCGATGAGTTCGTCCAGTACCGCTGACCCACGCAGCGCCCAGGCGCATGCCCGTGCCATGGCCGGCACGCGCGTGCTGACCATGCCCACCCTGCCGGCGAGCACTGCGCCGATCCTGCCGGAGGGCGTGGCGGCGCAGGACATGCTGTGGTCCGAAGTGGTGGCGGCCGGTGGGTACACGGCCAGGCGACTGAATCGCGGTGCACGCCTGCAACTGACCGACCTGCAGGGTGACGGTTGCCTGGCCATGCAGTTGTTCAACGCCGAAGCACCGGCTGAGCGCCTGAATATTGCCGACACCCTGAAAGTGCAGTGGAACGCGTATCTGCGTCCAGGCAGCCTGCTGCTCTCCGACATGGGACGGGTGTTGATGAGCCTGCTGGCCGACGACGCCGGCACCCATGATGCGTTTTGCGGGGTATCGAATGCGGCTTCGAATGCTGGGCGCTATGGCGAAGGGGACAACTGGGGGCCGTATCCGAACACCCGTGACCGCTTTCTGCTGGCGGCCGCCAAGTTCGGGTTGGCCCGTCGCGACATTCACCCTGCCATATCCTGGTTCAAGGGCGTGACCGTGGCCCATGACGGGAACGTACAGGCCAACCTGGGGCCGTTTACGCCCGGCCGCTCCCTGGTGCTGCGCGCCGAGATGGACCTGATCGTGCTGCTGGCGAATTGTCCGCATCCCCTTGATGCGCGGCCGCAATATGCGGTCACACCGGTGCAGGTGCAGGCGTGGCGCGGCGCGCCGACGCCAGTTGACGATCCGGTGCGTAACGGCAGCCCCGAGGCCTTGCGCGCCTTCCTGAATGTTGAAGATTATTTTGCCCGCTGAGGTCGCCATGCTTGCTCACCCGATGGAAGGCCTGCCGGCCACCCTGCTGCATGACGAAGTGTTGCCTGCACGAGCGCCCTGGAATCATGTGCTGAAACGCGGCGAGGTGTTGCGCATCATCGACCTGGAAGGCAACCAGGCAGTCGACTTCCTGATGTACGCGATGGCCGATGATGCGGAGCGCTACAGCGCACAGGACACCATCTGCCGGCAGGGCAACCTGTTCCTGCGCAGCGGTTCGGTGCTCTATTCAAACGAGGGCCGCGCCATGGCGACCGTGCTTGGCAGCAGCGTGGCTTATCACGACACCATCGGCGGTGCCTGCAGTTGCGAAAGCAATACCCTGCGCTACGGTCACCACACCCGGCATCAGCACGCCTGTGTGGAGAACTTCCTGCAGGCCAATGCGATCGACGGGCGCGGCAAGCGCGACATGGTCTCCAACATCAACTGGTTCATGAACGTGCCGGTTGAGGCCGACGGTGCGCTGGGTATCGTGGATGGCATCTCGGCACCGGGGCTGCACGTGGACCTGCGTGCCGACATGGATCTGGTGGTGGTGATCTCCAATTGCCCGCAGGTCAACAACCCCTGCAACGGCTTCAATCCCACTCCCATCCGTTTGCTGATTGCGGCCTGATTCCATGTTCAAACGTGTCCTCGTTGCCAATCGTGGTGTGATTGCCTGCCGCATCCTGCGCACCCTGCAGGCCATGGGCCTGGAGTCGGTGGCGGTGTATTCCGAAGCAGATGCCGGTTCTCCCCACGTTCGGATGGCCAATCAGGCGATCTGCATTGGTCCGGCGGCGGCGCAGCGCAGCTACCTTGATGTGGATGCCATCCTGCGTGCTGCCCGGTTGGCCGGCGCTGACGCGATTCACCCCGGCTATGGCTTCCTTAGCGAGAACGCAGAATTTGCCGACCGCTGTGCGGAGGCCGGCATTGCGTTCATCGGCCCGACGGCCGCCCAGATCCGCGATTTCGGCATGAAGCACACGGCGCGCGCGCTGGCTGCCGAGCATCGGGTGCCGCTGTTGTCGGGCAGTGGATTGCTGGCGGATCTGGCCGCGGCGCAGCAGGCAGCCGGCGCGCTGGGCTATCCCGTGATGCTGAAGGCGACGGCAGGTGGCGGCGGCATCGGCATGAGCATTTGTCATGACGAGGCCGAACTGGCCAGTGCCTACGTCAGGGTGGCACGGCTGGCGGCCAGCAATTTCGCCGAGGCCGGACTGTTTCTGGAACGCTACGTCGCCAATGCCCGCCACATCGAGGTGCAGATCGTGGGTGATGGGCAGGGTCGTGTCTGGGCCCTGGGCGAGCGTGACTGTTCGCTGCAGCGGCGGCATCAGAAGGTGGTCGAGGAAGCACCAGCCCCCGGTTTGTCGGATGTCACGCGCTCGGCGTTGCATGCCTGTGCCGTGCGCCTGGGCGAGGCGGTGCAGTACCGCTCGGCGGGTACCGTGGAATTCCTGTATGACCCCGAACGCGACAGCTTCCATTTTCTTGAGGTCAACACGCGTCTGCAGGTGGAGCACGGGGTGACCGAAGAGGTGTATGGCATTGACCTGGTGGCTTGGATGGTGCGCATCGCTGCGGGCGATTTCAGCATGTTCACTGCGCCACCGCCGCAGCCGCAGGGTGCCTCGATCCAGGTTCGCGTTTATGCCGAGGACCCCGCGCGCGATTTCCTGCCCAGCAGCGGTGCCCTGACCCGGGTCGAGTTTCCCGATGTGCGCGTCGAAAGCTGGGTGAGTGCCGGCAGCGAGGTCAGTGCCTGGTATGACCCCATGCTGGCGAAAGTGATCGTGCATGCTGCGGACCGCGCAGGTGCAATTCAGCGCATGCAGAAGGCGCTGGCAGACACCCGGCTGGATGGTCTCGAAACCAATCTGGCGTGGTTGCGCACCATCATCGGGCAGCCATTTTTTGCGGCAGGGCAAGTGTCGACGCATGCGCTTGATGCCCTGCCGGGCACGGCGACCGGTGTCCGGGTGCTGGCGGGCGGCCTGTCCACCACCTTGCAGGACTATCCCGGGCGACTCGGATACTGGCATGTCGGTGTGCCACCCTCCGGCCCGATGGACAACCTGGCCTTTCAGCTGGGCAACCAGCTGCTCGGCAATCCGTCGGACGCAGCAGGACTCGAGATCACGGCGGTCGGTCCGCGTCTGCAGTTTTTCCAGGCCACCCGTTTCTGCCTGACCGGTGCCGACTTTGCGGCCAGCCTCGATGGCGTGGCATTGACCCGCTATATCGTGCACCAGGCCTTGCCCGGACAGGTGCTGGCGCTGGAACGGGTGCAAGGTGCCGGCCTGCGCGGCTACCTGTTGGTGGCGGGCGGATTTGATGTGCCCCGCTATCTTGGCAGCCGCGCCACGTTTGCGTTGGGTGTGCTGGGCGGTCATGGCGGTCGCGCGCTGGCTGCCGGCGACACCTTGCACCTGCCAGCCGAGGTGGTGGCGGAGGTGGCCGTGGGCACAAGCGTGCCGGCGGACCGGCAGCCCGCGCTGGTGCATGACTGGGTGCTGCGCGTCTGGTACGGACCGCATGGCGCACCGGACTTTTTCACCGAAGACGACATCACACTGCTTGAGCAGGCGCAATGGCAGGTGCATCACGATTCGAGCCGGACCGGCGTGAGGCTGATGGGCCCACGCCCGAGTTGGGCGCGACGCGACGGCGGTGAGGCCGGACTGCATCCTTCCAACATCCACGACAACCCCTATGCCATCGGCGCCGTGGATTTTACGGGCGACATGCCGATCCTGCTGGGTCCGGACGGGCCGTCGCTGGGCGGGTTCGTCTGTCCCTTCGTGGTGTGCGCCGACGATCTGTGGAAGCTTGGCCAGTTGGCCCCCGGAGATTCCCTGCGCCTGCAGTGTCTGGATGATCCGGTCACGCGCCGTCCATGGTTGGCGCGTCTGCCGGCGCGGTCCGGACGGCCGGAGGTGGTCTACCGACGTCAGGGCGATGGCAACCTGCTGGTGGAATATGGCGACCTGGTGCTCGACCTGGAACTGCGTCTGCGTATTCATGCGCTGATGCTGGCGGTGCAGGCCATGCAGTTGGACGGTCTGCTCGACCTGACACCGGGCATCCGTTCCTTGCAACTGCACATCGACCCGCATCGCCTGTCGCTGGAGCGTCTGGTCGCGATCCTGCTCGAATGCGAGGAGCGTCTGGGCACCCTTGACGATTTCGAAATTCCGTCGCGCGTGGTGCATCTGCCGCTTTCCTGGAACGACCCTGCCGTGGCCGAAACCATCCGCCGCTATGAGGGTTCGGTCCGTGACGATGCACCCTGGTGTCCGGACAACGTGGAGTTCATCCGGCGCGTGAACGGCCTGGCGGGTGCGGCCGATGTCCAGCGCACCGTCTTCGACGCGCGTTATCTGGTGCTCGGCCTGGGCGACGTTTATCTCGGCGCGCCGGTGGCTGTGCCGCTCGATCCGCGTCATCGGCTGGTCACCACCAAATACAACCCCGCACGCACCTGGACGCCGCCCAATGTTGTCGGCATCGGAGGCGCCTACCTGTGCATCTATGGGATGGAAGGCCCGGGCGGTTATCAGCTGTTTGGCCGTACCATTCAGGTCTGGAACACGTGGTGCCGCGGGGTGGATTTCCAGCAGGGCCAGCCCTGGCTGCTGCGGTTTTTTGACCAGCTGCAGTTTTATCCGGTCAGCCACGACGAACTCACAGCCTGGCGCAGCGATTTTGAGCATGGCCGACGCGCCCTGCGCATTGAGGAAACGCGTTTTCGTCTGGCGGATTACCGGAAGCTGTTGCAGGCGCATGCAGAGTCAATCGACAGCTTCCAGCAGACCCGACAGGCCGCGTTCGCCGGCGAGCGCGCAGACTGGGAGCAGCGCGGCGAGTTTGCCCGCGTTGACGCGCTGATCGACCAGTCGGCGCAGCCGGTCGCCAACGTGATGTCCCTTGCGCCCGGTTGTGTGCGCACCGAATCGCCATTGGGCGGCGTGGTGTGGCAGACGCGGGTGAACGTGGGGGATCACGTCGAAGTGGGTACGCCATTGCTGGTGATCGAAGCCATGAAGATGCAGTGCGAGATTCCCAGTCCGTGCCGCGGCATTGTGCGTGCGCTGCACGTAGGCGAGGGCGCTGCCCTGCGCGCCGGTCAGGCGCTGGTCGACGTTGAACAAACTACCCGGGAGTGATGATGAGTCCGTCCGAATTGTCCGTGCGTGCCCTTTCTGCCCAGGTCAGGTCTGGCAGTCTGAGCGCTGAACAGCTGGTGCAGACCGTGCTGGCACGTGCCGAAGCGTTTGCCAGGATCCAGCCGCAGGCATTCATCAGCCGGGTGCCGGACGCGCAGGTGCTGCAGCGCGCAAAGGCGATTGATGCGGAGCTGGCAGCAGGCGTGTACCTACCCCTGGCCGGTGTGCCGTTCGTGGTGAAAGACAACATTGATGCGGCGGGCCTTGCGACCACGGCGGCCTGTCCAGAGTTCTCTTACCAGCCCATCCGTTCTGCCACCCTGGTGATGTTGTTGGAGCGTGCCGGCGCCGTGCTGCTGGGCAAAGCCAATCTTGACCAGTTCGCCACCGGACTGTCCGGGGCGCGCAGCCCGTATGGGGTGCCGCACTGCGTGTTCAACCGCGATTACATCAGCGGTGGCTCGAGTTCTGGCTCTGCCGTGCTGGTGGCAGCCGGTGTGGCAGGCTTTTCGCTCGGTACCGATACCGCCGGTTCCGGGCGCGTGCCGGCCGCCATCAACGGCCTGGTCGGGCTCAAGCCGACGCGCGGGCGCTGGAGCAATGCGGGCGTGGTGCCGGCCTGCCGTTCGCTGGACTGCGTGACGGTATTCGCACACAGCATTGACGATGCCCGTTGTGTCGACGAGGTACTGGCCCAGTTTGATGCCACCGACCCCTGGTCACGCCTGGTTCCTGCGCCTACCCACGACATCGACGTGACCACGCAGCGGCCGGTGCTGGTCGGTGTGGCGGCGCGTGCCAACCTCGATTTCAGCGGCGATATGCAAAGTGCAGCGCTCTATGATGCAGCGCTGGATACCCTCAAGCGCAGCGGTGCCGAATTGGTGGAGGTCGATGTGCAGCCCTTGCTCGACGCTGCGCAACTGCTATACGCCGGCCCCTGGGTGGCCGAGCGCCTGGAAGTGACCGAAGCCCTGCTCAAGGCGCGGGCAGGGGCGTTTCATCCGGTGGTACGCGGCATCCTGCAGGAGGCGCGGCTGGTCAGTGCTGCGGACGCGTTCCGCGGCATGCATGCCTTGCAGGCCTATCAGGGGGTGGCCACGGCACTCTGGCGTGATATAGACATGCTGTGCCTGCCCACCACGCCGACCACGTTTCGGGTGACCGACATGCTGGCCGATCCGGTGCAGCTGAACAGCATTCTTGGCCGTTACACCAATTTTGTGAACCTGCTCGACATGAGTGCGCTGGCCCTGCCGGCCGGTTTCAGGAGCAATGGCACCGGCTTCGGCATTTCGCTGATCGGGCCGGCGTGGAGCGAACCCGCCCTGTTCAGGGCGGGCAGTGCCTACGAGGCCCTGCTGCAGGTCAGCATCCCGCCACTCGAAGCCGAGCCGCGGGCCGCCACCATCGAACTCGCGGTGGTCGGTGCGCACCTGCAGGGTCAGCCCCTGCATTGGCAACTCACCAGCCGGCAGGCTGAATTTGTCTGTCGGACCCAGACCGCCCCTGCCTATCAGCTTTATGCCATGGCCGGTCAGCAGCCCGCAAAGCCTGCGCTGGTGCACTCGGGTGTGCAGGTGGGCACTGCCATCGAGGTAGAGGTCTACCGGCTGGGTGTGGAGGCGTTCGGCAGCTTTGTGGCTGAGGTGCCCGCCCCGCTGGCGATCGGCTCGGTACAGCTGGCCGATGGCCGCACGGTGAAGGGCTTTGTGGCCGAGCCGCGCGCATTGGCAGGCGCGCTGGATATCAGTCAATTTGGTGGCTGGCGCGCTTGGCGCACTCGGCCGCCAGAGGAGCTATAGGGTCATGCAGACCGGTCTGCTGGGCCCCCTGCGGCAAAAGATCGACCGTCGCAGTTACCTCGTGCTGGTCGCCGTCGGCTTGCTTACCCCCTTGCTGGTCTGGTGGGCGGCTGCCACCTGGGGTGGCGCCGATCCGGTGTTTTTGCCGGGACCACGCCAGGTCCTGCAGCGCGTGCAGGTCTGGTACCACGATGAGAACCTGCTCGACGACCTCAGCATCAGCGTCCTGCGGGTGCTTGCCGGGTGGCTGTTATCCGTGCTGATTGCCCTGCCGCTCGGACTGTATATTGGCACTTATGCCCGCGTGCAGGCCGTGCTGGAGCCGTTGACCGATCTGGTGCGGTACATGCCCGCGGTAGCCTTTGTGCCCCTGATCATGCTGTGGATCGGTATCGACGAGCAGGCCAAGGTGGCGGTGATTTTCATCGGGACTTTTTTTCAGATGGTGCTGATGGTCGCTGAAGATGTGCGGCGCGTGCCGATCACCCAGGTTGAGGCCGGACAGACCATGGGTGCAAGCCGCCGTGAACTGATCGAGAAAGTGATCCTGCCTTCGGCCAAGCCCGCCTTGCTGGATACCCTGCGTCTGACCATGGGCTGGGCCTGGACCTATCTGGTGGTGGCCGAGCTGGTGGCCGCCAATTCCGGGCTGGGGTTTGCCATCATCAAGGCACAGCGCTTTCTGCAGACTGACAAGATCTTCGCAGGCATCCTGCTGATCGGCCTGCTTGGCCTGGCGATGGATCAGGGTTTTCGCCTGATTCACCGTCTGGCCTTTCCCTGGTTGCATCGCAGCGCATGAGTACTCCGGTGGTGGTCAGTTGTTCCGAGGTGGTCAAACGCTTTCAGCGCGGCAGCGGCACCACGCTGGCCCTTGACCGCATATCGCTCGACGTGCACGAAGGCGAGTTTGTCACTCTGGTGGGGGCATCCGGATGCGGCAAGTCAACACTGTTGCGTGCGCTGGCAGGGCTGGAGCAGCATGACAGCGGGGTGATTGCCGTGGATGGTGCGCCCATCCGCGGGCCGGGTGCCGAGCGCGCCATGGTGTTCCAGAATTACAGTCTTTACCCGTGGCTGACCGTACGCGACAACATCAGCTTCACGCGCCAGCTTGCCGTTCATACCCGTGAACGCACGTCGGCCAGCGTGGAGGCGGCGCTTGGTCGCGCAGATGCGCTGATCCGGTTGATGGGGCTGCAGGAGGTGGCAGATGCCCACCCCAACCAGTTGTCCGGCGGCATGCAGCAGCGCGTCGCAATCGCCCGTGCGCTGATGAGCCGGCCGCGCATCCTGCTGATGGACGAACCCTTTGGCGCGCTGGACGCGCAGACCCGCGAGGTGATGCACGACCTGATCCTGCATGTGTCCAATCTTGAGCGCTGCACGGTGGTGTTCGTCACCCACGATGTGGAGGAGGCGATCTATCTTGGGCAGCGGGTGGTGGTGATGGCACCGCGACCGGGCCGCATCGATGGAATCTATTCCGTACCGCTGCCCCGGCTGCGCAGCCAGCCGATGAAGAACCTGCCGGAGTTCATTGCACTGAAGGCCGGCATCCTTGACCGCATCCGCGCCACGGCGGGCATGCAGACCGATGTCGACATGCTGGCGCAACTGTCCGACCGCGCGCACGCTGGCCCGGCCGGGTCGGGTTGATACACGCCTGAGGCAAGGCAACGGGCCAAAAGGCTCAGCCCAATGGTCGGTGCGGGCAGTGCGGCTTGTGTCTAGCATGAAGGGTGTGTGCTGTTCATCCGAATGGCCCTCCCATGGAGTCTGCGATGCGCCAAGCCCGGTCGGTTTCTGCACTGCTGCGCCCCCTGCTGCTGTCCTGTCTTTGGCTTCTAGCGTGCGCGGCGGTTGGCGCTGATCAGTTTTCGGCCTGCAAACCCGCCGAGACCGCCGTATTTTCCAACCGCATTCACGTTCGCTGCGAAACGCCCGTCGACGGGCATTTCCCTTTTTTTGCCGTATCCACAGCCGATCCGCACCAGTCCAACCGCCTGTTGTCGCTCATGCTCGGGGCCGAGCTTTCCGACAAATATCTCGACATCCAGTTTGACCCTGCCGACACCAGTGGCAGCGTCTTTGGCTGTGCCACGGCAAACTGCCGGTCGATCAAGGCCTTGATCGTGATGGAACGCGTGCCCGATCGGTGTGAACTGGACAACACCCAACGTCGCTGCCCGGGTTTTTGTGCCTCGGTCGGCAACAACGATCCGGATTGTCCCGGCTTTTGCGCCGCCCACGATGACATGCGTTGCACCGGCAACTGCCAGCGTCATCCTACTAATCCGGATTGTGGGATCGACCCCGCTGACCTGTGTTCGAAACCCGATTCCAGTCATCTCCCCCAGTGTGCGCACTGAGCGGTGACGAGCATGATGCTGCGTGGGTGGAACTTGCTCTGGCATGTGTCGGTCACGCTGCGGCTGCAGCTGCAGCTGCTGCTGCTGCTGGTGTTGGTGGGCAGCGGGGCGAGTGAGGCAGGTGCCCTCGACGTGCTGACCAGCCGTAACGATGGCGCCCGGACAGGTGCGATGCCGCACGAACGCATCCTGACTCCAGACCGGGTGTCACAGCAGCGCAGTCCGGGTAATTTCGGCAAGCTGTTCCAGTTCGACCTCAACGCTATCGGCGGGCAGGCCAGTGGCGAAATTTATGCCCAGCCCTTGTACGTGAACCGGGTGAATGTGCCCGGGCATGGCCTGGTCAACCTGGTGCTGGTGGCCACCATGAGCAATTTGGTGGTCGCGCTGGATGCGGACGGCGCGCGTGCCGGCAGCGACGGCGTGTTGTGGAAACGCACGTTGGGCGTGGCGCCCCGCATGGACGAAGCGGTCTGGGAAAATTGTAATCAAAGTCCCTGTCTCGCACCGATTGGCCATAATGTCCTGGGTACAGCCGGCATCGGTAGCACGCCAGTGATCGACCGGGCCCGACACGTGGTCTTCGTGCTCAATCGAGAACTGACGGGCAATGGCATCGAGGTCACCTACCATCTGCACGCGCTGGATCTGGGCGATGGCCGCGACCTGCCGGGCAGCCCGGTGGCGGTCGCGGGCCACAGTTTTTCGGCCATCTTCAACCCGAACCTGCAAAACCAGCGGGCAGGACTGGCGCAAAGCGGGCAGCAGATCGTGATCGGCTTTGGCGCCTATGAAGACCTGATGGGCTATCGCGGCTGGCTGTTCTCGTACCGCTATGACCCGTTCACCGGCTTCACCCAGACTGGTGCGATGACCACTACGCCGGATGGCGACACCTCGGCATCCTGTGCACACTTTGAACTGTCCGCAGCGGCGTCGCAGGCTGATTTTCTGCTGAATATTGCGGCGACCAAGGTGAAGGTGGACCGGCAGGGGGGCGATCCCGCCCCCGGGTCACCGCGCGCGGCCGCACTGGCGGCGGACCAGGCGGCACTGGACGCCGCCCAGGCGATGTACGACCGGTTGGCCGGACCCGACGCACTTCAGGCAGCCAACCACTGTGCGCATGGCGGCATCTGGATGACTGGCCGGGCACCCGCTGTTGCCGACGATGGACGCATCCTGCTGCAAGTGGGGAATGGCCATAATGATCTGGGTCAGGCGCCAAATCGCAATTTTGGCAACAGCCTGATCTCGCTCGACCCGGTGTCACTCCAGGTGCTCGATGCCTTCACCCCTGCCAATCACTTGGCGCTGAATCGCTGGGATCTGGATCTTGGTGGATCCGGGCCCATGCTGGTGCCGGGCACCGCCCTGGTGGTGGGTGGTGGCAAGCAGGGCATAATGCACGTCTGGAACCTGGACCATCTGGGCGGGTTCAGGTCGGATGATGCGGGAGTATTGCAGAAATTCACGCCGGGCATCGTTGAAGCCCATTTTGACACCGGACTCGATAATCCCGGCGGCGTGATTGACGTGCTGCACCTGTCGGATAGCCTGTTCAACCTCAACCTGCACGCGGGTCACATCATGGGGGGGCCGGTGCTTTGGCAGCGGCCCAGATCCGCTGGCGGGTCCAGGCTTTACCACTGGAGCGAGGACTCCGAACTGCGTGAATACGCTTTCGACGAGTCTTCCAGCACCCCGGTCCAGTTGCCCGAGTTGGCCAAGAGCAGTTACGTGCAGCCCGGCCATCCTGGCGGCATCCTCTCCCTGTCATCGGACGGCATCACGCCGGGCAGCGGTATCGTGTGGGCTATCACCTATCAGGCGGAGGAGGGTACCACCGGGGCCCTGACCAAAGTCTTGCCCGGAGTGTTGCGCGCTTACGTCGCGGACAATCTGGAACCCCTATGGACAAGCGAGGACCAGCCCGGCGCTGACCGTTTGGGGAAATATGCCAAATTCGTGCCGCCCACAGTGGCCAACGGCCGTGTGTACATGGTCAATTTTGATGGACAACTCGTTGCCTACGGCCTGCGTAACCACGTGTACCGTCGACCGGCGTCGACCGTAATGGAGGTGGTCAATGCGGTGCTGTCCGACGAGTGACGGCCGGCCGGGTCGGGTTGATGCAACGGACCCTGCCAGCGTTGACTTGTAGTAAAATTTGGATAATTATAGATTTTACGTAAACTATATAAACCATCTAAATTTGGACCCGATCCGCAATCCGTTTGCCCCTGGCGCCGGCAGTCAGCCTCCCGAGCTTGCCGGGCGCGACGCGGTCCGTGCGGACATGCGCATCGCGTTGGCAAGGCTGCGGATCGGGCGCCCGGCAAAGAGTGTGATGCTGGTGGGCCTGCGTGGCGTCGG
This sequence comes from uncultured Ferrovum sp., assembly GCA_903893215.1. Classification (GTDB taxonomy): domain Bacteria; phylum Pseudomonadota; class Gammaproteobacteria; order Burkholderiales; family Ferrovaceae; genus CAIVHB01. The sequence goes on along the minus strand of CAITLJ010000084.1, from coordinate 99,688 downwards.
CAAGACGGTGCTGCTCGACAAGATTTGTGAGGAAGCCGAAGACGCGGGCGTATTGACGTTACGCATGGAGGCCCAGGAGAACCGATCGCTGCCGGCCTTGCTGGCACCTCAGCTGCGCGTGGCCCTGCTGAAACTGAGCAGGGTGGCACAGGCGACGGACATCGCAGTGCGGGGCCTGCGGGCACTGGCGGGTTTTGCGGGCAAGCTCAAACTGATGTTTGGCGATATAGAAGTCGGCATTGACTACGAGCCGGAACCCGGACTTGCGGACAACGGTGACCTCGAAGGGGATCTCGCGATGCTGCTTGAGCAGGTCGGTCTGGCAGCCCGGGCGGCGGGCACCGTGGTGGCGATCTTCATCGATGAGTTGCAATATGTGGCCGAAGCCCAGTTGGGTGCGTTCGTGGCGGCATTGCACCTGTGTGCGCAGAAGCGCTTGCCCGTGGTTGTGATCGGCGCGGGTCTGCCACAGTTGCGTGCCCACCTTGGGGAGGCCAAATCCTACTCAGAGCGCCTCTTCGATTTCCCGTTCGTCGGTGCCTTGTCGCCCGAGGATGCCAGTGCCGCAATCACGCGGCCGATCGAACAGGAAGAAGAGTGCATCGATTCCGATGCTGTGGACTTGATTCTTCAGAAGACTCAGGGCTATCCCTATTTTCTTCAGGAATGGGGTGGAGAAGCGTGGAACACGGCAGCAACCAGCCCGATCACCAGGGAGGATGTCCGCATCGCCTCTGAAGTGGTGGTCGCAAGCCTCGACGAGAGCTTTTTCCGGGTGCGCTTCGACCGGCTCACCGTCAAGGAAAAGGACTACCTGCGCGCCATGGCCACGCTTGGTCCCGGACCCCATCGATCGGGCGACATCGCAGCGGCTCTGGGCAAAGAGTCACAAGCGCTCGGCCCGGTCCGCGGCAGCCTGATTAGCAAGGGCATGATCTGGAGTCCGACGCATGGCGACACCGCTTTTACGGTGCCCCTGTTTGACGAGTTCATGATGCGCATCATGCCGCGTCCCATTTGAGCGGTCGCCTGACGCCGTTGGCGGTAAACCACTGCTTATGGATTTATAGTGGTAGGCCCATTCATGCTGGGAATTTCAATGTCTGTCGCAGCGGTTGCTAAAAAAAAACCCCGAAGCCGCGAGGCTTCGGGGTTGAAGCCTTTGTCGGAAGGGAACCTTCGCAACAAAGGAGGAGGAGATGGTCATCGCCGGGGCGCAAGGCGCACCCGGCGGTACAACTGGAATTACTTGGCCTTGCTGGTCTTTACGGCAGCCGTGGTAGCTTCCGAGGTGGCCTTCATGCTGGCATCGGCGAAGCTCGATACCTGCTTGGCGGCCTTGGTCAGGCTGTCCATGGCGGCGGCGGTAGCTGCGACGCTGCTCTTCACTGCTGCGATCGCCACATCGGCACCGGCGGGCGCGGACTTGACTGCCTTTTCAATGTTGGCGGCCACGGACTTCTGGAATTCCGCGGTATGACCTTCCACCAACGCCGACATCTGCGCCTGGGTGTGCTGGGTGACTTCGTAGATGCTGCGCGAGTATTCCATCACTTTCTCGACACCACCTTCGGTGAACTTGGTGCGCATGCCCATCAGGTCCTGCACATCCTTGACATCCACCAGGGTCTTGGCGGTCTTGGTGGCTTCGGCGAAGGCTTCCTTGCCGGCTTCCATGTTGAGGCCGATCAGGCGCTCGGTGGCGTCGAAGGAAATCTTGGCGAAGCCCAGCACGGCTTCGAGGGCGGTCTTGTTGAATTCGGTGATCTGGTCGGGCGTCGAGAACATAAGGGCAAACTCCGGAATCAGCGTTGAAGGGCGGAACGGCGTTGTTAGAAGGTTTCAGCCTGCGACCGCACCAAAACCCGTATATCCAGGCAACCGACCCACCAGAACGGCGTGGCTGTTGCGTTGCAGCACAGGTATGAATTTAGTATCGGCTGCCACGGGTGTCAAGAACTTTTTTTGCACTGCACCAAAAAATCCTTTGTGGCTGTCTTAAGCCGCGCGGGCCGTTTGCGTTCAGGCGGGCAGTGCAAACTGTTCCGCAGTTTTGCGGGCAAACATGGTAACTTGAGAAGGTTGATTGTTGCATGGTGGGCTGCTGCCTTGTGTGGTGCACCACGCCATCATCGGTTAGGAGTTCAGGGCCGCCGTTGACCGGGGGTCACACCGCCAACAAGAGCAGGAATGACATCTGTGCGCATCATCAAGAAGTATCCCAACCGCCGTCTGTACGACACCGAAACCAGCAGCTACATTACGCTGGCCGAGGTCAAGCAACTGGTGCTGGCAAGCGCCGAATTCCAGGTAGTAGACGCCAAATCCAACCAGGACCTGACGCGCAGCATCCTGATGCAGATCATCCTTGAAGAGGAATCCGGTGCGGCCCCCCTGTTCACCAGCGACATGCTCTCGCAGATGATCCGGTCCTACGGCAACGCCATGCAGGGGCTGATGGGCAACTACCTCGAAAAAGGTCTGGAAAATTTTGTCGAGATCCAGCGCAAGCTGCAGGATCAGGCCAAGACCATCTATGGGGATGCGCCGATGATCAATCCTGAAACCTGGGGGCAGTTCATGAAGGCGCAGGGCCCCGCGCTGCAGGGGCTGATGGGAAATTACCTGGAGCAGAGCGCCAGCCTGTTCGTCGAGATGCAGGGCGAAATGCAAAAGCAGGCGCGCAGCATGTTCGGTGGTTTTCCGTTTCCCGGGGCATCTGGTGCCAAGGGCGACAAAGACTCTGGCAAATAATCCGCCCGCCGCGCAAGCGGCGGGTGCCAGTCAAGTTCACCTGACCCGGGCCGCTCGAGCGGCCCCATTTGCTTGATGAAAAATACTGCTACTCCCGGGCGCGTCGGTTTTGTCAGCCTGGGCTGCCCGAAGGCGCTTGTCGACTCCGAGCAGATCCTGACCCGGCTACGCGCCGAGGGTTACGAAATTGCGCCTGACTATCAGGGTGCCGATCTGGTTGTGGTCAACACTTGCGGCTTCATCGACTCTGCCGTGGAAGAGTCACTCGACGCCATCGGCGAAGCGCTGCAGGAAAATGGCAAGGTGATTGTCACCGGCTGTCTGGGCGCACAGGGCGATCGCATCTGGCAGGCGCATCCTTCCGTGCTGGCAGTGACAGGTCCGCATGCGGCCACCGAAGTGATGGACGCCGTGCATGCGCACCTTCCTGCGCCGCACGATCCGTTCACCAGTCTGGTGCCGCCGCAGGGCATCCGTCTCACCCCCAAGCACTTTGCTTACCTGAAGATATCCGAGGGCTGCAATCACCGTTGTACTTTCTGCATCATTCCTTCCATGCGGGGCGATCTGGACAGCCGTCCGGTTGGCGACGTGATGAAGGAGGCCGAAGCGCTGGTCAAGGCGGGCGTGAAGGAGTTGCTGGTGATTTCCCAGGACACCAGCGCCTATGGGGTGGACGTCAAATACCGCACCGGCTTCTGGGGTGGCACGCCGCTGAAAACACGCAGCACCGAGCTGGCGCAGGCCCTGTCCACCCTTGGCGTCTGGGTTCGCCTGCATTACGTCTATCCTTACCCGCATGTGGATGAACTGATTCCGCTGATGGCCTCCGGTGCTGGTGAGCCGGGCCTGCTGCCTTATCTGGACGTGCCGTTCCAGCACGCCAGTCCACGCATCCTCAAACTGATGAAGCGTCCGGCTGCTGCTGAAAAAACCCTGCAGCGGGTGCAGGCGTGGCGCGCAATCAATCCTGACCTGACCATTCGCAGCACCTTCATCGCGGGGTTTCCAGGGGAAACCGAGGCGGAATTCGAAGAATTGCTCGACTTCCTGCGCGAAGCGCGCCTCGACCGCGTGGGGTGCTTTGCCTATTCGCCCGTAGCGGGCGCCACTGCCAATGATCTGCCCGATCCGGTACCAGACGAGGTAAAGGAAGAACGTCGCGCGCGCCTGATGGCCCTGCAGGAAGAGATCAGCGCCGAGCGTCTGGCCAGCCGAGTGGGGCGCACCATGCGCGTGCTGGTGGATGCGTGCGAGACGCTGGATGACGGTACCCCTCTGGCGATTGCCCGTTCGTCGGCAGATGCGCCAGAAATTGACGGTGTCGTGCAGATTGAAGCGCCGGGAGATCTTAAACCCGGTGATTTTGCGGAGGTCCGGATTGTGGATTCGGACACCCATGACTTGTGGGCAGAAAGGGTCGGACCGGCCTGAAGCGTTCCACAAATTTTCGGGCAAAGGAGAAACGCAGCATGAGCAAGCGCGAAGTCGTCGTACTGGGGGCAGTCCGTTCCGCCATTGGAGGATTTGGTGGTTCACTGGCAGACATCGAACCCGCCGAACTGGCCGGCACGGTGATGAAGGAAGCGGTGGTGCGCTCTGGCGTTGATCCGCAACTGATCAATTACGTGACGGTGGGTAACACCATTCCGACCGAGGTGCGCTTTCCGTATGTGGCGCGCGTGGCGTCGATCCAGGCGGGACTGCCGATGGAGTCGGTGGCCATGTCACTCAACCGCCTGTGTTCTTCCGGCTTGCAGGCCATCGTGACCACCGCGCAGAACATCCTGCTGGGCGATTGCGACTACGGCATCGGCGGTGGTGTGGAAGTGATGAGCCGTGGCGGCTACCTCTCGCCGGCCATGCGCACTGGCGCCCGGATGGGTGACACCAAGCTGATCGACATGATGGTGGCCGCGCTGACCGATCCCTTCGGTGTCGGGCACATGGGTATCACCGCTGAAAACCTGGTGGCAAAGTGGGGCATCACTCGCGAAGAGCAGGACGCTCTGGCGGTGGAATCGCACCGTCGTGCTTCAGTGGCGATTGCCGAGGGGCGTTTCAAGTCGCAGATCGTGCCCATCGTAAAACAGACCCGCAAGGGTGAGGTGGTGTTCGACACCGACGAGCACGTCAAGGCCGGTACTACCCTGGAAGGGTTGGCCAAGATGAAGCCCGCCTTCAAGAAGGAAGGCGGTTCGGTGACCGCCGGCAATGCCTCGGGCATCAACGATGGCGCTGCCTTTTTCGTGCTGGGCGAAGCCAGTCTGGCAGCGGCAGCCGGCTACAAGCCGATGGCGCGTCTGGTCTCATACGCAGTGGCCGGGGTACCGAACCACATCATGGGCGAAGGCCCGATCCCGGCTTCCCGCATGGCCCTCAAGAAGGCCGGCCTGACCCTGGACCAGATCGATGTGATTGAGAGCAATGAGGCGTTTGCGGCGCAGGCGATTGCAGTGGCGCGTGGTCTGGAGCTCGATATGAGCAAGACCAATGTCAACGGGGGCGCGATTGCCCTGGGTCACCCAATCGGCTGCTCGGGTGCGGCTATTGCCACCAAAGCGATTTACGAACTGCATCGTACCGGCAGCCGTTATGCGTTGGTCACCATGTGTATTGGCGGCGGTCAGGGGATCGCTGCAGTGTTCGAGCGCCTCTGAGCGGACTGCAGCCGGCGATCCTGCCGCGGGTTGCAGGACCTGAATGTGAAAGCGGCGCCTTGGCGCCGCTTTTTTTACCCGCCGAAGATGCAGGCGTTGGCGGTCGCCGGCAATCGGATCAGCTGGCGGCGGCCACGCCACGACGGTAGCGCACTTCGGTGAGCGGCAGGCTGGTCAGTCGCATGTCGAGGCGCTGGCTGCCATCGGCGCGGAAACCCTGGCTTTCCAGGAAGCTGCAGGCATTGCGGTTAGCCTGCACCACCCACAGGGTGATTTCGGTGACACCGGCGGCGGCGGCGCGTTCGACCACGGCTTGGGCCAGTGCCCGACCATGCCCCTTGCGCATGCTGGCAGCACCGGTGCCCAGCAACACGACTTCATAGACGGCGCCGGTGGCGTCGCGGTCGCGCGTGGTGCCGAACACGCAAAAACCACCAGGCGTGCCGTCGGGATTTTCGCTGATCAAGGTGATTGCCGGGCTGTTCGGGTCGGCCAGCATCTGCGCCCAACGCTCTGCGCGCGGAGCCTGCTCAAGCATGTCGAGCGCGTCGGCCGGGATCAGTTGGGCATACGCGGCGCGCCAGGATTCGGTTTGCAGCCGGGCGAGCGTGGCGGCGTCAGCCGGGGTGGCATTGCGAACGATCATCAATCTTTTTCTCCGGGTGATTTTCCTGGCGTGGCGGCATGGACCGCAGGGTGCCGGATGCGCCACGCTTCAGCCGTGCAAAGTAATCGACTATGACGTCAGCGTCCATTGTTTATTCCCCGCCACTGGCCGCGCCCGACCTGCTTCAGCGTGCCAGCGCCAATCGGTTGTGGCGGATCCGCACGGGATCACCAGGACTGAAGCCGGGTTGGGAGGCGTAGTGAAACACCCGTGTGCCGCCGGTGGTGAGCGCCACACTGACTTCCCAATGGGTGGATGCCCGGGCGTTCTTCTCGACGGCATTGCCGGCGAGCGCACCGCCACCGACGCCCACCAGGGTGGCCAGGGTGTTACCATTGCCCTGTCCCACCTGATGACCCACAACGGCACCGAGCACGCCGCCCGCCACGGCACCCAGCCCGGTGCCCTGTCCCTGCACTTCCACGGCCCGCACGCTGCTGATCGTGCCGCAGGTCTGGCATAGCGCAATTGGCGCAGCCGGTGCACTGTCGACTCCGGGCGGGGGCACGCCTACGAGCGGTGCGCTGCCTTCCTGGGTTGTGGCCACCTGTGGCGCAGTGCCAGGTGGCGGGACAGCCATCCGGGATATGCCTGATGGCAATGTTGAAGCTGTCTGCGGTGCGCTTCCGGGAGGTGGCGTGCCGACTGACGCGTTGACGGCTGCCGAGTGCGCGCCGGGAATCCAACCCATCACGGTGGCGATGCCGAGGGTACAGAAAGTGATCACCGAGAGGATGGCGATCATGAACAGCGGGTTGCTTTTGCTGGTTGTGCTCATGGGGGGCTCCTTGGTTCGGGTGACATCCGGACATCGGATGCACCAATATGACTTACCCCCCCGGGCACCTCGGATGTATGGCAGACCGATCAGCCACGCATCCGATCTCTAGCATATCAGCCCTCGCGCCGCAGTTGCGGAAAGAGGATCACGTCGCGGATGCTTGGACTGTCGGTCAGCAGCATGACCAGGCGGTCGATACCGATCCCTTCGCCCGCCGTTGGCGGCATGCCGTACTCCAGCGCGCGGATGTAGTCCGCGTCGTAATGCATGGCTTCGGCATCGCCTGCTTCCTTGGCTTCCACCTGGGCGCGGAAGCGCGCCGCCTGGTCCTCCGGATCATTCAGTTCGGAAAAGCCGTTGGCGATCTCGCGGCCGGTGATGAACAGTTCGAAGCGGTCGGTCAGTTCCGGCGCCGTGTCGCTGCGTCGCGCCAGCGGCGACACCTCGGCTGGGTAGTCGATGATGAAGGTCGGTTCCCACAGCAGGCTTTCGGCAGTTTCCTCGAACAGTGCCAGCTGCAGGGCGCCTACCCCGGCGTTGACCGGCACCTTGCCACCCAGACGCCTGATTTCGCCGCGCAGGTAGTCGGCATCGTCGAGCGGCTGATCCTTGTATTGCGGACAGTGCGTCAGGATGGCCTGCACGATGGTAAGGCGGTGGAACGGTTTGCCAAAGTCGAGTTCGCGACCCTGATAGGTCACCACCGTGGAGCCAGTGGCCTGTTCGGCTACATGGCGGAACATCTGTTCGGTGAGGTCCATCAGGTATCGGTAGTCCCGGTAGGCCTCATAGAACTCGATCATGGTGAATTCGGGGTTGTGCCGCGGCGAGATCCCCTCGTTGCGGAAGTTGCGGTTGATCTCGAACACCTTGTCCAGACCGCCCACTACCAGTCGCTTCAGGTACAGCTCGGGTGCAATGCGCAGGAACAGTTCCATGTCGAGCGTGTTGTGGTGTGTCACGAAAGGGCGCGCAGCGGCGCCGCCCGGGATCGGATGCATCATCGGCGTCTCGACTTCCAGATAGCCGCGGTCAACCAGAAAACTGCGCACCGCCTGCACGATACGGCTGCGCCGCACGAACACCTGACGCGAGTCCTGGTTCATGATCAGGTCGACGTAACGCTGGCGATACTTTTGTTCCTGATCGGCCAGGCCATGGAATTTTTCCGGCAGCGGCCGCAGGTTCTTGGCCAGCACGCGCAGTTCGTGCACTTCGATCGACAGTTCGCCAGTACGGGTGCGGAACAGGGTGCCGCGGGCACCGAGGATGTCGCCCAGATCGTTGTGCTTGAACGCATTTAGCGCATCCACTCCGGTCTTGTCGGCGGTGACGTACAGCTGGATGCGCCCGCTGGTGTCCTGCACCGTGCCGAACGCAGCCTTGCCCATCACCCGTTTCAGCATCAGGCGACCGGCCACCTGCACCTCGATGGCCTGGGCCACCAACGCTTCCGGATCGGCCTCGTCATGCGCAGCATGCAGCGGTCCGGCCTCATGCGTGCGCGAGAAGTCATTAGGATAGGCCTGACCTGCGGCGCGCAAGGCAGCCAGTTTGTTGCGGCGTTCCTCGAACAGCGGGTTTTCGGCGGGTTCGCCAGCAGCAGTGGCTGCGGCATTCGGATCTAGGGTGTCGGACATGCCGGATTCCTGTTAAAGGCCCTGCTTGAGGCTGGCTTCGATGAAGATGTCCAGGTCGCCATCGAGCACGCCCTGGGTATTGCCGACTTCCACATTGGTGCGCAGATCCTTGATCCGCGACTGGTCGAGCACGTACGACCGGATCTGGTGTCCCCAGCCCACGTCGGTCTTGCTGTCTTCCAGCGACTGCTTTTCGGCGTTGCGCTTGCGCAGTTCAGCCTCGTACAGGCGCGACTTGAGCATGGCCATGGCTTCGGCACGGTTGCGGTGCTGGGAGCGGTCGTTCTGGCACTGCACCACCGTATTGGTCGGGATGTGCGTGATCCGCACGGCCGAGTCGGTCTTGTTGATGTGCTGGCCACCGGCACCGCTGGCACGATAGGTATCGATACGCAGGTCGGCCGGATTGATCTCCACCTCGATCGACTCGTCCACTTCCGGATAAACGAACACCGAGGCGAAGGAGGTGTGACGGCGGTTTCCGGAATCAAACGGCGACTTGCGCACCAACCGGTGCACTCCGGTTTCGGTGCGCAGGTAGCCGTAGGCGTAGTCGCCGGTGATCTTCAGGCTGGCGCTTTTCAGACCTGCCACTTCGCCGGGTGAGTCTTCCAGGATTTCTGCAGTGAAGCCGCGTTTTTCGCAGTAGTACAGGTACATGCGCAACAGCATCGAGGTCCAGTCCTGCGACTCGGTACCCCCCGCACCTGACTGGATGTCGACAAAACAGCTGGCTGCATCCATCTCGCCGGAAAACATGCGGCGGAATTCCATGGCCGCCACGCGCTGCTCCACGCTTTGCACGTCGTCGTTCACCGCCAGCAGCGAGTCCTCGTCGTCTTCCGACGAGGCCATGTCGAATAGCTCCCGGGCGTCGCGCAGGTCACGTTCCACGCCCAGCACCGTGTTGACCACCTCTTCCAGGCTCTTGCGTTCCTTGCCTAGCTCCTGCGCGCGCTTGGCGTCTTCCCACAGGGTGGGGTCTTCGCCAAGGCGGCTGACTTCTTCCAGACGTTCGGTCTTGGTATCGAAGTCAAAGATACCTCCGCAGGCTTTGCACGCGCTCGGCCAGGTCGGTGATCTGGTTGGCAATGGCGTTGAGGCGTTCGGCTTCCATGGTGATGTCCTGTGTGCCCGGGGCGCACACATCTGCACGCGGCCCGAATGATAAAGTAACCTGTGAGTATATCAGGCGAAATCAGACTGCCGGAGTCCAGTGGCGCACGCTGACCTGCGTGCGTCGCACGCCGTTCCACTCGTTCACTGCCAGCTGGTACAGCGCGTTGATGCGCTCGGGCAGGGGGCCCACCTGGCCGAACAGGATGGCATCCACCATCTGGCCGCCCAGGTCCAGACGCAGTTTCAGGTGGCGTTCCCCCACGATGCGCTGGTCATGCACGCCGAACACGCCATGGAATTGCGGTTCGGGAAAATCCTTGCCCCAGATGCCCGTATCCAGCGCTTCGGCCAGGGTCAGTTCCAGATCGGCCGCGCCCAAGGTGCCGTCGGCCCAGAGGGTTTCCTGTAGGTCATCCGGTGAGAGCATGGCCGCTGCGGCCGCCTCGAAGGCGGACTCGAATTGCGCCAGTCCGTCGCCGGCAAGCGTCAGTCCTGCCGCTGCGGCGTGACCGCCAAACTTGAGGATCAGTCCCGGATGCTGTTTGGCGACACGGTCCAGGCAATCACGCAGGTGCAGGCCGGCAATGCTGCGGCCGGATCCACGCAGGGTACCCTGATCGCCGGGTGCCAGCACGAATGCCGGACGATGGAAACGGTCGCGCAGACGTGCAGCCACAATGCCGATCACGCCCGGATGCCATTCCTCGTCATAGGCCACCACGGTGCAGCCGGCCTGCACATCCACATTGCCCAGTCGCGCCAGTGCGGTTTCGCGCACGTCATCCTCGATCTCGCGCCGGGTGGTGTTCAGGCTGTCGAGTTCTGCCGCCAGCGTGCGCGCCTGCGCGTCATCCGGGGTGATCAGGCACAGGATGCCAAGTCGCATGTCGGTGAGGCGGCCGGCGGCGTTCAGCCGCGGACCGATGCTGAAGCCGAGATCGCGCGTGCTGGCGCGCTGCACATCGCGGCGCGCCACCTCGAACAGGGCGTTGATGCCTGGACGCGCACGCCCGGCGCGCATGCGCTTGAGTCCCTCGGCCACCAGCAGACGGTTGTTGGCATCCAGCGGCACCACGTCGGCCACCGTGCCCAGGGCGACCAGGTCGAGCAGGTCGGTCAGGCGCGGTTCGGCGAGCAGCGGTTGCCCATCCGGGCCTTCGGCGTGCGGATTGTCCTTTGAGCGGAACATACCGCGCCGACGCAGTTCGGCGCGCAGGGCCAGCAGCACGTAGAACATCACCCCGACGCCTGGCAGCGCCTTGCTGGGAAACCCGCAGTCGGGCTGATTTGGATTGACGATGGCTTCTGCGGCTGGCAAGGCGTCGCCGGGCAGATGATGATCGGTGACCAGCACGGGCAAGCCCAGACTGTTGGCTTCTTCGACGCCGTCGACCGAGGCAATGCCGTTGTCCACCGTGATCAGCAGGTCCGGTTCAAGCAGGGCCGCTTCCTGCACGATCCCGGGTGTCAGGCCATAGCCGTGGCGCGCCCGGTCGGGCACCAGAAAATCCACGCGCGCCCCCATCGACCTCAGACCCAGCATGGCGACAGCACAGGCGGTGGCACCGTCGGCATCGTAGTCCGCCACGATCAGCAGGCGGGCCTCGGCTTCGATTGCATCGGCCAGCAGGCTGGCGGCTTGCGCCAGACCCTTCATGGAATCCGGTGGCAGCAGGCCGGCCAGTGTCGGTTCGAGCTCATTGGCGGAGTGGACCCCGCGTGCTGCGTAAACACGCGCCAGCACCGGATGCATGCCAGCCGCCACCAGTGCAGCCCGCTGGCCATCGCTGACCGGCCGCATGCGCACCCGCACCGGGGAGGACGACAAGACCGGACCGGATGCGCTCATTCGGAATCGTCCAGCCAGGGTCGCTGCGGTGCACGCCAGAATTGGCGGCGTTGCCACGGGCCAACCTGGAATTGCCGGCCACGGCCGATGCTGTCGCGCCACAGGCCGATTTCCAGGCCCGTAATCTGGCCTCGCAGTAGCGCCCGATCTGCTGCTGCGAGCAGTGCAGGCAATTCCGGGGCTGCGAGTGGCCCGTGCCAGATGACTGCCTGGCCAGGCCGGATGCAGTCGATCAGCAGGCCGGCATCACCCGGCCAGGATGCAGCCTTTGCCCAGTCGCCAAGCATGGCCTGCCTGGCCTGCCTGGCCGTATCCGCAAGTGCTGACCGACGCGTGCTGCTGTCGGCAAGCGCCTGCAGCCAGGGCAGCGTGCTGCGCAGGTGCGGGGCTTCTGCGGATAGGCTTGCGACAGGAGACGGAGATGGAGACGGCGACGTCGACGGCGAAGGCGAAGGCGAAGGCGTACTGGCGCAATCGCCAGACAGCCAGATGCCGTTCACAGCACGCACGCTGCCACCCTGCGGCGAGCGCAGGGGGTCGGCTGCGGCATGCAGCACCATCTGGCATTCGGTCATCAGCCGGCGCATCGTGTCGGCATTTTCTCCCTGCGGCAGGCATTCACGCAGCTCACGTCCGGCGCATTCCGCCAGGCTTGCCGTGCGCAGCTGCCACTGCTGTTCGAAGCAGGCCAGCAGCAAACCGTTCCATCCCACCAGACGGCCACCATAATCAGCGAAGGCATCGGCGAGCAGCCCCTGCAATGCTGCCAGGTCGGCGGCTTCCACGCTGGCGGGCGCGCGCTGCATGCTGATGCTGTTCATGCTGGCGGCCAATACCACGCCTTCAAGACGCAGGGCGGTGCGCGTGCCCGGTGGCAGCGGCGCGCCGGCGTGCTGGCAGAGTACAAGCCAGTTGGGGCTGGTCTGTCCGGTGAGCCGGGCCAGCAACCAGTCAGCTGCACTGCCATACAGCACTGCGCCAGACCGGGCACGGCCGAGCAGGCGTGGCAGTACCGGGTCGGCCGCAGCGGGCGGCTCGGCAGGCAGTTCCAGCTGGAAGGAAAGGAGGGCAGGGCGCGCAGACACCTGCACAGTTTAACGGGTATCCTTCGCGCATGGCGTCTGCTGACGCGCCAGACGCAGGCGGCCTTGCTGCCCTGCGAGTGATCAATCCCTCCGGACGCCCGAGCCTTGCGCTTTTTCGAGTTGTTCATTGGTCTGCGTTACACCCGCACCAAACGCGCCAACCGCTTCATTTCTTTCATTTCCGGGACCTCGATGCTGGGCATTGCCCTTGGGGTGACGGCCTTGATCACGGTGCTGTCCGTGATGAACGGCTTTCAGCGCGAACTGCGCACCCGCATCCTTGGCGTGGCTGCCCATGTACAGATCGAAGGCATGGACGGAGGCCTGCGTGACTGGCCCACGGTGGCCGGGGTGGCAGCGCGCAATCGCGAGGTGGTCGGTGCTGCGCCCTATGTCACCGGTCAGGGCATGCTGGCTTTTGGCAGTGCCGTGCAGGGCGTGATGGTGCGCGGTATCCTGCCGGGCGAAGAGCCCAAGGTGGCCGACCTCGGCAGTCACATGAAACAGGGCACACTGACCAATCTCCTGCCGGGGGGATTCGGCATCATCCTTGGCCGCGAATTGGCCAACCATATTGGCGCACACATGGGCGATCGGGTGGTGATGCTCACGCCGCAGGGGCAGGTGACACCGGCCGGGCTGGTGCCGCGCCTGAAACAGTTCACGGTGGTGGGCATCTTTGAAGTGGGCATGTTCGAGTACGACAACGGCCTTGCCCTGATCCAGCTGGATGACGCGCAGAAGCTGTTCCGGCTGGACGGCCGCGTCACTGGCGTGCGCCTGCGCCTGCAGGAGCTGTTCGCCGCACCAAGGGTGGCGCGTGAGCTCGCCAGGGACCTGCGGGTGGATGCCTGGATTTCTGACTGGACCCGTGAACACGCCAATTTTTTTCGCGCCGTGGCGATCGAGAAAACCATGATGTTCGTGATCCTGATGCTGATCGTTGCGGTGGCAGCTTTCAACATTGTCTCGACCCTGGTGATGGCCGTGACCGACAAGCGCGCCGACATCGCCATCCTGCGCACCCTGGGCGCCCAGCCGCGCAGCATCATGGCAATCTTCATCGTGCAGGGCACCATGATCGGCTTTTTTGGCACGCTGCTCGGCGGCGTGGGTGGCATTGCGCTGGCGCTGAACGTCGACGTGGTGGTGCCCTTCATCGAGCACCTGTTCGGCGTGCAGTTCCTGGCGCGCGACGTGTACTACATCAGCGAGCTGCCTTCCGAACTGCAATGGTCCGATGTCACCGTGATCTGCAGTGTGTCCTTCGTGCTGACCGTGCTCGCCACGCTGTATCCGAGCTGGCGGGCGGCGCGGGTGCAACCGGCGGAAGCGTTGCGCTATGAGTGAACCGGGGATGCAGGAAAATGCGGTGCGCAACGGCTGGACGGGGGGCGACGTGCTGGTCGCCGAGGGGCTGGCGCGCACCTACCGTGAGGGCAGCCATGCGGTGCCGGTGTTGCAGGACGTATCGCTTCGCGTGGCGCGCGGCGAGAGCGTGGCGATCGTCGGCGCCTCGGGTTCCGGCAAGAGCACCCTGATGCACCTGCTCGGCGGGCTCGACCGGCCGGATGGTGGCTCGGTGCACCTGCTGGGTCAGAATCCGGCCACCCTGTCCGAGCGGGCGTTGGCTGAGTTGCGCAACCGTGCATTGGGCTTCGTCTACCAGTTTCACCATCTGCTGGCGGAATTCACCGCACAGGAAAACGTGGCCATGCCCCTGCTGATCCGGCGCATGCCATCGGCGCAGGCCATGGCGCAGGCGGCCGACATGCTCGCCCGGGTGGGGCTCGGGCACCGTCTCACCCACACGCCGGCGCAGCTCTCGGGTGGCGAGCGTCAGCGCACGGCCATTGCCCGGGCCCTGGTGACCCGGCCGGCCTGCCTGCTCGCCGACGAGCCGACCGGCAACCTGGATCGTGGCAGCGCTGATGCCGTATTCGAACTGATGCGCGCCCTCAATCGCGAGCTGCAGGTCAGTCTGGTGCTGGTCACCCATGACCTCGATCTGGCCCGTCGCATGGATCGTGTGCTCAGGCTGGACAGCGCCGGCTTGCGCCCGCTCGCGTAAACATGCTCCGTTTGCGTCCACTCCGGTAAACGAAAAACGGGTGCTGCTTTTGCGCGCAACGTGACTCGGGCTGCCAGCGCACCCTGCTGGCATGTCCTTTCTCCTCGCCGCCTTTGCCCTTGGCATGCTGCTGGCCCAGTTGCAACCGTGGCGGCCCGATCTGGTCCTGCCGGTGGTGTTGCCGCTCGTGCCAGCGGCCGTTGCGCTCGGTGTGGCCGGCAGCCACTGGCGGCGATGGCGGTTGACACAGGGGGCTGCGTGCCTCGCCCTGGCTGCGCTCGGCAACGCACTTGGTGACTGGGCGGCGCTGCAGCAGCAGTCCCGGATGATGCCGCGCGACGCACCCGACCAGGTGATCGAGGTCAGTGCCTGGGTGAGTGGATTGCCGCAGGATACGGCCACCGGGCAGCATCTGACCCTTGACCTGCTCAACGTCGAGGCAACGCCGGGACAACCTGCGCGGGCGTCGGTGACCCTCACTACGGTAGGCCGTCACGCCCTGCATCGCCTGCAGGCGGGTGACTGTGCGCGCTTCACCCTGCGCCTGAGTCCAGTGCACGGCCTGCTCAATTTCACCGGCTTTGACAGCGAGGCATGGTCCTGGGCTTCCGGTATTGGTGCCAGCGGCAGCGTGCAGGCGTTCCGGCCCTGTGCCGGACCGCTCTGGCGTCAATCCCCCTGGGCCGCGGTCGGCGCCGCGTTGCAGGCCTTGCGTGCCCGTCTGCGGCAAGTCTTGCTTGATCGTCTGCTGGATGCGCCATGCCATGGCATTTTGGTGGCCTTGGCCGTAGGCGATCAGACCATGGTGACGGCTGGCCAGTGGTCTGTGCTTTGGCGCAGCGGAGTGGGACATCTGGTCAGCATCAGTGGCGTGCATGTCACCTTGCTGGCGGGGCTGCTGGCGGCTGGAGTGCGCCGGGGCTGGCGTCATTCAGTCACCGCCTGCCGCTGGCTGCCGGCCCGCCGGGCCGGCCAGCTGGTGGCATTTGCGATGGCGCTGATGTACGCACTGGTGGCCGGATTCGCCATTCCAGCCCGGCGTACCCTGTTCATGCTGGCCGCTGCGAGCGCCACGCAGGCCTTGGGCATGCAGGTCGGCCCGGGACGGGTGTTCTGGCTGGCCGTGGTGCTGACCCTGCTCGGAGATCCCTTCGCAGGCCTGTCGCCCAGTTTCTGGATGTCTTTTGCGGCCGTTGGTGGCCTGATCCTGGCGGACTGGGGACGGGCCGATCTGGTGCCTGCGTGGCGGCAGGAATGGCAGGCCCAATGGGTGGCCAATCTGGCCCTGCTGCCACTGATTGCGCTGTGGTTCGGTCAGTTCTCGCTGGTGTCGCCCGTGGCCAATGTCTTGGCGATTCCGGTGGTCAGCCTGGTGGTCATGCCGCTCACGCTGGTGGCCTTGATCCCCGGCCTGTCGGTGCTGGCATGGGTTCCGGAATGGGTTTGCGAGCGACTTCTCGATGCGCTCACCTGGCTGGCGCAGCCTGCCTGGGCCTGCATGAACCTGGCGCAGCCAGCGCCCTGGGTGTGTCTGCTCTGCGGCGCCGCCGTGCTCTGGCTGCTGGTGCCGATTCCCTTGCCCGGGCGCGGTTGGGCCTGGCTGACGCTGGTACCCTTGCTTTGGCCCGTCAGCACGGCACCCGGCAGCGGTAGCGCCAGGGTGGAAGTGGTGGACGTAGGGCAGGGTTTGTCGGTGCTGGTTCGTACCGCGAATCACGCCTTGCTGTTCGATACCGGTCCGCGCTGGCCAGGCGGTGATACCGGGGCGCGCACGCTGTTGCCGTTGCTGCAGGCTGCCGGGTTGCAGCGGCTGGATCGTCTGGTGCTGAGCCATCCCGATGCGGATCACGTCGGGGGTGCCGCCAGCCTGCTGTCCACCTTTCCGGTCGACCGCGTGCTGGCCGGGTTTGCGCGATCCGCGTCCACGCCGTGCCTGCGGGATCAGCGCTGGCAGTGGGAGGGCGTGCAGTTCGACATGCTCTACCCGGTCACGCCGCCTGCGGTGACGGTGACCGGCAGCCATGACCGCAACAACCATGCGTGCGTGTTGCGGATCAGTGTGGCCGGTCATGCCGTGCTGTTGCCCGCGGATATTGAACGTCCGGCCGAGCAGGAATTGCTGGCGTTGGAAAACGGGGGGGGCCAGCTGCGCAGCGACGTGGTCGTACTTGCCCATCATGGCAGCAAGACATCGTCCACGGCAGGTTTCGTTGTGGCCACAGGCGCCCGCTGGGCGATTGTGTCAGCTGGCTGGCGCAACCACTTTCACCATCCGGCGCCCGCGGTGGTGGCGCGCTGGCAGGAGGCGGGCGCCGATGTGTTGCGCACAGACCAGTCTGGCGCGATCCGTATCACGCTGGATGCGACCGGCGTGCACGTGGTGACGGCACGCGATGCGCGCTGGTGGTGGTGGCGCTGAACCCGGCGCTCAGATCACCCGGACCGGCACGCATCCGCGCAGGCTGTTGATGAACAGCACATGGCTTGCCAGCGCCAGATCGGCGGGCACCAGCACCCGTTCCTGCAACACCCCGCCGCGCAGCAGTTCACTGCGCCGGACACCGGGCAGCAGGTCACCGCGGGCTGGCGGTGTCCACCACTGCCCGTCAATCTGCAGCGCCAGATTGCCTCGGATGAATTCGGTCAGTTCTCCTGCCGGATTGATCAGCAGGGTATCGAAGATGGCCGGGTCGCTTGGTGCGAAGCGCTCGTAGCCGACGCGCCAGGTGGTTTTGTGCCGCACGAAATCGGTGTCTTCCACAAACGCTTCAGTGGCCAACTGCACCAGGGTTGGCGTCAGGTCAAGGGCTTGGTCGGGCAGGTCCTTGCCTGTCGGACCGGTCAGTGCAAAGGCCTCGGCCTGCACGCTGCCCTGCCGGTCCACCCGCAGGCGCACCCGCCAGTGGCCCTGGGAATATCGTCTGGCGCACTGTTCGAGTACCTGCTCGACGTGCGCCGTGCGCCACGGAAATCCGAAGTAGCGCACTGCGTCGGCCATGCGCGCCAGATGGGCGCCCAGCAGTTCGTACTGGCCATCCGTCAGTCGCAGGGTTTCGAGCACTTCGAAACTGGCAGTGGCGCGCCAGAGAAAGCGTCGTTTGGCCTGCCACTCGGCCCACTCACCGTCGGACTGCGAGGACCAGGTGATGCCGGAGCCGATGCCGCACAGGGCACGCTGCCGGGTGCGGTCAATCTGCACCGTGCGGATCGGGACATTGAACACGGCTTCACCCCCGGGGGCGATCACGCCAAGTGCGCCGCAGTAAATGCCGCGAAAGCCATCTTCGTACTCGGCGATGGCGCGCATCGAGGTGCCCTTGGGCGCACCGGTGACCGAGCCACAGGGAAACAGCGCTGCGAAGACGTCTTCCAGATGCACTTGCGGCCGGGCACGTGCCGAGATGGTGGAGGTCATCTGCCACACGCTGGGTAGTGCCTCGACGCGAAACAGGTCGCTGACGTGCACCGACCCCGACTCGGCGATGCGGCCCAGATCGTTGCGCAGCAGATCCACGATCATCACGTTTTCGGCACGCTCTTTCGGGTCGGCGGCCAGTTCGGCGGCTACCCGGGCGTCGTCGTCTGGATGACGGCCACGCGCAGCCGTGCCTTTCATCGGGCGGGTGATCAGCTGGCGGATGGCGGGTTGCCAGTGAAAGAACAGTTCGGGTGATACCGAGGCCACCTGACCATCTTTCCAGTCCAGATACAGGCTGAAGCGGCCCGGCTGCGAGTTGTGCAGCGCGCGGAACAGGCCCAGGGCATCACCAGCAAAGTCGGCCTGCAGGCGGCGGGTGTAATTGGCCTGGTAATACACACCGTTGCGAATGTCTTCGCGGATGCGGGTCAGGCCATGGTCGAAGCCCACCCTGCTGGTGTCGCTGTGCCACTGCCCAATGTCGAAGGGTCCGGGCAGGGCGCCGCCGGACAGGGGCTGTGCCTCTGAGAAGACGGCGAACAGGGCAAGTGGCCCAACCGCACCCTGCTTGACGGTCAGGCCTGCGTCGAACGCGGCAGCCGCCTCGTATGCCACAAAGCCGATCACCCAGGCACCGCCGTCTGCGGCCTGGCGGGCTGCCAGCAGGCAGCCTGCCACCTCGTCGGGCTGGTCGGCGCGCAGCACCCGCTGCGGCCAGTCAAAACGGTAGCGCCAGTGGCGCCCATCTGGCAGGTCAAAATCGAGCTCAGCATTCATCCCTGCAAGGATACCTGCGCGCGCGCGCCGGGCACAGCACCACGCACCGAGACGGGCCTGTTTAGCGCCAGCTGCGCCATTTGACGGCAGGGTGGAATCGCGCCTGACAGCAGCCCTGCAGTGCGATAGGCTCTGGCTGCCCTATCCCTGCCTGGATTCAGCGCATCTGGACTCAGGGGGGGAACCATTCTTCCGGAGATCCCCGTTCGATGCATCGCGCCGCCACTCCAGGCCCCGTTGGCCAGCGCAAGGCGCTGAAAATCTCGCAGCCCGGCGGATTGGGCGACCTGTTGTTGATGACGCCGGCGCTGCGCGCCCTGCGCAGGCGCTGGCCCGATCTGCACCTGACCGTATACAGCCGCTTTCCTGATCTGGTGCGCGCGCTGCCCTACGTGGACCTGGCACTGTTCAGTGATCAGCATGAACCCGACACCCTCTATCCGGATTACATGCCGTGCCCTAAGGATCGCCATCTTGCCCGCATCGTGGGCCAGTGCCTGGGGGTTGAAGTTGACGAGGTGCGCCCGGATGCGCCCGTCGATCCCGCACTGCGCAGTGAATACGCTGCGCGACTGGCCGGTTTCGGGCGGCCACGGGTGTTCGTGCAGCGGCGCATTGGCGGATTCACCGACAACAAGAACTGGCCTGAGCCGCACTGGCAGCAATTGCTGTCAGCGCTGCGGGCGCATGTTACCTTGGTGGAATGCCAACTTCCGCAAGGGGGCGCGGCCCCAGGGCACCTGAATGCGCCGGAGTGTTTGACGGATGTGGCGCGTCTGGCCGCGCTGATGGATGCCTGCGACCTGTTTCTGGGACCGGTATCCGGCCCGTTGCATCTGGCAGCAGCCAGCCAGAAACCCGCAGTGGTGATCGTCGGCGGTTTCGAGGAGGCGCTGCTCACGGCTTACCCCCGCCACACCCAACTGGTGAATACCCCACCTTGTGCGCCCTGCTGGCTGCTGGAGCCTTGCCCGATCGACAAGCGCTGCCTGCAGCAGATCACGCCAGACCAGGTGCTGTCCGCCGTGCTGGCACTTTGGTCAGCCTGACCGTCGACCGGGACGGAATGCGCGAAGGCTGCCCTCGCGCATCGCTGGGTCTCAGTCCGGCGCGCCGGCCTTGCGCTGCTGGCTGCGCAAGTCGAGCGTGCACGGAAAGTCGCGGTCGCGTACCACGGAACGCGGTGCAATGCGTCCCGGCGTATGGCCGCGCGCCTGGAAGCGCGCAAAGCGGCGCGCCTCGGCGGTGTTGGCATTGACCGGGAACTGGTCGTAGCTCAAGCCGCCCGGGTGGCTGACAAAGTAATTGCAGCCGCCAAGTGCACGCTGGTTCCAGCCATCCACCAGATCGAACACCAGCGGTCCATGCGGGTAGATGGTGGGATGCAGGGACGACGGTGGGTTCCACGCCTTGAAGCGCACACCAGCCACAAACTCGCCACGCACCCCGGTGGGCACCAGCGGCACCGGCACACCGTTGCAGCGCACCCAATGCCGCTCGCTGGTCATGTTGGTGACCTTGACCTGAAGGCGCTCCACCGACGAGTCCACGTAGCGTGCTGTGCCCGACCCGCTCATTTCCTCGCCCAGCACGTGCCAGGGTTCGATCGCCTGGCGCAGTTCGATGGTGACATTTTCGTAGGTGGCGGTGCCGTAGCGCGGAAAGCGGAACTCGATGAACGGGTCGAACCAGCTGGCATCAAAGTCGTAGCCATCCTCACGCAGGTCGCGCAGCACGTCCTTCAGGTCCTGCTGGACAAAATGCGGCAGCATGAACTTGTCGTGCAGCTCGGTGTTCCAGCGCACCAGTGGCGCCCGGTATGGCGTCTTCCAGAATCTGGCCACCAGGGCACGCAGCAGCAGCAACTGGGCCAGGCTCATGCGTTCGTGTGGCGGCATCTCGAAGGAACGGAACTCCAGCAGGCCCAGACGGCCGGTGGGGCCGTCCGGCGAGTAGAGCTTGTCGATCGAGAATTCAGCGCGATGCGTATTGCCGGTCAGGTCGGTGAGCAGGTGACGCAGCAGACGGTCGGTGATCCAGGGCGGACAGCCCAGTCCCGTCGGCGCCATGCGTTCCATTTCGGCAAAGGCAATTTCGAGTTCATGCAACTGGTCGTCGCGCGCCTCATCCACCCGGGGTGACTGGCTGGTCGGTCCCACGAACTGGCCGCTGAACAGGTAGGACAGTCCCGGATGGTTCTGCCAGTAGGTGAGCAGGCTGCGCAGCAGGTCAGGACGGCGCAGCAGCGGGCTGTCGGCAGGACTGCGCCCACCCAGCGTGACGTGATTACCCCCACCGGTGCCGGTATGGCGGCCGTCGAGCATGAATTTTTCGGTGGACAGGCGGGTCAGGCGCGCCTCGTGATGCAGGCTGGTCACGATGGTGGACAGTTCATTCCAGTCGGCGGCCGGTTGCACATTGACCTCGATCACCCCCGGATCGGGCGTGACCGACAGTTTGCGCAGACGGGCGTCGGACGGTGGCGTGTAGCCTTCCAGGCGCACCGGCAGCCCAAGCTTGCGAGCCGTCAGTTCAATGCACTGGATCAGGCGGATCCAGTCCTCCAGACAGGTGAGCGGCGGCAGGAAGACATGCAAGGTGCCCTCGCGCACTTCGACACACAGTGCGGTGGCGACCACGAAGTCCTGCATCAGGGCACGTCCCGGCAGCAGGTCCGGCTTGATGGTGCGGCGCGCCAGGGGTGGCAGTTCACGCGGCTGGGCCGGGCCGCTGCTGGTGCCGAAGCCGCCGGCACGATCCGTTGGCCACGTGGCAGGAATGCTCGTGCTGGCCGGTGCCAGACCAGCACCGCTGGTGCCTCCCTCGCTGGTGGTGCCGGCGAGGCCGCCCAAGCCGTTGCCCGGCGTCTGTGCATCACGCGCGGTCAACCAGGACTCGCGCGCCGGATCGGCGCTACGTGACAGCGCCTGACTGCCTGACTGCAGCGAGGGTGGCAGGGGGCCCGTCGAGGCGAAAGGGTCGGCGGTGAAAAAGCCAGTCTCTCCTGCGGGACCGCGCTGCATCGGCAGTGACTTGAGCGGCAGGCGCAGGCCGATTGGTGAGTCGCCCGGCAGCAGGTACAGGCGCGGACGACGGGTGGTCCACGGCCCGGTTTCCCACAGGGTAGGTTCGCCGGCATACAGGCGCGGTGCCGCACGCAGGGGCAGCACATAGCCCGCGACGCGCGTGATGCCCCCTTGTTCCAGTAGACGGATCAGACGCTTGCGCTCGTCGCCGTCTTCCAGTTTTTCTTTGGTGAGGTCCATGTCGAAGGGCAGCTGCGCCTCTTCCTTGAGGGCCACCAAGGGGTCTTCCCAGGCTTCGACGCCGTGTCCGGGGGGCAGTTGCAGCTCCTCGAGCAGGCCGTTGAGGAAGCGCTGTGCCGCATCGGGTGCGACCGGTGCACGCGGGTGATCTTCGGCAATCAGGCGGTCATCCAGCCACAGCGGCTCGCAGTCGCGCCGCCAATAGCAGTCCAGCGCCCAGCGCGGCAGCGGCTCGCCCGGGTACCATTTGCCGATGCCGTAGTGCAGCACGCCGCCCGGCCCGAAGCGGGCGCGCAGGCGATGCAGCAGCTCGCCCGCCAGTCTGCGCTTGTGTGGTCCGAGCGCCGCGATATTCCACTCGGCACCTTCCATGTCGTCGACCGACACAAAGGTGGGTTCGCCACCCTGGGTGAGACGCACGTCCATGGCGGCGAGATCGGCCTCCACCTGCCGACCCAGGTCGTCGATGCGCTCCCACTGTTCCTCGGTGTAGGGTTTGGTGACGCGCGGGTCTTCCACCACGCGCGTCACGTCCATCGCGAACTCGAATTCCACCTCGCACTTGGCTGTCGCGCCGATCACCGGTGCTGCAGAGCTGTAGTGGGCGGTGGCGGCCAGCGGAATATGACCTTCGGCGGTCATCAGGCCAGAAGTGGCGTCCAGGCCGATCCAGCCAGCGCCGGGCACATACACTTCTGCCCAGGCATGCAGGTCGGTGAAGTCGCTGGTGGGGCCGGACGGACCATCCAGCGCCTTCTGGTCAGCCGTCAACTGGATCAGGTAACCGGACACGAAGCGCGCAGCCAGACCAATCTTGCGCATCAGCTGCACCAGCAGCCAGGCGCTGTCGCGACAGGACCCCAGTTTTTTGGTGAGGGTGTCTTCCGGCGTCTGCACGCCGGGCTCCATGCGGATGGTGTAGTTGACCAGCGACTGCAGGCGGGTGTTTACCCCCACCAGAAAGTCGACGGTACGCAGGCCATCTTCGGGCAGGTCGGTTTTCGTGGCCAGCGCCAGGGCGTCGAGCAGCGGCCCGCTTTCATCCTGCACCAGAAACGGCGCCAGTTCGCCGGACAGGGCTTCGGGGTAGGCAAAGGGAAATTTTTCGGCGTAGTCCTCGACAAAAAAGTCGAACGGATTGATCACCGTCAGGTCGGCGTGCAGGTCCACTTCCACCGACACATAGTCGGTCTTTTCGGGGAACACCAGTCGGGCAATCCAGTTGCCGTAACCATCCTGCTGCCAGTTCAGGAAATGCGATGCCGGTTCGACTTTGAGCGAGTAGCTGCTGACCGGCGTACGCGTGTGCGCCGCTGGCCGCAGCCGGATCTCGTGAGGGAATACCTGGACAGTCTTGTCGAAGCGGTAAGCGGTTTTATGGTGCAGTGCTGCGCGGATAGCCATCATCGATCCATTCTGGTGAGGGCAATTCGGTGAAGGCTCGTTTCAGCCCTTCGCCCCATTCGCGATGCACCATTGCCATGTAGGGGTCGCCCTCCACAAAACGCCGGTGCAGGCTCACCCGAAGCTGATCGCGGGGAATGATGCACAGGTCGATTGGCGGTCCCACCGAAATATTGCTGCGCATGGTGGAGTCGAAAGACACCATCACGCATTTGGCGGCATCCACCAGCGGTGTGTTCGGCGAGATCACACGATCCAGGATCGGTTTGCCGTACTTGGTCTCGCCAATCTGGAAAAACGGTGTTTCCTGCGAGGCCTCGATGTAGTTGCCCTCGGCGTACACCATGAACACACGCGGCTCCTCGCCGGCGATCTGGCCGCCGATCAGGAACCAGGAACTCGCATCGATGTTCTTCTGCATCAGGTAGGGGCCGTCGCGTCGCTGCACTTCGCGCAGGCAGTCGCCCACCAGGTTGGCGGCGTCGTAGACCGACCGACAGTTCCAGATATTCAGCTTGCTGTCGTCCCGACCGTTCTGCATCAGCAGGTTGATGGTGCCCTGACTGATCGCAAGGTTGCCCGAGGTGAGCGTGACCAGCGCACGATCGCCCACCCGCTCGAACATCCGCATCTTGCAGAAGCTGGCGATGTTGTCCACGCCAGCGTTGGTGCGGGAGTCCGAGGCGAAGATCAATCCCTCGTTCAGGTTGATGGCGACACAATAGGTCATGCGGAGGGGCTGCGGAAGAGTGGGAAAGGGGACTGCGCACTGTAATGGACTCCTTGGGGCTACGCAAGGCGCGCGACGGTGTCGGTGCTGGCGAAGAAACTACGGTGGATTTCAGTGCCCAGTTCGCCGATCCGCTCCAGAAAATCAAGCAGATATTCGTGCAGGCCACCCTCGATGATGTCGTCAATCCGCGCAAATTGCAGCCGCGCGTTGAGTTCGCCTGCCTGCCGCTCGGCTTCCTTGCCGGTGGTACCGGCCAGCACCTGCAGCATGTTGTAAATCTCTGCGGCACACGCGCGCAGCGAGCGCGGCATGTCCCGGCGCAGCACCAGCAATTCGGCCACCCGGCGTGACGAGAAGGTGTCGCGGTAAATCTTGCGGTACGCCTCGAAGGCACTCACCGAACGCAGCAGCGAACCCCACTGGTAATAATCCTGCGCCCCTCCGATATCCTGCGGTGATGGCAACAGGATGTGGTATTTCACGTCCAGGATCCGTGCGGTGTTGTCGGCGCGTTCAAAGAAGGTGCCAAGCCGTGTGAAGAAGAAGGATTCATCGCGCAGCGCGGTGCCCACGGTCACGCCACGGAACATGTGACTGCGCTGCTTGATGGTCTCGAAGAAGGCGCCAAGATGCTCGGCATCCAGCACCTCGGTGCCGACCTGGCCAAATTCCATCCAGGTGCTGTTCAGGCTCTCCCACATTTCCGAAGTGATTGCGCCACGCACGGTGCGCGCGTTTTCGCGGGCACCACGCAGGCAGTTGACGATGGACGAGGGATTGTTGGGGTGGCACACCAGGAATTCGAGCACGTTCTCGGCAGTCAGCGCGTCATACGAGGCGTAGTAATCGCTCGCCATGCCCGTGGTGATCAGCGGCACGGCCCAGGCCTGCGCCCAGGGTTCGACCGGCTGGTTCATGCTGGCTGGCAGCAGGCGCATGCGGTAGGTGACGTCCAGCAGACGTGCGGTATTTTCGGCGCGCTCCATGTGGCGTGCCATCCAGAAAAGATGTTCTGCCGTGCGGCTCAGCATGCGCCGTCCTCCAGAATCCAGGTGTCCTTGGTACCGCCGCCCTGCGACGAATTGACCACCAGCGAGCCCTCGCGCAACGCCACCCGGGTGAGGCCGCCGGGCACCACGCGGGTATCCGCACCGGAGATCACATAGGGCCGCAGGTCCACGTGCCGGGGGGCAATGCCTTCTTCCACCAGCGTCGGGCAGGTGGAAAGTGCCAGCGTGGGCTGGGCAATGTAATTGTCCGGGTTGGCGAGGATGCGCAGGCGGAAGTCCTCGATTTCCTGCTGGGTGGATTTGGGGCCGACCAGCATGCCGTAGCCGCCCGAGCCGTGGACTTCCTTCACCACCAGTTCGGGCAAGCGTGCGAGCACGTAGCAAAGATCATCGGGCCGCGAAAGACGGAAGGTGGGCACGTTGGACAGGATCGGCTCCTCGCCCAGATAAAACCGGATCATGTCCGGTACATAGACGTACGTGGACTTGTCGTCGGCCACGCCAGTCCCGATGGCATTGGCAAGCACCACGTTGCCGGCCTTGTAGGCCGAGAGCAGTCCTGGTACCCCCAGCATCGAATCCTTGCGGAAAGCCAGCGGATCCAGAAAGTCGTCATCGAGGCGGCGGTAGATCACGTCCACCTTCTGCGGGCCCTGCGTGGTACGCATGTAGACGGTGGCGTCGCGCACAAACAGGTCCTGCCCCTCGACCAGTTCGATGCCCATTTGCTGGGCAAGGAAGGCATGCTCGAAGTAGGCGCTGTTGTAGGCGCCCGGCGTGAGCAGCACGGTGACCGGCGCATCAGTGCGAGTGGGCGCCACGGCACGCAGGCCCTCCAGCAGCATGTCCGGATAATGTTCGACTGGTGCCACCTGGATGCGCGCAAACAGGTCCGGAAACAGTCGCATCATCATGCGCCGGTTTTCCAGCATGTAAGACACACCCGACGGGGTCCGCAGGTTGTCTTCCAGCACGTAGAACTCGTCGTCGCTGACCTTCACCACGTCGACGCCCGCCACATGGGCATACACCTTGCCGGGCAGATCGATGCCCTGCATTTCGGGGCGGTATGCCGGATTGTTCAGGATCTGTTCGGCCGGGATGATGCCGGCCTTGATGATTTCCTGATCGTGGTAGACATCGTGCAGGAACATGTTGAGCGCCTTGACGCGCTGGACACAGCCATCCGCCACTTTTTTCCAGGCGGATGCCGAGATGATGCGCGGGATGATGTCGAAGGGAATGGCGCGCTCGACGCCACTCTCATCGCCATAGACGGCGAAGGTGATGCCGAGGCGGCGAAACAACAGGTCGGCCTCGACCCGCTTGTTCTTCAGGACTTCCGGGGGAATATCTTCCAGCCAGTCGACATAGGGGCGATACGCAGGGTGCACGGTGCCGTCGGCACCATGGAGTTCGTCATAGGCCAAAACCGGGCCCTCCACGGCAGCATTCATTGGTCATCTCCGCGAGCAGAGTCTGGGACACAGGGGTCCGATGTTTTACAAGCAAGCTATATGCCGCAAAGACAAGTGGATGATTTGATGTGTACTTGCGTACTTGTTCCGGTGCTGGGGTGCTGGTCTGCACTGGATTGGTGCGCAAAATTCACCATTTGGGTAATCCCTAGTATCCCGCCCGCACGGCAAGGCTGGCACGATTTCTTTGCGGGAGTTGTATCCTGCAGGCTTGCAGCATATGGACAGAGTGCATGGTTTCCCGTCTTGGCAGTGATAGCACAACCCCGGCCCAGGGTCTGGGCCATCTCGCCCAGGTGGCGCTCAGCGAGCCGGATTCGGCCTTGCTGGCGCTGGCCCAGCAATGGTTTCAGGCCAATTTTGCTGAAGCCGGCACCCCGCGCAGTGCGCAGGCTTGGCGGGTGGGGCAGATGCTGGTTGACCTGCAGGCGCACCCGGCCTGCACGGTCGCGGCACTCCTGCGTGCCCAGCCTTGGGACAAGCTGCGGCTGACGCCGCTGGTGCGCGGCCTGCCGGAGGATCTGGCGGCCATGCTGGCAGATCTGGACCGCGGCGACCGGGTCCTGGAGCGCCTTAGCGGCTTCGGTCTGGCCAGCGAAGCCGAGGCTGTCCGCAAGCTGATGCTGGCGCTGGCCCAGGATGTGCGCACGGTCGTGGTGGTGCTGGCCGAGCGGCTGGACCTGCTACGCGAGGCGGTGCAGCAGTTGCCGGCCCAGCGCGAGGCCCTGGCGCGGCAGACGCTTGCGCTGCATGCCCCACTGGCCAATCGCATCGGTGTCTGGCAGCTCAAGTGGGAGCTGGAGGACTTGTCGTTTCGCTTCCTGCACCCGGATACCTACAAGCAGATTGCCGGTCTGCTTGACGAACGCCGTGCCGACCGCGAGCGCTGGATCGGTCGGGTGATCGATGACCTGCGCGGTGAACTGGCCGGGCTGGGTATTCGCGGCGAGGTCCAGGGCCGACCCAAGCACATTTACAGCATCTGGAAAAAGATGCAGCAGAAGGGGCTGTCCTTCGACCAGTTGATGGACGTCCGTGCCGTGCGTGTGGTGGTCGATGAAATCGATGACTGTTACGCGGTCCTCGGGATGGTGCATGACCGCTATCAGCCGATCGACGGCGAGTTTGATGACTATATTGCCAATCCCAAGGGCAATTTTTACCGTTCCCTGCATACCGCCGTGCGTGGTCCCGAACAGCGGCCACTGGAGGTGCAGATCCGTACTGCACAAATGCACCAGGACTCTGAACTCGGCGTGGCGGCCCACTGGCGCTACAAGGAAGGCGGCAAGGCAGCTGACCGGCGGTTTGACGAGCGCGTGGTGTGGTTGCGCCAGATGCTGGCCTGGGGGCGTGAAGTGGCACCGGGTACGGCTGGTGCTCCGGTCGATGACCTGATCTACGTGTTCACCCCGCAGGGACGAGTGATCGACCTGCCGAAAGGGGCCACCCCGGTCGACTTTGCCTATCATGTGCATACCGACCTTGGGCATCGCTGCCGCGGTGCGCGCGTGGATGGCGCCATCGTGCCGCTCAATCACATCCTGGAAAGCGGTCAGCGGGTGGAAGTGACCGTGGCCCGCCAGGGGGGGCCTTCGCGCGACTGGCTGAATGCCGAGCTCGGCTTCCTGAAAAGTCCGCGTGCGCAGGCCAAGGTACGCAGCTGGTTCAAGCAGCAGAACCTGGAAGAGGACCTGAGTCATGGCCGCCAGCTTCTGGACAAGGCGATCCAGCGTGCCGGTCGGGGCCAGCCGAACATCGAGCGGGTGGCGCATGCGCTTGGCTTTGCGCATGCCGACGACCTGCTGGTGGCCCTGGCCCGTAACGAAGTCAGCCAACGGCAACTCGAGCAGGCGATGACACCGCCGGGCGAGACCGTGACACCAGCCACGCCGGATGTGGTCCGCACCAGCACGCCCGCGGTGGCCACCCGGGGCGGCAGTGCGATCCAGGTGCTCGGCGTGAGCAACATCGCCAGTACCCTTGCCAAATGTTGTCGGCCGGTGCCCCCCGAGCCGGTGGTGGGGTTTGTCACCCGCACACATGGGGTGACCATCCATCGCGAGGATTGCAGCAGTCTGCAGGTGCTCGGCACCGAGCAGCGCGAACGATTGATCCCGGCGGCCTGGGGCGACACGGAAAAGGACCAGTTTGCCGTCGACATCGCCGTGGAGGCGCGCGACCGACAGGGATTGTTGCGCGACATTTCGGAAGCCCTGACCCGTGAGAAGATCAATGTGACTGCCGTCAATACCCTCAGTCGTGGCGAGAGCGCACACATGCAGTTCACCATCCATATTCGTAACAGTGATCAATTGGCCCAGGCGCTCAAACACCTGGCCTCCGTTCCGGGAGTGCGCGTTGCCTACCGACGTTGAATCCATCCTGCCGGCGCCAGAGGCGCTGGGCCGCTACGAAATCCTGGCGCAGTTGGGCGCAGGCAGCGTTTGTGTGGTGTATCGGGCCTTTGATCCGGTGCTCCAGCGCGCGCTGGCCGTGAAGGTGCTGCGTCCCGAATGGTCGCGCCAGCCGGACCTGCGGGCAGCCTTCCTGGCCAGAGCCCGGGCGGCCAGCCGGCTGTCGCATCCCTGTCTGGCCGAGGTCTATGACGTGGGTGAACAGGACGGCCAGGCCTATGTGGCAATGGAACTGCTTTCTGGATCCACGCTCGCCGAAGTGCTGCTCAGTGGCCGCCTGGTGCCGCTGCGCACGGTGCTGGATTACGGCATCCAGCTGGCGCAAGCGCTTGCCGCAGTCCATGCCGCGGGTCTGGTGCATGGCACGATCAAGCCTGCCAAGCTGCATCTGGTCAAGAGCGGCCGCGCGCTCAAGCTGGTGGACACCGGGTTCCTGCGTCCGGAAGGCGCAGGGCCGGTGCCCGACACACCGGATTGCCGGGCACCTGAGGGGCATACGGGATCCGCCGTGGACGGCCGCGCCGATCTCTATTGCTGCGGCATCGTGCTGCGTCACCTGCTTGCGCTCGGCCCCGGTCTTGATGCGCTCACGACCGATGCGTCTTTGCCGTCGGCAAGCGAAGGCGCCGCTCCGCTGCGCAAGCGCCTTCCCTCCGCCTTGCTGGAGGTGTTGGCGCGCTGCTCGCAGATGCTGCCTGAGCAACGCTATCCGAGTGCCCTTGCGCTGGCCGAGGCGCTGCGTGCCGTGCAGGTGACGCTGGTCACCGAAGCACCGGTGGCCGCCGTGGTGGTGCCCGTCCAGCGCAGCGCCCGGGCGCGCTGGCTTGCCTGTTGGCCGTTCGCGCTGCTCGCGCTGTGGGCGTTGAGTCTTGCCGGGGGCATCGTGCTGATGCAGGCCGTCCAGCAGCGCGCGCTGCTGCAGCAGTCATCTGCCCGCGGTGCGGCGGTGGCCCGCCTGCTTGCCAATCAGGCTGCCGAAAATGTGTTGGGGGCCAACTGGGACGACGTCCAGGTGCTGGTGGAAACCACCATGCATCAGCAAGGATTTCATCATTTGCAGATTGTCGATCCCGGCGGGCACGTGCGCGGCAGTTCGGTGCTGATGCAGGTGGGTACGCTGTACCGCCCACCGGAGGGAAACGACCTCAAGATGGGCGAGCCGGGCGTGCGTGTGATGCGTCAGCAGCCCCTGGAAGGACCGCCCGTGCTTGAATTCGACACCCCGATCCAGTTCAGCGGCCGTACGGTGGGGCGTCTGCTGCTGGGCGTGCCGCAGCTTGAGCGCAATCAGTCATCCGCCTTCGGGGTCTGGTCCAGCCTTTGCCTGCTGCTGCTGCTCAGCCTGCTGGCGGCGGTGCCAGCTTTTGTGCTGGGGCAGCGCGGCCTGCGCCTTACGCGCCCTTCGGAAGACTCCTGAGGCGGTCGAGCAACTTCTGTGCATTGTCGCGGCGGGTGCGTGCCTGCGTGCTGGAGGGATCGATAGCCAGTACCTTGCTCCACGCATCGATCACGCAGGGCAGGTCCTGCTTGAGCCGGCAGGCTTCTGCACGACGGGACTGCTCACGGACGTCCTGACGCTGGCTGTCGGTCAGGGCGTCCGTCCTGGGGGTGACCGGTGGCGCCACCGGCTTGACCACCTTTTTCGGTTTCGGCGGTTTTGCGGGGGGTAACGGCTCTGGCACCGCCGCGGAGGGGGCGGCAGGTTCGGCCGGCGGTGGCGGTGGCGGTGGCGGCGGCGGTGGTGGTGGCGCCGGTTCGACCACAACCGGGATCACCACGGGCTGTGGCGGCGCGGGTTGCGCCGGAGGCGTGGTCTGGCACCCAGTCATCAACAGGCTGACCAGCAGGAGGCTGGCGGGCAGCAGGGCAGACCTGCCGGTGCTCTGGTGGCGGCAGCCGTTCGACATGGTTCAGTCGTGCAGACAGCGCAACACAAACCTGCGGATATCCGCCAACTCCTCGCGTGCCAGTGAATGTGCCATTGGGTAGGCATGCCAGTCCACGTCGTAGTGCAGTCCCAGCAGGTGCTGGTGCGAGCGCTCGGCCATGGCCAGGCTGATCACATTGTCCTGGGTGCCGTGCGCCATGAAGATGGGGGTGAGCGCATTGGCGGCGCTGGCCTCGACAGCGAGCGTATCAGGCAGGCCCAGATAGGTGGACAAGGCCAGGATGCCGCCCAGCCGTTCGGGATGCCGCAGGCCCGCCTGCAAGGCAATCACGCCGCCCTGTGAAAAACCGGCCAGCAGGATGCGTCCGGAGGGCATGCCACGCCCCACTTCGTGCGCGATCAATTGGTCCAGTTGCGCGGCCGACGCGCGAATACCGCTGGCATCCGGTTTGCGGTCCAGTCCTTCCAGCGCCACGTCATACCAGGCGCGCATCACGGCACCACCATTGATCGTGACGGGTTGACGCGGCGCATGCGGAAACACAAAACGCAGCGCGAGGTCTTCGGGCAAGCCCAGTTCATGCACCACCGGAACGAAGTCCCAGCCATCGGCGCCAAGGCCATGCAGCCAGATCACGCTGGCAACCGGTTCGGTGCCGGTGGTCAACTCAATCGTCTTCAGGTTCATGCGTCTTCCTCCGGCACAGGGGCATTCTCGCGCGCCGGGCGGCGTGCGGTTTTCGGCCGGAATGCATCGATCCGGGCGAGGCGGGTTTCCAGATAGGGGCCGCCGATCAGGTCGATACAGTAGGGCACCGCAGCGAAGACGCCATCCAGCGTTTCACGGATGGCTTTCGGCTGGCCCGGCAGGTTGAGGATCAATGCCTGCCCGCGGATCACGCCGACCTGACGCGACAGGATGGCTGTGGGCACGTACTGCAGACTGACCGCCCGCATCTGCTCGCCAAAACCGGGCAGCACCTTGTGTGCCACCGCCAGCGTGGCTTCCGGGGTGACGTCGCGCGGTGCCGGTCCGGTGCCGCCGGTGGTCAGCACCAGGTCGCAGCGAACGGTATCGGTCAGTTCGATCAGGGTGGCTTCGATCAGTGCCTGCTCATCCGGAATCAGTCGGGTCTCGATGTGCAGTGGATTCCACAACACCTCGCGCAGCCAGTGCTCGAGGGCTGGCAGTCCCTCGTCGGCATAGATGCCGCGCGAGGCACGGTCGCTGACGCTGACCAGACCGATGCGCGTGGCTTCGGGCGGCAGCCAGACCTGATCGGCGCTGTCAGCCAGTGCGCCCTGTTCTCCGGACCGGGTGGGCTCAGTCGTCATGGGCTTCCTCACCATCATCGTCAAGGGGGTCGCCATCGTCGCCTTCCCCAGCGCTGCCGTCCGGCAGCGACCGGCCTTCGATCTGCGCCAGCAGCAACCGGTAGAGTTCACGGAAATTGCGCGGCGGGCGTTGATCGCCGCGTTCCTTGCGCGCGTTGCGGATCAGTGTGCGCATGGTGGGAATGTCGGTGTGCGGAAAATCGGCCAGCAGGTCGGTGAAGGCATCGTCACTGGCCAGCAGACGCTCCCGCCAGTGTTCGGCAAGATGGCTGCGCTTGACGGCCTGCTTTGAATTGCCAGCCCAGACGTCGAGTTGTGTGCGCAGCGGTGCCGGGTCGACATCGCGCATCAGCTTGCCGATGAACTGCAGCTGTCGGCGAACTGCCCCATGTGCCTTGATCGTCTTGATCGCCAGCAGCGCTTCCAGCAGGCGCTCGGGCAGTTCAAGGGTGCGCAGCCGCTCCACACTCAGGTCGGCAAGCTCCTGACCGAGGTCCTGCAATGCCTGCATGTCGCGTTTGCGCTGGGATTTGCTGGGGCCGTCGTACAGGTCGCCCTCGGGGTCTGCATCGTGCGGGAGGTCTGCGTTGGGGTTCATGCCTGATCTGTCTGAAGCCGGTTTGCTATGATACCCGATGCTTATCTGTGGAGTTCCCTGTGTCCGAGCCCGTGCGCTTTTCCCAATCCCAGGCTGCCCTGCGCGCCCTGGCCACCCAGGTGCTGGAACTGGCGCGCGCCGCCGGCGCGACGGCGGCCGAGGTGGATGTCAGCGAAGGATATGGCCAGAACGTGACCGTGCGCCTGGGTGAGATCGAAACGATCGAGCACAACCGTGACAAGGATATTGGCGTCACCGTGTATTTTGGCGCCCGCCGCGGCAATGCCAGCACGTCGGATTTTTCGGCGCAGGCGCTGCGTGATACGGTGCAGGCGGCGTGCACCATTGCGCGGCAGACTGCCGAGGACCCTTTCGCCGGCCTCGCCGATCCGCTGCTGCTTGCCGGCCCCGACATTGCCGATCCGGGCCTGTTCCTGCCATGGGACATCAGCGTGGAGGATGCGGTGGCCCTCGCCCGCACCTGCGAGGCGGCGGCACTGGCGGTGGATCAGCGCATCCGCAATTCCGAAGGTGCGTCGTTGTCCAATCACGCTTCGCAATTTGCCTATGCTAATTCCAATGGATTCATGGGGGGCTACGCCAGTACCCATCACAGCCTGGGCTGCACGGTGATCGTGGGTGAAGGCGACCAGATGCAGCGCGATTACTGGTACACCAGCGCACGCGGTGAGAACGGGCTCGAAGCGGCCGAAGCGGTGGGGCGTACTGCGGGGTTGCGCACTGTGCGCCGGGTGGGTGCCCGAAGGATTGCCACCTGCAAGGTGCCCGTGCTGTACGAAGCACCGATTGCCTCAGGCCTGTTCGGCAGCTTTATCAACGCGGTCAGTGGCAGCAGCCTGTATCGCAAATCCAGTTTTTTGCCTGACTCGGTCGGGCAACAGGTATTTGCTCCACATGTGACGCTGCACGAGGATCCGGCGGTGCCGCTGGGCTTTGGCTCATCACCGTTTGACAACGAAGGGGTGGCCACCCGGGCGCGCGATGTGGTGCGTGACGGTGTGGTGCAGGGCTATTTTCTGGGCAGCTACTCGGCGCGCAAGCTTGGCTTGCAGTCCACCGGCAATGCTGGTGGCGCGCACAACCTGAGCGTATCTGATACCGGTCAGGATTTTGCGGGGCTGCTGCGCGAGATGGGGCGCGGTCTGCTGGTCACCGACATGCTGGGGCATGGCATCAACCCGGTCACCGGCGACTACTCGCGCGGTGCCGCCGGTTTCTGGGTGGAGAACGGCGAGATCGCCTACCCGGTGGAAGAGATCACGATCGCCGGCAACCTCAAGCAGATGTTCCGCGACATCCGGGCGATCGGCACGGACCGCCTCGTGCGCGGCGCGCGGGTATGCGGGTCGATCCTGGTCGATGGCATGACCATCGCCGGCGAGTAAGATCGACGTGAAGTGCCCATTCTGCAGCCATGACGACACCACCGTGATCGACTCGCGGGTCAACGAGGATGGCCTCGCCATTCGCCGCCGGCGCCGTTGCGTGGCCTGCGACAAACGCTTCACCACGTATGAAACTGCCGACCTGCGCATGCCTCAGGTGGTCAAGCAGAACGGTCGCCGCGAGGAGTTCGTGCTCGACAAGTTGCGCAAGGGCTTTGCACGGGCGCTGCACAAACGGCCGGTGGCCACCGAGTTGGTGGAAGCGGCGCTGACGCGCATCAACCAGAAGGTGTTGGCCCGTGGCGAACGCGAAATCGAATCGCTGCGCATTGGCGAGATGGTGATGGACGAATTGCGCAAGCTCGACAAGGTGGCCTACGTGCGCTTTGCCTCGGTCTATCGCAGCTTTCAGGATATCGATGACTTCCGCGATGTCATTCGAGATCTTTGAGCGGCAGACCGCCAGCGGGATGGTGGTGCGGGCAGCGGCGCTGATGCCGCCGCCACCGCTGCAGCCGGCCTTCCGGCCGGACTGGCAGGACGCTGACTGGATGGCGCGCGCCCTTCAGTTGGCCGCCCTCGGTTTGACCACCACCACGCCCAATCCGCGGGTGGGCTGCGTGCTGGTGCGCGACGGGCAGTGGTTGGCAGACGGCTGGCACCAGCGCGCCGGCGAAGGGCATGCCGAAGTGCAGGCCTTGCGTGCCCTGCAGGCCGCTGGCGGCGACCCGCGAGGGGCCACCGCGTATGTGACTCTCGAGCCCTGCAGTCACACCGGCCGAACCGGGCCCTGTTGCCAGGCGCTGGCGGTGGCGGGGGTGCACCGGGTGGTGGTGGCCATGACGGACCCGAATCCGCAGGTGGCCGGGCGTGGCCTGCTGGCGCTGCAGGCCGCCGGCATTGCGGTGACGACCGGGGTAGGCAGCGCAGCAGCGGCAAGGCTCAATGCCGGTTTTATTTCACGCATGGAGCGCGGCCAGCCATGGGTGCGCCTGAAGGTGGGCATGTCGCTGGACGGGCGTACTGCGCTTGGCAACGGCATCAGCCAGTGGATTACCGGTGCCGCCGCCCGTCTCGATGTGCACCGCCTGCGCGCCGAGGCCTGTGCCGTGCTGACCGGCACGGGTACCTTGCGCGCGGATGATCCGCAGCTGGATGTGCGTGGTCTGCCGGTTGAACGGCAGCCCTTGCGGGTGCTGATCGACGCCACGCTGTCGGCTCCGCCGGCCGCGCGCATGCTGCAGGGCGGTGCCGTGGTGCTCGCTGCTGCCCCGCTGCTGGCGCAGACCGCAGTGCGCAGGCGCGCCGACGTGCTGGAAGGGCAGGGCGTGCAGGTGATTGGCGTGCCCGCTTCAGGCCGGTACCTCGACCTTGCTGCGGCCCTGCAGGCCTTGGGCGGCCTGGCGATCAATGATCTGCTGGTGGAAGCCGG
The DNA here is from genome assembly GCA_903893215.1 of uncultured Ferrovum sp. Classification (GTDB taxonomy): domain Bacteria; phylum Pseudomonadota; class Gammaproteobacteria; order Burkholderiales; family Ferrovaceae; genus CAIVHB01. The sequence goes on along the minus strand of CAITLJ010000084.1, from coordinate 63,900 downwards.
TTCGCGCCTGAACGCCGCCCTGCTGGCTGCCGGTCTGGTCGATGAGTGCATTTTTTATCTGGCCCCCCGTTTGCTGGGTGAGCAGGCCCGCGGTCCCGCGGCGCTGGGGCCGTTCATCGAGTTGCAGCAGGCCTTTGCCCTGCGTTTTGGCGAGTGCTGTCCGATCGGTGCCGATCTGCGCATTCAGGCCTTTCCTTCCCATCTTCCTTTCTGAGAGAACCTCTGCCCATGTTTACCGGAATCGTGGCTGCTGTTGGCCGCATTACCCAGATTGCTCCGCTGCCGCAGGGCGTCCGCCTGACCATCGACACCGCCGGTCTGCCGCTGGCTGACGCCCAGCTTGGCGACAGCATCTGTGTCAACGGGGTGTGCCTGACGGCGGTGGCCCTGACCGAGCATGCGTTCGAGGCCGACGTGTCGCGCGAGACGCTCGACTGTACGGTCGGTCTGGATCAGCTGGCTGAGGTGAATCTGGAAAAATCACTCACCCTGGCCGATCGCCTGGGGGGGCATCTGGTTTCCGGCCACGTCGACGGGGTCGGTCGGGTAACGCGATTCGAGGCGGTCGGCGAGAGCTGGTTTCTCGAGATCGAGGCGCCTGACCTGATTGCCCGCTATATCGCGCGGAAGGGCTCGGTGACCGTGAACGGCACCAGCCTGACCGTCAATCATGTGGCAGGGCGGGTATTCGACATCAACATCATCCCGCACACCCGCTCGGTCACCACTTTTCGCAATCTCCAGGCGGGCGATCCGGTCAACCTGGAAGTCGACCTGATCGCCCGGTATTGCGAGCGCATCCTCAGTTACAGCCAGATTTCGCAGGATTGATCCGCCGTACCCGAAGGCCAGTCTTCGTTGCCCGCGGGCCTCGGGTCAACCGGCGCGTCCGTCCGAAGCAGCGGTCAGCCGGATCAGCCCACCTGGAACCGTGCCACGCCCTGCTGGACGCTGTCCGCCAGGGCTTTCAGGCGCAGCGCAGCGGCGCTGACGCCGTCGATGGCGTGATCGTTGTCTTCGGACATCTGGCTGATCCGTTCCACGTTCCGCGCGATGTCCTCGGTAGCTTGCGCCTGTTCGCGGGATGCTGCGGCGATCTCGCGAATCCTTTGCATGGTGGTGTCCGAACCGGCACGAATGTGATCCAGGCTGAGCACGGCAGACTCGGTCATCTCCACGCCCTTCAGGACGCGGATACGACTGGATTCCGCCTGCGCGATTGACAACTTCACATCGCCCTGGACTTTGCCGATCATGCCGGCAATCGCTTCGGTGGCGCGGCGTGTGTTGTCTGCCAGCTTGCGTACTTCGTCTGCCACTACCGCGAAGCCGCGGCCAGCCTCGCCGGCACGGGCTGCCTCGATGGCGGCGTTGAGGGCCAGCAGATTGGTCTGGTCTGCAATCCCCTGGATGGTGTTGACGATCAGGCCGATCTCGTCGGCGCGGCCGCCCAGTCGGGTGACATCGGCGGTCAGTTTACCCACCAGATCGGCCACCGAGCGGGTTTCGGCGGCGGCGGCAAGGATCACTTCGCGGCCGTGCAAAGTGGACTGCGCAGCGGCCTCCGACACCAGTACTGTCTCGGCCACGCTGTCGGACACGCCACGCACGCTGGCGGACACTTCATCCACGGCAGAGGCCGTGGATTGTGCCGCGGCGGACTGCACGCGCGAGCCTTGCGAGATCTGGCTGGCGCTGTTGGCAAGGCCGTTGGCAGCATCCAGCACACCGCTTGCCGAGGTTTTCAGGCCCATCATCAGGTTGCCAAGCGCGCGCATCATGGTGTTGAAATGGGTGGCAACCTCGCCCAGTTCATCCTGTGCACCGACGCGCACGGGCGTGCGGAAATCGCCTTTGGCCAGGCGGGCGCTGCCCTCCTTCAGGCTGGTTACCGATGCTGCCACCGACAGGTACATGCCGATGAACAGATAGATGCTGCCCAACGAGCAACCCAGCATGCTGATCAACAGCAGCCAGCGCTGGGCGGTGACGGCGGCGGCCCGGGCGGTCAGCTGCTCCTGGAACACGTCCAGTGTGCCGTTCACCAGCGCCCATGCGGCTTCGACCGCCTGACGGGAGTGGTCGCCCGCCTGCGCCATGGTGACGGCCAGTTGGTCTGACTTGATGAACTGTTCACGGGCGAAGGAGAGTTGGTCGGCGCTGGTGGTTTGCAGGGCAGCCAGTAGCGGCGCCAGCCTGGCCTTGACCGCCGGGTTGGCCTGCATGGACTGTTCCAGCATGACGGTGCTGGCACCAATCGCATCTCTCAGGCGCGATTCGGTCACTTCGTAAAAAATCCTGTCGGTCGCCGTGAGCGTGCCGCGCATCAGGTTCATGGACTCGTACGCATAGACCCGCACAGTCATGCCGGCGATCCGCGGCACATTGTTGGCAATCGGAAAGCCCAGGTAGAACAGGTCCATGTCGGGTTCCAACGCCATGCCGGAGCGGTCACCGATTTCGCGCATGGTCACATAGATCAGGTCGAAGATCGTGGCATGTGCGGCGAACGCCTTGGTGCCGAAGGCTGTATCCAGCGGCAGCGCGTCTACCGTGCCCGCGATGCCCGACCAGCTGGCGCGCAATTCCCTGGCCCGTCCGCTCATGTCGAAGGCGGCTTGCGCCTTGCGCACGTCTTCTTCGAACTTGTCGAGTGCCACGGTGTTGGCGCTGGAGAGGGCCTGCAGACGGGTCTTGACCGTATCATCGCCGGTGGGCGCATTGACGGCCGTGCGGCGGTACTCGATCAGGGCCTGATTCAGGCTGACCAGATCCGCCACCAGGGTGGCGCCGGACTGCTCGGCAGCAATTTTTTCCAGCCGCTGGTTGAGTGTGTTGACCGAGTACCAACCCAGATAGCCCAGTACCACCAGAAAAAATGCGCCGGTCAGCGCAAACTTGGCAGAGAAGCGCAAGCGCTCCATCAGGCGCAATGCGGGCAAAAACAAGATCGTCATTTGGAGGTCCCCGCTTGGTTCAGACATATTCCTGCAGGACCCAGATTGCGTGCATGGATCACCGTATTGATCTGTGCCTGGCTGGCATCAGACTTTTCGGGTTTTACGAAATGCACACGGGCAAGTGCAGGCACGGCATGCCCGGCCAGAAAACCGAGCACACCGGTAAAAAGCTTGTCATTCGTCGCGAAATTGGCCGGGAAGCGCAAATGCAACGTCAGATCCACAGCAGGAGCGAAGAGGGAATTCATATGTGGACCTCGGGTGATGCCTGATTAACGGATGCCTGCGAGGAATCTTTAGTTATTAATTATTTAATGTTTTTAAATTTCTCATGTGCGTTTTCGACGCATCCAGATGAATTCCGCCATCCTCGCGGCGATGCCTGGTCCGGGTTTGGACGGCCCGGCCCTTTTGCGCGATAATGGAGGGTGGCCTGACTCCAGGCGCTACCGTGTTCCCCCTGATGACCACCCCCTCATTCCCTTCCAGCCTGCCGGGCATCACGCCTGCTGCCGGCATCATTGAAGAAATCCGCGCCGGTCGCATGGTGGTGCTGGTGGATGACGAAGATCGCGAAAACGAAGGCGATCTGGTGTTGGCTGCCCAGCATGTCACCCCGGAAGCCATCAATTTCATGGCGCGCCACGGGCGCGGCCTGATTTGCCTGACCCTGACCGAGCAGCGTTGCGCGCAGTTGCGCCTGCCCTTGATGGTCAGCGACAACCGTTCGCCGTATGCCACCAATTTCACCGTGTCGATTGAAGCCGCCACCGGGGTCACCACCGGCATTTCGGCCGCTGATCGCGCACGCACGGTGCAGGCGGCCGTTGCGGCGCACGCCACGCCCGAAGACATCGTGCAGCCCGGGCACATCTTTCCGCTGATGGCGCGCCCAGGTGGCGTGCTGATGCGGGCTGGTCACACCGAAGCCGGGTGCGACCTGGCCCAGCTGGCGGGCTGCGAACCGGCCGCCGTGATTTGCGAAATCCTCAAGGAAGACGGCGAAATGGCCCGTCTGCCCGACCTGCTCGAATACGCGCAGATCCATCACCTGAAAGTGGGTACCATCGCCGATCTGATCCGCTACCGCAGCGAAACCGAGAGTCTGGTGCGGCGTTGTGCCGAGCGCGAAATCGCGCTGGCCGAAGGGCGTTTTCGGGTGGTCGAGTACTTTGATGCCGTGGCCGAGCGCACCCATGTGGCGCTGGTGCTGGGTGTTCCGCAAGCGGATCAGGAAACCCTGGTGCGGGTGCACGAACCGGCCTCGCTCGCCGACCTGATCGACGACGGTGTCGGGCGTCATGCCTTCGGTGTCCACGAGGCCCTGCGCGTGATCGCCGGGCGGGGCGCGGGTGTGCTGGTCCTGCTGCAGGGTGAAGCCGCCGATGGCGACTTTACTGATCTGACCCGTGAACGTCAGTTGGTGGCGCTTGCGCGTCGTAAATGGGACCCGCGTGCCCACGGCGTTGGCGCGCAGATCCTGCGCGATCTTGGCGTGGGCCGCATGCGCATCCTGGCCAAGCCGGCGCGCCTGACGCGTTTCATGGGTTTTGGCCTGGAAGTCACAGGATTTTTAAGTCCCGAAGAAGTCAGAGGAAACCCGACATGAACATACTGGAAATCGGTCTCGAAGCTGCCGACAACACGGCCGGTGTTCCAGCCGGCGAAGGCCTGCAGATTGGCATCGTGTGTGCCCGTTTCAATGCGCAGGCTTGTGATGAACTGCTTGAGGCCTGCACCGACGAGCTGCTGCGGCTTGGTGTGGCCGATGACGACATCACCGTGGTCCGGGTGCCCGGGGCACTGGAGATTGCGCTGGCCCTGCAAGTGCTCGGCACGGCGCATGAGCCGGACGCCATGATCGCGCTGGGTGCAGTGATCCGCGGCGAGACCTATCACTTCGAGCTGGTGTCCAACGAGACGGGCTCCGGCATCACCCAGGTGCAGCTCGACCTGGAAATTCCGGTGGCCAACGGCGTGCTGACCACCGAAGACGACGAGCAGACCTTTGCGCGTACTTTCGACAAGGGGCGCGATTGCGCCCAGGCTGCGGTAGAAATGGCGCGGCTGGTGGCTGCGTTGCGGGACACCGAATGACCGCCGAACTGCCCGGCCTGCCGGCTGCCCATCCACCGGTGCGCCACAAGTCCAAGCGCCGCAAGACCCGTGATTTCCTGCTGCAGGCCTTGTACCGTCGGCTACTGTCCGGCGCCGAGGTACGCGACATCCAGCGCGACATCGAATTGTCGGAACATTGGGTCCAGCTCGATCACGAATTTTACCGCACCACGCTGGCCGGCATCGTGGCCGACATTGATGGCATCGAACTGGCCATGGCAGGTGCCATTGATCGGCCGCTACCCGAAGTCAGTCCGGTGGAGCGCGGTATCCTGCAGATCGGGCTGTTCGAGCTGATCCATCGTCCGGACACCCCGCTGCGGGTGATCCTGAACGAGGCGATCGAGTTGGCCAAGACCTTCGGTGGCACGGACGGCCACAAATTCGTCAATGGCGTGCTGGACAAGCTGGCCCAGCAACTGCGTGCCGACGAAGCTGCGCAAAATGTGCGCGGTGCCCGGCCAGCCTGAGCCCCCCGGCGGTGGCGGGTGAATTTGACCTGATCGCGCGCCACTTCCGGCGTGCGACAACCCATACCGTGCTCGGTGTGGGCGATGACGCAGCGTTGATGCAGCCGGCGCCCGGCCAGCACTTGGCGGTCTCCAGCGACATGTTGGTGGCAGGCTGCCATTTTCTTGCCGACACCGATCCGGAGCGGCTTGGCCACAAGGCCTTGGCGGTCAACCTGTCCGATCTGGCCGCCATGGGGGCCACCCCGCGCTGGGTGTTGCTGGCGCTGGCATTGCCCCATCCCGACGAGGACTGGGTGGCGGCCTTTGCCCGGGGCTTTCATGCCGAGGCGTGCGCCCATCAGGTGGATTGGGTAGGTGGTGACACCACGGCAGGACCACTGAATATTTCGGTCACCATACTGGGCGAGGTCCCGGTCGGGCACGCATTGCGGCGCAGCGGGGCCCTGCCCGGCGACCAGCTCTGGGTGTCCGGCACGCTGGGGGATGCTGCCTGCGGGCTGGCTTGCCTGCAGCAGCGTCTCGGGCTGGACGACCAGGCACGGGCGCACTGCGTGGCGCGGCTCGAGCGACCCACCGCCCGGGTTGGTCTTGGCCTGGCCCTGCGCGGCGTGGCAAGCGCAGCAATCGATGTGTCGGATGGCCTGCTGGCCGATCTGGGGCATCTGCTCACTGCCAGCGGGCTTGGCGCGCGTGTCGACTGGCCCGCCGTACCCTTGTCGGCGGCATTGGCCGGGCTGCGGGATGACAACTTCGTACGGGCAGCTGCGCTCACCGGTGGCGATGACTATGAGCTCTGCTTCACGGCGCCAGCCAGTGCAAGTCTTGCAGTGCAGGCCGCCGCTGCCGCCGTCGGAGTGAGGGTGACTGCCATTGGGGTGGTCGAGTCACAGGACGGCACCCGTGTGTTTGATCGGGCCGGTCGGCCCATGGCATTTGCGCGCGCCGGCTTTGATCACTTCGCAGATGTTGCGGCACCGGCAGTCGACCCTGCCGCCGTGCGTGCGCCCGCGCTGGTGCGAGGGGCCATGACCGCAGACGGCGCTGCCGGCAGGGATGCGTTGCCATGAACCGGTGGCGCCTGTTGCGTTCGCCTGTGCATTTTTTTTCGCTCGGCGGCGGGCTTGGCCTGATGCCCTTTGCGCCAGGTACGTTCGGGACCTTGCCGGGTTTCGCCCTGGCAGGGTTGGCGCGCGGGCTTGCCGTGCCGCTGCAGGCCCTCCTCATTGCCTTGCTGGTCATGCTTGGCATCCGGACCGCGACGCTGTCGGCGCGTGCCCTGCAGGTGGCCGACCCTGGTGCAGTGGTCTGTGACGAATTTGTGGCCTTTGCCGGATTGCTGCTTTGCCTGCCCGTGGCACTCAGCGCCCAGGTCTGGGCGTTCCTGCTGTTTCGCCTGTTTGACGCAGTGAAACCGTTTCCGGTCAGCTGGGCCGACCGTCACGTGCATGGCGGTCTCGGCATCATGCTGGACGACGTGCTGGCCGCCATCCTGGCCGGGCTGGTCTATCTGGGACTGCGGTGGCTGCACCTGCCAGGAGGGCCGATGTGATGGGGATGGGTCCAACTTCAGTCGACATGCAAGGCTGGCGCGACGTCTGGTGGCAGTCGCCGCAGCAGGTGGCCGACAGGGTGGTGGCCGATCTGGGGGCGGTACCGCAGGCTTTGCCCGCGCTGGTGACCCTGTTGGGTCAGGCGCTGCAGGCGCGCGGATGGCGCGTGGCTACCGCCGAATCCTGCACGGGCGGTGGCATTGCCGCCGCCTTGACCGCAGTTGCTGGCAGCTCGGCCTGGGTCGAGGGCGGTTACGTGACCTACAGCAACGCAGCCAAGACCACCTTGCTTGGTGTGCCAGACGCCCTGCTGCAGGCGCGCGGTGCAGTCAGCCTGCCAGTGGTGCAGGCAATGGCGCTCGGGGCCTGCCGCGGTCTGCAGACCGAGTGTTCGGTGGCAGTCAGCGGGGTGGCGGGGCCTGGCGGTGGCAGCGCTGAGAAGCCGGTGGGCACGGTGTGTCTGGCCTGGAGCGCGCTGCCGCTCGCCGGCCGTGCGCAGGCCCTGCGCCTGCAATTTCCCGGCGACCGGGACGCCGTGCGCCTGGGCACGATCTGGTGCGGCCTGCTCGGTCTGCTGGCGCTCACCGAAACCAATTCACATGCGTTTTCCGGTCCGGACTGACCGGGGCGGCATGGCATAATCGACAGCTAACGAAAGACAGGACACTTCATGGACGACAACAAGAGCAAAGCGCTGGCCGCAGCGTTGGCACAGATTGAAAAGCAGTTCGGCAAGGGCTCGGTCATGCGTCTGGGTGACAGTGGTGCCGAGAAGGACATCGAAGTGGTGTCCACCGGTTCGCTGGGGCTTGACGTGGCGCTGGGCGTCGGTGGTCTGCCGCGCGGGCGGGTGGTCGAAATTTTTGGGCCGGAATCGTCCGGCAAGACCACGCTGACCCTGCAGGTGATCGCGCAAATGCAGCGCAAGGGGGGGGTGGCGGCTTTCATCGACGCTGAACACGCGCTCGACCCACAGTATGCCGCCAAGCTTGGCGTCAACATTTCCGACCTGCTGGTATCGCAACCGGACACGGGCGAACAGGCGCTGGAAATCGCCGACATGCTGGTGCGTTCCGGCTCGGTCGACATCGTGGTGGTCGACTCGGTGGCCGCGCTCACGCCCAAGGCCGAAATCGAAGGCGAAATGGGGGACTCGCATGTCGGTCTGCATGCCCGCCTGATGTCGCAGGCGCTGCGCAAGCTGACCGGCAACATCAAACGCTCCAACACCCTGGTGATCTTCATCAACCAGATCCGCATGAAAATCGGCGTGATGTTCGGCAGCCCCGAAACCACCACCGGTGGCAACGCGCTCAAGTTCTACGCATCGGTGCGTCTGGACATCCGTCGTATTGGCGCAATCAAGCGTGGCGAGGAAGTGGTCGGCAACGAAACCCGCGTCAAGGTGGTGAAGAACAAGGTGGCACCGCCGTTCCGGGTGGCTGATTTCGACATCCTGTACGGCGAGGGCATCTCGCGCGAGGGCGAGATCATCGAATTGGGCGTGATTCACAAGATGATCGACAAGTCGGGTGCCTGGTACGCCTATAACGGCGAGAAGATCGGGCAGGGCAAGGACAACACGCGCGAGTACCTGAAGGAACATCCTGCGCTGGCCCAGGAAATCGAAAGCCGCATCCGGGCCGCCATCGGCGTGCCCGACAGCAGCGCGCCGGTCGCGGCGCCCGCCGCCTGACCAAGCGTGGCAAAGTGCTGCCCTGGCGGGCAGCACCTTCTGGCAACCCAGCGGCCGCCGGAGCTGCCGCAGCGTCCGCGCCCGCAATCGCTGCCCTCACCCCGATCCAGCAAAAACTCGAGCTGCGCGCCATGGCTTGGCTTGCCCGGCGCGAGTACACCCGCAGTGAATTGGGCAGCCGCCTGCTGCGCCTGCTGCGTGAGCAGCATCGTAAAGCGGGGCTGGCCTTGCAGTCGGCCGCGCCGGGCGATGCGCGTTCTTGCCACCTCGCCGGGGGCGGCCGAGGCAACCGTCGTGATTGGCAGGCAGCCCAGGCGGCCGCCCTGGCCGACGAATTCGCACCCCCGCCCGAAGCAGGTTTTACGGCCGGCTCGACCCAGGCCGACATAAGTGACTGGCAACTGCCGGGCGAAGAGGACGGCGGCGAGGCCTTCCTTGATCCCGTTGATCCGGGCTTAGTGCCCGATGACGATTTGCCAGCCGGTTTCGATCAGGCGGCTGCGCATTCCGATGTCACCCGTCTGCTTGATCATCTGGAATCACAGGGAGTGCTCTCGGATGCGCGTGCCGCCGAAATGCTGGTTGACGCCCGCAAGTCGCGCCGAGGTCTGCTGCGTATCCAGCAGGAGCTCGCCCTGCGCGGCGTTGCACCAGAACAGGCGCAGGTGGCGCTGGCCGGACTGCGCGAGGCGCAGGTGCCACTGGCACGGGAGGTGTGGCGCAAACGCTTCGGCAACCCGCCGCAGGATGCCGCCGAGCGCCAAAAACAGACCCGCTTCCTGGCCAGCCGGGGATTTTCTTTTGACGTGATCCGTCAGGTGCTCGATCTGGACGACGACGCATCCGATTAGTTGGTGTGGGCCGCCACCGCTGATCACGGGTGGGACGATGGGGCAGGACGGTACTTTTGACAGGTGCGGGAAGCCTTCCCGCGTTCTGATGGACTCCAACGCACGCCCGCCGTGCGCTGCCAGCCTGCCTGCGTTAAAGTTGCGTCTTTACGATCCGTCGACACCGGTTAGTCCCGGTGCGCTGTGCCGCCCCATGAAATCGTCTGAAATCCGCGACCGCTTCCTCAAGTACTTTGAACGCCAGGGCCACCAGATCGTGCCGTCAAGCTCGCTGGTGCCGGGCACCGACCCCACCCTGCTGTTCACCAACGCCGGCATGGTGCAGTTCAAGGATGTGTTCCTGGGGCAGGAAAAGCGGCCTTATCTGCGCGCCACCAGCTCACAGCGCTGCGTGCGCGCAGGTGGCAAGCACAACGACCTCGAAAACGTGGGTTACACCGCGCGTCACCACACCTTTTTCGAGATGCTGGGCAACTTCAGCTTTGGCGACTATTTCAAACGTGATGCCATCCGCTTCGCCTGGGAATTCCTCACGGTGGATCTGGGTCTGCCCAAATCAAAGCTGTGGGTGACCGTCTACGCCGATGACCACGAGGCTGCCGACATCTGGTTGAAGGAAGTGGGCGTGGAGGCCGATCGCCTCACCCGCATCGGCACCAGCGACAACTTCTGGCAGATGGGTGACACCGGTCCGTGCGGTCCGTGCACCGAAATCTTCTATGATCACGGTCCGGACGTGGCCGGTGGTCCCCCCGGCACACCGGACGCCGATGGTGATCGCTATATCGAGATCTGGAATCTGGTGTTCATGCAGTACAACCGCGACGAGGCAGGTACGCTGCACCCGCTGCCCAAGCCCTCGGTGGACACCGGCATGGGTCTGGAGCGCATTTCGGCCATCCTGCAAGGCGTGCACAGCAATTACCAGATCGATCTGTTCCAGACCTTGATTGCTGCTGCCGCGCGTGCCACTGGTGCCACCGACCTCGCCAACAACTCGCTGAAGGTGATCGCTGACCATATCCGCGCCTGTTCCTTCCTGATCTGCGACGGTGTGATTCCCAGCAACGAAGGCCGCGGCTACGTGCTGCGCCGGATTGTCCGCCGCGCCATCCGGCACGGTTACAAGCTGGGCCAGTCGCAGCCGTTTTTTCATACCCTGGTGGCCGATCTGGCCGGTGTGATGGGCGAGGCCTACCCGGAACTGGTGCGCCACGGCGAGCGCGTCGCCGGCGTGTTGAAGACGGAAGAGGAGCGTTTTGCTGAAACCCTCGAGCACGGCATGGGGGTGCTGGAAGCGGCCATGCACAAGGAAGACCGCATGCTGGATGGCGAAACCGTGTTCCGCCTGTACGACACCTATGGCTTCCCGATTGACCTGACTGCCGATATTGCGCGCGAGCGCGGCTTTACGGTGGATCTGGCCGGTTTTGAGCAGGCCATGGAGCGCCAGCGCGAGCGTGCGCGCGCCGGCAGCCGGTTCTCTGCGCAGGGCACCGTGGCGTATGAGGGGCGTGCGACCGAATTCCACGGTTACGACACCCTGCACCTCGGTGCGCAGGTGCTGGCGCTCTATCATGAAGGCGTGGCCGTGGATCGTCTGGCCGCCGGCCAGACTGGCGTGGTGGTGCTCGACCGCACCCCGTTTTATGCCGAGTCCGGCGGTCAGGTCGGTGATCGTGGCGTGCTGGTGGGCAAGCACGGCACCTTCGAGGTGGTCGACACCCTGAAAGTCCAGTCAGATGTGTTCGGTCATCACGGTGCACTGTCCACCGGCAACCTGTCGGTCGGCGATCATCTTGACGCAAAGGTGGACACCGAGCTGCGCGCGCGCGCTGCCTTCAACCATTCCGCCACCCATCTGCTCCACTCCGCGCTGCGCGAAGTGCTGGGTGATCATGTGGCGCAGAAGGGTTCGCTGGTGGACGCCACCCGGACCCGCTTCGACTTTGCCCATGGCAAGCCGATGACTGCCGGGGAAGTGGCGCAGGTGGAACGTCTGGTCAATCGCGAGATCCAGCGTAACGTGGAAGCCGAAGTCGCAGTGATGAAGTATGACGACGCCATCAGGAAGGGCGCCATGGCGCTGTTTGGCGAAAAGTACGGTGACGAAGTCCGGGTGGTGAAGATGGGCGAGTTTTCCACCGAACTGTGTGGTGGCACGCATGTGGGGCGCACGGGTGACATCGGGGCCTTCCGCGTGATCGGCGAATCCGGTGTGGCTGCAGGCGTGCGCCGGATCGAAGCCACCACCGGCGCTGGCGCGCTGGAACTGATGCAGCATGAACGTGCCGAGTTGCAGGGGGTCGCTGATCTGCTGAAGAGCCAGCCGGGCGAGATCCGACTTAAACTGGGGCAGACGCTGGATCATGTGCGTGCGCTGGAAAAGGAACTCACCCGCCTGAAGTCGAAGATGGCCGCCAGCGAGAGTGCCGATCTCGCCGGGCAGGCAGTGGACGTGAACGGGGTGAAGGTACTGGCGGCCCTGCTGGCCGGCGCCGACAACCGGGTGCTGCGTGAGACGCTCGACAGCCTGAAGGAAAAACTGGGCAGCGCTGCGATCGTGCTGGCCAGCGATGCAGACGGCAAGGTGGCCCTGATTGCCGGCGTCACGGCAGACCTGACCGCCCGCATCAAGGCCGGCGAACTGGTCAACCATGTGGCCAGTCAGGTGGGCGGCAAGGGTGGCGGTCGTCCCGACATGGCGCAGGCCGGTGGTAACGACGTGGCCGCATTGGGCGGTGCCCTGGCTTCGGTGAAGGCGTGGGTGGCCGGACGTGCCTGACCTGTCATGAACGGCTTTCACGGCGCCTGTTTCGCCCGATGCGTGATTGGGAGCGGGTTGCCGTGATCACGCCGCCATGATCGCCTGGCGCGAGGCATGTCGGGCTGGCAAGCTCTCGCCTGCCGAATGGCGGCGCAATGTGCTGGCCGGGCTGGTGGTCGGCGTGGTTGCCCTGCCGCTTGCCATGGCGTTTGCGATCGCCAGTGGCGTGAAGCCCGAACAGGGGCTCTACACCGCCATCGTGGCTGCGGTCGTGGTGTCGGTATTTGGCGGCAGCCGCTGCCAGATTGCCGGTCCCACCGGCGCCTTTATCGTGATCCTGGCCGGGATCACTGCACGTTATGGGGTTCACGGGTTGCAGGTGGCCACGCTGATGGCGGGGGTGATCCTGGTTGCGATGGGGTTGGCCAGACTGGGCAGCGTGATCCGCTTCATTCCTGATCCGGTGATCGCCGGCTTCACCACCGGTATCGGCGTTGTGATCTGGGTGGGCCAGTGGCGGGATTTTTTCGGGCTGCCTGCGGTGAGCGGTGAGCATTTCCATCAGAAGCTGATCGGCCTGTTGCTGGCCCTGCCTGCCCTGCAACCGGCTACCACGGCGATCGGCATGTTCAGCCTGGGCGTGCTGGTGGTGTGGCCCAAACTCTGGCCGCGCGTTCCGGCACCGCTGGTGGCCACCGTGCTTGCCACGCTGCTTGAATATGTCCTGCATCCGGTTGGCGTGGCCACCATCGGCTCGGTGTTCGGTGGCATTCCGCAGGTGCTGCCCGCGCCCGGATTTCCGCCAATCCAGTTCACCGATGTGATCCGCCTGATCGGGCCGGCGTTCACGATTGCCCTGCTTTGTGCGATCGAGTCCCTGTTGTCCGCGGTGGTGGCGGACGGCATGGCCGGTACCCGTCATGACTCTAACCAGGAACTGATCGGGCAGGGGCTCGCCAACCTGGCAGCCCCGCTGTTCGGTGGCTTTGCCGCTACCGGCGCGATTGCGCGCACCGCGACCAGCATCCGCAATGGCGGCAACAGTCCGCTGGCCGGATTGGTGCATTCGCTTACCCTGGTGCTGGTGATCCTGCTGCTGGCACCACTGGCTGCCTACATCCCGCTGGCAGCCCTCGCGGCCGTGCTGTTTGTGGTGGCTTACAACATGAGCGACCTGCCCCATTTCTGGCACCTGTTGCGACGCGCACCGCGACCGGATATGGCCGTCCTGCTGCTCACCTTGTTCCTGACGGTGTTCACCGACCTGGTATTGGCCGTCAATGTCGGGGTGGTGGTGGCGTCACTGTTGTTCATGCGCCGGATGGCGCAGGCGGTGGAGGTGACCGAAGTGGACGCAGCCGGACTGGACAGCCGGGATGCTGCCGGGCACGCGCTGCGTCTGCCCGCCGGGGTACTGGTCTACAGCATCGATGGGCCATTTTTCTTTGGTGCTGCAGAAAAACTGCAGCGCACGCTAGAGGCGGTGCAAAGCCACATGCCCACCCTGGTGGTGCGGATGGGGCGGGTACCGTTTGTGGATGCCACCGGCATGCAGTCGCTGGAGGAACTGGTCCGCCATTGCCAGCGTCGGCAGACCCGCCTGATCCTGGTGGAGCTGCGCGACAACGTGGCATTCAAGCTCGAGCGCGCCGGAGTTCTGGCCGCGCTCGGCATCAGCAACGTGCAGCCAACGCTGGTCGCCGCGCTGGTGCAACTTGCGGCAGTGTCGGATCAGAAATCGTAGCCGGCCGTCAGCGAGTACAGGGTGGGGCCCAGATCCTGATGGCTGCGCCGAATCAGCTGACCATCGGTCTCGGTTCGCACATCGGTGATCAGCTTGAAGCGTGATACCGAGAATGCGAGCGACATGTCGCGCGCGATCGGCATCTCCAGTCCGGCCACGTAAGCCAGACCCTTCGATGAACTGAGGTCGACGCGGGTGCCGCCGCCGCTCACCAGTGCACCGGCGTCGGTCATCTTGGTCTTGACGAAGCGGGTGTAGTTGACGCCCAGCCCCAGATACGGCCGGATGTCCCCCGGCTTGAAGAACTTGTATTCAAGAAATGCGGTGGGTGTGATGGCCGTGCCGGTCAGCAGGGTCTCACCATCATAGCGGCGCACCCCATCCACCGTGGTCGGGCCCACCCCTTTGGCACGGAAATGTGGCGGTATGCCGGCCACGATTTCGGCCGACAGGTGATCGGTGAAGTCGATGGAATACGTCAGCAACAGGGTGGCCAGCGGCTGCACATGGGTGTTGAGACCCGCCGGGGTGGCATTGGCCGGGTTGCCGCTGGTCTGCGTCAGGTCGGTGTTGTGATCGTGAAACAGGACATAGGTGGTGCCCAGCCGCAGGCTGTCAGCTTGGGCGGCAAGCGGGACACACACTGCAACAGTGCTCAGGCTGGCCAGAATCAGGGTGCGCAGTCGGGTGCGCATGGACGACGATGCTACGGACATGGAGGCGCTCCTCGGAATCTCTGTTTTTATCGGGGGGCACCGGTGCAGCGCGATTTGCACCGGCAGCGGCGCGTCAGTGCGCCTTGATGTACTTGAGTGCAGCACCGGCGCACCATGGAGGCAGCAACACTTGGTGGTAAGCCTTGGCATAGGCCACCAGATCATTCCCCGGTGTGGCGAGGAAGTTTTTTACGTTGGCGGTGAAGCCGTTGATCTCGGTGGTGTAGTCGATCGCTGAATCCGGCGTGGCCGCCACGCTGGATCCGGTGGTATAGCTGAGCGGACCGACGGAGGGCTGCGGCATGTTGGCGGACAGCTGGGTGTTGTCGAGATTGAGCGTGACGACCTGCCCTTTGGGCACGCCCTGCTTGCCCCAGTAGTGGGCCTGGTACTCGGTGTTGATGAAGAACACGGTTGCGTCGTTGCCGCCGCCGCACATCAGGATCGGTGCCTTCGGGATAAAGCTGCGCATGTCATTGCGGGCCAATGCCTGACGGAGTGGAAATGCCGCCGTGGTGGTCGGGCCACCGCCGATGTCATTCGGCACATTGCCATCCGGATTGTTGCAGAAGTCGGCCAGATAATTGCCGCGGAAGGTGTTCTGGATCAGGTTGTCCTTGGCGAAGCCCTGGCTGAACAGATAGGCCTGGTTGCCGGTCACGGTGGTTTCGGGACCCCCCTGCCTGGGCGGGCTCAGGTTGTCGGCAAAGCCCTGGCAGGTATTGATGCTGGCGGGACTGGCAGGTACACCGAAATTGGCAACCAGGCCGAACAAGGAGGCGCTGGTGCCGTTCACGGCAAGATCCTGCACGGCTGCAGGCACCAGCGCGGTGGAACCCGGGATGGTGGGTGGGGTGGGATCAAAGAAGCTGGTCAGCGGCAGCTGGCCATTGGCGATCAGCTGAAAGTAGCCGAAGGCACCCGGGGAGAGCTGGTCGATCGGGCCGGGGTATTGCGCCGTGCCATTGATATAGGTCGGGGCATAGACATCACTGAGCTTGCTGTAGATGTTGCCGTAGGCTTTCTGATAGCTGGTCAGCAGCAGCGGTGTGAAGAACGTGGAACCGGCATTGGTGTTGCCCAGGAAGATCGCGTCATAAAAGGCGGCCAGTGCATACGGGCCTGCCAGGGTGGCATTTGCCACCACCTGGTTGCCGGCGGCTTCCATGGCCTTCTGGGTGGCCATCGAGACCCACCCACCCTCGGAGTAGCCGGTCAGGAACAGGCGACCTGAATCGACCGTGCTGGTGCTGACCGCAGCCAGCGCCGTGCGGCCAGCCAGCAGGGTGTCGATCGCTTCACGCGACTTCTGTTCGGCGTTCAGGAAGGCATGGTACGGCAGGCTGGAGATGTCGTAGCCGGCATAGTTGCTGGCAATCACGATGTAGCCCTGCGCCGCAAACGTGGCGGCAATCAGGCCGGCTTCCTGAAAGGCTGGATTGGTGGTGTCGACCAGGTTCAGGATGTTGTAATTCTTTTGTGTGTTGGGTGCGTGTGCATACATCACGACGTCGCGCCGGCCCTCGCACTGCGGGCTGCCATACGGCACCAGCAGGGCCCCGGTGGCGTTGGTGTCCTCGCCCTGGGCACCCTTGGTGGTGTAGTTGAGGTAATAGGAGCGGAAGGCGCAGGGCAGGTTGCTGCCTACGGCCTGAAACAGTTGTGCGCCGGCAGGGCCGCCCACCGTGGGATCGAGCAGCTTGCCCTGCAGGAAGGACGGTGAAACGGCCGCCAGCATATAGGGTGGGTTGGCGAGCAGGATGCCGCCCTGCGGATTGCCTCCGGCGGCGGACGGTGTGGCGACACTCGCCGTGCTGAGACCGGTATTTGGGTTGTTGTTGCCACCGCCACAGGCGGTGAGCACCAGGACCAAGGCCACCATGGCCGCCCGGCTTGACTGTCTGATCATGTCTTGTTCCCCCCCCCCGCCTGATTATGTCTGGAACGCGCCATGTCGCCCGGGGTGGCTGGCTGGCGCGGTTGCCGCAGTGCAACCACCCGGGTTTGCGTCCCGCAGTGCCAGTGGTCACCCCATTACTGTAGTCGAAAATCACAGAAATACAGGCGTTAAATACGAGGTTCGTGAACTTTTTATGCGGGGGTCGGCGCAAAGCGGTTGGTGACCCGGTCAGCAGGCCCACCACGTTGCGGATGGCGCTGCCAAAGCAAGACAGGCCCGCGCAGCGGGCCTGTCGTCAGTGGCCCCGGGGAGGGGCCCAGCGATCTGTGGTCAGGCTGCGGCGCGACCGCCGCCAGCCTCGTCACGCACCACCCGGCGCAGTACCTTGCCCACATTCGACTTGGGCAGGTCGGTGCGGAATTCCACCTGATGCGGGCGTTTGTAGCCGGTCAGGCGGTCCTTGCACCAGTCGCGTACATCCTGTTCGCTCAGCGCGGGGTCGCGGCGCACCACCACCACCTTGACTGCCTCGCCGCTCTTCGCGTCGGGCACACCCACGGCCACGCACTCAAGCACGCCAGGATGCTGGCTGATCACCTCTTCCACTTCGGCGGGATACACATTGAAGCCCGACACAAGGATCATGTCTTTCTTGCGGTCGACAATCTTGGTCTCGCCCGATTCGTTCATCACGCCGATGTCGCCTGACCGGAAAAAGCCGTCTGCAGTCATGACTTTTGCGGTTTCATCCGGACGCTTCCAGTAGCCTGCCATCACCTGCGGGCCACGGATGCAGATCTCGCCAGGCTGGCCGAGCGGGAGCTCATTGCCATCATCATCGCGGATCGAGAGCTCGGTTGACGGCACCGGCAGTCCGATCGTGCCGGTGTATTCCTGACGGTTGGCCGGACAGCAGCTCGCCACCGGCGAGGTTTCCGACAAACCATAGCCCTCGATCAGCGGTTTGCCAGTGACCTGCAGCCAACGGGCAGCCACGGCGGATTGCACTGCCATGCCGCCGCCGATCGCCACACGCAGCTGCGAAAAATCGAGGGTTGCAAAGTCCGGCTGATTGAGCAGACCGTTGAACAGGGTGTTCACGCCGGGAAACACGTGAAACCGGAATCCGCGCAGCGACTTGATGAACCCGGTCATGTCGCGCGGATTGGGAATCAGCAGGTTGCAGGCACCCAGGCGCATGCCGACGAGACCGCAGAAGGTCAGGGCAAAGATGTGATACAGCGGCAGGGCGCACACCACATTCAGGCGCTCGCCCGGGGTGAATTCGGCGCCCACCCAGCTTTCGATCTGCAACACGTTGGCCACGATATTGCTCTGGAGCAGCATGGCACCCTTGGAGACGCCGGTGGTGCCGCCGGTGTACTGCAGCAGGGCGATGTCTTCGGGGTTGGGCGCGACACGGCTGAATGGCAGCCGGGCACCCGTCTGCAATACGGCGGCCAGGCGCACGTGGCCGGGCAGGCTCCAGGCCGGCACCATCTTTTTCACCTTGCGCACCACAAGATTCACAATGGCGCCCTTGGGGAAACCGAGCAGGTCGCCGGTGGCGGTGACCACCACGTGCTTCAGCGCGGGACACTTCACCGCGTCGAGTGTGGCAGCGAAGTTTTCGAAGATGAAGATAGCCTCGGCGCCGCTGTCGTTCAGCTGGTGTTCCAGTTCGCGCGGCGTGTACAGCGGGTTGACTGACACCAGCGTGCATCCGGCACGCGCGATCCCCGCCAGAACCACCGGATAGGACAGCACATTGGGCGACATGATCGCTACCCGGCTGCCGATTCCCAGCCCCTTGGCCTGCAGCCAGGCGGCAACCGCTTGCGACTGGCGTGCCACCTCGGCATAGGTCAAGGCTTTGCCCAGACAGGTGAAAGCAGGGCGGTCGTGATAACGCTTGAACGCGTCCTCCAGGACCTCAACCATCGAACGTACAGCGCTCAGATCGATGTCATGCGGTACACCGGCAGGATAGCCGGCCAGCCAGATCTTTTCCATGGGCGCAGTGCCACTCCTTCCCTGATGCTGTTGTGGGCACGGATAGGTCGCGATCGCGACCAGCCGGCCTTGTTCTGGTGATCGACGCAAGGCGGGGCGCAGCAAACTGCGTCCGATCCAAACGATCGTTTGAATCAACAATAGCGTGTTTTGCGAAAAAGTGCCAACCCCCCCGATCGAGTGGCCTGCAGGGCTATACTGCTTCGCG
The DNA here is from genome assembly GCA_903893215.1 of uncultured Ferrovum sp. GTDB lineage: Bacteria > Pseudomonadota > Gammaproteobacteria > Burkholderiales > Ferrovaceae > CAIVHB01. The sequence goes on along the minus strand of CAITLJ010000084.1, from coordinate 44,904 downwards.
TGAATGTTCCCGCCGCCATCCTCATCCGCACCCGTCTGCAGCGCCCGAAGGCGCCGCCCGGCTATTATCGCCGCCCGGAGCTATGTACCCGGCTCGAGGCCGTGCTGCGTCATCGTCTGACCCGGGTGCTGGCGCCCGCCGGCTTCGGCAAGTCACTGGCGGTGGCCGACTGGGCTGACCAGCTGCCCGCACAAGGCGCCGACGTGCACTGGTTGCGCCTGGAGGCCGGCGAATGCGATCCACTCACCCTGGGCTGCTATCTGGTCGCTGCCCTGTCGGCACCGGTGCTGACACGCCCCGCCGGCGGTCGCAAAGGCGCTGCACGCAACCTGCTCACCAATGCTGCAGCGCCCACCGACAGCCGGCAGGCGCTATCCCTGTGTCTCGCCGCGCTGGTGGAACGGGCCGAAGCAATCGCGCTGCCGCTGGTGCTGGTGCTTGACGACGTGCATTGGCTGAATGACGCCCAGTCTGTGGAGATGATCGAACGGCTGCTGCGCGAGGCACCTGAAGGCGTCCATCTGGTGCTGATCGGCCGCCGTCTGCCGGTGCTGCAGGTGGCCGACCTGCAAGCGCGCGGGCAGGTGCACACGCTGGGGTCAGGCGCGCTGCGCATTCCGCGTAGCGAACTGGCTGGCTTTGCCGCGGCCGCGCTGGGGAGCGCTCCTGTGGATGGCACGCTCGATTTCCTGCAGGACCTGGTGGATGGCTGGCCGCTTGCGCTGCAACTCGCGCTGCGCGAGTTGCGCGCACCCTGGGATGAACGCTCGGCGCGTGCCCGCCTGCCAGCCATGCTGGCTGCGCTCGAGACTTTCGCCCAGGCCGAGGTGCTGTCGGCATTGCCGGCGCGGCAGCAGGAGTTCCTGCTGCTTACCTCGGTGGCTGCCGATTTGCAACCTGCCCTTGCCGACGCGCTGGCCGGGATCGAGGACAGCGCCGACGTGCTGGAGATGCTACAGGTGCAAGGCCTGTTTTGCGATATTGCGGCCGCGCAGGGTGGACACCGTCTGCAGCCCATGCTCGGCCAGTGCCTGCGCGAGCGCCTGCAGCGCGAACGGCCGGGCGCGGCGGTGCTGCTGCACCGTCGCGCCGCAGCCTGGCATGCGTCGCAGGGTGACTGGTTGCGCGCTGTGCGTCATGCGCTCGATGGCGGCGAGGCCAGCCAGGCTGCGCACTGGATCGAGCAAGGGGCGGAGGCCTTGCTGGATGCCGGCCGGTTCGACGTATTGCTCGACTGGATTGAGCGCATGCCCGCCGAAGCGGTACAGGCGCGTCCACGCCTGCAACTCGCGCGTGCCTGGGCACTTGCCTTCCTGCACCGGCGTAGCGAGGCCGAGCATGGCCTGCAGGCCCTGCAGGCCATGCTGGATGCCTGTCAGCGGGATGCCCTGGCGGTGCGCTCAGTGATGACCGCGTTGGCCGATGACAGCGCTGCTGCGCTGGAGGCCGGACAGGCCGTGCTCGCCTTGCGGCCAGCTGTCGGCTCGTTGGCCGATCATGTGGGGCATACCGCCGTGATTTTTGGTCTGGGGGCCGCTTCCCGCTTTGACGAGGTGGAAGCGCTGCGCGATCTTCAGCCTGCGCCTGCGGCGCTCGGTAATCTGCCATCGCTTTACCGGCAGAACCTGTTTGGGTATAGCGCATTCCAGGCCGGTCGCCTTGACCAGGCCGGACTGATTTTTGAGGATGTGCTGGCGCAGGCTGCGCAGAATGGCGCGCCGGGGTCACAAGCTGCTGCGGTGGCCGCGGCCTATCTTGCGGCGATCCATTATGAGCGCAACGATCCAGAGCGCGCGCGCGGATTGCTGAATGACCGGCGGGGCCAGGTCACGGCCGGCGCTTCGCTCGGCGCCTTGCTGCATCTGTTGCGCACCGAAGCGCGGCTGGCCGACCTGCGTGGCGATCTGGCACAGACGCTGCAGTTGCTTGAGGAAGGGGCAGCGCTTGGCCGGTCGCGCGGTTTGCTGCGCCTGCAGGCGGGATGCCTTGGAGAAATGGTGCGCATCCTGCTGGTGCACGGACAGGCGCTGGAGGCAGATCGCGCCTTGCGCACCCTGCTGGCCCTGGGCATCCGGGCGCCGGAAGACCGCGCCACGGCAGCCAGCGAAGCCTGGGACATGGTGCGTCTGGCGGAGGGGCGGGTACTGGTGGCGGTCAACGCGCCGCGCCGCGCGGTGCCTTTGTTGCGCAGTCTCTGGGAAGATCTGGGCCTGGGCCGGCGGGCTTACGTGGCCGCTACGGTGGGCGTCACGCTGGTGCGGGCGCTGGAAGCGGCGGGCGATCCGGAGGGGGCGCTCGAGCCGCTCTGGCAAGCGCTCAGCTACGGGCAACAGAACGGTCTGGTGCGCACCTTCGTGGATGAAGGGCCGGCACTGGCCGGCCCCATCGCCCGTCTGATGTCGGGCGGTCTGGGACACCCCGATGTCGATCCGGAATATCTGCGCCGACTGCGCGTGATGCTCGATCCGGTGTATGCGCGTCAGGTGCAGGCACCGGTGATCGAACCGGCGGTCGCTGCTGACTTCAGCGCGCCAAGACTCTCCGCGCGTGAAACCGAAATCCTGCAATACATGTCGCGCGGCCTCTCCAACAAGCAGATTGCACGCGCGTTAGGCATCTCGCCGGAAACGGTGAAGTGGTATCTGAAACACATCTACGACAGGCTGCAGGTGTCGGGACGGGTGCAAGCCATCCAGGCCGGACTTGGCATCCGTATGGCCAACCTGCCAGAAGCCGAGACCGACTGAGTCCCGCTGTCGGGTGGCCAGAGGACAGGGTGCCAGTGGGCCGACTCCCCATCCGGGTGGAAGTCAGGGCGCTTCTGCTGGCATAGTCTGCGCAGACTCGGTCGGACTGCGTGCCGGCCCCAGATCAATAACCGTGGGAGGACGGGTACAGATGAACCCTAGCAAACTGATTGTTCGACGCGTGGCCGTGCTCGGCGCAGGCGTGATGGGTGCCCAGATTGCGGCACATTGCGCCAATGCGGACATACCCGTCCTGCTGTTCGACCTGCCGGCAAAGGAGGGCAAGCCGAACGCCCTGATCGACAAGGCGATCGCCGGGCTGAAGAAGCTCGAGCCGGCACCTTTCAGCGATCCGGCACGCATCTCCGCGATCACCGCCGCCAACTACGAGACCGATTTGGCCCGGTTGGCGGGTTGCGACCTGATCATCGAGGCGATTGCCGAGCGCATGGACTGGAAGCGCGACCTGTACCTGAAAGTGGCGCCGCACATCGCCCCGCACGCGATCTTTGCCTCGAACACCTCTGGCCTGTCGATCACCGCGCTGGCCGAAAATCTGCCGGAGGGTATGCGCGACCGTTTTTGCGGCGTGCATTTCTTCAACCCGCCGCGTTACATGTCGCTGGTGGAACTGATTCCCACCCGTTACACCAATGCCGTGCTGCTCGACCAGCTGGAGACCTTCTTTACCTCGCGCCTTGGCAAGAACGTGCTGCGCGCCAAGGACACCCCCAACTTCATTGCCAACCGTGTCGGTGTGTTCTCGATGCTGGCAGTGATGCACCACACCGTGCAGTTCGGTCTGGGCTTCGACGAGGTTGATGCACTGACCGGACCGCGCATCGGGCGCGCCAAGAGCGCCACCTATCGCACTGCGGACGTGGTCGGTCTGGATACCCTGGGGCACGTGATCAACACCATGCAGACCACCCTGTCGGACGGTCCGGATGCCGACCCCTGGAAGGAGCACTTTGGCAAGCCGGCCTGGCTGACTGCGCTGGTCGAGAAGGGCGCGCTGGGCCAAAAGACCAAGGCAGGCGTGTTCCGCAAGGTGGGCAAGGAAATCCAGGTGCTCGACCTCAAGGCGCAGGACTATCGTCCGTCCACTGGTACGGTGGCCGACGAAGTGGCCGCCATCCTGGCGATCCGCAATCCGGCGGAAAAATTCGCAGCGCTGCGCGCCAGCACCCATCCGCAGGGCCAGTTCCTGTGGGCGATCTTCCGCGACATTTTCCACTACTGCGCTTATCACCTCAGCACGATCGCTGACACCACGCAGGAAATCGACTGTGGCCTGCGCTGGGGTTTTGGCTGGAGCATGGGACCGTTTGAAACCTGGCAAGCGGCTGGCTGGAAGACTGTTGCCAGCTGGATCAGTGAAGACATCGCCGCTGGTCGTGCCATGGCCAAAGTGGCGCTGCCTGAATGGGTGGGCACGATCGAAGCCGCTCATACGCCAGCCGGTTCCTACGCCCCGAAGACGGCCGTGTATCAGCCGCGGTCGGCTTTGCCGGTTTATGACCGCCAGTTGCAACCCGAGCGCCTGCTCGGTGAAGCCAGCGCCTCGCGCGGCACCACCCTTTGGGAAAACGGCGATGCGCGCGACGGCGTGCGGCTGTGGGTGTTGCCCGAAGTGGATGCCCGCATCGGCATCCTGTCGTTCAAGAGCAAGATGCACAGCGCCAGTGCAGCGGTGCTGGAAGGCCTCATCGAGGGGATCGCGCGCGCCGAGCAGGATCTTGACGGCGTGGTGGTCTGGCATGAAGCCCCCTTCGCGGTGGGTGCCAACCTGAAAGAAGTTCTGGAAGGGTGCAAGGCAGGCGCATTCGATCAGCTCGACGCCATGATCGCCAAGTTCCAGCTGGCCTCGCAGACCCTGCGCTACGCGCAGGTTCCGACCGTGGCCGCCGTCTCCGGGCTGGCGCTGGGTGGTGGCTGCGAATTCGTCATGCATGCCCAGCATCGGGTGTTTGCCCTGGAAAGCTATGTGGGTCTGGTTGAAGCCGGTGTTGGCCTGATTCCGGCCGGTGCCGGCTGCAAATACCTTGCCGTGCGGGCGCATGAACTTGCCGCCGGCACGCCCGGTGGCGATGTGTTTCCGTTTATCCAGAACGTATTTCAGCAGGTGGCCATGGCCACCGTGTCAAAAAGCGCGCATCAGGCCATTGCCATGGGTTATGGCAAGGCCAGCGATGATGTGGTGTTCAATCCGCATGAACTCCTTTACGCCGGCATCCGTCGTGCCCGTGCAATGGCCGAGGCGGGTACCCGTCCGCCACTGCCAGGACGCGACATCGTGGTGGCAGGTCGCAATGGCATCGCTGCCTGCGAAATGATGCTGATGAACATGCGCGAGGGCGGCATGATTTCCGCCTATGACTACAAGGTGGCGCGTGCCGGTGCCGTGGCCCTGTGTGGCGGCGAGGTGGAATCGGGCAGCCGCGTGGATGAGCAGTGGATTCTCGATGTGGAGCGTGCGTTGTTCGTTGACCTGCTGCGTCAGGAACCTACCCAGCAGCGCATTGCGCACATGCTGGAAACCGGCAAGCCACTGCGCAACTGAGCGCGTTCCCCGTTCATATTCCGGCGGATGCGACGCAGCCCGGGTGCGCGCCGCCCGCCCCAAGGAGACATTGATGAAACAGATTCAGGAAGCCTACATCGTAGCCGCCGTGCGTACGCCGGTGGCCAAGCGTAACGGTCAGTTTCGGTCCACCCGTCCTGACGACTTGCTGGCGCATGCCTTGCGTGCCCTGATGGCCAAGGTGCCGCAGGTGGATCCCGCAGCCATCGGCGACGTGATCGTGGGCTGCGCGATGCCTGAAGCCGAGCAGGGCATGAACGTGGCACGGATTGCCACCCTGCTGGCGGGCCTGCCCCAGTCGGTACCGGCTTACACCATCAACCGCTTCTGTTCGTCAGGCGTGCAGGCCGTGGCGGATGCTGCCATGCGCATCCGCCTGGGCGAGGCCGATGTGATGATCGGGGCCGGTACCGAAAGCATGAGCTGCATGACCCAGATGATGGGCAACAAGCCCAGCCCGAACCCGGCTGTGTTTAACGACGCCGACCACTACGCGATTGCGTTCGGCATGGGACTGACCGCCGAGAAAGTGGCGCAGCAGTGGAAGGTGACCCGTGACGATCAGGATGCCTTTGCGCAAGCTTCGCATCAGCGCGCCTCGGCCGCGATTGCGGCCGGCAAGTTCCGTGACGAGATTGCGCCGTTCACCACGCACACGCACGTGCCGGGTGCCAATGGCACGGTGCGCGTGCTGGAGCGCGTGGTGGCCGATGACGAAGGTCCGCGCGCTGACTCGAGCATCGAGGGGCTGACCAAATTGCGCCCGGTATTTGCCGCACGCGGCAGCGTGACTGCCGGCAACAGCTCGCAGATGTCGGATGGCGCCGGCGCGGTGTTGCTGATGTCGGAAGCGGCACTGAAGCGCTTCGGTGTCACGCCGATTGCGCGTGTGGCCAGTTACAGTGTGGCCGGCGTGCCGCCAGAAATCATGGGTATCGGCCCGATCGAAGCCATTCCGCGCGCGCTCCAGGCCGCCGGCTGGCACAAGGACGACCTGGACTGGATCGAGCTGAACGAAGCCTTCGCCGCGCAGGCGCTGGCCGTGCAGCGCACGCTCGAGCTGGATCCGGCCAGGATCAATCCGCAGGGCGGTGCCATTGCGCTGGGGCACCCGCTGGGCGCCACCGGGGCGATCCGCGTCGCCACACTGATGGCCGCCATGCAGCGTGGCGAAGCCACCAAGGGCATGGTCACCATGTGTATTGGCACCGGCATGGGTGCTGCAGGGGCGTTCGAGAAGGTCTGACGCTGGCGCCGGGGGGTGTCGATGGATGGTTCGACACCCTGGCGCACCCGCAACCGCACCCGCACCAGCGGGCCGAGACATTGACCGATCTGCCTACACAGCTGGCAACGCCTGCCTGACGTCGATGGTCTGTCGTGGCACGGCCAGAGCGATGCCCGCTTCGGTGAGTGCGGCATGAAGCGCGCAGCGCACCACCGAATCGGTGCTGTCGTCCAGGTCGAGCCTCTGCAGCCAGTAGCGCAAGGCAAAGCGTGCACTGCTCTGATCGAAGTCCATGAACAGGCAACTGGCCGGCGGATTGTCCGATACATGGGCGATGCCGGCGGTGCGGATCGCCTGTTCAGCCAGTCCGATCACCCGGGTCGGATCGACCGAGTAGTCCACATGAAACCAGATCCAGCGGCGCCATTGCAGCGGCTGGTCAGAGCGTTTGCCGACCACCGAAATACGGCTGCGGATCAGCACGCTGTTCGGGATCACCACGGTTTCGCCATTGCGCGTTTCCACCGACGTGGAACGCCAGCGGATCTCGACGATCCGCCCGGCCACATCATCCACCTTGATCCAGTCGCCCAGGTTGAACGCATCATCGAACTCGAGGGCAAGGCCGCCCAAAAGGTTGCCTAGCGTGTCTTGCAGCGAGAACGCCAGCACGGCGGTGATCACCGCCGAAGTGGTGAGCAGCTGTGATATTTCCATGCCGCCATCACGCAGTCGCACCAGCGTCCATCCCAGATACGCGCCGAGCACGACCAGGTCTTCGACGATGCGCGGAATGCCGAAGGGCATCAGCACGAACTGGAACAGGGACTGACCGCTGACACGCAGGATCCCGATACCGAACAGCAGCAGACCGCCCTCGCGCAGCCCGGCCCCCAGCATGGGGGCGGCCATCTTAAGCGCGATCAGGCTGCCGCCGGCCATCACCAGCAGGCCGGTGAGGACCAGCAGCAGGCTCAGCAGCAGGCTGTGCCGCTCGTCGCGCCGCACCCGCAGCAGGAGGGCGGCACTGATCCCGCCAAGCAGCAGGGCGCTGCCAAGTTCGGCGAGCGATACGGGAAACAGGTCGGCGGTATTCATTTGGCGATGGTAACGCAGTCACCGGTTTTCAAGGCAAGGGCGCTGGTGCCGGTGGTGTCTGATCGGCGAACTGACCCCCGTTCAGCGCGCTGATTGGATTGGCGTACGGGATGGGACGATGTATTATTCAAACGTTCATTTGAAAAGATGTTTACCGCCATGGCAGTGATTACCCAGCCCGTCGCCACCACCCGTAACCGCATCCTTGATGTGGCCGAGCGCCTGTTCGTCAAACACGGTTATGACGGCACCTCGCTGCGCATGATCACCGGCGAGGCAAAGGTCAACCTGGCGGCAGTGAATTACCACTTTGGTGGCAAGGAAGCCTTGATGGAGGCGGTGCTCAAACGCCGGCTGGACTGGTTGAACGAGGAGCGCATGCGTGTGCTCGACGAGCTCGAAGCCAGCGCCGATGGTCGGCCACCCCGCCCGCACAAGATCGTGGAGGCATTTTTTGGCACCCTGATCGGCATGGGGTCCAACCGCGAACTCGGGGGCGAGGTGTTCCTCAAGCTGATTGGCCGCAGCTTCACTTCGCCGAACGGCTTTATCCGCGCGCTGCTGGCCGAGGAATACCGGGAAGTGGTGGAGCGTTACAAGCAGGCCTTCATCAATGCCCTGCCCGAAGTTCCACGGCAGGAGGTGGCCTGGCGGTTTCAGTTCATGCTGGGTGCCACGGCCTATGCACTGGCCGGCAGCGATTTCCTGCAGGTGTCGGTGCAGTTCGACAGCGATGAACTGCCGATCGAACAGGCGCGCCGCCTGTGGCCGCGCCTTTACAGCTTTCTGGTTGGCGGCATGCGTGCCGCGATTCCGGAAGGTGATCTGCAACCGCTCGGCGGGTTTGGCCTGGGCTTGTCGATGGCCGACCTGGAGGCAGCAGATCTGGACGATGCTGACGATGCCGCCGTAGCCTGATTCTGCTATCCGCGCCGCTGCGCGGCAAGTGGCCCTGGCCAGCACAGGCCGCGAGATGACGGTTTGCCGATGCCCCCCTGCCCGGGGGGGCATTTCCCAGCTTGACAGGCCACGCACCTTGGCCGACACTTCAAACGATCGTTTGAATGAAACCACTCCGCGAGGAACCCACCATGTCTGCAAGTCCCGTTCTCAATGCACTGCTCCTGCTGCTTGGCGGCCTGGCTGCCGTGTTGCTGCTGCCTCCGCTGCGCCGTGCGCTGGTCACCGGTCCGGTGTTCCGCGTCTACAAGCGCATTCTGCCGGCCATGTCGCAAACCGAAAAAGACGCGCTGGAAGCCGGCACCGTCTGGTTTGAAGGTGAGCTGTTTCGCGGCAAGCCTGACTGGAACCGCCTGAACGCCATTCCGGTACCCACCTTGACCGCCGAAGAGCAGTCGTTTGTCGACGTGGAAACCAACCAGCTGTGCGCGCTGATCGATGACTGGCAGATCAGCCAGCACGACTTCGACATGCCCGCGCACGTATGGGACTACATCAAGTCGAAGGGCTTCCTGGGCATGATTATCCCGAAGAGCTATGGTGGCAAAGGCTTCTCGGCAATCGCCCACTCCGAAGTGATCACCAAACTGTCCACGCGTGCCTCCAGTTCGGCGGTGGCGGTCATGGTGCCGAATTCGCTCGGGCCGGCAGAACTGCTGCTGCATTACGGTACTGATGAACAGAAGAACCACTACCTGCCGCGTCTGGCCCGTGGTGAAGACATTCCCTGCTTCGCGCTGACCAGCCCGTGGGCCGGTTCGGACGCCGCTGCCATCCCCGATTTCGGTATCGTCTGCAAGGGCGAATGGCAGGGCCGCGAAGTGCTGGGCATGCGCGTCACCTGGGACAAGCGCTACATCACGCTGGCACCGGTGGCCACCGTGCTGGGTCTGGCCTTCAAGCTGTTTGACCCGGACCAGTTGCTGGGTGGCGAAAAAGAGGTGGGCATCACCTGCGCACTGATTCCGCGTGAACATCCGGGCGTGAAGATCGGTCGTCGCCACTTCCCGTTGAACGCCATGTTCATGAACGGCCCGACCCAGGGCAACGAAGTGTTCATGCCGCTTGAATTTATCATCGGTGGTCCCAAGATGGCCGGCCACGGCTGGCGCATGCTGATGGAGTGCCTGGCCGCAGGTCGCGCCATCTCGCTGCCGTCGTCCAATGCCGGCGCTGCGCAGGCCACCACCCGCGCCGTGGGTGCGTATTCGCGGATCCGCAGCCAGTTCTCGATGGCGGTCGGCAAGTTCGAAGGCGTCGAGGAGGCGCTGGCGCGGATGGGTGGTCTTACCTATCAGAGCGAAGCCGTGCGGGTGATCACCGCGGGCTCGGTCGATCTGGGCGAAAAGCCCAGTGTGGTGTCTGCCATCGCCAAATACCATTGCACCGAAATCGCGCGCAAGGTGGTCAATGACGGTATGGACATCATCGGCGGCAAGGGTATCTGCCTTGGGCCGGCCAACTTCCTGGGGCGTGCCTATCAGCAGATCCCGATCGGCATCACCGTGGAAGGTGCCAACATCCTGACCCGCAGCCTGATCCTGTTCGGTCAGGGCGCCATCCGTTGCCATCCGTATGTGCTCGAAGAAATGCATGCGGCGCAGGAAAAGGATGCTGGCAAGGGCCTCAAGCGTTTTGACAAGGCCATTTCAGCGCACATCGCATATACCGTGTCGAACATGGTGCGCACGGCCTTCCATGGTCTGACGGGTTCCGTATTTGCCGGCACGCCGGATCAGTGCGCCCCCGAAGTGCGTCCGTATTTCCGTCAGATGTCGCGTCTGTCGGCAGGTCTGGCCTTCGCAGCCGACCTGTCGATGCTGAGCATGGGCGGTGACCTGAAGCGCAAGGAGAAGCTTTCGGCCCGTCTGGGTGACATCCTCGCCTATCTGTACATTGCGTCCTGCGTGCTGAAGCGCTTCGAATCGCAAGGCCGTCCGGCCGAAGACCTGCCGCTGGTACATTGGGCCGTGCAGGATGCCCTGGTGAAAGCCGAGGAAGCCTTCAAGGGCGTTATTGCCAACTACCCGAGCCGTCCGCTGGCAGCCCTGCTCAAACTGGTCGGCTTCCCGTTCGGTTATCGCCTCGCCGCACCGAAGGACAGCGTGGGCTACCAGGTGGCCAGGTTGCTGATCAACCCGTCGGCAGCGCGCGCGCGCCTGACCAATTCGGTGTTCCTGCCCGAGTCGATCCACGAGCAGGGTCGCGCACTGGAAGACGGCCTGCACGCCACCATCGCTGCCGAGAAGATCGAAAGCAAGGTGCGGGCGGCGCAGAAGCAGGGTGTATTCGGCCTCAACCCGCGTGCCAATGTCCGCGATATCGCACAGGTTGCACGCGATCAGGGCGTGATCACGGCCGAGGAATACGCCGTGCTCGAGCACCGCAACGTGCTGCGTGACATTGTCATCCGTGTGGACGATTTCCCGATCGATTTCCGTCAGGAAGCGCAAACCCCGGTCGCTGCGGCCGACGTTACCCTGCGCGTTGCCTGACCGCTTGCAAGCTGGAATGTGCGCATGAATGTCGAGTGGCTTTATCGCCTCCCGCCATTCCTGCGCACCCGGGTACTCCGTTTCGGATTCAACCGCCACCCCGCGTGGCGGGGCACCGGCGGCCGGGTCGTCGAGGTCTCGCCCGGTCTTGACCGCATCCGGGTGGCCTTGCCACTCAATCGCAAGACCCGCAACCTTGCCGGGTCGATTTTTGGCGGGGCGCTGTTTGCCGTCACCGACGGCTTGCATCCTCTGCTGATCATGCTGGCCCTGGGCCAGGACGTGATCGTCTGGGACAAGGCAGCCAGCATCCGCTACCGGCGGCCAGCGCGCGGCACCCTGTACGCCGATTTTCAGTTGCAGCCGGAAGAAGTACTAGCCATCCGCACCGCTGTCGAGCGGGACGGAGAAACCGATTTCACTTTTACCGTGGACCTCAAGGATGCTGCCGGCGTGCTGCATACTGCGGTGGAGCGCACGGTGTACATTGCGGAAAAATCCTTCTACAAACGCAAGCTGATGCAGGAAGCCTGATGATCCGTGTAGCCCGTCTGTCCGTGTTGATGTCGCTGCTGTCGCTGCTGTCGCTGCTGTCGCCGACGGCGTATGCCGTCTCCGTTGCCGGAATTGATGTGCCGCCCGCACTGCGCATGGGCAATCAGGATCTGCATCTGCAGGGTGCCGGCCTGCGCACCAAACTGATCTTTGACGTCTATGTGGCCGCGCTCTACGTGGGGGACCGGCCGGTCAGTGCCGCGGCGCTGATGGAGACCACCAACCCGCGCGTGATCACCCTGCGACTGATGCGTGATGTGGATGCGCTGACTCTGGGGCATGCGCTGGACGAGGGTTTGCAGGCCAACCTGAGTCCTGCCGAACTCGAAAGCCTGCGTCCGGCCGTGGAGCGACTGCTGGCGATCATGGCCGATATCAAACTGGCGGTCAAAGGCAGCCAGGTGGTGCTCAGCCTGGGCAGCGAAGGCGTGTCCGTGGCATTTGACGGTGTCGAGCGCGGTCGGGTGATCCATCCACTCGTTGCTCGCGCCCTGCTCAAGGTATGGCTGGGCGATCACCCGGCGCAAGAAAGCCTGAAAAAGGCCTTGCTTGGCGGGCTTTAAGGTAATCCTGGCTGCGGCAGTGCATGATTGACGGCTGCGAATCCCTCCACTAGCCTCACCCCGAGACTGATCACCGCGCAGGCCATGGCCAATCGACCCCACCTGATTTACCCCACCATGCCGCTGCCGCCTGCAGTGGCCGCCAAGGTGGACGGCACTGCGGCCACCCCGGCATTGCCTCGCGGCACACGCCGTGCGTTGCAGGCTGATGCCAAGGAGCAGCGTCGTCACCTGATCCTCGACGCCGCTGCAGACGTGCTCACGCAGGCGCCCAACCGCGATATCGGCGTGGCGGAAGTGGCCCAGGCGGCGGGACTGGCCAAGGGTACGGTCTATCTTTATTTTCCGAGCAAGGACGAACTGCTGCTTGCCCTGCACGAGCGGCAGACCGAGTGGTTTTTCCGCGCCCTGGCCGAGGCCAGCGAGCAGCGCCGGCTCGACTTTGAAGGCGTGTTCGCGCTGCTCGACCGCTACATGCTGAGCGATCCGCTCTACCTGCCATTGGCCAGCCGTTGCCTTGGCGCGCTCGATTTCTCGGTGCTGCCAGCCGTGCGCACCGCCTACAAACAGCGCATTGCCGAGCGCCTGGCCCACGTCGGTGCCATTCTGGAAGCACATTTCACGGGTCTCGAACCCGGCGGGGGAATTTCCTTGTTGATGTCAAGTTACGCCATGATCATGGGGCTGTGGCAGTTGCTGAGCCCGGATCCTGCCAATCCTTATCCGCTCGATTTTCGCCGGGACACCGAGGCTGCGCTGCGCGCGCTTTGGCGCGGCCGGGTGGTGGGATGGCAGGAGGCGGGCAGGTGAAGCGGCGTAATTTCCTGATCGGGCTGGCGGCGGTTGGTGCCGGTGGTGGTCTCTTGCTGGGCTGGGCCAGTCAGCGCCCCGACCTGACCGGTGACCGCAAAGTGTTTGGCATGGTGCCCGGCGAGACTGCGCTCAACGGCTGGGTGCGTATCGCCGCCGATGGCGGCGTGACCATCGCCGTGCCGCGCGCCGACGTCGGCCAGGGCATCACCACCGCGCTGGCCGCAATGGTGGCCGAGGAACTCGATATTGACTGGGCCCATGTTCGCGTGGAGCAGCCCTCCCAGGCCACCATCTATGCCAATGCCACCATGCTGGTGGAAGGGACCGCCATGATTCCGGCGGCCGAGCGCGGTCATTGGGCCGAAGTGGTGCGGCAACTGGCGGCCAATGGCATGCGCCAGATTGGCTTGATCGCTACCGGTGGCAGCACCAGCGTGCGCGATGCGTGGTTGCCCATGCGCACGGCCGGCGCGGCGGCGCGATCGTTGCTGGTGCAGGCGGCGGCGGCACGCTGGCAGGTCGCTGAGGGTGAGTGCACCACGGCAGGCGGCCAGGTATTGCACGCAGCCAGTGGACGACATCTTGGGTACGGCGAGTTGGCCCCGGTGGCGGCAAAGCTCTCGCTCAATGCGCAACCGGTACTGCGTTCACCTGCAGAATGGCGCGTGCTGGGTCATGACCAGCCACGTCTGGACCTGCCAGGCAAGGTGGGCGGACGCACCCAGTATGGGATCGATGTGCAGGTGCCCAAGGGCCTGTTTGCCGCGGTGCGCATGGCACCGGTCTTTGGTGGCGAGGTGCGCCGTGTCGCCCCCGATGCCGCCTTGGCCAAGCCTGGGGTGACCGCCGTCGTCACCGTGCCCGGCGGTGTTGCGGTGGTGGCCGATCAATGGTGGCGTGCCCGTCAGGCCGTGTTGGCACTTGATGTGGATTTTACCAAACCCGACATGTTGCCCGACACCGTACGGCTGCGTGCCGACTATGCGCGGCTGGCGGGCGAGGGCAGTGCGCAGACCCACGAGACGCGAGGCGATCAGCAGGCTGCACGCGAGGGCACGGCCACCCGGGTATTCAGTACGGATTATCACCTGCCTTTTCAGGCTCATGCCGCGCTGGAGCCAGTGAACTGCACAGCGCGGGTGGCAGATGGTGGCTGCGAGGTTTGGGTGGGACATCAGGTGCCCACCCTGGTGCGCTGGTTTGCAGCCAAGGTCGCCAATGTGCCGGTCGACCGGGTGGTGTTCCACAACCTGCCCCTTGGTGGCAGCTTTGGGCGCCGGCTCGAGATCGACATGGTGGTGCAGGCCGTCACCATTGCTGCCCGCACGCCGGGACAGGCGGTGAAGGTGGTCTGGGCGCGTGATACCGATCTGCGCAACGACGCTTATCGGCCGATGGCGCTGGTGCGCCAGCGAGTGGCGTTGGACGCCGAGGGACTGCCGGTGTCGTGGTATACCCGGGTGGTCACGCCGTCGATCATGAAGTCGGTGCTGCAGCGACTGCTGCCCCTCGCTGCCAGTGACTTGTCGCCGGACAAGACGGCTGTCGATGGCGCAATCGAACTGCCCTATGCCGTGGCCAACCTGCGCGTGGAACATGTGCCGGCACCGCCGGGCCTGGCGGTCGGATTCTGGCGCAGCGTGGGCCATTCGATCAATGCCTTTGCCATCGAGTCGATGGTGAATGAACTCGCCGAGGCGGCCGGACAGGACGCCCTGACCTATCGCCTGCGTCTGCTGGCCGGTCACCCGCGTCATCAGGCCGTGCTGCAGGCAGCGGCCAAGGCCGCCGGCTGGAATACGCCATTGCCGCCCGGGCATGGTCGCGGTCTGGCGCTGCATGCGTCCTTCGGGTCGATTGCCGCCTGCGTGATCGAAGTGTCGGGTACCGCCAGCCAGTTACGTGTCGAGCGCATCACGGCGGCCGTGGATTGTGGCAGCGCGCTGCAGCCGGCCAACGTGCGTGCACAGATGGAAAGCGGCCTGCTGTTCGGTCTGGGCAGTGCGCTCTACGGTCAGATCACGGTGGTCAATGGCGCAGTACAGCAGGCCAACTTCAATGATTTTCCGGCCCTGCGCCTGGCCGATACACCGCCGGTCGAGGTGCTGATCATCGACAATCCGCAGGCACCGATCGGTGGCATCGGCGAAGTGGGAGTGCCTCCCGTTGCGCCGGCGCTGGCCGCTGCCATCCACGCGGCAGCAGGCGGGGAACGCCTGCGCAGCTTGCCGATCCAGCCGATCAGCGTGTGAGCCAAATGGTCGGGCTGCAGGTGGTAAAGGTGGGCGGCAGCCTGTGTGAGCCCACCCTGCTGCCCGACCTGATCGACTGGCTGGACGCTGCCTGGCACGCCGGCCCCCTGCTGGTGGTGTGCGGCGGCGGGCGCTACGCCGACACGGTACGCATCGAACAGCAGCGGCTTGGGCTGAGTGATCTGACGGCGCACCGGCAGGCATTGCTGTGCATGGAACAGACCGCTTGGGCGCTCCAGCAAGCCTGGCAACAGCGCCATCAGCGTGCGCCTGTGGTGCGCAGCGATCTGGCGCCTGACACCTTGTGGACGCCGCGTGCGCTGCTGCCCGACCATCTGCAGGTGGCGGCCGACTGGCAGATGACTTCGGACAGTCTGGCCGCCTGGGTGGCGGGGCAGGCGGGTGCATGCGCGTTGACCGTGCTGAAGGCGCTGGATTGCGGTGAATTGCAGGCTGGCGCACACGCTGGGCAACTCGCTGACTGGAGCGCGCAAGGCTGGGTGGACGCGCGCTTTGCCAGCCACGCGCGTCCTGCGCAGATGTCGGTGCGCCTGCTCGGTCAGCGGGCCTGGCGGACCACCGCTGTGACGGCGGCCACCTGAGCGGCATCGACCGCCTCCGTGCGCACGCCGCCTGTACAGAGCGCCGTGCGAAAACCCAGATAGTCTGGCTGGCAGGGCAACAGGGTGGGGATGTCCTGAACAGCGAGACTGCCCGCCAGTCCGCTGAGCAGGCCGAGCGCGCGCGCCTGTTCCACGAAGTGGCGTAGCGCGTCCAGATCGAGCACGGCAAGCAGGCCGCCGCAGTGTTTGTCGGCGGTGTCGAGCATCACGCCAGCAAAACCGGCCTCGGCGAGCAGATGCAGCGGCCAGTGCACACCGCCCTGATCCGCCATCAGCACCGCAATCCGTGCCGGCGGCGCTGGTCGCCCGGGCGCCGCATGCAGGGTCGGCAGGTCGCGCAGACAGGTTGTCAGCCGCGGCACATCGGCGCTGCCAAACAGGCCTACCTTGACGAAGTCCACACCAGTGTCCGCCACGGCCTGCATGGCAGGTGCAAGCAGCGCCGCTTGCAGGGGCAAGTCACCGACGGTGGCAGATACCGGCCGCCGGCCCGCCACCGTTCGCACGATGTCGCGCAGGGTGGCCGCATCCAGCGCGCCCAATGCGCCCTCCGCGGGTTGCTTGGCATCGACCAGGTCAACCCATGGCCACACCAGGGCCGCCTCGTGGGCATTGCGCACGCTGGCCAATACGCGACAGGCAATGCTCATGGCTGGCCGGTGCGCCAATCTGCGAAGCGCGCCTGCAACCACTGCCAGGCCTCGTGCTCCACAGCGCCGGCGGTCTTGTCGATGGCGATCTGCAGATAGGCCAGTTCGCGCTCCACCTTGTCTGCCGGCAGCATGTGCAGGCGGGTGGCCAGGATGGCGGCCTCGACCACAGCGGCCTGTGCGCGGACAAAGCCACGGAAGGGCAAGTGAGTCTGTTCGTGCACGATGTCGCACACAAAGCGCGGCCGCAACGCGTCGTCATCCACCTGCGCCACCCGCAAGGCCGCATGGGTATGTGCCGCTTGCAGACGCCAGCCAGGTGCGTCCGGCAGTGCCAGCACCGGCCAGTCACGGCGGCCGGTGACCGGCCCGGCAAACAGGCGCACGTCGGTGGTCCAGTTCACCACGGCGTGTCCGTCGCGGGCGATGTTTTCGAGGGTGCGCGACGGACGGAAGGGCGCCACCACCAGTTGCTGGTCGTGCACATGCAGCCCCAGGGGGGCAATGTGCGGACTGCCATCGGCATTGCAGGTGATCAGTACCGATTCAAGGATCATGGTTTGTCGCGCGCCTCGCGCAACTTGTGGGTGAGCGTGAGCCCCTCGGCTTTCTGACGCAGCTTGTCTTCGTCAACTGCGGGCAGGGCGGAGCCCCAGTTCAGGTCCTCATCCTGCTCGTAGCGCTTGCCGAGCAGCCAGGCGTGATGGGCGCGTGCCAGTTCCACGCCCATGTAGAACGCATGACTGGCGTCGTGCTCCAGGCCCAGTTGCGGCCAGAGCGTCCATGGGTCCCGGGCGGTGCGCAGGCCGTCACGATTGTAGGCGTGGATACCATCCCGGCTGACCTGCACCCGAAAGTTGGGATCGCGGATGCGGCTGGCCATTTCGCGCACATCGTCCGGGGTATCCGGGAACGGGCGGCGCGCGCGCAGGTTGAGCAAAAGGGAAGAAAAATCGCGCGGCAGGGCGCCTTCCTCGCGCGCGGCGAACATCATGCGGCGCGCTGCGTCGGCCTCCCGCACCGCGCTTGCGCAGTGCGGGCTGACCTGGGTGGCCAGCACGGCATTGATCCGCAGTTCGGAAATGATGCCGAACAGGATGGCGTTGATGCCGGCGGTGTCGGCATCGGTGAGTTCGGTCAGGTTGCCCACGCCCATCATCAGGCGCGCATCCGGCAGTGCGGCGCGCAGGTCGCGGAAGCGCACCAGCGATTCGGTGAAGCCGAAATGGATCGGGTCAAGAATGGCATCGGCCAGGAAGGGCTTGCCCCAGGCAGTCATCTGCCCTGCCGCACGGATCAGCGACGCCAGATCACCATGGCGGCTCGGAATCAGCACCGGGGTGGCGGCCACCTCTTGCGCCAGCCAGAGGGTGTCCTCATGCAGGCTGAGCAGGTAGTCGGCACCGGCGGCGGCACCGCGCCGCAGGTCGTCCGTGTTCAGGCTGTCGACACTCACCGTGAATCCCTGCTGCTTGAGTGCCTGGACGATGTCTTCCAGTTGCGGGAAGGGCGTGTCGGGCAGGCAGCCCACGTCGATCACGTCGGCACCATCGGCGCGATAGCGCGCAGCGCGGGCCAGGATGGTGTCGATGTCGGACTCTGGCGCGTCGACAATTTCGGCAAAGATCAGCACGTCCTGGCGTGACAAGTCCACCCGCGCGCGTTTGCGGCCAAAGAACTGTGGCAGGTCTTTCATTTCGTCCGGACCACGCACAAAGGTCTTGCCCAGCCGCAGAGCCAGCGCGTCAAGGTCGCCGCGCACCCGGCCCGGCAGGATCACCCGGTCGAAGGCGCCGAGATCGACATCGCGCAAGCGGCGACCGAGCATGTCCGCCGTCATCAGCCCGGCCACCTGCATGCCCAGGTCGCGGACTTCCCAGGTGAACGGGCACGGTGCCATCCCCTCCAGCACGCGGCGCAAGCCCAGTTCGGCAAGCCGTCCGGTGAGGAACAGCAGGTGTTCGACAGGTGCGTCCATGCGCGGGCTCAGCCTGCTGCCGGCGGTGACAGGGCCAGCTGTGCCAGATGGGCCTGGATGGCGTGCTCGAGTGCCTGCGGACTGCCGACGACCTGGACGTTGCTGAAGGTGGCCAGGGTGCGCGCATGCATCAGGTCGACTTCGCGCGGATACAGGGTGACCCATTCCGACGGTGATTCGGTGGCGACTTCGGGTTCGGTATCACAGGCAAACACGATGGCGGGCAGGCGACACTTGCCGGCCTGCGCAAAGATGTTGGTGGGCAAGGAGTCGGAAATGCCCAGGGCACACTTGGCCACCGTATTGCTGGTGGCGGGTGCCAGCACCACGCTGTGGTACTCGCCGTGATAGAACAGGCCGACAGGCGCCGAACTGGCGGTGTTGTCACGGAATATACGAAACTGCTGGCGCAGGTCCGTCAGCTTGATGTCGTACATCGACAGGATTTCCTCGCCCGCCCGCGACAGGAACAGATCGACATCTGGCAGGCGCCGCGCGAGCTCCAGCGACTCCTTGAGGAAGTGCCCGGAACCGGTGATCGCCCAGGCCATGCGGGGGTGTGCATCGCGTTTCATAAGCAGGCATTATAACCCGTGCTGTCTGCCTTCGTCCGCGCCCTGCGTGCGCGGGTGCTACGCGCGTGCGGCCGCCGTCCTTCCATTTCGCCCAGGTTTTTTCGTGCCCGTTTCAGCGCTCCCCCTTGCCGCCTTGCGTGCCCTGCTGTTCCGTCGGGCGTCTCCGGTCGATCTGACCATGGGTGCTGCCAGCATGGCCGGGGCAGTTGCCCCGGGGTCGGCAGCCGTGTCGGGCGGCCCGGTGCCAGCGGTGCTGCTGGCCGTCCTGCTGGCCATGGTGCTGCAGGGATTCGAGGGGTTGCTGTTGAATGGACTGCCCGGACACGTAGAGTGGAGCACATTGCCTGACCTGCTGTTTCCGGTGGCGATCCTCTGGTTGTCCTGCTGGGCGGCTGGTGTGTTGCTCGACCAGCCCGGGCAGACCATGACCGTGTTTACCGACCTGCTCGGTGTGCGCGTGCTGCTGCTCGCACTTGCCCTGCTGGTGCAGTGGCCGCTGGCCCGCTGGCCCGACCGCGTCTGGCTGGAGCAACCCACCGATCATCTGCTCAACCTGCTGCAACTCTGGTGGTTGCTGGCTGGCCTGGTGCGCCTTGGACGGGTCGGAGCGGTGAGCCGCCTGCGGCGGCTGCTGGCCTGGAGTGCCTTCGCCGGGCCGGCGCTGGTGCTTCTGGTGCTGTTTCCCGTCACCGACCTGTGGCAAGGCGATAACGCGGCACCGGAAGAGGGCCCTTCGGTTCAGGCCATGCGCGAGGACGTTTTCTACGAGCAGCCAGGTTTGCTCGATGATGCCCTGCAGTCACTGCAGCCTGAGCGTTCCGGCGTCGATGACCTGTATTTTGTCGGCTTTGCGGGGGATGCAGGCACGCCGGCCATCCGCAATGAAGTCGAACTGGCGCATGACTTGCTGGCGCAGCGTTTTGACACTGCTGGCCGCAGTGTGGTGCTCGCCAACGACCTTAACCCAAGTCCTGTACACCCGTTCGCCACCCGCTCGGCGCTGGCCGCCACCTTTGCCCGGCTGGCCGAAGTGATGGATGTGGAAGATGACATCCTGCTGCTGTTCCTCAGCAGTCATGGCACCCGCGCCGGCACGCTGGCGTTGGCGCAGCCTGCACTCGCACTTGGGGACATCGACCCGCCCGGCTTGCGCAAGGCGCTCGACCAGTCAGGCATCCGCTGGCGTATCGTGATCGTGTCGGCCTGCTACTCCGGTGCCTTTGTCGATGCCCTGCGCGACGAGCGCACCCTGGTGATCACGGCTTCGGATGCCACCCATCCGTCCTTCGGTTGCGGCACGGCAGATCGTTACACGTGGTTTGGTCAGGCCTATTTTGATCAGGCGCTGCGCCGCAGCCTGTCGTTTACCGATGCCTTCAACCAGGCGGCGCGGACCATCCGCGCACGCGAAAAGGCAATGGGTGAGGTGCCGTCCAATCCGCAGATGGCGCTGGGGCGCGCCATGGTCGCCAAGCTGGCCGCGCTGCAAACGCGGTTGGGTCAGCCTGGCGGACCTTCGGGCAGCGTTCAGGCAGGGGCCACCGGCTCGGCGGGCGCGCGTGCGGTGTTGCTCTGGCAGCGGCAGTATCGCAGGCCGCAGGTCGCGCCAACGCCGGGTGGGCGCCGGTTTCAGGCCAGGATATCCGGGGTGAACGAGCATTCCAGTGTGAAGATCTCGTCCTTCAATCGCAGCTTGCGTTTTTTTAGCCGGCGCAATGCCAGTTCGTCAACGGTGCCGCCCTCGCCGTAGCGCCCGATCAGTTCGTCGAGGGTGCGATGCTCGGCTTGCAGTTCGGCCAGTCGTGCGCGACGCAGGTCTTCATCAGCTTCCATGATGTCCATCCGGCAAGGTGAATTCGAGGTTGTCGATCAGCCTGGTGTTCCCCAGTCGCGCAGCGGCCAGCACCACCAGCGCACGATCACCCGCCTGTGGAAGCTCGAGGTCAAGCTGGCGGCGCACGGTGAGATAATCCAGTACCCAGCCATGCTGCTGCAGCACGCTGAGCGCTTCGCGCTCGGCGCCGGCAGCGTCAGCCCCGTCCTGCACGGCCTTGGCGACACCGCTCAGGCGCTGTTGCAGGCGGGGTGCTTCGGCACGTTCGGTGACACTCAGGTAAGCATTCCGGCTGCTCAGCGCCAGACCATCGGTGGCCCGGACAGTCTCTCCACCTACCATGCGGATCGGCATGGCCAAGCCTTCCACCATCTCGCGCAGAATCAGCCACTGCTGGTAATCCTTCTTGCCGAACAGGGCGATCTGCGGCTGCACCATTTGGAACAGCTTCATCACCACCGTGCAAACGCCCTGAAAATGGCCCGGTCGCACTGCCCCTTCCAACGTGTCCTTCAGCGCGGAGGGCTGCACGAACACGCGTTGCGGGCGCGGGTAGAGTTCGGCCTCGTCGGGGGCGAAGACCACCTGGCAGCCGCTGCTGGCCAGGTGCGCCACGTCCTGCTCCAGGCTGCGCGGGTAACGCTCAAAGTCTTCGCCCGGACCGAATTGCAGGCGGTTGACGAAAATGCTCGCCACCACACACGAGGCCTGATTGCGCGCCTCGCGCACCAGGCTAAGGTGACCTTCATGCAGGCTGCCCATGGTGGGCACGAAGCCGATCGATCCCTCGCCGGCGAGACGGTGGCGCAACTGGCGTGCGCTGCGGATGACTTCCATATCAGCCCCGGTTGAAGAATTCGCGGCGACCGCGCATGCCGCCAATGTGCTCGAGCAGCAACGCGAAATCTTCCTCGCGGTCCGCAAAATTGAGGTGCTCACTGTTCACGATCAGCACTGCGGATGCATCGTACGCGTGGAAATATTCGGCGTACAGCGTGGCCAGATCACGCAGGTACTCCTGACTGATCGGACGTTCCATGTCGAGTCCGCGCCGGTTGACCCGCTCGATCAGCGTGTCCGGCGTTGCCTGCAGGTAAATCACCAGATCCGGGGGCGCCGCTTGTGGTGCCAGATGCGCGAACACCTGCCGGTATAGCGCGTACTCGTCAGGCGACAGGGTGAGCCTTGCGAACAGCGGGTCCTTGTCGAGCAGGAAATCGGTCACCACCGGCGGGTCGAACAGTCCCGGCTGACGCAGTTGGGCGCATTGCGCCACGCGCTGGAACAGGAACGACATCTGGGTGGCAAACGCCCAGCGCGGCATGTCACGGTAGAAGCGGCCAAGGAACGGGTTGGACGCAAAGTCTTCCAGCAGCAGGTCGGCGTCCAGATGCTTGGCCAGCCGTCGTGCCAGCGTGGTCTTGCCGCAGGCTATCGGGCCTTCCACCGCAATATGGCGAAAACGCCCGAGGGCCCCCGCCTGGGCGCTCATGCCGCGCTGGGCTGCAGGCGCAGCACGCCCTGGTCATGGCAGGCGGCTGCAAGTGGCGCGATCGGCCCGAGTCCCGGAATCATCAAATCGGGTGAGATTTCCTGCAGTGGCAGCAGCACGAAGCCACGCGTGCCCATGCGGGGATGCGGCAGGATCAGTTGCGGATCGTCCTGCACCAGATCGCCATAAAGCAGCACGTCAAGGTCGAGGGTACGCGGCGCATTGCGGAACGAGCGTTCACGTCCCGCGTCCACCTCCAGGTCCAGCAGGGCGTGCAACAAGTCGAGCGGCGCCAGCGTGGTTTCCACCGCGGCGACCGCGTTGATGAAATCAGGCTGATCGACAAAGCCGACGGGTGCCGTGCGATAGAGCGCGGAACGTGCCACCAGGCGCGTACCGGGCAGCGTATCGAAGGCAAGCAGGGCACGCTCGATCCGCGCGTCCGGATGATCGAGATTGCCACCGAGTCCGATGTAGGCCCGCGTCGCCATGGGTGCGCTCATGCATCGTCTCCGTCGTCCGGGTAGCCGCCATGCTGCTGGCTGCCGTCCGCGCCGTCGCCACCATCCCCCGTCGCGCCCGCACCGCCGCGCCGCGAGCGAATGCTGCGCCTGCGCCGACGCTTGGGTTTGTCGTCCTGCACCAGCAAGGCCTCGCGCTGAGCATCGTCGCCGTCCTGAAAGTCGGCCCACCAGCGTGCCAGGTCCGGGTCAATCTCGCCGGCCTCGGCGCGCAGCACCAGAAAGTCCCATGCCGCACGAAAGCGTGGATGCTCGAGCAGGCGGTACGGGCGTTGCCCGCTGCGTTGCACGAAGCGTGACTGCAGGCTCCAGATTTCCTTCATCACCGCATCGTAGCGACGCGGGATGGCCAATTTTTCCTTTTGGGCGTCGAGCACTTCGTCCATTGCCGCAAACAATGCGGGAACCGGGCTCTCGCCTGCGGCCTCGATGCGTTCGGCGCTTACCCGCACCTGCTGCCAGAGCAGGGTGGCGAACAGGAAGGCGGGCGAGACCGGCTTGTCCTGTGCCACGCGCAGGTCGGTACTGGCCAGTGCGAGGTTGACGAACTTCGCCCCGACCGGTTCATCCAGCACCACATCGATCAACGGCAGCAGGCCGTGGTGCAGTCCTTCGGCGCGCAGCTGGCGCAGGCAATCTGCCGAGTGACCGGACAGCAGCAGCTTGAGCACTTCGTCAAACAGGCGCGCAGAAGGCACATTGGCCAGCAGGTCGGCCAGTTCGGCAATCGGTGCGCGCGCTGCCTCGTCAATCCGGAAGTTCAGCTTGGCGGCAAAGCGCACGGCACGCAGCATGCGCACCGGGTCTTCACGATAGCGCACCACCGGATCGCCAATCATGCGCATGCGCTTGGCGCGAATGTCGGCCACGCCGTTGAAGTAATCCCACACTTCCTGCTTGCGCGGGTCATAGAACAGGGCGTTGGCTGTGAAGTCGCGCCGGCGGGCATCGTCTTCCTGGCTGCCGAACACGTTGTCGCGGATCAGACGGCCATGCTCGTCTGCCGCCTGATCATCATCCGCGCCCCCCTGCAGCGCACGAAAGGTGGAAACCTCGACCACCTCGTCGTTGCACATGGCATGCACGATCTGGAAACGCCGGCCAATGATGCGGCTGCGCCGGATCACCCGCCGCACCTCGTCGGGCGTGGCGTTGGTAGCGACATCGAAATCCTTGGGTGCCCGCTGGATCAGCAGATCGCGCACCGCACCGCCAACCACAAAGGCCTGAAAACCCGCCTTGTGCAGGGCATCGGTGGTGCGCAGCGCGCAACTGCTGATCTGCTCGCGGCGAATGCCATGTTCTTGCAGGCCCAGCACGCGCAGGCGCGGCTGGTCAACGATGCGTGGCCGACGCCCGAGCACGCGACGGAACAGGTCCATGATCATGGCAGGAGCCCCCGGGGACGGTGGCCGGCAGTGCAGGGAACAGGGTTCAGTGAAAGCATGCGTGGTTCAGTTCGTGATCGGGTTGGCCAGACGCAGCGACAGCACCGGCCAGCCAGCCTGCGCGGCATGGGCCGCGAGGGTGGGGTCGGGGTCGACTGCAATTGGCTCGGAGACCTGCTGCAGCAGCGGCAGGTCGTTGAGGGAATCGCTGTAGAAACAGGTTTGCGTGAACTGTGTCCAGTCATGGCCGAGCGACTGCAGCCAATCATGGACACGGGCGATCTTGCCCTCGCGAAAGCTGGGCAATCCGGCCACGGCACCGGTGAAGCGGCCATCCGCACCGCGCGCAGGTTCGGTGGCGATCAGGTGTTGCACGTTGAGGGCCGCGGCAATCGGCGCAGTGACGAAACTGTTGGTGGCGGTGACGATGGCTGTCAGGGCCGACCGTGCCTGCTCTTCGGCCACCTGTGCACGTGCGGCCGGAGAGATCAGCGGCAGGATCCGTGTCTGCAGGAAATCGTATCGCCAGGCTTCGAGCTGGTCGAGGGGGTGTTGTGCCAGCGGGCGCAACGCGAAGGCAAGAAAAGCGGTGATGTCCAGCGTGCCGGCTTTGTATTGGGCATAAAACTCGAGGTTGCGCTGCTCGTATTCACTGCGGTCCAGCACGCCCAGGTCGATCAGGTACTGTGCCCACTCGTAGTCACTGTCGCCGCTGATCAGTGTGTTATCCAGGTCAAACAGGGTCAGTCGCACGTCAGGGCTCCAGGGAAAAAGGGTGATCCAGCAGATGCAGCAGCTCGCGGATCAGTGGAATCGTCACGGCGCGCCGGGTGGCCAGACTGTGCGCGTCGAGGGCATCCAGAGTGGCCAGCAGTGACGGCAGGTCGCGGCTTGCACGCTCCAGCAGATAGTCCAGGGCTTCGTCACTGATCGGCATGGCCAGACTGCGCGCCCGGTCACCCAGTGCAGTGCGCTTTTCATCGTCATTCAGGCCATGCAAACGGAATACCTGTCCCCACGCCAGCCGGGTGGCCAGTTCGGGCGCCAGCGGCAGGCCAGCCGGCGCCTGCAGTCCGGTGCACACCAACAGTCCACCCTGCTCCCGGATGCGGTTCCACCCATGAAACACTTGCTCGGCCAGCGCTGGCGCCAACCGATCCACATTGTCCACCAGCAGATGGTTTCCAGCCAAGTCTGCGGGTGTGGTGGTGGCTGCGCCGTCCACCCAGCGCACCGGGCAACCGGAGTGCTGCAGACGTGCAAACAGGCCCTGCAGCAGGTGCGTCTTGCCGCTGCCAGCCGGTCCCCACAGAAACACGAAAGTCTCGCCATCGCCTCCCGGCGGAATCGCACGCAAGGCGGCCAGCGCCTCGGCATTACGGCCGCAGGTGAAGTTGTCGAGGGTAGGTGGGGCCGGGCTTTGGATTTGCAGTGCCAGCTGGCGCAATGAAACGCTCCGGTGCGGCGGGTGTTAAACTGGAGGGCTGACATCGACGTTGCCTGAGCCGGCAGCGTCGTCAAGTCAGCAGCGTAAAGCCGGACCGAACCTCACCCGGCAGCCTGGATTCTAACAGCAAGACCTTAGCCGATGACCGGAGATCGATTGCCGATGACTACCCCCCAGCCGCCCAGCACGGGCCTTTCCTACCGCGATGCCGGCGTCGACATGGAGGCCGGTGACGCGCTGGTGGAACGGATCAAGCCCTTCGCCCGACGCACCATGCGGCCCGAGGTGCTGGAAGGCATCGGCGGCTTTGGTGCGCTGGTCGAGATTTCCAAGCGCTTTCGCGAGCCGGTGCTGGTGTCCGGCACTGACGGCGTCGGTACCAAGCTGCGTCTGGCCTTTGAACAGGACGGGCATGCCACAGTCGGCATCGATCTGGTGGCGATGAGTGTCAACGACATCCTTGTGCAGGGGGCCGAACCCCTGTTCTTTCTGGATTATTTTGCCTGTGGCCACCTGGATGTCGACACGGCTGCCGCGGTGATCCAGGGCATTGCGCTTGGTTGTGAACAGGCGGGTTGCGCGCTGATCGGCGGTGAAACCGCCGAGATGCCGGACATGTATCCGGATGGGGAGTACGATCTGGCCGGCTTTGCGGTGGGCGTGGTGGAAAAGTCGCGCATCATCACCGGCCGCACCATAGCGGCGGGTGACCGGGTGATCGGCATCGCGTCGAGTGGACCGCACTCGAATGGCTACTCGCTGATCCGGCGCATTGTGACCCATGCCAAGGCCGATCTGGGCGCACCGTTTGCCGCAGATCCCGCCGGCCGCACGCTGGGCCGGGTGCTGCTCGAGCCCACCCGGATTTATGTGAAGCCCCTGCTGGCACTGATGGAACGGCTCACCGTAAAGGGCATGGCCCACATCACGGGTGGCGGGCTGACCGAAAACGTGCCGCGCGTGCTGCCCAAGGGACTGACCGCCGACCTGTCGCGCTCTGCCTGGCCGCGCCCGGCCATCTTCGACTGGTTGCAGCAGGCCGGTGGTGTGGATGAAGCAGAGATGCACCGCGTGTTCAACTGCGGGATCGGCATGGTGGTGATCGTGGCCGAGGCGGATGTCGCGGCCACGCTCGCGCATCTGGAAGCCAGTCAGTTGCCGGCATGGGACATTGGCAGGATCCGCGTTTCCGCGCCCGGCGAGGCACCCACGGTGGTGCGATGAATACCCTGCCCCGGGTGGTGGTGCTGATCTCCGGTCGGGGCAGCAATCTTGCGGCCCTGCTGGCCGCGCACCTGCCGGTGCAGTTTGCAGCCGTGATCAGCAATCGGGCCGACGCCGGGGGACTGATCCTTGCGCAGCAGCATGGCATTCCCACGGTGGTGCTGGACCACACCGCCTTTCCCGGCCGGGAAGCCTTCGATACGGCGCTGGCGCAGCAGATTGACCAGGCGCTGGCCGCAGGGCAGGCGCCGGGCGCGCCAGCGCAGTCGGACGCAGGCACGACGGCTGGCGCTGGCCTGATCGTGCTGGCCGGCTTCATGCGCATCCTGACGCCGGCGTTCACGGCGCGCTACGCCGGGCGCATGATCAACATTCATCCCTCCCTGTTGCCGGCGTTCACTGGACTGCACACCCACCAGCGCGCGCTCGCAGCGGGCGTGCGCGTGCACGGCTGTACGGTGCACCTGGTCACCGCCGAACTCGACCACGGTCCGATCCTGGCACAGGCCGCCGTTCCGGTGCTGGTGGGCGACGATGCAGATCAGCTGGCCGCGCGCGTGTTGCGGCAGGAGCACCGCTTGTATCCCGCCGTGGTACTGGCCTGGGCCGAAGGGCGGATCGCCACCGATGCGCATGGCATATCGCGTGTGCTGCAGCCCGTTGACGACCAGGGCTGCCTGCAGGTGCCGGGATGAAACCGGCTGGCCACATCGGCCGCAGGGCGCGTCGGGTGCTGGTGCTGGGCGTGCTGGTGTCGCTGGCGCTGCATCTGCTGCTGCTGGTCGCGCTGCACGGGGTGTTGCGCCCGCCTGCGGGCGAAGTGCCAGGCGCGCCGGTGGCCCTGGTCTTGCTGCCGCCGTTGGTCGGATCCAGCATGCCGCGCAGGGCGCCCGAACCGGTGACGATCCCGCCGCCCGCGCCTCCAGCGTTGCCTGCGCCGGCTGCGCCGCCTGCGCCAGCGGAGTCGGTCGCCGGACTGCCGCCGCCTGCTGAGCCTGCTCAGGCAACGGCCGGCAGCGAGGCCGCCAACGAGGGCGTGGACGATGCGCACCAGGCGGCGGATGCCGCTGCCAGCCGTCTGCTTGCCGACATCGAGCAGGCAGCCTTGCTGGCACGGCAACACGCGGCTGAGGCTGCGGCGGCTGTGGTCGCGCCCCCGGGGGGGGCGCCCGCGCCTGCGCTGTCGCCGGCAATGCAGGCGGCATTGGCAGACATGCCGGCCGACGGCGAGGTCGATTATCAGGTGAACCTGGGGGGCGGGGACTTCAAGTTGGCGAACGGCACCCTGCGCTGGCGCATCGAGGGGTTGCACTACCACATCGACCTGACCGCGCAGGCCGTGGGGCTGGCGCGACTGTTCAAGTCCAATGTGGTCAGTCAGATCAGCGAGGGACACATCACCGCCAACGGGCTGGCCCCTGACCAGTTCCGCGTGTTGGGACGTCTGGCCGAAAACTCCGAGGAGGCGGCGCGCTTTGACTGGGCGGGCGGCCATCTGGTGCTGCAGCCTTCCGGTCAGGCGCTGGCACTGCCGGACGGCACCCAGGACCTGCTCAGCTTTTTCATGCAGTTTGCCCTGTTGCCGCCAAGCACGGACAGCATGCTGCAACCGGTCACCAATGGCCGCAAACTGGACCGTTACGCCTTTGAGATGACGGAACGCGGCCCCCTGCAATTGCCGGTGGGGCGCTTCCAAACCGTGCACATCACCAAGCTGCACGCCAGCAACGAGGATGACTTCGATGTCTGGCTGGCGCAAGACCGTCACTACCTGCCCGTGCAGATGCGCTTTAGCGCGCGCGGACGCCTGATCACCCTGTCCGCCATCGCCATCCGCGTGGTCGGCCTTCATAGCGCACTTTAGGAATCCATGGCCATTTCGCAAGCGCAGTTCGACGTACTGGTTCAAGCCCTGATCCAGGTCGGCAGCCTCAACGCTCCGGCCGACGTGCTGCTCAAGCAGTTCTTTCGCGACCGTAAGGCGCTCGGTCCGCGCGATCGCAGCATCGTCTCGGATTCGGTGTACTTTGCGCTGCGCCGCAGTCGCTGGCTTGAGGCGCTGGTTCCCGGCGGCGAACCGCGCCGGTTGGCGTTTGCCACGCTGGCCATGCTGCGCGGTTTCAGCATGCGCGACCTGGAGCCGCTCTGCCGCGGCACCGAGCTTGAATGGTTGCGTGCCCTCAAGGCGCAGCCTGCGCCCGAGTCCACACTGGGCCTGCAGGCCGAGTTGCCGGACTGGGTGATCGACGCGCTGCGGGCGCAATTCGCCGATGACGAAATCCTGGCCCTCGGGCGGGCGCTGCAACAGGCAGCGCCCCTCGATTTGCGCGTCAACACGCTGAAGGCCCGGCCGGAAGAGGCGCAGGCACAGCTCGCAGCCGCCGAGGTGCCGGTAGTCAGCATGCCCTATGCGCCGCATGGCCTGCGCGCCAGGGGCAAGCCCTCGCTGCAGGCCCTGCAGGTGTTCCGCGACGGCCTGATCGAGGTGCAGGATGAGGGCAGCCAGTTGCTCGGGCACGTGCTGGCACCGCGGCGCGGTGAGATGGTGGTCGACTTCTGCGCGGGCGCCGGTGGCAAGACCCTGCTGCTGGGCGCGCTGATGCAGAACGAAGGGCGACTCTACGCGTTCGACGTGTCCGAGAAGCGGCTGGCCAACCTCAAGCCTCGCCTGAAGCGTTCCGGTCTGTCCAACGTCAACCCGGTACTGATCAGCAGCGAGCGTGACCAGCGCGTCAAACGCCTGGCCGGCAAGGTCGACCGGGTGCTGGTCGACGCACCGTGCAGCGGTCTTGGTACCCTGCGCCGTAACCCCGACCTCAAGCAGCGCCAGAGTGCAGCGGGGGTGCTTGAACTGGTGCAGAAGCAGGCGTCGATCCTTGAGGCCGCCGCCACCCTGCTCAAGCCGGGTGGCCTGCTGGTATATGCCACGTGCAGCCTGCTGCAAGCCGAAAATGAGGCGCGCGCGGACGCCTTCACTGCGGCACACCCCGAGTTTGCGCCGGAGGATTGTGGTGCCTTGCTGCGGCAGGCGCGTATTCCGCTTGACATGGGGCCATACCTGCGACTGTTGCCGCACGTGCATGGCACGGATGGCTTCTTTGCAGCGGCATGGCGCCGCCGTGGCAAGGACGGAGCGCCCGCCTGATGAATGGAACACCCGCCGACATCCTGCTGCATCTGCAATCGCTGCGCCTGGCCGCGCTTGATCCCGCCAATCTGGATCAGTGGGCGTTGATTGTGCTGGCATTGCTGGCGGGGTTCGTGGTCGAGCGCGTGGCCCATCGAACGCCGGTGGCTGCGGCCGCCGTGCGCCTGCCGGACCTGGTGTTTCCGCTGGTGGGCTTGTGCGCGCTGGTGCTGGGCTGGCGGCTGCAGTTCCATCACGCGCCGGCCCCCCTGCTGCATCTGGCGATGCCATTGCTGCTGGCGTTGGTGGTGATCCGGTTTGGCGTGCGCATCATGCGAACGCTGCTCGAGGCGCGTGGTCATGCCCGCGGTGACTGGGAGCGCACGCTGGCCCGGGTGGTGTGGTGTGTGTTTGCACTGCATGTGCTGGGGGTGCTCGACCCGGTGATGGAACTGCTCGATGACGTGGCCTTGCCGATTGGTGATCATCGCGTCAGCGTGTTGCACATCCTGCAGGGCAGTCTGGTGGTGGTCGCCGCAATCGTGCTGTCGCTCTGGGGAGGGCGCATTCTGGAGCGCCGGGTGATGCAGGTGGCCGGACTGGATGTCAGCCTGCGCGTGATCCTGACCAAGCTGATCCATGGCGGACTGCTCACGCTCGCAGTGTTGTTCACCTTGCCGCTGGTCGGCATCGATACCACCTTCCTGTCGGTGATCGGCGGGGCGCTTGGAGTGGGGCTTGGTTTTGGCTTGCAGAAGATTGCCAGCAATTATGTGAGCGGTTTCATCATCCTGCTTGAGCGTTCGGTCCGGCTGGACGACGTGGTCACTGTGGACGGCCGCAAGGGCCGGGTGTCGCACATGGAGGCACGTTATACGGTGCTGAAGGGCGCGGACGGGCTGGAAACGATCATCCCGAACGAGACTTTTGTCACCGCGATCGTGATCAATCACACGCTGAATGACCGCAGTGGGGCCGTGTCATTCAGTCTGTGGCTGCACCACGATGCCGACCTGCGCCTCGCGCTGGCGGCGCTGCAGGCCATGCTGCTGGCGCACGATGACATCGCCAATGAACCTGCACCGACCGTGCAGGTGGCCCAGGTCAGTGATGTTGGCATCGAGATCAGCCTGACCTGGTGGGTG
The DNA here is from genome assembly GCA_903893215.1 of uncultured Ferrovum sp. GTDB lineage: Bacteria > Pseudomonadota > Gammaproteobacteria > Burkholderiales > Ferrovaceae > CAIVHB01. Next base: position 13,605 of record CAITLJ010000084.1, on the reverse strand, counting down.
CCAGACCTGGCCCATAACGATGCCAACCTGCGGCCCGCGCTGATGGCCGAGGCGGTACACGTGCTGCAGGCACATCACCTTGCGCTTGCGCGCCGTTACGCCGAGCCCGTGCCTGCTGGCGCGGCAAGACCAGTGCCCGCAGCACCCCCGACGCCCGCAGAAGGGGCAGGGCATGTGTCGGGCTGAGGGCAACGGCCGCGCAATCCTTGCCCCCGCCAGCTGTAACGTTTATCCTGTTTGATGGGGCGAAGTGCGTTCCGCCTGTCCGATTGATTTTTCCCCTTTGCTCAGGGAGTCTGCCTTGCTGTTTTCTGGTCTGTTCCACCCCAGTTTTTGGGAGCTCGTTGGTGTACTGCTGGTGCTCACCCATATCACCATCGCGGCCGTCACCATTTTCCTGCATCGCCACCAGGCGCACCGTGCGCTGGACCTCGGCCCCATTCCCAGCCATTTCTTCCGCATGTGGCTGTGGCTCACCACGGGCATGGTCACCAAGGAATGGGCGGCCATTCACCGCAAGCATCACGCCAAATGTGAAACTGCGGAAGACCCGCACAGTCCCCAGTTCAAGGGCATCAACACGGTGTTGTGGACCGGTGTGCTGCTGTATGTGCAGGAAAGCCGCAACAAGCAGACCCTGGAGCGCTATGGGCACGGTACCCCGGACGACTGGATGGAACGCAATGTCTACAGCGCGCACCCCAAGCTGGGTGTGGTGCTGATGCTGATTGCTGACGTGCTGATGTTTGGTCTGGTGCCGGGCCCCATTGTCTGGCTGGTGCAGATGGCCTGGATTCCTTTCTGGGCCGCCGGTGTGATCAACGGGCTGGGCCACTGGTGGGGTTATCGCACCTTCCAGAGCAAGGATGCCAGCACCAATCTGGTGCCCTGGGGTATCTTCATCGGTGGCGAAGAGCTGCACAACAACCACCATTCGTATGCCACGTCGGCCAAGCTTTCCAATCAATGGTATGAGTTTGACATTGGCTGGATGTATATCCGCCTGCTCGAAATGGTGGGTCAGGCCAAGGTCAAAAACGTGGCCGGTCGCGTGCGTATCGATCGAAGCAAGACCGTGATCGACGGCGACACCCTGCAGGCGGTGATCACCCACCGTTACGACGTGCTGGCGCGTTATGCGCGCTCGCTGGCCGATCTGACCCAGCAGGAAGTCGAGCGACTGGCGCATCGTGTCAGCATGCCGGACGGCCGCAAGGACGCCGCTGCGCTCGCGCGCTCGCTCCATCGTGAAGCCAGCGACCTGGACGATGGTGAGCGCGCCGCGGTGGGGGCCCTGCTGGACCACAGTGCAACGCTGCGCACGGTGTATTCGATGCGTGAGGAGCTGGTGTCGATCTGGACCCGCACCAACGCCACCCGCGACCAGCTGGTGCACGCCCTGCAGGACTGGTGTTCGCGTGCCGAGCAAAGCGATATCGCTGGCCTGCAGCGTTTTTCGCAACGGTTGCGCAGCTACGCGTAATCGCACTGCGGGCGTGACAGCCGACGGGCATCACGTTGGACGCCGCAGACAAAACGCCGGGTCCGGATGCGGGCCCGGCGTTTTGCTTATATCGACAGCACATTCTGTTCTTGGGGATGCCCCGTCGTCGCCGTAGAATAGAGGGTTCCCGAAACTGAAGGGTGCGTCCCACCCGTCCGGCATGTATTTCTACGACGAGATCGACCAGCGCATCGTTGACGAGCGCGTGGCACAGTTCCGTGACCAGACCCGGCGCTATCTGGCGGGTACCTTGTCCGAGGAGGACTTCCGGCCCCACCGCCTGCAAAACGGCCTGTACATACAGCGCCACGCGCCCATGCTGCGCGTGGCCATTCCCTATGGCGTGCTTTCGTCACGCCAGTTGCGCATGCTGGCACAGATCGCCCGCCGTTATGATCGCGGTTTCGGTCATTTCACCACCCGGCAGAACATCCAGTTCAACTGGCCCAAGCTGGAGGACGTTCCCGACATCCTCGCCGACCTGGCCACGGTGCAAATGCATGCCATCCAGACCAGTGGCAACTGTATCCGTAACACCACCACGGATCATTTCGCCGGCGTCGCGGGCGACGAGCAGATCGACCCGCGACCTTACTGCGAACTGATCCGCCAGTGGTCCACATTCCATCCGGAATTTGCGTTCCTGCCGCGCAAGTTCAAGATTGCCGTCAACGGGGCCACCCATGACCGTGCCGCCACCCGCGTGCACGACATTGGTCTGGATCTGGTGCGTGACGCGCAGGGTGCCATCGGCTATCGGGTGCTGGTGGGCGGCGGCCTGGGCCGCACGCCGTTGATCGGGCATGTGATTCGTGAGTTCCTGCCAGAGCAGCATCTGCTGAGCTACCTGGACGCCGTGCTGCGCGTTTACAACCGCTTCGGTCGTCGCGACAACAAGTACAAGGCGCGGATCAAGATCTTGGTCAAGGAACTCACCCCAGCCAAATTCCGCGCTGCCGTGGAAGAAGAATGGGCCCATCTGATCGATGGCCCCGCTACCCTGGTGCCGGAAGAACTGGCGCGCATCCGCTCGCGGATTGCCGTGCACGACTATCAGCCGTCGGCGCTGACGCTTGCGGATGCCGCAGCGCAGCGCAGCGACGATGCAGCATTCCTGCGCTGGCTGCAGCGCAACGTGATTGCCCACAAGGTGAGTGGTTATGCCTGTGTCACCCTGTCGCTAAAGAGCACGGGCGTGGCGCCCGGCGACCTTGGCGACAGCGGTCTGGATGCGGTGGCCGAACTGGCTGACCGCTACGGCTTTGGCGAACTGCGCGTCAGCCATGAACAGAACCTGATCCTGCCCGACGTTCCGGTACAGCATCTGGGCGCAGTTCATACTGCGGCTCAGGCGCTGGGTCTGGCACAGCCCAACATCGGGCTGATCACCAACATCATTGCCTGCCCGGGTGGCGACTACTGCTCGCTGGCCAATGCGCGTTCCATTCCGGTCGCCCAGGCGCTGCAGGAGCGTTTTGACAACCTGGATTACCAGTACGACATCGGTGAACTGGACCTGAACATCTCCGGCTGCATGAATGCGTGCGGTCACCATCATGTGGGTCATATCGGCATCCTGGGTGTGGACAAGCACGGTGAGGAGTTTTATCAGGTCACCATCGGTGGCGCCCAGTCGGCCACGGCGGCGCTTGGTCGTGTGATCGGACCCTCGCTCAGACAGGACGAAGTTCCTGATGCTGTCGAACGCATGATCCAGCGCTACCTCAGCCTGCGCGACAGCGAGGTGGAGCGTTTTGTCGACGTGGTGCAGCGGCTTGGTATCGAACCCTTCAAGGAGAGCGTGTATGGCCTCAAGGCTCATTCAGAATCGCCAGCTGTCTGAGGACACGTGGCAGGTTGCGACCGACCCGACGCAGGCCCCGGCAGGTGCCAACCTGCTAATCAGCCTGGCCGACTGGCTGGCCCAGCCGCAGGCGTGGCTGGACCATGCCGGCCGCGCGGGTGTGGCGCTGCAACCGACGGATGATCCCGTCGGTCTGCAGCCCTGGCTGGCACAACTGGCGCTGATCACGGTCAATTTTCCGGCCTTCACCGATGGGCGCGGCTACTCGATCGCGCGCCTGTTGCGTGAGCGCCATGGGTACGCCGGCCAGCTGCGCGCGGTGGGCGACGTGTTCAAGGACCAGCTGTTTTATTTGTCGCGGGTAGGCTTTGATGCCTTCCTGTTGCGTGAAGGCGAAGATGCCCAGGATGCCATCAGCGCACTCGATACCTTCACCGAGGCCTATCAGGTCTCGGTCGATCGTCCCGAGCCCTTGTTTCGCCGCCGTCTGGGCTGACGCACAGGAGTTGTCATGAGCACTGGTTCCTCAAATCCGTCCACGTCCACGTCCACGTCAGCAGTGGAAGCCGGCGTCCTGGCCAGCCGCGTGGCTGCCACCCAGGCTGTGCTGCAGGCTGCGGTGGCCAAGCATGGCAATGGTCAATCGGATGCCGCCGCAAGCCTCGTGATGGCCTCCAGCCTGGGGGCTGAGGACATGGTGCTGACCGACCTGATTTTTCGTGCCGGGATGCCGATCCAGATCTTCACGCTGGATACCGGGCGGCTGCATGAGCAAACCTTGCGCGTGCTGGCGCGCGTGCGCGAAACCTACGGGCGGGCGGTACGGGTGTATTTTCCTGAAGCGGCCGGGGTGGAAACGCTGGTGGCGGAGCAGGGCATCAACGGCTTCTACGAGAGCATCGATGCGCGCAAGGCCTGCTGCAAGGTGCGCAAGGTGCTGCCGCTGCGGCGCGCATTGGCCGGGCGCAAGGCCTGGATCACCGGCCTGCGCCGCGAACAGTCGCCCACGCGCGCCGAGTTGGCGCTGGAGGCGTGGGACGCCGATTTTGCCATCGCCAAGTGGAGTCCGCTGGCCGACTGGACCGAGTCTGAGGTATGGGCTTACCTGCGCGCCAACAAGGTGCCTTACAACGCATTGCACGATCAGGGTTTCCTGAGCATTGGTTGTGCGCCCTGCACGCGCGCCGTGCAGCCGGGGGAAGATGCACGCGCGGGCCGCTGGTGGTGGGAACATCCCGAGACCAAGGAGTGCGGTCTGCATGTGGCCGGAGCAGCCGGGGCGGATGCCTAGCAAGGTCTTTTTGGTGGGGGCAGGTCCCGGTGCGCCTGACCTCCTCACCCTGCGCGCTGCTCGGCTGCTGGCGGATGCCGACATCGTGTTTCACGATGCGCTGGTGCACCCGGAAACCCTGGCGCTGGCTAGCGGGGCCGAACTGGTGGCCGTGGGCAAGCGCTGCGGAAAGCACTCCAGCACCCAGTCCTTCATCAATTTGCGGCTGGTCGAAGCGGCGCGCCACCATCGTTGCGTGGTCCGCCTGAAGGGGGGCGACCCGCTGGTATTCGGTCGGGCACAGGAAGAAATCGATGCCCTGGTACAGGCCGGAATTGCCTTTGAGGTGGTGCCGGGCGTGACGGCGGCGCTGGCCGCGGCGGCCGACCTGGGGGTATCGCTCACCCGGCGTGGCGTATCACGCTCGCTGGCGCTGGTCACGCCACGGATCGGTGATGCCGAGGGAGAAAGCCACTGGCTGACTTGCGCGCGCGGGGCGGATACCGTGGCGATCTATATGGCAAGGGAGGATGCCGGCCAGGTGGCTCGCAGCCTGATGGAGGCCGGGCGTGCGGCCGACACGCCGGTGGCGGTAGTGGTGAACGCTTCGCTGGCCAGTGAGGGAATGCAGTTTGGTGCCACGCTGGGCAGCCTGGAACAGTTTGCCCATGCGCACCTGAGCGGCCCGGCCCTGATCCTGATCGGGCAGGTATTCGGCGAGTGGGTGGCCGCACAGTTGCCCCTGACGGATGCCCTGAAACAGATTCGGCGCACCTAGCGGTATTCTGGTTTTCGGTCTGGGGCCGCCCTGCTCAGTCGCGAGTGGAGCCAGCTGAAGCAAGCATGATGGCCGCGATGGCGGCAAGCTGCAGAGGGGCCAGCGCTTCACCCAGCACCATCCAGTCGGCCAGTGCGGCCATCACCGGATCCAGGCTGAGCAGCACGCCAAACATTCGGGTAGGCAGGCGCTGCATGGCGGCCATCTCGAGTGGATAGGGAATGGCGCTCGACAGGATAGCCACCGCCAATGCAGTGGGGAGTACCGAGGGTTGCAGCATCTGCCAACCCGCAGTGGCGCAGCCGAAGGGCAGCACCCAGAGCAGGGCCATCGGCATGCCCCACGCGGCGGCGTGCTTTCCGAGCAATCCACCCAGCCGCCGTCCGGTGATCATGTAAGCGGCCCAGCAGGCGCCGGCGCCGAGCGCACAGGCGGAACCCAGCGGATCCACACTGGCGACACCACGAACCGGCAACAACACCGCCAGCCCGGCCAGCGCCAGCAACAACCACGGCAGGTCCTTCAGGCGGCGGGTGGCGGCGAGCGTCAGCGTCAGTGGCCCACTGAATTCCAGCGCCACAGCCAGTCCCACTGGTACGGTGCGCAGCGACAGGTAGAACAGCAGGTTCATCAGGCCAAGGGCAGTGCCGTAGGCCAGCAGCAGGGGCCATGCACTGCGTGGCACGGCAGTTCGCCACGGGCGCTGGATCATCCACAGCAGGGCGGTGGCCAACAGCAGTCGCAGGGTGACGGTTCCGCTGGCGCCGATCTGCGCGAACAGGGTCTTGGCAATCGATGCTCCCAGCTGGATCACCGCGATCGCGCACAGCAGCAGGACCACGCCAAGCAGACGGTCGCGTCTGGCGGATGGCGCCATCAGAGGCCGCACCAATCGATCGCGCGGCGGTTCCATCTGCATGCCGGACAACTCATGATGTGCGAGGACGATAACTCCAGCGCGGCGTGATCAGCAGGAAAGCCAGCGACAGCAGGGCCAGTCCGATACCGAGCAGCAGAAAGTCGCCGTATTCGGCGAGACGTTGCGGATAGATGCGCCATGCGGCGCCAAAGCCGATTGCGTTGCCGGCGAGGGCCAGCAGCAGCGTGGCCAGGTCGCGGAAGCGGCGTGCCTGATTGGCTTCCAGTGCCCAGCCTGGGTCAGTGTTGTAGCTGGGCAGGGTTTGATGTGCCTGTTCGAGTTGCTCCAGTGTGGCCATGAACGTGCGTAAATTGCTGATGGCGCGCTCGGACGTGAAATTCAGCAGGGCGAGCGTGAGGGAGGCTACCGGAAAACCCAGCATCAGCCACTCGACGGGGGCGGATGAGGACCTTGCATTGCCACCAAGCGCCACCAATGCCGCAAGCAGGCTCACCGTCAGGCTGACATACAGGGTCATGGCCTGTTGGCGCTGGGCAATCCGGGCGTTGACTTCCTGCGCGGCGGCAATAAATCGGTAGTTGGCATCAACGGCACTGGCAGCCATGCTTGATCTCCCCGGGTTCGCGGTAATCATGTCAAAAAAAAACGCCACGAACCGGAGCGTGGCGTTTTTGGGAACCGGTGCCGCAGACGGCACCTTCGACACAGCCTTACTTCAGCTTGGTTTCCTTGTAGATCACGTGCTTGCGAGCCACGGGATCGAACTTCTTGATTTCCATCTTTTCCGGCATGGTCTTTTTGTTCTTGCTGGTGGTGTAGAAGTGACCGGTGCCTGCGGTACTTTCCAGCTTGATCTTGTCGCGCATGGTGATGTTCTCCTGTTAGGCGCCGAGCGCCTGCTCGCCGAGTTCGGCCAGCACGACTTCGATGCCCTTCTTGTCAATCAGGCGCAGGCCGGCGTTGGACACGCGCAGACGGATCCAGCGGTTCTGGCTTTCGAGCCAGAAACGGCGGGACTGCAGGTTGGGCAGCCAGCGACGCTTGGTCTTGTTGTTGGCGTGGGAAACATTGTTTCCGGTCATCGGCTTCTTGCCGGTCACGGTGCAGACGCGAGCCATGGGCTTGCTCCAGAATAAGGTTGGTTAAACAGTTAGCCGCCGATTATTGCATCAAAGTGTTCTCTTATCAAGGGCATTGTGTATGTGACTTGTCTCTGGCGGTTCACGGTTCGAGGGGCGTCCTGTGGTGGGCGATGGGCGATGGGCGATGGGCGGTGGGCGCCGGGTGGTGGGACGGCGAGTGCCGGTTGGTGGCCGGACACCGGCGTGTGGCAGGCAGGACGGGTCACAGCAGACCGCGTTCGGCAAATGAGGTGGCGTCGCCGTGACCCACCACGAAGTGATCGAGCACCCGGATGTCGACCAGCGCCAGCGAAGCCTTGAGCGCGGAGGTCAGCATCCGGTCCGCTTCGCTGGGCTCGGCCAAGCCGGACGGATGATTGTGCGCCAGGATCATGGCAGCGCAATTGTGGTGCAGGGCACGCTTGACCACTTCACGTGGATACACCGAAGTTTGTGTCAGCGTGCCGCGGAACAGTTCTTCCGCGCAGATTACCCGGTTCTGTGCGTCGAGGAACACGCCCATGAATACTTCGATCGGGCGTTGGTGCAGGGTCATGCGCAGGAAATCACGCACCGCCTGCGGTGAGCGCAGGGCATCCCGTGTCTCGGCCTGCTCGCGCAGGGTGCGCCGCGCCAGTTCGAAGCCGGCGCGCAGGCTGGCGTAACGGGCCGGACCCAGACCCGGTTCGGCGCATACCTGATCGGGTAGTGCGGCAAACAGGGCGCCGAGCGAGCGGAAGCGCTGCAGCAGTGCCCTTCCTGTTTCGAGTGCATTGTGCTGACCGGTACCGGTGCGCAGTACCAGCGCCAGCAACTCACTATCAGATAGGGCCTCGGCACCCAGGCGAAGCAGCTTTTCGCGTGGGCGGTCGGCCAGCGGCAGGTCGAGCAGGTTCATCGGGCAACTCCAGCGAGATCTGGAGTGGATGCTACTGGCTGCAAACGCACCGGACCGCGTCGAAGACCAGCGTCGTTTTGCGCAGGATCGCCCGGCGCAAATACCGGGCGATCCTGCGTCTGCCTCAGGGGCAAGGGTGTGCCGTCAATTGGCCTTTTGCAGGCTTTGCAGCAGCTTGGCCACGTTCAGCACGCCAAGGCCGGCGGCTGGCTCATATCCCGGCACACCGGCGTAGCCCCAATTGTCGCCAGCCACGATATCCCGGATGGCACCACGTTTCGTCTGGGCCGCGTACAAGGCCGGTTGCAGCAGGCCGAGCCGAGAGCCGGTGGCCTGGACCAGCAAGGTCGTGATCCCGTTCAGCTGGGGGGCAACAAAACTGGTGCCGCCGTTGCCCATGCTGAAACCGCCATCGGGGGTGGAGTAAAGCAGGTACCCAGAAAACGGATCGGCATTGAGCGAGATGTCCGGAACATTGCGGCCGGCGAATCCGGCCGGCAGGTTGTAAAGCAGTTGCAGGCCACCGGTCAGGTCTGGAAAATTCGGGTACCACGACCAGCTCTGCTGGGCGGCGCTGGTCAGCACGCCCGCAACATTCGCCTGGTAAGCCGGCGTCGGCCAGACGATGCTGACCCCGCCACCACCGCCGACCGAGAACACGGCATCCGAGCCGAACAGCGGGGACAGGTAATCCCAACCCCAGACCTGCTCGGTGTTGATGACGACAGGGTTGGTGACCCCAGTGAACGAGATGGAGACGGGCAGCGTGGTGCCACCTGCCGCCACCATATAGGGGTCGCTGGCCGGAGAGTCGACTGAAAGCGGCGTGGTGTACTGCGGGGCGGGTGCACCGCGTTCGGTGTCGTAAGCACCGGAATCCCCGGCGGCAGCGAACAGTGAGATGCCCTGCACGGCCGCTTCGGCAAAGGCCTGATGGAAGGCGATCAGCTGCGGTGTGAGGTCGGCGCTGCCCGTCGAGGGCAGATATGCCAATTCCGGTGAGCCCCAGGAGACCGACAGCGTATCCACCAGGTTGTCCGACACAGCCTTGTAAAACATGTCCAGAAAGCCGAAGTCTGTGTTGGGTGCGTCATACACCACGATATCGGCCTGTGGCGCCATGCCGCCGGACTGCTCGACATCGAGTGCGGTCTCGCCCGAGCCAGCCGCCGCGGAGATCAGGCCGCCGCCATCCACATGCACCTGGGTGATCCGGTTCGGTTTGACCTCCAGGCCGATCGATTTCCAGTAGAACTCGGCATCACCGGGCAGGAAGCTCGCCAGCGTGGCAATGCCCAGCTTGTGACCTTGCCCCAGTACGCCCCGCTTGTAGAGCGGATTCACACCATAAAAGTTGGCAACGTCGCCCACGGTGTACAGGCCAGCCACGCCACTTGCCGTGGATCCGGAGGCCGGCAGCTTGATTCCTGGCGTGAGGACGCCGTGGCCGGCCGGCACATCGCGGAGACTGTGCCGATGCGACAAAACCTGAGGCGGGTTGGTGTTGAGTCCCGCGACAGTCAGGATCAACGATTGCAACGTGACTGGCAGTTCAGGCGCTTTTACCGGCTGGCGGAACGCCTTGCCGTCGGAATCCTTGAAGTCATGGATGCTGGTGTTGAATGCCGCATTGAACTGGGCGAGGGTGCCGCTGGCACGGATCACCAGATGGTCTGCGTAGACTTCGTTGATCACGATGCCGGCATCCGTAAGGGAATCCAGCACAGTCTCGAGGTCCTGCTGGGTGGGGCCAAAATTTTCAGCGAAGTCTGCCACGGTGAGGAATTGATGGTATCGCGGACTCGCCGGGTTCACCGTTGCTGAAATCAGCTGATCAAGCTGTGCCTGGTTGCGCACCTTCAGATAGATGGATACCGACTGTACGATGCCCGGCGCACTGGGACCCATGTCGAGCGGGCGTGCACCCGGGGCCGCAACCGCAGGCAAGGTCGGCAGCCAAAGCGCCGTCAGGACAAGCGCGCCCAGGGACGAGCGCAGGGAAAAACGCAGACGAGATTTCACGCGAGACGACTCCTTGGTAATTTAGAGCGAATCAAGCTGATAACAATCCGAAGAAAAATCGATATTTTTCGGTTTTTCATGGACTTCCATTTGCCCCCAGAAGAATATTTAAATCTTGTGAAATTTTGTAAAATTTAAATTTTCTGAGTGATGGAACTTCAGGGTGGCCAGCAGCGCACCCTGCGCGAAGAAAATAGGGCCCTGATTGAAGCGAAAAGTCCCCGGTGCGCACGGTACACGGCGGATCCCGCCGCCATTCGCCCGGTAGCTGGGCAGGACAAGCAACCGTGGTCAGCCGCACCGGTGCGACGTTCACGTACAATCTTGCCCATGAATGATTCCCGACCACGACATTTGCTGCTGGGTGTGACCGGCGGCGTGGCGGCCTATAAGGCCGCCGAATTCGCCCGTCTCGCAATCCGGTCCGGTTGGCTGGTGCGTGTGGTCATGACCGAGGCGGCCACCCGTTTCGTCGGGCCCGAGACCTTTCAGGCACTCACGGGCGAAACGGTTTACACGGATGCATGGGACGAACGCATTCCCAACCGCATGCCGCATATCGCCCTGACGCGCTGGGCCGACGTGATCCTGGTGGCACCAGCCAGTGCTGATTTCATTGCCCGGGCAGCGCAGGGCCTTGCCAACGACCTGCTCAGTACCTGCGCGGTTTCGCGCAACGTACCCCTGGTGGTGGCACCGGCCATGAACGTGGAGATGTGGGAGCACCCGGCCACCCGACGCAATTTGCGCACCCTGCTCGAGGACGGGGTACAGGTGTTGGGACCTGCGGCAGGCGTGCAGGCCTGCGGTGAGTCTGGACCGGGGCGCCTGCTGGAACCGGCCGACTTGCTCGCCGGATTGGCGGCCTTGAATCTTCACCGGTCGGGTACCGACCCCACCCATGTTGACCCGGTGCCGGCCGTGCCCGCCGTGCCCGCCGATGTGGGTGCGGCGCAGGGGCAAACGCCTGCAGTCGTCCCCGGCACGTTGCACCCGCCGCTGACCTCAGCGCTGCCGGCGGCTGTTGGGCCGCTGCATGGGCAGCATGTGCTGATCACCGCCGGCCCCACCTTTGAGCCGATCGATCCCGTCCGTGGCATCACCAATGGCAGTTCGGGCAAGATGGGGTTTGCCATTGCAGGGGCCTGCCGTGCCCTTGGTGCGCGTGTCACGCTGGTGGCCGGACCGGTGGCCCTGCAAACCCCGGCAGGGTGTGACCGGATTGCCGTGCAGACCGCAGCGCAGATGCATGCGGCCGTGATGGCCCACGCCGCGCAGGCCGACCTGTTCTTCGCGGTGGCTGCCGTTGCCGATTACACGCCGGTGGCGCCCGCTGACCGCAAAATCAAGAAAACCGGCGACGCATTGATCCTGCAACTGCAGCCGACGCGTGACATCCTGGCGGATGTGGCGGCCATGCCTGCTGCGCCCTTCTGCGTGGGTTTCGCGGCTGAAACACATGATCTGGAGCGTTACGCGCGCGAAAAACGCAGCCGCAAGCGCATACCTGTGATCGCCGCCAACCTTGCCCAGGCCGCCATCGGTGCTGACGAAAATACACTCTGGGTCAACGACGACCGCGGCAGCTGCACTCTGGGGCCGGCGCCCAAACCGGAACTGGCCCGCCAACTGGTAGCGCATGTGCTTGCGCTGCGCGCCGGCGCTCCCTTCACGCCCTGATCAGGACCTTTCTGCGATGCAAACCCTGCAAGTCAAGATTCTCGATGAACGCATGCGCGGGCAGTTGCCCGTCCATGCCACGCCGGGCTCAGCCGGGCTGGACCTGCGCGCCTGCCTGGATACGCCACTTACCCTGGCGCCGGGCGAATGCCAGCTGGTACCGACCGGCCTCTCGATTTATCTGGAAGACCCGTCACTTGCTGCCGTGCTGCTGCCGCGCTCGGGGCTCGGCCACAAGCATGGCGTTGTGCTGGGCAACCTGGTCGGCCTGATCGACTCGGACTACCAGGGGCCCCTGATGGTCTCGTTGTGGAATCGCGGTGCGAGCGTTTACACGGTGGCGCCGCTTGAGCGTATCGCGCAACTGGTGGTGATTCCGGTAGTCCAGGTGGGGCTGCAGGTGGTGGAGCAGTTTGCGCACAGCGCACGCGGCACTGGCGGCTTTGGCAGCACGGGGACTTGCTGATGCGTGCGGTGCTATTGTTTGCCCATGGTGCGCGCGATCCGGCATGGGCATTGCCGTTCGTGGCGATTCGTGATGCGGTGCGCTCGGCGGCGCCTGGCCTGCGCGTGGAGTTGTCCTTTCTCGAGCTGATGCAGCCATCCCTGCCCGATACAGCGGCCGGACTGATTGCCGACGGCGCAACCGAGTTGACCATCGTACCGCTGTTCATGGCACAGGGTGGTCACCTGAAGAAGGACCTGCCGGTGTTACTCGACGATCTGCGCGCAGCGCATCCCGGTCTGACCGTGCATCTGACGTCGGCGATCGGTGATGTGCCGGAATTGACCAGGGCGATCGCTGACTGGGTGGTCGGCGCAGCCACACGCGCCTGAGCGCGGCGCCACTGCTGTCAAAGTTGAGTGTTCCCGACAATTAAAGTCGAAAACAGGTCATTAAAGTCGAAAGCAGGTCAATAGAGTCGAAAACAACCCGGGGAACGAGACCGGCGGGGGCGGTGGGCCTCCTCGAGGCGCCAGGGGAGGGTCGTCTGTCTGTCTTGCCCCAGACGCGATTGGAATGCAGGGCTCGCGTGGCAGGCTCTGCTTGCTCCGGTGCCCTCAATTGCCGGGTTTGATCGTGTCCCACCTAGTGGTGTAACTGCTGTGGTCTTGGCAGGTTGAAATCGTTGCTCAGCTGATCACTGCGGATAGCTTGGCAGTCTGATTGTCGCTGAGCGACTGCAGTCCCTCAAGCTGCATGTATCGCCGTTGCAGAGCCCACTCGTCGTTCTGTTCCAGCAGCACGGCCCCGACCAGGCGGATGATTGGGGCCGCGTTGGGGAAGATGCCGACGATGTCCGTGCGCCTTTTGACCTCCGCGTTGAGCCGCTCCAGCGGATTGGTGCTGTGGATCTGCTGCCGATGGGACTTCGGGAACCCCATGTGCGCCAGGACTTCATGCTCAGCGGCGTCCATCAGCACCGCCAACTTCGGGAAGCGTTCGCGCAACTGGTCAGCCACCACCCGCCATTGCCGCCTCGCTTCGTCTTCGGTGTCGTGAGCGAATACGGTCCGCAGCAGGGCTAAACCGCCCCGCCTTTCGTGGAGGCTCCAACTGATGAGAGGATGGAGCCATGAACAAGTCAAACAAGTTTTCGCCAGAGATCCGCGAGCGCGCAGTTCGCCTGGTCCAAGAGCACCGGGG
>CAITLJ010000083.1 GCA_903893215.1 uncultured Ferrovum sp. | reverse complement strand
GAGATCTACACAGGCGAAGACACTCTTTCCCTACACGACGCTCTTCCGATCTCTGCAGGGCGAGCACACCGGCTCCCAGCACCAGGGTGAGCGGTGCGAGGGCATCAAACCGCAGCAGATCACCCGGCGGGATTGCGCTGGCAGGCGCTTGCAGGCACATCAGCGCAGCGAGCGCGGCCATCAGCACCGTGCCGGCCAACCCCAGGCTGACCAGGGTGACCGGGTGCGCGTGACGCCGCTGGCGCGGCCCGGTAATGGACAGCAGCCCTTCATAGGCGCTCAGGCTGGGACCCACCATGAACAGGGCGGCGCTGATCGCACCAGCCTGCATGAATCCATCGCTGATGACTGGACCGGACTGAAGGCTGGCCATCGGCACTGCCAGGCACCCGCCGCGCGCCAGCAGCCAGGCAGCCGATGCCAGCATGGTGGCGCCGGCAGCCAGGGTGAGCGTCGTGCGGATGGCGTGCAGACGTGGCATGGCAGCGGGCAGCAAAAAGGCGAGCAGCAACAGGACGCTCCAGGACGCGCCGCTGGCGGAAGCGGAAGCGGAAGCGGAAGCGGAGGCGGAAGCGCTCAGACTGAGCAGGGCGTCGTGGGCTGCATTCAGGCCCATCGCTGCCAGCATGCAGTGTCCCCACCAGTAACAGACCACCACCATGCTGCCAAGCAAGGGCGCGAGCGGATTCAGCAAACGGGCCGCTGCCGGCGCCACACCGCCGGCCTGACGTCCGCCACGGCTGAGACGGACCCAGAACAGCAGGGGCATCGCTGCCGGAATCAGTGCAAACAGAAGAACCCGCCCCATTTGCCACAAGGGCAGGGGCAAGGAGCCATCCCAACCCTTCAGCATGCAGAGCAGGGCAAGTACCTGCGCTCCGCCGGCCAGGCCAAGTGCCAGCCATTCGAGACGGACTGCCAGGGCAGGCTGTGAGGCAGCGCGCCCGCCGGGCGACGTGAGCAGCGGGTTGAAAGACATGGGAACTCCTGACGTGGTCCCCCCTTAACGGCCTGCTGCTGAAAAACTTAAGGCTTGTCCCGACGCGCCGGTCAATCCCCGTTTTCGTTGCGAATCTGCGCGCGGGATTCCTCCGACAGCAACAGCTGGGCACCTTCCACCACCACGGTCTGTCCGGGCGACAGCCCGGCACTGACCAGCCACCCGCCTTTGACGGCGGCCCCCGGGATGACGCTGCGCCGGACAAAGGTGCCTGCGGCCGACGGCTGCCAGATCCAGGCCGATCCGGACTGCCACACCACGGCCGCTTCCGGCAGCAGCACCCCTGTGCCACCACGATGGACACTGGCGGCCGGCATCAGGCGCACGCGCTGCCCCGCCCGCAGCCCGGCAGCCTTGGCCAGCCAGTACCAGCTGGGCGCGGCGGTGCTGGCCAGGGCGCGCGTCGCAGGTGCAAAACGACGCGCCACGGCATGTAGCGGTGTGCCATCCGTCTGCAGCACTTCGCCCTGACTGGCCCCCGTGTCGGCGGCAGAGGCGACCAGCAGCAGCACTTGCGTGCCGTTCAGCACCTCAGCCAGGGCACCGCCACCCGGAGTACGCAAGGCGTCCAGCACCATGGCACCAAACTCGGCCTGCACGGCGGCCTGCACGTCAGCGCGGGTGGCCTGGGCGGCTTCGGCACGCTGCTCAAGCTGACGCAAACTGGCCTGCGCCTGGTCCACCACCCGTTGTGACGTCGTGCCACTCTGCTGAAACAGCGCGCGCTGTCGTTCCAGTTCCAGCCGTGCCGCCGCTACCTGCACAGGCCACTGGTCCACCTCGGCATCGGCCTGCTGCAGGCGCAATCGGGCTTCAGCCAGAGGCGTGGCCGACTGCACCTCGGCCCAGTCCGGGTCGACCGCCGCCACGTTCAGCGCCTGCAGGGCGGCGCTGCGGATGCCGCTTGCTGCCACGACTTCCGGCGTCAGCTGCACGGTGAAGGGAACAACCGCCGCGGCCGGGTGATCCGGCCGGTCCGGGCGGGCATCGCCGCCCGGCACAGCGCCTCCCGGCGGATGCCGGAACTGCAGGCCAATCAGCACAACAATCAGCACGCACTGGCCAATGGCCAGCACAATCCAGCGGCGTTGGGTCACTCGGGGCTGCTCCTTTGGGTCTGCTTGGGGTCGACCGGCAGATGCAGCGCTGCCTGCAATTGCAAAAGCGCCTGGGCACTGGCCGCCTGCAGGTCGAGGGCCTGCAACTGGCCCTGCACGACCTCGATTTCGGCCAGCCGCTGATCATTCTGATCAGCGGCACCGAGACGCACGGCAGTCTGCGCGTCCTGCAGGCCGCGCACCCGGGTTTGCTGCAACGCTGCCTGCTGAGCGCGCTGCTGTTCGGCCCGGTCCAACGCCGCAAGGGCACGATCCACATCCTGCAGTACCGACGCCTGCACGGCGAGGGCCGCCTGCGCCTGCACCGAACGCTCGGCCTCGGCCAGCGCGATGGCAGCCGGATGGGCGTCCGGCAAGCGCACCGGAAGCGCAATGCCGATCCTGAGCCGATGGTCCCCCTGGTCCCACTCATAGCCGGGATGCAGGGTCAGCTCGGGGTATTGTTGCGCCACAGCCAGTTGCAGGGCGCCATCGGCGCGCAGGAACTGCGCCCTGGCCAACTGCAGGTCGAGCCGGTTGTCGAGTGCCAGTTGCTGCGCCATGGCGGACGCCGGTGCGTCGAAGTTATCGGGCAAGGGAGGCAGCGCGATCGAGCGCTCCGCGCCCTTGCCTGCTGGCAACGCTGCCGCCGAGCGCAGGGCTTGCATACGTGCGGCAAGCTCGGCGCTGGCCTGCATTTCCAGCAAGCGCACTTCCTCTGCCTGGCGCACGGCATTGGTCAGTTCGGCGGGACTGCGCACCCCCTGCGCTACCTGCTGCTGCGTGGCGGCCTGCATGGCTTGCTGCAAATGCCAGCGGCGCAGCCACAAGGCGTGGCGTGCCTGCGCCACCTGCGCGTCCACCCAGGCCTGCGCGACCGCCTGCTGTACCTGCCAGGCCACCTCGGCCAGTGCCAGGCGTGCCTGCTCCACCTCGGCATCGGCCATCAGCGTGCGCGCACTGCGCCGTGCCGGGGACGGCAGGGTGAATTCGAAGCCAAGGCCGAGCGCCCATGGACTGGTGCGCCCTCCGTCCACCAGGTCATTATGGTCCAGCCCGGCTGCGAGAACGGCACCGGCCGGCTGCAGGGATTGCGTACGCTGCGCAAGCGCTGCTGCCCAGCGTGCCTGAGCCACCGCCAATGCCGGGCTGAACCACGCTGCAGCCAGCGCCAGGGTTTGCCGCGTCCAGCTGGCATCTGCCGCCGGTGGCGTCGCTCCGGCGGAGCGCATGAAGGCCTGCAGCGCCGCGTCATCCAGATCGCGCGCAGCAAACGCGGCCCGCGCGGCCGGCAGGTCAAGCGGTGCCGGCTGATACGGCAAGGGCGCAGCGCAGCCGGTCAGCCAGACCACCAAACATAACGTCGTCGGGCGCGCGCACGCGACTGGCATGTGCAGCACTGGCATGTGCAGCGCAAACCAGCGCGCCAGTCGCCATGACCGTACCTGACGGAAGACCGACGTGCCGGTTGCCGGTGCGCAGGACGCCGCTTGGCAAGACAGCAGTAAGGGGCAAACGCAGTGCGGCACAGCGTGACGGGGAACGAAGGCAAAGTGCGAGTGTAAACCACCAGTGGCGCGGCGGCGGCGGCGGCGCGTACCATCGCTGCTCCTGCGTATTCCGTGCTCCCCCCCGTCTTGTCGATCTCTGTGCCGTATACCGGGCGGTTCGCGCCCTCCCCCAGCGGTCCGCTGCACCTGGGGTCGCTGGTGGCAGCACTTGGCAGCTGGCTCGACGCCCGCGCCAACAGCGGGCGCTGGCTGTTGCGCATCGAAGATCTCGACACGCCGCGCAACCAGCCCGGTGCCGAAGCTGCCATCCTGGCCAGCCTGCAAGCCCATGGTCTGGATTGGGATGGCGCGATCGAACGCCAGTCAGCGCGTCTGCCACTTTACCACGATGCCCTTGCACACTTGCGCAAACAAGACCACGTCTATCCTTGTGCCTGTACCCGGCGCGACATCGGGGACGCTGGCGGACGCTACCCGGGCACCTGCCGTGCCGGGCTGCCTGACGGCCGCCAGGCGCGTGCCTGGCGGCTGGCGTGTCCCGCCGGCACGGTGCAATGGGTGGCGCGTGAAGATGTGATTTGCACGGAAGACGTGGCAGCTGTGGTGGGCGACTTTGTGCTGCAGCGGGCGGATCGCATCGTGGCCTACCAGTTGGCAGTGGTGGTGGATGATGGCGCGCAGGGCGTGACCGACGTGGTGCGGGGTCGTGACCTGCGCAGTTCGACTGGTCGGCAGCGCCTGCTGCAGGACCTGCTGCAGTTGCCTGCGCCGCGTTACCTGCATCTGCCGCTGGCGCTGGGCCGCGACGGCCAGAAACTGAGCAAGCAGAATCTGGCACCGGCCCTGCAGGACAACGCTGCAAGCGCCAACCTGACGAAGGCACTGATCGCACTCGGTCAGCCGCTTCCGCTGCCTGCTGCGCCAGAATGCGCACAGCTGTCACGTGACGCCCTGCTCGACTGGGCGATCGCGCACTGGCAACCTGCACGATTGCCTGCCACCGACGAACCGATGCCGGTCTCCCCATGATGTTTTGCCTGCACCCGCAATCGCCATGACCCGTTCAGCGCCCGCAATCAGCGCGCCCCCGTCCCGCCATGCATGAGTCCTCCCGCAATAACGGCACCCTCGATGCAGTGGCCCCGGCGCTGTTCGTGCTGCTCTGGAGTACCGGGTTCATTGCCGGCAAGGCCGGCGTGGCGGACAGCGGCCCACTGCACCTGCTGCTCCTGCGCTTCATCATCGCCAGCCTGCTGCTGGGGAGCGCGGCCGTGCTGGCCGGCGCGCGTTGGCCGGCGCCGGGGCGTCCTCTGCTGCATACCGTGGTGGCTGGCTTGCTGGTCCACGCCGGTTATCTTGGCGGCGTGTTCACCGCGTTGCGCGCCGGCCTCGGTGCCGGCGAAGTGGCACTGATCGTTGGCCTGCAACCGATCCTGACGGCGGTCTGCGCCGCCAGCCTGCTTGGAGAGCAGGTGGGGCGCCGCCGCTGGATCGGACTCGGACTGGGCCTGATCGGCGTGTTGATGGTGATCAGCCCACGTTTGCATGGCCATCCCGCCAGCCTGACCGGGCTGCCCGGACTGGCGCCGGCCATCGTCGGTCTGCTTGCCATCAGCCTTGGTACCGTATATCAAAAGCGCTATTGCCAGCAGATGGACATGCGCAGTGGGGGTGCCGTGCAATACGCTGCCTCGGCCCTTGCCGTGCTGGCGCTGCTGGTACTGGCCGAACCACCGGATGCCTCGTCACACCTGACCTGGCGGCTGATAGCGGCGCTGACGTGGCTGGTGCTGGTGTTGTCGGTAGGCGCAGTCGGACTGCTTTACCGTTTGCTGCAACGTGGCTCGGCCAGCCGGGTGACCGCACTGTTTTACCTGGTGCCTGCGGTGACCGCGCTGCTCGGCCTGCTGGTCTTCGGCGAAAGCCTGACGGCAGTGTCCGCGCTCGGTATGCTGCTCACTATCGTGGCAGTGGCGCTGGCGCGCTGACCGCTACCCGGACTGCATCCAGGCCACTATCCTCAACTTCCGTTGCGCCGCGGCTTGGTCTGGAAACGGCCGCCATTTTTCATTCATGCGAACCAAGGGAACATTTACCGGCATGTCAAAACGCCCCAGCGCCCGCCGTCAGGACAGTGCCGTTGCCCAACACGGCGTGGACAACGCGCGCGGCGCCAGTGCTGCCGGCGGCGGCCGGCAACGCGGTGCAGGTCATCCAGGGCTGCAGGACGCCGATGCGCCAGGCGCAGGCGTGCGCTTGGACAAATGGCTCTGGGCGGCGCGGTTTTTCAAGACCCGCTCGCAGGCGAGCGAAGCGGTGGATGCCGGCAAGGTACGCCTGCATGGCGACCGGCCCAAGGCATCCCGACCGGTCAGGATTGGCGATCAACTCGAAGTCCGCACCCTGAGCGGTATCTTCCAGGTGCGGGTGACCGGTCTTGCCGACCGACGCGGGCCCGTCGCGCTGGCGCAGGCCATGTACCAGGAAGACGCTGACAGCCGGTTGGCACGCGAGCAGCTTGCGGCACACCGGCGCGCCGAAGCACTGATCCGACCCTGGAAGGGCCGACCCACCAAGCGCGAGCGCCGTGTCATGCTCCGCTTCGAGCCGGTAGACTGACCGGATCCAGGCAGCCTGCGAGTCGACCAGCACAAGGCGTGGTCGACCCGCAGCCCGCTCAGTTGACGCCGAGCAGTTCCACGTCGAACACCAGGGTGGCGTTGGGCGGGATCACACCACCGGCACCGCGCGCGCCGTAGCCCATGGCGGCCGGGATGATCAGGGTGCGCTTGCCGCCCACTTTCATGCCTGCCACGCCTTCATCCCAGCCGCGGATCACGCGACCACCACCCAGCGGAAACTGGAAAGGCTGCCCGCGATCCACCGAGCTGTCGAACTTCTTGCCCTTGTGGTCGGCGGCGGCTTCGTCGAACAGCCAGCCGGTGTAATGGACGGACACATTATGGCCCGCGGTGGCTTCGGCACCGGTGCCGACCACGTTGTCGATTTTCTGCAGTTCGTTCATCTTGACTACCTGTGCTTGCTTGACTTGAGGAGTGGCTTGGGGAGTGGTGGTGTCGGCCGCAACGGGCAGGGCGACACCGGCCACGCTGGCGAGCAGCACCAGACCGGAAATGGATCGCAACATCATGAAAGACGCTCCGCAGAGACTCGGGGCGGAAATACCCCGCGCACAGTATAGACCGTGGCTGACAGGGAGGTTCAATCAGCGCTGGATGGGCTGCGCAGTCAACGTGATGCAACTGACCGGCGTTGTTGTGGTCTGTGTTTCTGTCTTCTTCAGGCTTCCACGATGGCCCTCTCCCATGCGCGCCCTGCAGCACGCCCAGCGTCCGGTCTGCGGGTATCGGTGAGTGTCTTCGCCAGCCTGCTGGTCTGTCTGCTCGCCAGTCGGCCGGCTTGCGCAGACTACGGCGTGGGACGTCTGGCCGGCGTGCAGGGCACGGTCAACGTACTGACCAGCGGCGATCCGGTACCGCACCAGGCGCAACTGAACGAAGTGCTGGCACAGGGCGACCAGCTCGCCAGCGGATTCAACAGCACCACCCAGCTGGAATTTGCCGGGGTACAACTCAGTCTGGGTCCCGCCAGCGTGCTGGTGCTCACCCGGGTGGAAACCGATGGCTTTGCTGCCTATCTGGCGCAGGGCAGCCTGGCGGTTGGCCGGCTGGATGACCGCCGGCCCGCCAGCGTGACCGTCGACGGACCGCAGGTACACGCCGGGCTGGACACCGCCGGTCGCTTCCGGCTGGATGTGGCACTCGATCCTGCGCTCGACCAGTTCACTGTGTGGCAGGGGCGCGCCACTGCCGAGGTGGACCAGCGCAGCTTCACGCTGTATGCCGGCCAGGTGCTGGACTGGGCACCCGGCGAAATGGATGCGCTCACGCTGACGCAGGCAGCCAGCATGGACAACCTCGATCTGGGCCTGGTGAATGCCGTGCAGGGCTGGCGCACTTTCGCCGCCCGTCCTTACCTTGGCCCGGACTGGATCGGTGCTGCCGCACTCGACCAGCAGGGCAACTGGCTGGAGGTGACCAGCGTCGGGCCCTTGTGGGTACCGTTTTTCCTGCCGCCGGGCTGGGCGCCGTATCGCTCCGGTCACTGGACCTGGAACGGCGTCTGGGGCTGGGTGTGGCTGGATGACCTGCCCTGGGCCTACACCACCTTTCACTTCGGTCGCTGGATCTGGTGGAACAACCGTTGGGCATGGTCACCGCAAGGCCGACGGCCGTTGTTCAGTGCCGCCTCGCCCTGCCCGGGCGGACTCAACCTGCCGCCGCTGCCGGCACCCCGCCGGACGGCCATCCTGTCCCGCGGCAGCAGCGCGCTGATCAGCGCAAGCGTGGCCAGCACGGTCGTGGCTGGCCGGCCGGCGGCGCAGCCGCCGCTGCGGCCAAACTGGACGATCACGCCGTTGGCGCAGGCGATCACGCCACAGCGGCTGCCCAACCGGAACGTCGCACCCGTAACCAGCAGCGCACCGGAGGGCACGACGACCGGCCGATCGGACCCGAGTCGCACCAGCAGCCCGCCAGCGCCGCAGCCCGCCGTGCCGGGCTATCGCCCCCCCGTCGCGCTGCAGCCTGCCGTGCCGGGCTATCGCCCCCCCGTCGCGCTGCAACCTGCCGGGCCGGGCTATCGTCCCCCCGTCGCACTGCAACCTGCCGTGCCGGGCGATCGTCCCCCCGTCGCGCTGCAGCCTGCCGTGCCGGGCGATCGTCCCCCCGTCGCGCTGCAGCCTGCCGTGCCGAATTACGGAGCACCGGTCGCGTTGCCGGGCACAGCGCCCGCCCCCCTCCCGTCAGCCGGTCGATCTTCCAGCATCGCCCCCAGGGGAGACGTCAGTCGCGCCGAACCGGGCAGCGGCCACCGTGGTCCGGAAGACAACAGCAAAGACAGCCAGGCCGGCGCCGGCGGTCACGACCGGCGCTGACCGCGCCCGATGACATGGCAGGCGCGCCTCGTGCGCCGCAGATTGATTACGCGCGTCGTGCACCGCCCGCCGGTGGCAAGCGGAATTCTTCCCAGCGCTTTTGCAAGCGCTTGGGCGACACCGGCACCGGGGTTTTCAGCTCCTGTGCAAACAGTGACACGCGCAATTCTTCCAGCAACCAGCGGAATTCCTCCAGTTCGGGTCCGGGGCCCAGGCGAGCGAGTGCAGCACGCCAGTCCTTGGCCAGCACTTCCACCTGCAAGGCACGCTCGCCATCCTGCTGCCAGCCATCCGGCAGGCGCTGCAGTCGTACTGCAGCCGCCTTCAGATAGCGTGGCAATTCACGCAAGCGCTCACGCGACAGCCGCCGGATAAATCCGCGCGCCACCAGTTCGGTCACCTGGGCGCGCACCTCGGCCACCGCCGGCTTGAGGTGGTGTGCCCAGGGTTTCTCCAGCCGGTCGCGCACCGCCTGATGCTCGCGCAACACGGCGGCCACCAGCACAGCCACCTCGCGCGCCATGGCCGGCAAGCCCTTCTGCACCGCATTGCGCCAATGCTCCCAATCAGCGCGCGTGCGCACCGCCCAGGGATCGGCGGGCAGCAGGCTGGCCACGGCACGATGCACGATGTCGGCGCGCAGTTCCTCCACCGGCGCCAGGCTGCCGGCCACCGGCGGCTTGCCATCTGCCGTCGGCACCACGGCGTACAGCAGACCCATCGCCTGGGCGTCCGGCAACTGCCTGACCACGCTGCGGATCACAACTGCCAGCTCACATTCGGCCAGACGCACCAGACCGCCCGGCATGGTGGCGCGCGCAGCGCCCTCCTCTTCCATCAGTTGCAAGGCTACGCTGTCGCCCTCGGCGCACAGCGCCGGCCAGGCATTGAACACCCGTCCACCGCGGCGGATTTCCACCGACACCGGCAGTTCATCCACGTCCCAGGCTTGCAGGCCGCTGCGTGAAAAGCGGTCATCGGCCGCGCCTGTCAGGGCGGCACGCGCCTCGATCGAAAACTGGTGGCGCAGGGCAGCAATATCGCGCCCCATGCCCAGCTCTTCTTTTTCTTCACCGAGCAGGCGCAGGTTGAAGCGCAGATGGGGGGGCATGGCTGTCCACTCCAGCTCCGCGGGCCAGGGCTCGCCGCCCTGATCGACAAAACGGCGCAGGCACACTTCCAGCGCACCATCACCGACCTGCGCCAGCGACAGGAAGCGGGTCACCGCCTGCGGCAACGGCACAAAATGGCGGCGGATGCGCTGCGGCAGGCCGCGCAGCAGCGCCGTCACCTTGTCGCGCACCATGCCGGGCACCAGCCAGGACAATACGGCGTCGTCGAGCTGGCCGAGCGCCATCAGCGGCACGGTGAGCGTGACGCCATCCATGGGATGCCCGGGCTCGAAGCGATACGCCAGAGGATAGTCATGGCTGCCGACGCGCAGGGTGGCCGGAAACAGGTCGGCCGTGATGCCTTCGGCAGCATGACGCATCAACTGCTCGCGTTGCATGAACAGCAGTCGCGGGTTGGCCTTCTCCGCTTCCCGGCGCCAACGGTCGAAGCGCTCGCCGCTCCAGGCGTCCTCAGGCAACAGACCGTCGTAGAAGCTGGCCAGCACGCCCTCATCCACCAGCACATCCTGCCGGCGTGCCTTGTGCTCGAGGTTTTCCACCTCCACCACCAGCGACTGGTTGTGCTTGAAGAACGGTGCACGGCATTCCCACTCGCCAGCCACCAGGGCATGGCGGATGAACAGCTCGCGCGCCTGCAGGGGATCAACCGGCCCGAGCCGCACGCGCCGTTTGGCAACGATGGTCAAACCATACAGGGTGACCTGCTCATGGATCGAGGCCTGCGCGGCCTTGCGATCCCAGCTTGGATCAAAATAGGTGCGACGGGTCAGGTGGCTGGCCGCTGCCTCCACCCATTCCGGTTCGATCTTCGCCACGTGGCGGGCGTAGAGCCGGGTGGTGTCGGCCAGATCGGCAGCCATGATCCAGCGCGGTCGGGATTTATGCAGCGGCGTACCAGGCGCAATGATGAAACGGATGGCGCGTCCGCCCAGATAGTCATCCGACTCGGGATCCTTGAAACCGAGCTGACCAAGCAGGCCGCTCAGCAGTGCACGATGCAGCTGTTCATAGGTGGCCGGGCGCGCATTGCTGGCCATGCCCATTTCCACGGACAGCGACTGCAACTGCTGGTGCACGTCCCGCCACTCACGCATGCGGTTACCCGACAGGAAGTTCTCGCGGCACAGCGCCTGCAGTTTGCGCTGCGACAAACGCTCGGCCGCCTGGGTGTAAAAGGTCCACAGGTTGAGCAGCGCCAGAAAATCGGAGTGCTCATGGGCAAACTGACGGTGGCGTTCATCGGCCGCCTGGCGATGCTCCGCCGGACGGTCGCGCGGATCCTGAATGGAGAGCGCTGCAGCCACCACCAGCACCTCGGTCAGCGCCAGCTGCTCGCGGCCGGCCAGCAACATGCGCGCGATGCGCGGATCCACGGGCAGGCGGGCCATTTCACGACCCAGCGCGGTCAGTTCGCGGCCGGAATCCACCGCCCCCAGCTCGTGCAGCAGCAGGTACCCATCCTCGATCATCTTCGGTGCCGGGGCATCGATGAACGGAAAGTCCTCCACCCGGCCAAGCCTGAGCGAAGCCATGCGCAGGATCACACCGGCCAGCGAGCTGCGCAGGATTTCCGGCGTGGTGTATGCGGTGCGGCCGTCGTGGTCTTCCTCGCTGTACAGGCGGATGCAGATGCCCGCCGCCACCCGTCCGCAGCGGCCGGCACGCTGGCGGGCGGCGGCCTGACTGATCTTTTCCACCTGCAGCTGGGTGACCTTGTTGCGCACGCTGTAACGATTGAGACGTGCCAGGCCCGTGTCGACCACGTAGCGTATGCCGGGCACCGTCAGCGAGGTTTCGGCCACGTTGGTGGACAGCACGATGCGCCGCCCGGTACCCAGCTTGAACACCCGGTCCTGCTCCTGCACCGACAGGCGTGCATAGAGCGGCAATATTTCGGTGTGCGGCGGATGGTGATGCTTGAGCGACTCGTGTGCCTCGCGGATTTCGCGCTCACCGGGCAGGAATACCAGGATGTCACCCTCGTGGGACTCTGCTGCCAGTTCGTCGATGGCCGCCAGCAAGGCACTGCGCGCGTCCTGCACGTCCTCGTCATCCTCATCGGGACGCGGCGCGCGATAGCGCACTTCCACCGGATAGGTGCGACCTGACACCTCGATCACCGGCGCGTTGCCAAAATGGCGCGACAGGCGGTCGGCTTCCAGCGTGGCCGAGGTGATCACCACCTTGAGGTCGGGTCGCTTGTGCTGCAGCTGCGCCACATAGCCAAGCAGAAAATCGATGTTCAGGCTGCGCTCGTGGGCCTCGTCGATGATGATGGTGTCATAGGCGCTGAGGAAGCGGTCTTCATGGATTTCAGCCAGCAGCACGCCGTCGGTCATCACCTTGATGCAGGTGCGCTCCGATACGCGATCGGTAAAACGGATCTTCCAGCCCACCTGCTGGCCAATTTCGCACTGCAATTCTTCGGCAATGCGCTGCGCCACCGAGCGCGCCGCAATGCGACGTGGCTGGGTACAGGCAATCATGCCGGCCACGCCACGCCCCAGCGTCAGGCAGATCTTGGGAATCTGGGTGGTCTTGCCCGAACCGGTCTCGCCGCAAATGATGGTGACCGGATGCGCAGCGATGGTGCGCGCAATCTGCTCTCGCGCATCCTCGACGGGCAGGTGACCTTCGAAGCGCGGATGGGGCAGCGCGGCCTTGCGGGCACCAAACCGCTGCTGCGAGCGGCGCAGGCGCTGCTGCCACTGGCGGGCGCGGTCGCTGTCGGGCGCCCGTGCGGCGTCGCCCCGGCGCGACCGCAGCCAGTGCCGGTCCTGGATCAGGCACTGATCCAGCAGGGACTCCAGGTGGGCGGGGGCAGGAATGACGGCAGGCGCGGCCGACGGCGCGCTGACTGACGTGGCGGTGGGTTGAATCGGGTCTGCCGGTCCGCCGCCAGCGGCAGGAGCGCGGTCCGGCAAGGCGGAGCGGGCTCCGCTGGTAGAAGGCTTGCTCAGTGGCCGCGACGGGCGAAGATGACCACCACCGCAGTGAGGATCACAACAATACCGAATTCGATCAGGCCGATGGCGGACGAGTCCATGAAAATTCCTGTAAATGATTGGAAAGACACACGCCTGCCACTGGCAGGCCAACCCACATTCTAGCGGAAGCGCGCGTCCCCGTTAAGGTGTACCGCCCTGCTTGGGGTCGCTGGGGTACTGCTGTTCGATCACCCGCTCCAGCAGCGCACAGTTTCGGCGGGCTATCGCCAGCAGTTGCTCGGCACCGGCCGGCAGTTCACCGCCCAGGCCGGCGCCCAGCAGGGCGAGCGCACCCGACAGCGCGGTGAAGGTGCTACGCGCAAGCTGCGCGGGGCCCTCCTGCGGCAAGGTCGGGGCCAGACCGGTGGGTGCCAGCCGTCGCTGCGCGATCGCGGCGGGCAAGGCCGCGCGCACCGACGGATCGACGGTCTGCGTTTTCACGGCCATGGAATCGGCCAAATGGGGTATGTGGTAAATCATGAAACCAGCGTAGCGGATCGGCGCGCCAGTGAAAGCCATTAAGCTGGCAATTGACACAACTTTGCAAAGATCCGCAGCGCTGCCACGGACGTGCGGTTGCCGCGCAGGCTGCGACATGGCACAGTCGCGGGCTATCCTGCTTCAATTCCGAGGTTGTTCCGTCCATGGATCGTCGATTGCGTGTTTTTCTGCCCGTGTTGCCCCTGCTGCTGCTGAGCGCCTGTGGCGGCGGCAAGGGAAGTTCTGCCCCGCCCCCGGCGAACTTTCAGGTGACTGCGCAGGATCAGGCGGTCACTGCCACCTGGACCGACGACCCCACCATCGATTACTGGCTGTTCATCGGCCCGATCGGCACCACGCCGAACAATTTTGCCAATACAGCCGGTGCGTACGCGATACCGCATGTGACCTCGCCTTACTCGGTCTCGACCCTGGTGTTCAACAACCTGTCGCAGGCGCTGGTGAACGGTCAGGACTATGACGTCAGCATCAACGCCCGCTCCAACGGCGGCCCCGGTGGTGCGCCCAGTGTGATCAGCGCGCAGCGCCCGCGCGCAGCTGGCGGCACATTCACCCCGGACATCACGCTGGTCAACAGTCGTGACAACCTGACCGATGATCTGACGGGCGCAAGCTTCGGCGTGCCCTACTTTCTCAACGGCAGCGTCATCCAGGCCACCGGCGCACCAGCCGAATTCGTCTTTTCCGGTCGGGCCGGCGCCACCTTCTACAGCACCTTGAACAGCGACGGCATCCACTATACTTTTCACCCGGTCAACAATGGACTGCCAGCCACAGTGAACATCAATGGCCTGGCCAACGACGGCTCCTACGGTTTCCTGCAGGTGGGCGCTGGCGGTACCGCCAGCTACAGCCTGGACGGCCAGACGTGGACACCACAGACCACCAACACCGCTGTCAACCTGAATGGCGTGACCTCGTTCGGTGGTTCCTGGGGAGTGACCGGCGACGGCTGCCATCTGTATGGTGTCGGCGGCACCCCCACCGGCAACACCCAGGGTACGTCGTGGGGTGACTATTCGGCCAACCTGATCGCCGCGTTTCCCAGCCTGTGCAGCAGTAGCACACCAGCCAACCTGCTGAGCAGTGTGGCCGGGAGCAACTTCGTCACCGTGGTCGGCACGCAGGGCATGCTGGCGTACTCGGCCAGCTATACGGCAACTGCGCCCGGCTGGACCGCTGCGGTGGTCAACCTGCCGACGGGTGTGGCGGCAAGCAACGTGACCCTGCGCAGCGTGGTGTACGGCACCTACCTGCCGACCGGTGCCGTCACAAGCTCACCGTTGTGGGTGGCCGTGGGCGACTACACCGACGGCAACGGCAACACGCATCCGCTGATCCTGTACAGCTACACCCTGTCCAACTGGGCGGCAGCCACCCTGCCTGCCAACGTGACTGGCCACCTTTACGGTGCCACGGTCGGCCGTGATCCAGCCACCGGCCTGGCGGTCAAACTGCTTGCCGTGGGCGACAACGGTACCGTACTGATAAGCCCGCTGGTCACCACGGTGGTGGCAAGCAACCTGCCCACGCTGACGGCGCCGACCACCACCGTGACCAGCACACCGGCCCAGGTCTGGACCGCCTCGGTGAGCAACACCAACAGCACCCTGTACGCAATCAGCAACGGGCACTTCGGCTTCGAGGTGGCTGGCGCCGCCGGCGTCAACCTGTACTCGTACTGATCAGCGCGCAGCGCCCACCAGCACGATATGCACCCGGCGCGGACCATGCGCGCCGATCACGATGGTCTGCTCGATGTCCGCAGTGCGCGACGGTCCTGAAATGAAGTTCAGTGCGCGCGGCAGGGTGCCGCGCGCCTCCAGGACGGCGTCAAACGCCTGTTCCATGCGCTCGAGCACGCGCTGCACCGGTAACACGCAGATGTGTGTCTCGGGCAGCAGGCTGGTGGTCGACGGCGTGTCCGCTCCCGAATGCAGCAGCAGGGTGCCGGTTTCGGCAATCGCGCAAAAGGCACCGGTGATGCCCACGCGATCGCCCGGCCGGGTGGTGCGCACCTCGGCCGGCACGGCCGCGCCCATCCAATCGAGCGCCGCCAATTCGGGCCAGATCACCACCTGCTGATCGAGGTTGCGACCTGCCTCGCCCAGGCTGCCCAGATAATCCGCCACCGCGAACGGCACCGCAGCAAGGTTGGACACCACCGCAACGGTACTCTGCAAGGACTCTGCGCGCGCCTGAAAGTCAGCCAGCAGATCGTCCACCGGCCGCGCCATCGGTGCGCTGGCGCGCTGCGGACGCGGTAGCGCCGACCGCGCCGGGTCACCAAGGCCGGCGCGTATGCGTTCAAGGATGCGGGCGCGGGCGTCAGTCATGGCGGTGACCTGCCTGAGCGGCCTGACGGCGTGCCACCAGCAGCGCATTGGTCTGCGCCTGCTGCGCCTGCCGGGCCGCCCATTGGTCGCGGAAGGTCTGTCCCTGCGGTGCCGGCATGTCGCGACCTTCGGTCCAACCATCCAGTCCCGGCAGGCGGTGCAGCAGGCCATCACGACCCGCGAGGGCGCGCAGGGCGCGCACGCCCCAGCGACTGGCAAAGCCATACAGGCGTGGATGCAGCGCCAGCCAGCGCCAGAGGCGGATCGACAGACGTTCGTGCCAGGGCCGCAGGCCCTGCTCCATTTCCTGCTCGCGCAGCGTGCGCATCAGTTCAGGCAGCGGAATACGTACCGGACACACCACTTCGCAAGCTGCGCACAGGGTGGAGGCCTGCGGCAGGTCGAGCGCCTTGTCGAGCCCCAGGAAGGCCGGGGTGAGGATGGCACCGATCGGCCCGGGGTACACCCAGCCATAAGCGTGCCCGCCGATATTCTGATACACCGGGCAATGATTCATGCACGCACCACAACGGATGCAGCGCAACGCGTCGTGCAACGGCCCGCCCAGCAGGCGCGCACGCCCGTTGTCGACCAGGATGACATGGTTTTCCTGCGGCCCGTCGCTGGCATCGCTGTCACGCACGCCGGTGAGCAGCGAGACGTAGTTGGTGATGTCCTGCCCGGTGGCCGAGCGTGGCAGCACACGGAGGATGGCGGCCAGGTCGTCCAGAGTGGGCAGCACTTTCTCAACTCCGGTGATCGCCACGTGCACGCGCGGCAGGGTGGTGACCATGCGACCGTTACCTTCATTGGTCACGATGGCCACCGAGCCGGTCTGGGCAATCAGGAAATTGCCGCCGGATACACCCATGTCGGCCTGCAGGAAACGCGGACGCAAGTGCTGGCGCGCTTCCTCGCAGAGGGCCGGGATATCGCGTGTGCGCGGGGTGCCATGGTGCTGGGCAAACAGCGCCGACACCTCGTCGCGGCTCTTGTGGATGGCGGGGGCGATGATGTGCGACGGCGGCTCATCCGCCAGCTGCAGGATGTACTCGCCAAGATCGGTTTCGGTCACCTCGATGCCCGCGGCCCCGAGCACAACGTTCAGCCCCGATTCCTCACTGACCATCGACTTCGATTTGATCACCCGCTGCACGCCGGCGGCGCGCGCGATGTCGAGCAGTATCTGGTTGGCTTCGGCACCGGTTTCGGCCCAGTGCACATGGGTACCGCGGCGCTGCGCCTCGGCCTCGAAGGCGAGCAGCCAGTGATCCAGATTTTGCAACACCTCGGCACGGATTTCGGCGGCACGGTCGCGCAGCACCTCGAAGTCGTTGACGCGACCGACGGCATCGCGGCGGCGATCGGCAAAACCACCACCGAACCGCCGCAGGTTGGCCTGCAGGGCTTCGTTGCCCAACTGGGCATGTACATTGCGTTTAAACTGATGCGCGCTGGCGTCCATCAGATCCCTCCGGTGCGTGAATGGGCAATGCCGCCAGCGACCGGCGCTTCGGGCTGGGCGGCTGCGAGCACTTCGGCGGTGTGCAGCACCTGGGTGGTCTGGTCACCGCGCCGGCGCAAGCGACCCTCGATGTTGAGCAGACACCCCAGGTCGCCTCCCACGATGGCCTCGCAACCGGTGGCCACGGCATTGCCACACTTGTTGTCGGCCATCTGCGTGGCAATGTTGCCCAGCTTGACCGAGAAGCTGCCGCCAAAGCCGCAGCAGATTTCGGCATCTTTCATTTCGGTGAGGGTCACGCCGGCGCAGTTGCCGAGCAGGGTGCGCGGCTGGTCCTTGACGCCCAGGTTGCGCAGGCCGGAGCAACTGTCGTGATAGGTCACATGCAGCGGCAAGGCGCCCGGCGGTAGCGGTTGCGGCGCATGATGCTGCAGGAAATCGAGCAATTCGTAGGTGCGTGCAGACAACTGCTGCAGGCGCAGCGCCAGCGCCGGTTGACTGGCGAACAGACCCGGATAATCGCGGATCATGGCGGTGCAGGAGCCACTTGGCACCACCACCGCCTCAAAGGATTCAAAGGCAGCCAGAAAGGCCAGCACCAGTTCCGTGCCCGAGGCACGGTCACCCGAGTTGTAACCGGGTTGGCCGCAGCAGGTTTGTGCCGCTGGCACGGTCACCGAGCAACCGGCGGCCTCCAGCAGCGTGACACTGGCAAAACCGATGCGTGGGCGCACGGCGTCAACCAGGCAGGTGACGAAAAAACCGATCTTCATGGCAGGCTTCCGGAGGGCAAAGGACTCCGGCCTCTAGACGCAGGACAGGCTGTCGGCCTGTTCGTTCCAGTTTAGCCCGGAGCGGCGGGCGCCAGGGTACCCATGTGTTGCTGTGCCACCTGACGCGCCTCCAGCCATTTTCGCACACGTTGTGCATCGCCAATACGCGAAAGATGGCCTTTCGAATCGAGCAGCACCATGGTGGTGAGGTGGCCATCAATGCGCGCCTGCATGACCAGACATTGGCCGGACTCATTGATGAAGCCGGTCTTGGACACCACCACATCCCATTCGCCCTGCCGCACCAGCAGGTTGGTGTTGCGGAACAGGTAGGGGCGACCGCCACTGACGGGACCCACCATGGCTTCCGGCGTGGTGGTGAACTGGTGGATGACCGGCAGGGTGGCGGCAAACCGCACCAGCAGGGCCAGGTCACGCGCAGTCGACATGTTGCCGCCGTTGAGCCCGGAGGTATCTTCAAAATGGGTGTGGCTCATGCCGAGTTGCTGCGCAGTGGCATTCATCAGCGCCACGAAGGCCGGACGTCCGCCCTCCACCGAGCGCCCAAGCGCTGCGGCGGCGCGGTTTTCCGACGACATCAAGGCAAGCAGGAGCAGATCATGGCGGGAGTAAATGCTGCCGACGCGCAAGAGCGAATGGGTGTGGCGCAGCAGGTCAACATCGGCGTCGTCGATAGCAATCGGCTGGTCCAGTGGCAGGCGCTGCTGCAGGGTAACCACGGCAGTCATCAGCTTGGTGATCGAGGCAATCGGCTGCACCTGATCGGGATTGCGGTTGGCCAATACCTGCTGGCTGGCCTCGTCAAAGATGAAGGCGCCATTTGAGCGCAGCGCCAGGCCCTCGGGCAGGTCCTGTGCCGCCGACGCCGGCAGGGGCGCCATCAGCGCGCTCACCGCACTGGTGTGGTGGATGCCGCGTCGTGCATGCGCGTGCCCCGTGGCGTGTACGTGACGGCGGGCACAGACGGCAGCATGGTGGGGCAAGGACAGTAAGGGTGCCAGAGCGGCCGGACTGGCGGCGGAGGCGGAGGCGGAGGCGGCACGTGGTGATGCGCCGTCGGCAAGCGCGGCCGCATTGGCCAGCGCCACCGGTGCCACGACCGCCAGCAACAGGGCCAAGGCCAGCGCCTGGACCGACTGCAATGTTCCCCGGCGCGTGCTGCCGACAAAACGAAGGCACGGCGCAGCACGAATAATTCTGGGCATGAAAATCACGCAATCCTCACGGTAAATCCGGATCTGGCCGGGCTCGCCTGCAGGCGCTTGATGACCCTGCGGGGCAAAGCGGACGCCTGCAGACCTTGCAGTTTTTGTGGTGTCACTCGAAAGATAGCAGCAAAGCCTTGGAACTCATAGGCTTTGCTGCTGCAGGGACCACATTTTTGCGTAGCGCTGACCGAGCGCCAGCAAGGCTTCGTGGTTGCCACGTTCCACCACCCGACCGTGATCGAGCACGATGATTTCGTCGGCACCGACGATGGTCGACAGGCGATGCGCAATCACCAGCGTGGTGTGCGTGCGCGAAATGCGGTCAAGTTCGTCCTGGATCGCCTTTTCCGACTGGGAATCGAGTGCCGACGTGGCTTCGTCGAATACCAGGATGCGCGGGTTCTTAAGGATGGTACGGGCAATCGCCACGCGTTGCTTTTCGCCCCCGGACAGCTTGAGGCCGCGCTCACCCACCAGAGTGGCGTAACCGTCCGGCAGGCGTTCGATGAAGGCGTGTATGTGTGCCGCACGCGCGGCCTCCTCGACTTCGGCCTGGCTGGCGCCGGGCTTGCCATAGGCAATGTTGTAGGCGATCGAATCGTTGAACAGCACAGTGTCCTGCGGCACGATACCGATCGCGGCGCGCAGGCTGGTCTGCTGCACACTGCGGATGTCCTGCCCGTCAATCAGGATGCGGCCACCATTCACGTCGTAAAAACGGAACAGCAGACGCGACAACGTGGACTTGCCCGCTCCGCTGGCCCCCACCACCGCCAGGGTGCGACCCGGCGGAATGGTGAAATCCACTGCATGCAGGATCTCGCGTCGGGCATCGTAGGAAAAATCCACCTGCTCGAAACGGACTTCGCCGGGGCCTGCCACCAGCGCCGGGGCGCCGGGCGGGTCGGCCACTTCCTCGTTGACGGCAAGCAGGCGGAACATGCGGTCCATGTCGGAAAGGGCCTGCTTCATCTCGCGGTAAATCACCCCAAGAAAGTTAAGCGGCACATACAACTGCAACAACAGCGAGTTGATCAGCACCAGATCACCCAGGGTGAGCCGACCGGCCACCACACCCGCGGCAGCGCGACCGACCAGCAGCGTGGCACCCGCCGCAATCACCAGACTTTGCGTGGTGTTGAGCGCCGCCAGCGAAGTCTGACTGCGCACGGAGGCTTCTTCCCAGCGCTGCAGGTTCTCGTCGTAACGACGCGCTTCACATTCTTCGTTGCCGAAGTACTTCACCGTCTCGTAGTTGAGCAGGCTGTCGATTGCGCGGGTATTGGCGCGCGAGTCCATTTCGTTCATGCGCCGGCGGAACTGGGTACGCCACTCGGTGATGGCTACGGTCAGGCTGATGTAGATCAGCAGGGTGACCAGGGTGATCAGGCCAAACCACAGGTCGTACCGTACGGTAAGGATCACCCCCACCATGGTCATCTCGACCAGGGTGGGAAAGATGCTGAACAGCGCGAAACGCAACAGGGTTTCGATGCCTCGGGTACCGCGCTCGATATCGCGCGACATGCCGCCGGTCTGGCGCTCGAGATGAAATCGCAACGACAGGCGATGCAGGTGACGGAACACCGAGAGTGCGGCGTCGCGGATGGCGCGCTGACTGACCCGCGCAAAGATGCCATCGCGCAGCTCGGTGAACAGGGTGTTGGAAAAGCGCAGGCCGCCGTATGCGAGCAGCAGGGCAAGCGGAATGGCTGCCGCCTGGTGCCCCGGTGTCAGCCGGTCAATGATCTGCTTGAGTACCAGCGGCACCGCCACGTTGGCGACCTTGGCGGTAATCAGGCTGAGCGCGGCCAAAAAGATGCGGCCGCGGTAACGCGACAGGTAAGGGATCAGGGTGCGCAGGGCACCCCATTCAGTACGGCTTGGCTGGGGAACGGCGCCAGGCGGAGACGGAGGTGCTGCTGAGAGATGGCGCATGCGCCGATTCTAACAGGCAGCGTCAGCCCTTGCGTACCTGGGCGGTGTACACGAGTGCCTGCACGTCGCGGCCCAGTTCGCGCCGCAGCGCCTGCGCCTGCACCGCGCGAATCTCGAAACCTGCTACATTGAGCCAGCGTTCGATCGCCGTCGGGGCATGCTCATAGCGACCGTGCACAGCCAGTTTCCAGTCGCGGTCAACACAGGTGGTGCGTCCGTCTTCCACCGTGAACACCAGCACTCCCTTGGTGGTGAGGGCGGCCGCAGCCGCAGTGAATACGGCCTGCAGGGCGCCGAAATAATTGAAGGTATCGGCAGCCACGATCACGTCATAAGCATCGACGTGACGCGCCAGCACTTCGGTGAGTTCGGCCTTCTCGAGCGAGGTATAGCCGCCGCGCGCCAGTGCCTGCTCCAACATGCCCGAAGACAGGTCCACGCCATGCAGTTCGCTGGCCCAGGGCTGAAGCACAGGGGCGCACAGCCCGGTGCCGCAACCCACATCGAGGATGCGCGCATCGCCGTTGGCGGGCAGCGCCAAAGCAAGCGCAGCGCCGATCAGTTCGGGACCGCGATACTCCAGCCCTTCAAGGTGGACATCGAAAGACGGGGCGAACGCATCAAAGCTGGTCTCGACATAGGCGTCGGAGACACGGTCGGGTGCGTGTTCGCTAAGACACGCGTTCAGCTTGTGTTGCGCCACCGGGTTGTCGGGCTCAGCAGCCAGCCAGTCGCGGTACACCTGGGCCGCCTCCTCGTGCATGCCCAGATGGTAGTAAGCGGTGCCCAGCATGGCCGGGCTCTTTCCTGAGCGCGGTCCGAGGACGAAGGCCATGCAGTGGTGACGGGCGGCCTCGAGCGAATCGCCGCGCGCATCGAGCAGATGGGCCAGATTCTGGTGTGCTTCGTGAAATGACTCCTGCAGGGCAATGGCGCGCCGAAATGCACATTCGGCGCCAACCGGATGCTGGTCCTGCAACAGCACGGCACCCAGGTTGTTCCACAGGCTGGCCGAACGCGGTGATCGGCCAAGGGCACGGCGGAAGGCCGATGCCGCCTCGCCGAAACGGCGCCCGGCGGCCAGCATGTTGCCCAGCTCGTTCCAGGCATGGGTGCTGGCTGGCGAACGGGTAACGGCCTCCTGCAGCACGGCAATCGCCTCGTCGGTGGCACCGGACTCGAACAAGGCCAGCGCCTCCTCGCGCAATTCCTGCGCAGTGAGCGGGGTCGGACTGGTCGCCAGGGTGGAGACCACGTCCGGATGGATCACACGGATCGGATCGGTGCTCTGTTGGGTCGTCAACAAGATGTTCTCCACGGCAGAGGCCAGCCGCTCCCGGAGGGATGCATGACTGCTTGCGAGAACATTAGTGTCGCGAAAGTCGCAGCGCGCTGATTGCGCAAGAAAACGGGCGAAACGCCCTTATTTCATTGGTGGCTGCGGGTTTTCGGCCATCAGGCGGATCGCCTGCACGCGCGTCAGGTCGGAGATACCCGCCAGGCCGAGGAAGCGGCCGAGGGGATCATGGACACGCAGGATCGGATGCGCCTGGCCAAGCGCGACCTGCGGTGGCGTGGCGGCCGGCGTCTGGCCATGACACAGGGCGTGCGCCTGTGCCGAATCCAGCTGCAGGATTGGCAGCCCGATCACCAGCTGTTCGGGCGCACGCAGATGCGTCAGACGCTGGCTTTCTTCCTCCGTCGCCAACTGATCCAGAGTGACCGCCTGCGTCAGGTCGAAGCCACCGGTGCGGTTGCGGCGCAGCCCCGCCAGCCAGGCGCCACACCCGAGCCGACGGCCGATTTCTTCGGCCAGCACGCGGATGTACGTGCCCTTGCTGCAGTCGGCCTGGACCATCAGGCGCGACCCGTTCAGGTCGAGCAGACGCAATTGATGCACCACGATCTGGCGCGGCTTGCGCTCGATCTCGACGCCGGCGCGTGCGTAATCATAAAGCGGGCGGCCCTGAAACTTGAGGGCAGAATGCATGGGCGGAACCTGCACCTGATCACCGAGCAGGCTGTCGAGCACGGCCTGCACCACCGACAGGTCTTGCGGCAGCGGCCCTTCGCCCGGCGTCAGCGCGCCCTCGGCATCCCCTGTGCTGCTGGTCTGACCCAGCTGCAAGGTGGCCTGATATCCCTTCGGGGCGTCGAGCAGCCAAGAGGAAAACTTGGTGGCTTCGCCAAAGCACAGCGGCAGCAAGCCGGTGGCTTCGGGGTCCAGGGTGCCCGTGTGACCGGCCTTTTCGGCCCGCAGCAGATGGCGGGCACGCTGCAGGGCCACGTTGCTGGACAAACCGTGTGGCTTGTCCAGCAGCAACACGCCGTGCACCGGGCGCAGCGGCTTGCGTGGCCCGAGGGCTGCGCTCAGGGGGATTCCTCGTCGTCCGGCGAGGCTTCGGGCAGGTTGCCGTGCGCCTCGGCCAAGGCATGATCAGCGGCCAGCGCGTCACCGATCAGGGCCCCCATCCGGGCACCACGGTCGATCGAAGGGTCTTCGACAAAATGCAGTTGCGGCGTGATGCGCAGCTTTAGCCCCTTGCCCAGTTCGCGACGCAGAAAACCGGCGGCTTCCTGCAAGCCCTCAATGGTGCGTTCAAGCGACGCATCGCCAAGCAGGGACGACACGTACACCTTGGCGTGCGCGTAATCGGCGGCCACGTCCACCCAGGTGACAGTGACCATACCCACGCGCGGGTCCTTCACGCGCAGACGGATCAATGCCGACAGATCCTTCTGGATCTGGTCGCCGACGCGGCGCTGACGGTTTTGCTGGGTAGCCATGGCGTTCCGCGCCCCTTACAGGGAACGTGCCACCTCGACGATCTCGAAGGCTTCCAGCTTGTCACCGATCTCGATGTCGTTGTAACCCTTGAGACTCAGCCCGCACTCAAAGCCGGACTTGACCTCGCGCACATCGTCCTTGAAGCGCTTGAGCGAGTCGAGTTCGCCGGTGAAGATCACCACGTTCTCGCGCAGCAGGCGAATCTGCGCACTGCGCTTGATCATGCCTTCGGTCACGTAGCAACCGGCCACGGTACCAATACGCGAAATCTTGAAGACTTCGCGAATCTCGACCATGCCCATCACGCTTTCCTTGCGATCCGGTGCCAGCATGCCCGACAGCGCGGCTTTCACCTCGTCCACGGCTTCATAGATCACGTTGTAGTAGCGCACGTCGACGCCACTGCTCTCGATCAGCTTACGCGCCGTGCTGTCGGCACGGGTGTTGAAGCCGATGATCACTGCCTTGGAGGCCAGGGCCAGGTTGACGTCGGATTCGGTGATGCCACCTACCGCAGAGTGCAGGATGTTGACGCGCACTTCGTCGGTGGACAGCTTCTGCAGCGACGTGGACAAGGCCTCGAACGAACCCTGTACATCCGACTTGATGATCAGCGACAAGGACTTCACTTCGCCCTGACCCATCTGGTCGAACATGTTTTCCAGCTTTGAGGCGTGCTGGCGGGCCAGCTTGACGTCACGGAACTTGCCCTGGCGGAACAGTGCGATCTCGCGGGCCTTGCGCTCGTCGTTCAGCACGATCACATCCTCACCGGCCGATGGCACGTCGGACAGGCCCTGGATTTCAACCGGGATCGACGGACCGGCTTCGGCGACCGGATGACCGGCTTCGTCCAGCATGGCACGCACACGACCAAATGCCGCGCCGGCCAGCACCATGTCTCCACGGCGCAATGTGCCGCTCTGCACCAGGATGGTGGCCACTGGGCCACGGCCCTTGTCCAGACGGGCTTCGATCACAATGCCCTTGGCCGGGATGTTGGCGGCCGCCTTGAGTTCGAGCACTTCGGCCTGCAGCAGGATGGCTTCGAGCAGGTCGTCGATGCCGATGCCGGTCTTGGCCGATACCGGC
Organism: uncultured Ferrovum sp.; assembly: GCA_903893215.1. GTDB lineage: Bacteria > Pseudomonadota > Gammaproteobacteria > Burkholderiales > Ferrovaceae > CAIVHB01. The sequence continues at coordinate 1,002 of CAITLJ010000083.1, read as the reverse complement.
ACAAACATGGCTTCGCCGCCGTATTCTTCCGGCAACACGCCGTGCGAGACCAGTTCGCTCTTGATCCGCTCGGCATTGGCTTCTGACTTGTCCATCTTGTTGATGGCCACCACCACCGGGACTTCGGCCGCCTTGGCGTGGTGAATGGCTTCGATGGTCTGCGGCATCACGCCGTCATCGGCAGCCACCACCAGGATCACGATGTCGGTCACCTTGGCACCGCGGGCACGCATGGCGGTGAACGCCTCGTGACCCGGGGTATCCAGGAAGGTGACCATGCCGCGCGGCGTTTCGACGTGATAGGCACCGATGTGCTGGGTGATGCCGCCGGCTTCACCACTGGCCACCCGCGTGCGGCGGATGTAATCGAGCAGTGAGGTCTTGCCGTGGTCCACGTGACCCATCACGGTGACCACCGGCGCGCGGTGGGTGAGTTCCACGTCCACGCCGGACTCTTCCAGCCCTTCCAGGTGGGCTTCGGGGTCGTCCAGCTTGGCCGGCTTGGCGATGTGGCCCATGTCTTCCACCACGATCATGGCAGTTTCCTGGTCCAGCACCTGGTTGATGGTCACCATCGAGCCCATCTTCATCAGGGCCTTGATCACCTCCACTGCCTTCACGGCCATTTTTTGCGCCAGGTCGCCCACACTGATGGTTTCGGGCACCAGAACTTCGTAAACCAGCGGCTCGGTCGGTGCCGAAAAATTGGTATTGGGATCTTCCACGCGCGTGCGGCCACCGCGGCCCTTGTCGCGCCAGCCGGTGCCGCTGTCGCGACCACGGCCCGCCCCAGTGCCGCCGCCTGGTCGGCGACGGGCGCCATCACCGGCGCTCCAGGCCGGCTTGGCAGCACCGGGGCCCACGCCAGGCTTACGTGCCGGCGTGGCTGCGGCAGGGCGTCGGGCATCAGCGGCGCCCGCCGCCGGGCGCGCAGCGCCGGCGGCCGGCGTGGTGCGGTGCAGGGTGGAATCACCTGGCGCCCGTGCCGGCGGCGGCGGCGGT
>CAITLJ010000082.1 GCA_903893215.1 uncultured Ferrovum sp. | reverse complement strand
CTGCCACTTTCGACCACACCTAACCCTCGCCTCCGGGGGCTGTGCAGGCGAGGTCCAGTTTCCAATGACCGCTCCCCAGCAGACTTCACCCGCTCGGGACCGGTGTTTTGTTCTCGATGGAGCGGCCGTCGTGAAGATCCTGTCGCACCTGGGCTTGCCTGCGCGGGCGCCACCCCGGGCACCGGCGCGCCTGGACGCCGAACAATCGATCAGCGCCACCTTTTTGAGTTTGCCCGCAGCCACGAGGCGCTCGTAAAAGTCTCGGATGACAGGGTTGAATCTGGTTGCCGTGACCGTGGCCATGTAAAGCGCCCGGCGAACTTCGAAACGGCCGCCGGCAATCCTGCGTCGGCCGCGGGTCGCCCCCGAGTCTTTGGCGTAGGGTGCCACCCCGACCAGGAAGTGGCTGGCCATCTCAGCTTCGACCTCATCGAGCTGGCGAGCGATGGCTTCGATCATGGCTTCGATACTGGGACGGGCTAACGGTCGCGCCAGTCGCAGCCGCTGTCGCTCGGAGAGTTTCATCGAGACCAGCTGCCGCCGGCGGGTAACCAGCGCGACAAGATCCTGCTGTTCGGGGTTGCTCAAGGGCCGGATGAAGCGCTCGCAGTCGGGCCTTCGGGCAGCACGGCACCCACTACACCCACATCGACATGTGTGCTGGCCACATCGATGCCCACCATCACGGATGATCCAGGTATGGTCCTCGTCTCCCATTGTGGTGCATGCGGGCTGGCGCGAAGCCGCTCCGATAACCGTTCGGGTATCAGGAAGACCAGCACGGGGGCCGTGCGCAATCTACTCAGAAACGGGCAGGCAAGCTTACCTGCCAGCCCAAGGAGTTACCAGGCTGCACGGTCCGGTCCGGGTATGAGGGTTCCAGGTTGAGGTGCCCGCCCGGGAAACACACCGTTTGAAATTCCTATGCTCATGAGGTGGTGCTCGCCGTGATGCGTGCCCGCCTCGCTGTCAGCGACCTCACTTTGCGCGCCGCTCAGGCCGCCATGCAGCACGAAGGCGCGCGCGGTTACGTGCTCGGCGCCAGCGCCCAGTACCGACTGCGCGAGGCGCAGTTTGTGGCCATCATCACGCCCTCGATGAAGCACCTGCGCCGAGAAGTCGCGCGTCGCACCGGGCACAGCGTGCCTAATATGGCGCGCCAGGTGACTGCCGCCCCTATTTGACTGCAGGCACGCTGATCAGCGGCGCTGCGCCCGACACGCCACTGACCAAGGTCGACGGCGCGCTGCCGTTCCATTTGGCCACCCATTCGCGCTGGATCTTGAGGCGTTCCCATTCCAGCAGCTTGTCATCCAGTGAGGATGCCAGGGCACGGTTGGCACTGGCTTCGCCTTCGGCGATGGCCACCCGCTTCTTGGCTTCCGCAGTGGCTTGGCGCAATTCATTCTCGGTGCGGATGGCGGCCTGGATCGCTGTGTTCTTGGCTGAAATCGCATCCAGCAGGGCGCGTGGCGGTCGCAGCGACCCGACGATACCGAACTGCTGGATCGAGATGCCGACCGGCATGAAACGCCGGTTCAGCGCATCCTGCGCCTTCTGGATGAACTCCTCCTTCTTGGTGCCATTGATGTCGTCGAAGTTGTACTCCGACCCTACATCGGTGAGCACATTGCGCGTGGCGTCGCGCATGAAGCCATGGGTGAAGGTTTCGATCCGGTCGGCGCGGAATTTGGTATAAAACTCAGGTACGTGCTGCGGATCGAGCAGATAGGACACCGCCACATCCACCGAGACCGGCGTGCTGTCGCGCGTGTTGAAAGTGATTTCTTCATTGGTCGGGTTGCCTTCGTGCATGTCCGCGGTCCACACCACCCGCTGCACGAAAGTCGGATAAACCACGATCTGCGTCTGCACCGGGTTGTACCAGACGAAGCCAGTCACGACGTCCTCGCGCGACACGCCGCGGGACACGATGCGATTGACGTGGATGCCGGTATAACCCGGCGGAATCACCGTCCAGTTCAGAACAAAGCTGAACAGCAGACTGAGTGCCAGCAGGCCCAGCAGACCGATCAGCGTGATGCGCACACCAAAATTTCGCATGAACTTCCTCGTTGGCAGAATGCTTGCGCACGAGTAAATAGTCTACGCCAGCCGACCGCCTGCTGTTTGCCGCTTATCCGGAGTTGCTCACGCCCACGCCGGCCATCGTGCACCGGGAGATCCGCCGGTTTCTGGTGCACAAGACCGGTGTCAGGCGAGGCCAGACAGGCGCCGCCACTCTGGTCCAGCGCTTCGGCTCGGCTGCCAATCTCAACATTCATCTGCATGGCCTCGTTCTTGACGGGGATTACCAGAGCGGCAAGGACGACCCGGTCTTCCACCCTGCAGACGCACCCACGCCGGAGGAACTGGACGCGATCCTGCAGCGCATCATCCATGCGCTAATGAAGCAGCTCACGCGTTCCGGCCACCTGCATGTGGAAGAAGAAGGCACGGGCTACCTCAGTGACCTCTTGGGCGAAGGCAGCGCCGATCCTGGCTTGAGCACCCTGCAGTGGGCGTCCTGCACCTACCGGATTGCGTTCGGCCCGAATGCCGGACGATCGATCCTCCGGCGACAGGACACGTTGCACGTGGCCGACACGGTCAAGCCTGGCTGTGTGCTCCGACAGGGCTTCAGTCTGCATGCTGGCATCCGCTGCCGGGCGGACCAGCGCCGTGAACTGGAACGCCTATGCCATTACATCACCCGTCCGGCACTGTCGCACGAGCGGGTGGCGCCCAATGCCCGGCTACGCCGGGAGGTGGACTTTGGACGGGCGCAGCCGTTCAGGCCGGATGCGGTCCGGGTATCAGGGTTCCAGGTTGCGGTACTCGCCCGGGAAACACACCGTTTGAAATTCCCGCGCTCCAATGCTGCCGACACAGGTCCTAGACCGGCAGGCCAGCATCAGCGTCACGCAAAAACCCGATGATCTGCTCCTCCGTATACCGCTTCTTCATGCCCAACCTCCTCAGGGGTGATTGGGCTCCAAACCGCAGTGCTACTCAATCTCGGGGGAACGTCTTACAATATAAAAAAGGGAGTGGATCAAATGAAAAAGCCATTAATCGATGCAGGCATTGCCATGCCCGCGGTTGTTCGCAATTTGTGTTTGTGCGTTTTGCCCTCAATTGCTGCTGGCTTGGTGGGTGGATGTGGCGGCGGGGGAGGAAATTCTTCAAATTCCGCTGCTGGCTTTATTAATAGTCCATCGACAGTCAATGCGGCGACATCTGTAGCTGTTTACCCTGCAGGCTCTGCCAACTCCAATAGCTCAAGAATCTTTATGCCTGTAACTGCAGTGGGCACTCAAATGCTACCTTCCGCATTACCGCTCATACTTGATTCAGGCTCGGCAGGAATCACTATGTATGCGCAAGCAATTTTCCCATCCAGCATGGTCAGCTCAAGTGGGTTTGTATTTCCAACTGGTGCGACGTCGATCCAGTACAACGGAATCACAGTGACTAACGTGCAAGGAACCAAGTCTTTTTCAGGAACGCAGCAAACTGGAAATCTTGGATTTGCCACGGTCACATTTGGAGCTAATAGTGAGTTAACTACTGCCAGCGTCCCTATCTTTTTTTATTTCAGCATTCTTAATACATTTACTTCGCCACCAACCCCCGTGACTACATTGCCCTCTTATCAAGGAATTTTTGGAATCAATACCGCAGGAAATGCAATTGTTGTGTCCGGCAATGGGGCACCGACGTTATCAATCTGTAACCTGCAATCAACCAGCACCTGTCACCAAGTCAGTCCGCTGCGGTATCTAAGTTATGGCGCTGGAATCAATACCGGCTTTATGCTAAGTCCAGCGACATTGCAGCCCACTTGTGACATCTCAACATGGAACGGCTGTACACAAGCGAATATTTTCACTGTGGGATTGACTGATTCATCCGAGTCTGGATTTGCATCAGAACAACTAACTTGCCCTGGAAACCAGCCTTCGGGAAGCAGTAACGGAATATCAGTGTGCCAACCCGCCCAATTTAGCACCATTTCCGATATTACAACGAGCCAGAGTTTTAGCATGCCAGTCGCATTTGATACGGGCACCCCACATAACTCGATTAGCGTTCCAGCAGCAAGTAGCGCTAGCTTTCCTGCAACAATTGCAGCAGGAACCGGCATATCAATAGCGACAGCATCCGGCTTTAATTTCAATTACACTGCTGGCGCACCAAGCACAACCTCCTATACTCAAATCACTCAAAATACAAGTTTCGCCAGCATTATTGGCATCGATTTCTTTACTAACCATTCGTTCTTTGTTGACTTTACTACCAGCAAAGAAGGGTTTCAATAGAGAGAATATTCGGTTCCGGAAAAACGGCCGTTTGATGTCGCGAATATATGACTGATGAGGAATTCGAATCGGAATTGGTACCTTGTGGCCTCGTCAGCTTATGGGACCAGGCTGGTGGCGTTCTCGTGCAAGGGGCGTGGATTCTGCCCTTCCTGCGGCGGTCGCCGAATCGCGGAGACGGCGACCTATCTGGTTGACGAGGTGATCCCGGAGGTGCCGGTGCGGCAGTGGGTGCTGTCCTTCCCGATTCCGCTGCGCCTGCTGTTTGCCGCTTATCCGGAGTTGCTCACGCCCACGCCGGAGGAACTGGACGCGATCCTGCAGCGCATCATCCATGCGCTGATAAAGCAGCTTACGCGTTCCGGCCACCTGCATGGCTACATCAGTCAATTAATCGACACAGCGGGGAAACCCGGGGTGTCGCCCGGGGGCCAATTTCTCGCACCTGGCAGCCGTACCCCGCTCACACCATCGCAGGCGCACTTCCGAAATTGCGCAGGTTGGGCAGCACCGTGGCGAGCTGGCTGGCACTAGCGCCGAACCAGCCGCCCAGTTGGCCGGCCAGCTGATCCCAGGCCAGGGTTGGAATCAGGCGCCCCTGCCCGACATCGTCCGGACCATTGTTGGCCAGCGCCGGCGGGGTGCCAAGGATCTGGCCGCCGCGGATGGCGCCCCCCATCAGGAAGTGGTGACTGCCCCAGCCGTGGTCGCTGCCATCGCCGTTGGAGGTGAGCGTGCGTCCGAAGTCCGACGCCGTGAAGCTGGTCACGTTGGCCCCCAGCCCCATCTGCATCACGGCAGCCTGGAACGACGCCAGCGCGTGCCCGAGGGTATCCATCAGCAGCGGGTGCTGCGCGCTGAGATGATCGTGAAGATCGAAGCCACCGAGCGAGACCATGAACACCTGCCGGCCGGCCCCCAGCGCCGCGCGCGCATTGATCAGGCGCGCCACGATATGCAACTGGGCAGCCAGGCTGTTGCCGGACGGGAACAGCGAGGCAAAGGGCGAGGTGGTACCGATCGCACTGCTGACCATGCCCTGCGCACTGATCGACCGCCGCGCCATTCCGCTCACCTCGCTTTCGATCGGATGGCTGCGGCTGGCCGTGATCAGGGACTGCAGGGCTGTGCCGACCGCGCTGGAGCCGAACACCCGGCCGCCGAGGCCGTTGATCGCCACCGCGCCGCTGGGGCTGACCTGGTATTGGGTGGCCGAGCGGCCACTCAGGAAAATCGAATTGCCGGTGGCGGAAATGGCGCTGAAGGTGGCATTCGTGTTGTTGGCCATCAGCAGGTCCTCGATACGCCCGGCCCAGCCGGTCGCCTGGTCGCTGATCAGGGTCTGCGAAAAGCTCTGCTGGTCGATGTGGGAGAACAGGCGCGGCGGTACTGGCACGCTGGAGGCCGTGAACTGCGCCTTGCTGGTCGGCGCCACCAGAGTGCCGATGTTGAGCAGCACCGACAGCTGGCCGGCGTCGAACAGGGGCTTGACTGGCGCCAGCCCCGGCGCGAGGGCAAAGCGCACGCCACCCGCCAGCACGTTGCGCGGGCTGAGCGCGGTGGCGGCGAGGCTGCTGGCGGGCAGCGCCAGCGTGCTGCGCAAGCCGGCATAGAGGGCATGGCTGGGGCCATCGAATGGCACTACGGTGTTGGCGTAATCATTACCGCCCTGCAGGTAGACGCACACCAGCGCCTTGTAATCGGTGGCCGCCTCAGCCGTGGCGGTGCCCAGTAGCGAGAGCGGCAGGGCGAGGCGGCTGGCAGCGCCGAGGCTGCCATAGGCCGCCAGCTGACGCAGGAAGGCGCGACGCGCCGGAGTGGTCTTGTCCATCATCGCCTCACTTGAGAACCTGGTAGGTCGGAGTGGCCATGACCAGGAAGATTGCTGCCTCGACGCGCGCCAGCTTGCCTGCCGCGGTGCCCGCATCGATGGTGTTGAGCGCGGCGCCGATCTGGCCCAGCGTGGCCGTGTCGACCTGGTTGGCGGCCAACAGCAGGTTGATGCGCGCCAGCAAGGCGCTGACATTGGTAGCCAATGCAAGCTCGCTGCTGTAGCTGGCCGAAACATCGCCAATGCCGCTACCAATCGCCCGCTGCATGAAATTCAGATAGCCCGCCACCGTGGATTCATCGAGCAGCTGGGTTTCCGGCGCCACTGCGCCGCTGGCGGCCAGTGTCGAGCCAGGGGGAACGTAGTCCGGGCTGAAAAAGTTGAACACCGTGGGCGACCGCAGCGGGCTCTGGCCCAGTGCTGTGGCCGGATCGCTGGTGTTGCCGATGGTCCAGTTGCCGGTAGAGGAACTGGCGTTGAAGGTGCGCGCCCACTGGGCAAAACGCAGCATGGGCTCGCGCAGGCGACCGGCGGTGGGCAGGCTGCTGTTGCGTGCCTCGCTGTCGAGCAGGGCGGCCTTGATCACGGCCTTCATGTTGCCGCGCACCCCCGTGCCATCGTTGGCAAACACCGCCGACACGCGGGCGATGTAGGCCCGGCTCGGGTTGCTGGTTACCAGGCGCTGGATCAAATGGCGTGCCACAAAGGGCGCCACGTTGGGGTGATGGAACAGGGTGTCGAGGACGATGTTGAGCGCGGCTGCACCGCTGGTGCCGGCCGGAATCGTCACCCCGAGGAAGGTGGTGCTGCCGGTGGTGTGATGGCCCGGCACCTGCACCATCGGCAGGGTGGCGTAGGCCGGTGAGGACTGGGCGGCCGCAAAGTCCCAGCCGGTCAGCGCTGCGGCGAGGCCGGTCACGTCACCCTGGGTGTAGCTTGGCTGTGGCTGCCCGTTGACCAGTAGCGGACTGCCATCAGGGGCGAGCTGATAAAGGCCAAGGGTGAACAGCTGCATCACCTCGCGGGCATAATTTTCGTCGGGATGGCGATGGCTGGTGGCATCTGCCGGCAGGCTGCCGCGCAGGCTCAGATATTCCCCCATCGCGGGCGACAGCGTGACCGCAGCGAGCAGGTCGCGAAAATTGGCCACCGCCATGCGGGTCAGCAGGTCGACGTAGGCGGCCCCCAGGAATTGTGGCCAGCTGGTTGGCAGGCCTGCCAGCGAGACCACGAAATACTCGAGCCAGAACATGGCCAGACGCTGCATCACCGGGTTCTGCTCGGCGATCAGGGAACGCCACACGGTGTTGTCGACGCCGGCATTGCTGAACTGGTTGGTGCTGGCCGCGTAGCCATGCGCTATCAGCCACGCGGTGTTGGTTTGCACGGCCGGTTTGGCGAACTGGGCGTCCAGCCAGGCGGCATAGCCCATGCCTTGCAGCGCGGCAATGTCGGCATCCGTGGCAGCGATCGCGCATTGCTGCAGGAAACGCGATGCCTCGGCGGCATTCGGCGGATAGATGACGGGCACCGCCGGGGCGGTCTGAAGTGCTGGCATGCCTGTACTCCGGTAACGGGCAAGGGTTGAGTGCAGATGTTACTTTCAAATAAATTCTTAAATTGCTGTTTATTTGTGAATAATTGCAATATCAGTTTGGCGCAACCGGGATGCGGTGCGCGCCCGGCCCCGGCAGTGATCCGGCGTGCAGGTGGCTGGGCGCCTCCGCTTCAGTTGGACGCCGAGTGGTCGCCCAACTGCCTGATCCAGGTACGGAAGGCCTGCATGGCGGAGTGGGCCGGGAGGTGCTGCCACACACGGCCGCCGATCCAGAGCCAGGCATGCAGCCGCCACGGCGCAGCGCGCGGATGGGCTTGCCTGCGCGGGCGCCACCCCAGGCACCGGCGCGCCTGGACGCCGAACTCGACTTAGCCTGAGCGCATACCGTCCATCGGTGGATTGCCGAGGGCGGGGAGCTGCCCAGCGCTGGGCGCGTTCTGAGGAAGGGTACGCAGTCATCCTGCTCCGAACGCCAGGCGATCGGGGTGTCCGCGCAGGGGTGGACTTTGGACGGGCGCTGCCGTTCAGGCCGGATGCGGTCCGGGTATCAGGGTTCGAAGTACCGATCGATGTCAACTCGACCGGGCCGGATCGGGTCGAAGCCATCATCCGGCGTCACCCCTTCGACGAGTAATCTGCCGGATTTTGGGAGGCGACGCGCTTCCGGTCCAAAGAAAAGGGCGCCTTTGGCGCCTTTTTCTTTGGATTGCTTGATCTGGATCAAATGCACGCAATTCCGCGGTCAAGGTCCCAAAGCAGTCGCCGCTAGTGGGATTACAACAGCGTCGAAAGCGCTACGCGCGACGGCGGTGATCAATATTACAAAACCACTCAGGTGCGGCATCTCAGCACGACCGCCTTGAGGCAAACCTAGGGCTATTCACATGTTTGGGTTCAAGCGTCGCAAGGGTTCCACCACTGAAGGCATTGTCGTTGTCGAATCAAGCGCAGCCGAACTGTCCAGCCGCCTGGAAGGTGTCCCAGGCACGGCCAGTTTCGTGCTGGCCTATGCTTCACCCCATGTGGACATCGATGGCGTAGCCCAGCGGCTGCGCAGCCGCTTTCCCTCGGCCACCATGATGGTGTGCTCCACCGCGGGCGAACTCCATAACAGCGGACGCAACCTCTACTGCAGCACCAGCGGGACCTGGGACAATATCGTGGTGCAGGTGTTCGACGCCAGCGTCGTTGCGCAGGCGCATATCGTGACCGTGCCACTTGGCAGCGAGGATTTGCGCGGGCAGCAGGTCAATTGTGACGTGCAGACCCGGGTAGAACGTATCCGCCGGACACTCGAACAAGTGTCGGTGCCGGTCGATATCGATCATCGTGACACCCTCGCCTATGTGCTGATCGACGGGCTGTCGAACTCGGAATCCTTCCTGATGGAGGCGCTCTATGAGTCGCGGCGCTTCCCTTGCCTGTTTGTGGGTGGGTCTTCGGGTGGCAAGCTGGACTTTGGTGCGAGCTGGATGCACGACGGGACACGTCGATACACCAACCACGCCATGATCGCGTTCCTGAAAATGCGCCCCGGCGTGCGCTTCGGCGTGCTCAAGACGCAGAACTTCGATCCCACCCCTACCCGCTTCCAGGTGCTCAACGGCTCGCTCGAACAGCGCTACGTGCATCAGGTGCTGGATGAAAAAGGGCAGATCACCACGCTGATCGATGCGCTGTGCAAAACCCTGTCCTGCGCGCCCAAGGAGCTCGAACACCGTCTCGCCGATCACTCCTTTGCGATTCCGGTCGGCAAGGAATTCTTCGTGCGTTCGATTTCGCGCATCGATCTGACTACCCAGCGTGTACATTTCTATTGCGATGTAGGTGCCGGCGAAGACTTGATGATGGTGCGCCGGACCGGTTTGGTTGACGCAACCGAGCGCGACTTCCGGCGCTTCATGGAAGGCAAGCCCGGGCAACCGATCGGTGGGATCCTGAACGACTGCATTCTGCGCCGACTCTACAATCAGAAAGAGCTTCCGCGCATGGGAGGCGTGATCTCCGGCAATGGCATCGCAGGCTTCTCGACCTTCGGAGAAATCCTGGGCCTCAACCTCAACCAGACGCTGACAGCAATATTTTTTTACCGCGTCGCCGCCGGAGAGCGCTTTCGCGACGAATTCGTCGACAACTTTGTCGGTCACTACGGCGAGTTCAAGGCCTTTTTCCTGCGTCGCCAAATCTCCAAGCTGGCGGGACTCGCGCGTGTTGTGGTCGGACAGATCGACGCCTATCGCGCCTTGGACTTCCGCGCCACTCTGGATCCAGGCAGTTTTGACGGCAACATCTCGAAAGTGGTGTTTGGCCTCAACCAGTTGGGTGAAACCCTGGAGGGCGCGAACCAGCAGCGCGCCGAGACGGACCTCAAACTCGAATCCAGCGCGGGTGATCTGTACGCCTCGATGGGCAAATTGAACGAGCAGGTCGTGCGCCAACAACAGGTGATCCACGATGCCAATGGCACCGTCGAGAGTGTGGCTTCACAAGCGGCGACTGCCGCCAGGAGTGCGCGTGACCTGGCGGAGGCCAGTCAGCGTATTCAGCGTGTGGTGAGCGTGATCCAGAAGATTGCCGATCAGACCAATCTGCTTGCGCTGAATGCGGCGATCGAAGCGGCGCGCGCCGGCGAACAAGGCCGTGGATTTGCAGTGGTTGCCGATGAAGTGCGCAAACTGTCCGAGCAATCGCGCAACAGTGCCGCGGAAATCGGCAAAGACGTGAATCTGCTGGCGGGCGAAATCGGCCATGTGGCACACGAAATCGAGCATCAATCGGCACAGGTCGGCAAGCTGTCCGAGATGCTGGCCCAAGTCGAGTCCTTCAGCGCAGGCACGGCCAGTGCGGCATCCGAGGCCAACAGCGTGGCGGACGGACTGACGGCACTGACCCGTCGTTGAAGCCGTCGGGTCCATTCCTGCAGCGAGATGGGCCGCTGCAGGCCTGCCCAGCGGGATACGCCGCTGCAGGCATGCCGTCGGCAAGCCCCGCAGGGCGCGCCCTGCGAGGCCGCGACACCGTTCTGACCCTGCGCACTGCGGTTGCTGCCTGGCCCCCCGCTGCATTGACCGCCGCCGCCGCGACCACTGCGCCCACCCTGACCCGGCGCGCGACCTGGCGTTTGAACATTCCACCTGGTATTTCAGAGGTACTGGCGCAAGGCCCCGCTCCCGGTTTGAACCCAATGGCGATCTAACGATCGATGTATGCAGGAAAGTACATCTCGACGTAGGTATTCGATGGGTATTCCACCGAAGAGGAACGTACCGACATCCATGCTTAAAAGCTCATTGGAAATGAAACCGCATGGGGCCCGGCCAGCAGCCCTCGCAGGCCCAACCGATGCCAATACGATCGCTCCAATTCGGTCAATCCAGGTCCGCCATGGGCCGGGTCCCGCCCCATGAACGCGTCCCTAATCAGCCGTCCGAGCCTCGGCTTTCTGTAGGTTATCTGCCACTTTCGACCACACCTAACCCTCGCCTCCGGGGGCTGTGCAGGCGAGGTCCAGTTTCCAATGACCGCTCCCCAGCAGACTTCACCCGCTCGGAACCGGTGTTTTCGACTTTAGTGGCCTGTTTTCGAATCAATTGTCGGGAACAGGAGCGGCAGAAATAACGGGCGCCCTACTCCACCGTGACCGATTTTGCCAGATTGCGCGGTTTGTCGACGTCCGTGCCCTTTTGCAGGGCGGTGTGATAAGCCAGCAGTTGCAGCGGAATCACGTGCAATACCGGGCTGAGGATGCCTTCGTGGTCGGGCATGCGAATCACATGAACGCCTGGCTCAGCCTGAAACTGGCTGTCGTTGTCCGCCAGCACATAGAGCTCGCCGCCGCGTGCCTTGACTTCCTGCAGGTTGCTCTTCAGTTTCTCGAGCAATGCATCGTTCGGCGCAATGGCAATTACCGGCATGTCGGCATCGACAAGTGCCAATGGCCCATGCTTGAGCTCACCGGCCGGGTAAGCCTCAGCATGAATGTAGGAAATTTCCTTCAGCTTCAGCGCGCCCTCAAGTGCGATCGGATAATGCACCCCGCGTCCGAGGAACAGGGCGTGGTGCTTGTCTGCGAAACGCTCAGCCCACACGCTCAACTGCGCCTCCAGATTGAGCACATGCTGCACCTTGCCCGGCAGGCGGCGCAGTGCGTCGAGATACTCGGCTTCGCGTTCGGCAGCCAGCACGCCACGCGCCTTGGCCAGCGTGACCGCAAGGGTGAACAGGGCGGCGAGCTGGGTGGTGAAGGCCTTGGTGGATGCCACCCCGATTTCCATGCCGGCGCGAGTCAGCATCGACAGGGTGGATGCACGCACGATCGCACTTTCCGGAACATTGCAGATCGCCAACGAGCGGACGTGCCCCTGCACCTGCGCATGCTTGAGTGCCGCCAGCGTGTCAGCCGTTTCACCGGACTGTGAAATGGTCACAATCAGGGTGCGCGGGTTGCGTACTGTTTCGCGGTAACGGTATTCGCTTGCCACTTCGGCGCTGCAAGGCAGTTGCGCGATCGCTTCGATCCAATAGCGCGCCACCAGTCCGGCATAAAAGCTGGTGCCGCAGGCCAGAACGGTGACGCTGTCGATGCCATCGAACACACCAGCAGCGCCTGCACCGAACAGCTCGGGTACAAACCCGCGACCGAGGGTGGCCTCGATGGTGTCCCCGATCGCGCGCGGCTGCTCGGCGATTTCCTTCTGCATGAAATGGCGATAGGGCCCCAGTTCGGCAGTCTCGCCAGACAGCTCGCTCAAATGCACGCCACGCTGCACGACCACGCCCTGTGCGTCGCTCACCGAATACCCCTGCAGGGTGATGTCGGCAATATCGCCCTCTTCCAGATACACCATGCGCTGGGTAACGGGCAGCAGCGCCGAAGCATCGGATGCCACAAAATACTCTTCGATACCCACCCCGAGCAGAAGAGGTGAACCGCGCCGCGCACACACCATCCGGTCTGGCGCAGTCGGCACGATGCAGGCGATGGCATAGGCTCCATGCAGGCGCGACACTGCCTCGCGCACCGCAAGGGCCAGATCGCCGCAGGCTGACCAGTGACGATGCACCAGATGCGCGATCACCTCAGTATCGGTGTCGGAGCTGAATGCATAACCGGCCACCATGAGTTCGGCGCGCAGCTGCTCGTGGTTCTCGATGATGCCGTTGTGCACCACCGCCAGTTGGTCACGACTGACGTGAGGATGGGCATTGCGTTCGGTGGGTGCTCCGTGGGTAGCCCAGCGGGTGTGTGCGATACCCACAGTGCCGCGCACGCCAAGTGCCTGCGCCTCTGCGGCCAACGCTGCAACTCGCCCGACGCTGCGCACGCGCTGCAGGCCGTCTGCCGCCAGCACGGCCAATCCGGCCGAATCATAACCGCGATATTCGAGGCGCTTCAGGCCCTCGAGCAGGATCGGCACAACGTTTCTTTGCGCTACTGCACCAACAATTCCGCACATGAATTGGCCAACCCCGCGTTACAGCAAAACGCTATTATGCCAGACACACAGGAATGCTTCAGGCTGGGCTGAGCGCGCCGAGCAGCGAATCGACGGCACGATCGAACAGCGGCGCGTCGTTGAGGATGGTGGCCTCACCGCTGCGCAGTGCTGCCGCGAGCGCCTCTGGCGAGACGGAAAGCGCCTGCCGGCCGGGTTGGCGCGTGAACAGGTAAATACCGCGCAACGGACTTACCCACGCCAGCTTGCAGCGGGTACGACGACCTTCCAGCGATGCGAACTCCACGCAGGCACCGCGCTTGAGCGCGGTGACCATGGCGGCATATTCGTCCACGCCCTGCAGGGTGCCAAGCCGCACACCACGCTCGCCTTCCAGCCGGATCTCTTCCAGCTGCACGCCGTTTTCGTCAACCTCGGTCAGCAGCAAGGGGGCCGATTGGCCATCCGAACCCAGTCCGTCACCCATCACACGACGTCCCGGGACGTCAGACATTTCGGCTGGACTGTCGATGGAAGCGCGGCGCTGCGGTGCCTCGCCCTCGCGCTGCACCGACCGCAAGCCCATCTTGACCGCGCTGGCATGGCAGGCTACCAGTGCGGTGAAGAAGGCATTGCGCTCCGCCGGCGGGACTTCGACCAGATCCATGCCTGACTGCAAGCGGCGCAGCAACTGAGGCAGACGCGCCACCAACTGGTTGCGCTCGGGTGAAGACAGTTTCGGCTCGACACTCCAGAGCAGCTCGTCCAATGTGGCCAATCCAGCCGCCCATTCCGGGGCACTTTCGCCATGGCGCACATGCAAGGCGGCCATCACCTCGGCCCAATGCTGCCGCAGGAAAGCCGCCACGGATGCAGGAATGTCGCGGTTGGCCAGCCGGCGCTCGATTTCGTCGAGCCCCACGCTTCGGCCAATTTCCTTCCGTTCACGCGCCAGCACCAGATGGGCGGAGGCCTGGGCCAGTTCGCGCTCACGCGCACGCTCGGCTTCCAGAAACACGGTGAGCCGGGTGGCGGCCGCGGCAAAGACGGCTACATCGGTCTCGAACTGATCAAGTACCGACTGGATGGTGGCATCGACCTCCGCGAGAAGGCGCTCGTTGTTGAAACCCTCCGGCACCCAGGCCTGCGCCACTTCGGCGAGAAGGTCGATCAGCTGGCGGGCGGGATGTTGCCGTGACGAAAAGAATCCTTTGTCGAGCAGGGCCACCTTGACCATCGGCACCTGCAAGCGGCCGATGCGCGCCTTCATCAGCTCGGAAATATCTTCATCTTCGAAGATGAAGTCGAACAGCATGGCCACGATGTCAAACGTAACCCCATCACTGGCCGGGAATTCACGGGCCAACGGAGTGCGACGCAGCGCGTGCAGGATATTGCCGCTACCGGCCTCGACGTCAGTCGGTGAGAGCAGCGCCAGCGCGCCGAACGCACTCGTGTCACCGCGCTGCAGGGCGGTGAGGGACGTGAGCAGGACCGCAGAATTGGCAGCCTGCGGAGGGATACCCGCCGCGAAGCCGCTGACGGCAGCCACCGGGGCTTGAAGCCCGCCGGCCACAGGGCCCTGGCCGGTTGTCGGTGCTCCATGCGCACCGGCGGCGCCTGCCGCACCTTGCTGCACGTACACACCACCCGCACCGATCACGCCCGGCGCTACACCCACCCCCATCGACCCGGCCGGCGCGGAGGCTGCGCCAGCGACCGCAGTGTCGGAAGGATTGGATTCACCACGAACTTCGGACACCAGCCGCGCCAGCGTGCCATAAAGATCTGCGCCAGGATCACGGCGATTGGGGGCGAAGGTCTTGCGGGGCTGACGTCGGCTGACGCTGCCCGGATCGCCATTGCCCAGCCGCCGCGCCAGACGCTTCTCGATTTCTTCGTAACCCAGTCGCAGTTCTTCGCGCAACCCGCGTTCGAACAACCCGACCACCGCCACCTTGGCGCGACTACCCAGCGCCAGGTCAGCCAGGGCGGCATGCAGGGCTTCGGCCACCAGCCGCGGCCGCAGCGGGTTGGCCGCATTATCCATCTGGGTCACGCCTAGCAGGAGCGCGACGCGACCGGTGAGCTTGAACAGGGACTCCTCAAGGTTACGCTCGAGCGACGCACTGAGCTTGGCCACGGCAATGGTTTCTTCCAGTATGTCGTTGTCGACCAGGCTCAAGCCGGGATCACCCAGGCCGCCATCCCGGCGACTGTCCGGAGTGCTGGTGGCCGCAGTCCAAGCGGCCGCATAGCAGCGGCGGAACCCGAAGCTGACCAGGGCGCGGCGCGAGGCCAGCTTGTCATGGGCGTCGAGATACTGCGAGCGCAGATCACCCGAGTCTGATCGTTCGGCCAGATCGAACAGGTCCTGTTCGATCTGCTCGACCAGCCGGTTTAACGCACTCACGATCTGAGCCAACAGCTGGTCACGGCATTCGGCGAGGAAAACCATAGGCTCACCACGACGAACCACCTTACCGGTGCGTTCCATCGCTTCCAGCCAAACCACGTTTTCGCTCGACACAGGTTCCAAGATGCGGACCCTCATGGAATTAACGAGGTCGGATTGCAACGACCACGGCGCGGGAAAGGTTCCCACCAGTTGAAACAGAAGTTAACACCGTCGCAACCGCATTGCAATGCATTTCGCTTTTAAGAATTTCTTACCTAATCCATAGAAAACATCAAGTTAAAGGACCGTCTACAGCAAAATCTGCACATGAATACAGGGTACCCTCCCCCAAAAAAAGGGCCGGCGCGGTGGACACGCCGGCCCTGCACATGCCTCGCAAGCCTTTTGGGCCGGCGCTGCCAAAAAACGGACTGACGTCCCCTTCAGGGGACCGTAGCACCGGCGATCTGATCTGCCTTGGCCAGCAGGGCTTCCGCCATGCGGATACTGGCGATATCGATCAGCCGACCATCAAGACTGACTGCCCCTTTGCCGGCGCGCGCTGCCTCGGCCATTGCCTCGAGAATGCGCCGTGCCTTGGTCACTTCGGCCTCGGAGGGCGTGAACACCTGATTGGCCAGCGCGATCTGTGAGGGGTGAATTGCCCATTTGCCCTCGTAACCGAGCACCGCCGCCCGGTTGGCGGCACTGAGGAAGGCATCGGGGTCACTGAAATCGCCGAAGGGGCCGTCGATTGGGCGCAGGCCATAAGCGCGGCAGGCCACCATCATGCGGGTCTGCGCTGCATGCCAGGGATCGGTCCAGAAGTAAGCGCGATGACCATCCGCATCGCGATCGGTCAGCACGCCAGAGTCCTTGTTGACGCCGCCAATCACGGTGGTGCGCGCACGCGTGGAGGCCGCGTAATCCGCCACGCCAAAGGACATGGCCTCCAGCCGTTTGCTGGACTGCGCAATCGCCTCGACGTTGGCCATGCCCAGCGCCGTCTCGATCAACACTTCGAACCCGATCCGCTTGGTGCGTTTTTGGGCGGCCTCGATCTGGGTCACCAGCATGTCGATGGCATACACATCGGCAGGCACCCCCACCTTGGGAATCAGGATCATGTCCAGACGCGGGCAGGCTTCGACGATGTCAACCACATCCCGGTACATGAAATGGGTATCGAGACCATTGATGCGCACCATCATGGTCTTGTTGCCCCAGTCAATATCGTTGAGCGCGGCGATGATGTTCTTGCGCGCCTGCGGCTTGTCGTCAGGCGCGACGGCATCTTCAACGTCCAGGAAGATGATGTCGGCCGCGCTCGCCGCGGCCTTTTCGAACATTGCCGGATTGGAACCGGGTACCGCCAGTTCGGAACGATGCAGGCGGGCAGTGGCTTGCTCGATGATGGTGAAACTCATGACGTGAACTCCTTGCGCGGAATGCGCTGAACAAAGTAAAGGCAGGCAGGCGGCATGACCAAAGATCGCGTAGGCAAAGGCAGAAAAGCTGCAGCGGCGTTCATCCGGTGGCTCCCAAACCTGCGGCCGCACAGTTGATTGACATCAGCAATGCGTCGCGCACGG
This sequence comes from uncultured Ferrovum sp., assembly GCA_903893215.1. Taxonomy (GTDB): domain Bacteria; phylum Pseudomonadota; class Gammaproteobacteria; order Burkholderiales; family Ferrovaceae; genus CAIVHB01. Next base: position 49,396 of record CAITLJ010000082.1, on the reverse strand, counting down.
CATCATCGCCCTGGTCGCGCAGGCGACGCAGCAGGGCAGCCTGTTCGCGGCTGACCAGATTGAGCGTCTGCAAGCGACGGTCGAGCCGCCGTCGGTATTGCGGAAAACGTTCTGCAATGGTGCTGCCACCAGAAACGCGCAGCACCATCTCGCACGTCAGACGGTACTCATCCACGATCTGCTGGAAGATTTCCTCGCGGGTGACCGGGTCCCCGACCAGGTCGGCATAGTCACGCGCAATCTCCAGATCCACCTGATAGAGACTGCGTTCGACCTCGTCGATGGTCATGCGGAACAACCGGTAGCCGTGGAACATGCGCTGCAGCAGTTCGTTACCGCGCCCGGCGCGCACATCCAGAAAAGCCTTCAGCCCGGTGCCCACGCCATACCAGCCGGTCACCATGTGACGGTTCTGCGTCCAGGCAAACACCCAGGGAATCGCGCGCAGGTCAGCCAGGGTGGTGGCCTGGGTTCGCCGTGCAGGCCGCGAACCGATATTGAGCAGCGACAATTCCTCCAGTGGGCTCGAGGCCTGCAAGTAGGCGAGCATATCCGGGCGCTCCATCAACTTGCGGTACGCAGTCCAGGACGTGCCGGAGATGGCTTCCATCGCCTCCTCATATTCGTGCAGAGGCTGGCCGGCGGCTTCGCGCTCGGAGGTGAGCACATGCGCCATCACTGACGACGAGAGCAACTCGAGCTGGAAGGCTGCCGTTCCGCGGTTGGCGTACTTGAGCGAAACCACCTCGCCCTGCTCGGTGCTGCGAAAACTGCCCCGGATCGACCCCGCAGGTGCGGCAGCAATCGCCTTGCCAGTGGGGGCGCCACCGCGACTGACCGAACCGCCGCGACCATGGAAGAAGCTGATCACCACCCCGGCTTCCTGACCGGTACGCACCATTTGCCGCTGCGCCTTGGCAAGTTCCCAATTGGCGGCGAAATAGCCGCCGTCCTTGTTGGAATCGGAGTAGCCCACCATGACTTCCTGCACATTATGCTGCTGGCGCAGGCTGCGCTGCACCACCGGAACCGCCAGCAACTCTTTCAGGATGGCGGATGCACGACGCAGGTCAGGAATGGTTTCGAGCAGCGGCACGATGGGCAGGGTGCACCCCTCCATACCAGCCGCATCGGTGAACAGACCAGCCTCTTTGGCCATCAGGTACACGCCGAGCACGTCGGCTGCACTGTGGGTCATGCTCAGGATCAGGGCACCGAAGGCCTCACGATCGATGGTCTGGCGCATTTCTGCGATCACACGGAAGGTGTCGAGCGTTTCCGCTGCCTCGCTGCTCAGCGCCGACAGATCGCGGGCGGCGCCGCGTGGCCGGGTCAATTCGGACAGCAGCCAGGCTTTCCATTGCGGCGTGTCGGCCGCTGGCGCCGGATGCCCGGTCAGGATACGGTGCATTTCCGCCAGGGTCTGATTCATGCGGATGGTGTTCTCCCGCACATCCAGGCGCACGGTAGCAAAGCGGAAGATACCGACTTCACGCCGCAGGGGGAGCAGCAGCGTCTCGGCCACTGCCGGTGCACCTGCGACCTGCATGGCAGCGATCATGCGATCGAGGTCTGCCAGCAATTCATCGGCGGTACGGTATCCCGTCCCTGCAGGCGGCAGCGCATGCTGCTCCGCCGGCGTCAATGTGGCCTGCAGGCGCTGCCGTATGTAAGCCAGAAACTGGCGGAACACTTCATTCGGGTTGCGTTGCCGCAGCTGCTCGCCTTCGGCAATGCTGCCCAGCGCGTGCGCCACATGCGCCGCAAAGTCGGCTGGCACCGGCAATTCACGCTCGGAAATGCTCAGCACACGGATCAGGTCGCCCACCCTTTCGTGATAACGACGCAGGGCCGCCAGCCGGGTCTCCCACAGGGTGCGCCGTGTCACCGCGCTGGTCACATAGGGGTTGCCATCCCGGTCACCACCAATCCACGAGCCAAAGGTCATAAACAGGGGCACGTCGAAGGACTCGCCGGGAAAATGCCGGGCCAACGCAGCCTCCACCTTGGCAACCACCTGCGGTACCACGTCGAACAGGTTTTCCTGGAAAAAATACAAACCCCAAGCCACTTCCTTGTCCACGGTGGGTTTTTCCAGCTTCAGCTCGCCGGTCAGCCAGAGCAGCTCGATTTCACTGGCAATAGTGGCCAGTGCATCTTCGCGCTCGCGGTCGGTCCAGCGGGGTGACTCGAAATCCACCAGCTTGAGGTAGATGCGCCGATAACGCTCCAGCACGGTGACCCTTCGCGCTTCGGTGGGATGCGCGGTCAGGGTGGGACGGATGCGCAGGTTGCCGAGTGTCTGGCGGACCGCCTCAGCCGATACTCCACTGCGCGCCACCCCCGCAAACGCATGGTTGAGCGATCCGGGTACGCTGTCTGCACCATGCGCCTGCTCGACCATGCGGCGGTTGCGCATGTCGCGGTTCTGCTCGGCAATCGCCAGCAACTGGAACCAGACGCCCTGCGCGCGCAGGGCCTTGATCAGCAACGCAGGTGGCAGCCCACGGATCGGCAACTCTCCGTTGATTACCGGCACCACTTCCGGCTGATAGCGGGTCAACACCTTCACGAACAGGTCGTGCAGCAGGTCGGTGCGCGAAAAACCGTCCACCGCCCGCGGACTTTCCTCGGCATCTTCCGGCGTGATCATGTAGCCCGGCGGCGTCATGGCGTTCATGCCACGCTGGCCAGGGCCCGTGCCACCGTCGTGCCCAGTTCGGCGGCACTGGGTGCCACGAACAGGCCGAACGACGCCATGATTTCCGACTTTTCTGCGGCAGTGTCACCAGCAGCGGAAATGATCGCACCCGCGTGCCCCATGCGCCGGCCTTTGGGCGCCGTCAGGCCGGCGACGTAGCCAACCACCGGCTTGCTCATGTTTTCCTTGATCCAGGCCGCGGCTTCGGCTTCCTGCGGGCCGCCGATCTCGCCAATCATCACCACCGCACGGGTATCAGGATCTTCCTCGAAGCGCGCCATGTGATCGAGAAAGGACGATCCGTTGATCGGATCGCCGCCAATACCCACGCTGGTGCTCACCCCAATACCCAGCGCCTTCATCTGGGCGGCCGCCTCATATCCCAGCGTACCCGAGCGCGACACGATGCCCACATTGCCGGGCAGGTAGATATGGCTGGGCATGATGCCGAGCATGGCCTTGCCGGCGCTGATGATGCCCGCGCAGTTGGGGCCGACGATGGTGGTGCGGCGCTCCTTGGGATAGCGGCGCAGGTAGCGCTTGACGCGCATCATGTCCTGCGACGGGATGCCGTCCGTAATGATGCAGACGAGTTCAAGGCCGGCATCGGCCGCTTCCATCAGCGCATCTGCGGCATAGGGGGGCGGCACGAAGGCCAGGCTGGCCTGCGCGCCGGTCGCAGCTGCAGCCTCTTTCACCGTGTTGAATACCGGGCGGCCCAGGTGGGTCTTGCCCCCCTTGCCGGGCGTGACGCCGCCCACCACATTGGTGCCGTACGCGATCATCTCGCTGGCATGAAAACTGGCCTTGTCGCCAGTGAAACCCTGCACGATGACGCGGGTGTGTTGGTTGATCAGGATGCTCATGGATGTGTCCTCGAAGGCAGAAAAGGGATCAGGCGACCGCGCCGGCCGCAAGACGGACGGCCAGTTGCGAGGCCTCCATCAGGGAATCCGCGGTGTGGATCGGCAGCCCGCATTCGCGGATGATCTTTTGGCCCTCTTCCACATTGGTGCCGGCCAGGCGCACCACCAGCGGCACCTTCAGGTCGGCAGCCGCCTGCACGACGCCCTGCGCCACCCAGTCGCAGCGGTTGATGCCGGCAAAGATGTTGACCAGGATGCACTTCACGTTGCGGTCCGAAAGCACCAGGCGGAAGGCGGCACCGACACGCTCGGGTGACGCGCCACCGCCCACGTCCAGAAAATTGGCCGGTTCGCCACCGCAATACTTGATGGTGTCCATGGTGGCCATCGCCAGACCCGCGCCATTGATGATGCAACCGATGTCGCCAGCCAGCCCCACGTAGTTCAGGCCATGTTCGGCAGCCTGCGCCTCGCGCGGGTCTTCCTCGGCCGGGTCGCGCATTTCGGATACCTGCGGCCGGCGGAACAAAGCGTTGTCGTCGAACGACATCTTGGCATCCAGTGCGATCACCTGATCTTCCTTGGTGACCACCAGCGGGTTGATTTCCACCATGGTCGCGTCGAGGTCACGGAACGCCCGGTAGCAGCCCAGGATGATCGTGACCGCCTGCGACACCTGCTTCAGGTTGAGCCCCAGACCGAAAGCCAGTTCGCGCGCCTGAAAGGGTTGCAGGCCGACTGCCGGTTCCACCTCGATCTGCATGATCGACTCCGGCTTGTTGTGGGCAATTTCCTCGATTTCCATGCCCCCCTCGGCGGAGGCGATCACGCGAATGCGTTCGATCTTGCGATCAAGCACAAAGCCCAGATAGATCTCGCGCTCGAACGCAGTGGCACGCTCCACGTACAAACGATGCACTACCTTGCCCTCAGGACCGGTCTGGTTGGTCACCAACCGGGCGCCCAGCAGGCCTTGGGCGGCCTCGGCCACATCCCGATAGGTACGGCACAGTCGCACGCCACCGGCCTTGCCACGCCCACCGGAGTGAATCTGCGCCTTTACGGCCCAATGGGAGCCACCCAGTTCGGTGGCCACGTACACCGCCTGGTCCGGGCTGTAAGCCACGCCACCAGCGGGTACCACCACGCCGAAACCGGCGAGCAGGGACTTCGCCTGATACTCATGAATATCCATCTGTGCTTCCTCCTCAAAAAGACCCGTCAAGCGACGGTAAAGATGGTGGACCCGTGCTCCGCACGTGATCCGGATCGGTTGGTGGCGCCTTCTGGAGAAGCCCGCGTGACACCTGAGGCGCACGAATTTCGGGCAAAGCCTTCCCCTGCGGGCCAAAAATGGCCTGCGGCTGCTCTGTATTTTTTTACCGGCGTGGAGCCGGGTATTTTTTTACCGGCGCAAGGCCGGGTATTTTTCTACCGGCGCAAGGCCGGGTATTGATTCACCGGCGCAAGGACTGGCATTCATTCACCGGCACCAGTCTGCGCCTCACGCCAGTCGGGCCTTGACCAGGGAATAGATGTCTTCCGACGCCACCGCGCTCTCGGCAAGCAGCGCTTCGAGTTCCTGCACGATTCCCCGAGCGAAGTCCTGATCCTTCAGCGACGGGGCATTGATGTAAACGTTGAGCGCGGCGCTGCGCAAGGCGGCCTGGGCCGCCAGCACGCCGACGCCAGCATCGCTGATCACGTTCTTGTTGCCGATCTCTGCGGTACGACGCGACAGTTGCACCACGGCGGCCGCGGCACGGGCACAGGCCATCGGTGCCTCGGTAGCTGCACGCAACGCCGCCTGAATCTGCGCCGAGCGCGCAGCCTTCTGGTCGTCAGTGTCTTTCGGCAGCTTGTACGAGGCCATCAGGCTGTCGAAAGCCGCCACATCGTCGGCCACCATGGCCGACAACCGGGCACGCAGTTGTTCCGATTGCACCAGGATGCCGCGCATCTCGGCATCCACCTCTTCCAGCCCCTTCTTTCCGATGGTCAGGTTGGCGACCATCGACAGCAGGGCGGCGCCAGTGGCCCCGATCACCGCTGCCGCACCGCCCCCTCCCGGGGTCGGCGCACTGCTCGCCAGTTCATCAAGGAATTGCTGTAACGGCTGCTGCAGGGTACTCATCAACGCTCCTCAACCCACCATCGTCTTGGCGATGGCGTAAATTTCCTCGGCGTCCAGCACCAGGTCGTTGGTATCGAACAGCTTGGCCACACAGGCACGCTGCAGGGCAATCTTCAGGGCACCAAAACCGATCGCACCGAACGTGATCTTGCCGTGGCGCTCGCGGCCCTTGTCCATCATGTCAACACCCGTGATGCCAAGCGGCGGCGTGGCGTTGGCATCGGCAATCAGTTCGAGGGTGGGACTGTTCTTCCAGTCATCCTCACCGAGCAGTTCGATACCGCCGGCGCCGGTAGCAACCACGATATGCGCCCCCTCGATCGCTGCCCTTCGGCTGGCGCCATCGGGCGCGGCCACCCCTTTGATCTCGATGCCGAAACGCTCACGGATGGCATGGACCGTCTTCAGGGCCTGCTCTTCCTTGCGCGACGTGATGGTCACCTCCACCCCTTCACGCGCCAGCATCACGGCAGCGCGGGAGCCGACCGGACCGGTACCAGCCAGGATCACGGCCTTCTTGCCAGCCAGCAAGCGGCCATGGCCCAGCCAGGCCACGCAGGCCGCAGCCGTGGTGTTGGCCCCATTGCTGTCGAGCATCACCGACACCCGGAAGTTGGCAAAGAATTTTTTCTTCACCGCCTTGAGCAGGGTTTCACCGTCGGCCATGCTGCTACCCCCCAGGAACAGGGCGGTGCTCTTCTTGTCCTTCGGTGCACGGGTGAAGATGGCTCCGTCGACCATTGCACCCACGTTGTCCGGCGTGACACCGCCGATGGCCGTGATGTGATCCGCACCACCGTCGTAGCACACCACGTTGTCGAACACGGACGGCGTGGCATCCGTGTCGAGTTGAAACAACAACTTCTTCATGTACGTCCCCGTATTTGGTTCAGGTCACCAGGTGCTGCGGCGTGCCCTTGGCCCACAGCTCGACATTGTCGATCAGCTGATCCGCCAGGAACTGCATGGCACCGTCCGACGCCCACGCCACGTGGGGCGTCAGTATGAAGTTGGGACGGCGCACGTCCAGCAGCGGATGACCATCACGCGGCGGCTCCACCGTCAGCACATCAAAACCTGCACCGGCAATCAGGCCTTCGTCGAGCGCCTGGATCAGCGCCGCCTCATCGACCAGCCCACCACGCGCGGTGTTGATCAGCAGAGCGGTGCGCTTCATTTTGCGCAATTGCTCGATGCCGATCACGTTGCGTGTGGACGGTGTCAGCGGACAATGCAGCGAGATCACGTCGGCTTGCGCCAGCACCTCGTCCATCGGCGTGAACTCCACGCCCGGTGCCTTCGGCGGGGCATGGTCGGCAAACAGCACCTTCATGCCGAAGGCACGCGCAATCGTGGCGGTGCCCTGCCCCAGCGCGCCTTCGCCGATGATCCCGAGCGTGGCACCATGCAGGTCGCCGATCGGGTGGGTGAAGAAGCAGAACTGGTCGGACTTCTGCCACACCCCGGCTTCGACATCCTCGCGATAGGCAAGGATGTTGCGGCGCAGGGCCAGCATCAGCGCAAAGGTGTGCTCCGGCACGGTATGCACGGCGTAATTGCGGATGTTGGCCACTGCAATGCCATGTTCCTTGCAGTACGGCACGTCGATCACGTCGTAGCCGGTGGCGGCCACCGCGATCATCTTCAGGTCGGGCAACTGCGCCAACAGCTCGCCGCGCAACGGCACCTTATTGGTGATCGCCACCGTGGCCCCCTTCAACTTGGCCAGGGTGTCCTCAAGTCCCACCGTCTTCTCGTGCTCGACGTATTCCGCCGCAACCGAGGGCTTGCGCACCGTGGCCTTCAGCGAGGCCCGGTCCAGGAAAACCACACGATGACTCATCTCAGGCGGCCTCGGGGCTGTGGGTGCGGTAGTAGGTGCTGGCGGCGGCCACACCGCTACCCGGCGTGACCGGAATACCGACGTCGATCATGGCGATTTCGGCAGCAGCCACGGCGGCCAGGCACATCACGACGTTGCTGTCGCCCAGGTGGCCGATGCGGAACACCTTACCGGCCACCTTGCTAAGACCGGCGCCCAGCGAGGTGTTGTACTGGCTGTAAGCGCGCGCGATCACCTTGGCGGCATCAAAACCTTCCGGGACCATGATGGCCGACACCGTGTCGGAGTACCACTGGGGCTCGGTGGCGCACAACTTCAGGCCCCAGCCTTCCAGCACGGCAGCGCGCACGCCGGCCGCCAGGTAGGCATGGCGGGCGAACACGTTTTCCAGCCCTTCCTCGAGCAGCATGGCGATGGCTTCCTTCAGGCCGTACAGCAACGGAATGGAGGGCGTGTAGGGGAAGTACCCGGTGGCATTGTTGCGCACCATGTCACCGTAGTCGAAGTAGCAGCGCGGGCTGGTCGACGTCTTGGCCAGTTCCAGCGCCTTGGCACTGACGCAGGTGATGCCGAGGCCTGCGGGCATCATCAGGCCCTTCTGCGAGCCGCTCACGCACACGTCCACGCCCCACTCGTCCATGCGGAAATCCACCGAAGCCAGCGCCGACACCGAATCGACCATCAGCAGGGCCGGATGCTTCACGCTGTCGATGGCGGCGCGCAGGGCCGGAATATTGCTGTTCACCCCCGTGGCGGTCTCGTTCTGCGTCGCCAGCACCGCCTTGATGCTGTGCGTGGTATCGGCGGCCAGCGCGGCGCGGTAGCGCTCGATCGGGGCACCTTCACCCCAGGGGGTTTCGAGGATTTCCACCTGGAAGCCCAGGCGGGCAGCCATGTCGGCCCACAAGTGGCTGAACTGGCCGAAGCGCGCGATCAGCACCTTGTCGCCGGGGTTCAGGCAGTTCGCCAGCGCCGCTTCCCAGCAACCGGTGCCGGATGCGGGGAAGATGAAGGGCGTACCGGCCTCGGTCTTGAAGATCTTCTTCAGGCCGTTGATGCAGGCAAGACCCAGCTCGCCGAATTTGGGCGAACGATGGTCCTCCTGTGGCACCACCATTGCGCGCAGCACACGGTCAGGCACGTTGGTGGGACCCGGGACAAACAGAAAATTACGACCAGCCATGGTGAGTACTCCTCAGAATCTCGTTATAGGTATATGGGCTTGGACGAAGCGATGCGCAGCCGGACCGGGGGATCTCCCGGGATGGACTTGGTGGATGCAAGGGGCTGGTCAGCCCCTTGTCCCTGCGCAGTGGGATCAAGCGATCAGCCGTAAACCGGGAAGCGATGGCACAAGGCCGTCACTTCGCCGGCGATGCGGCTGATCACCGCTTCATCCTGATGATGTTCTAGCACGTCGGCAATCAGGTTTGCGATCTGCCGGGCCTCAGTGATACCAAAGCCACGGGTGGTCATGGCGGGGGTACCAATGCGGATGCCGCTGGTCACGAAAGGTTTTTCGGGATCGTTCGGAATCGCGTTCTTGTTGCAGGTCATGTGCGCACTGCCCAGTACGGCTTCCGCCGCCTTGCCGGTGATGGCTTTGGCGCGCAGGTCAACCAGGAACATGTGGCTCTTGGTGCCACCGGACACGATGCGCAGTCCGCGTTCGGTCAGGGTGGTGGCCATGGCGACAGCGTTGGCCTTGACCTGCTGCTGGTACACCTTGAATTCAGGCTTGGATGCCTCGAGGAACGCCACCGCCTTGGCAGCGATCACATGCATCAGCGGTCCACCCTGGATGCCGGGAAAGATCATGCTGTTGAGCGGCTTTTCGAATTCGGCGCTCGACAGGATGATGCCGCCGCGCGGACCGCGCAGGGTCTTGTGGGTGGTAGAAGTGACAAAGTGGGCAATGCCTACCGGACTCGGGTACTCACCCGCTGCAATCAGGCCGGAGTAGTGCGCCATGTCGACCAAAAAGTAGGCACCAACGGCATCCGCGATATTGCGGAAACGCTGCCAGTCGATTTCCAGCGAGTAAGCCGAAGCACCCGCCACGATCATTTTCGGCTTGTGCTCGTGGGCCAGGCGCTCGACTTCGTCGTAATCGATCTGCTCGGTATCCGGGTGCAGACCGTAGGCCACGCCCTTATAGGTCTTGCCGCTGAAGTTCACGCTGGAACCATGGGTCAGGTGACCGCCGTGGGCCAGCGACATGCCCAGGATAGTGTCACCGGGTTGCAAGAAGGCGCCGTAAACGGCGGCGTTGGCCTGCGAACCGGAGTGCGGCTGCACGTTGGCGTATTCGGCACCGAACAGGGCCTTGATACGATCAATTGCCAGCTGCTCGGCCACGTCCACAAACTCGCAACCGCCGTAGTAACGCTTGCCGGGATAACCCTCGGCATACTTGTTGGTCAGCACCGAGCCCTGCGCTGCCATCACGGCCGGGCTGGTGTAGTTTTCCGAAGCAATCAGCTCGACGTGATCTTCCTGGCGGCGACGTTCGTCCTGCATGCAGCCCCACAGTGCGGGGTCGATGCTGGCGATGGTGGCTTTCGAATCAAACACGGGGACTTCCTCCAATTCATAAACGAGTGAGGCTTGATGATCCGCAGCGGGACATCAGCGCTTTCTTGAGACCGATTATCTAGGCATCGCGAACCCCTATTCTAAGACTTAGTTATGGAGATGATCAGTCCATGTGCATTGGCGCAAAAGCCGCGTGGCTGTAATCTCGCCAGACGATTGCACAGTGCGTGACGGATGCTGCACCGCACCCAAGGACAGCCCGGTCCGTCACACTGCAACGCGCCCCGCGCCACCACCCCCGCGCGGGCGCACTGCAACCTTTTTCCCGCCCATCACAGCCGACCCCGAACCCATGCCAACACAAGCCCAACAAGACGCCGACCTGCTCCGCCGTATGTTCGACGCAGCCATCGCCGCCGCCGCGCCGGATACCTGCTTGCCGGACTTCCTGCCGCCCCCGCCAAAAGGCCGCACCGTGGTGCTCGGCGCCGGCAAGGCCGGCGGGGCAATGGCTCGCGCAGTGGAACAACATTGGCCAGGCCCGCTGAGCGGCCTGGTGGTCACCCGCTACGGCCATGGCGCGCCAACCGAGCGGATTGAAGTGGTAGAAGCCGCCCACCCGGTGCCGGATGCTGCCGGCCGCGATGCTGCGGCTCGTATCCTGGCGCTCACGTCGGGTCTTACCGAAGACGATCTGGTGCTGTGCCTGATCTCGGGCGGTGGCTCGGCGCTGTTGGCCTTGCCCGCTGCCGGCATCAGCCTTGAAGACAAGCAACTGGTGAACAAGGCATTGCTGCGTTCGGGGGCCACCATCACCGAGATGAACTGCGTGCGCAAACACCTGTCGGCGATCAAGGGTGGCCGGCTGGCAAAGGCCTGTGCGCCAGCGCAGGTGATCACCCTGCTGATCTCGGATGTGCCGGGCGACGATCCCTCGGTGATCGCCTCCGGCCCCACGGTAGGCGACCCCACCACCTGTGCCGACGCCCTGGCCATCCTGGCCAAGTACAGGATTGACGCCCCCGCCAGCGTGCTCGCGCACTTGCAGTCGGGTCATGACGAGACCCCCAAGCCGGGGGATGCCTGCTTCGAGCGCGCCGAAGTGCGCATGATTGCCACCCCGAATGCCTCGCTGGAAGCCGCGGCCGTGGTGGCGCGCACAGCTGGCGTGATTCCGTTGATCCTTGGCGACAGTCTGGAAGGCGAATCACGCGAGGTGGCCCTGGTACATGCCGGCATTGCGCGTCATGCCGCCCGCCATGGCAAGCCGGCGCGCCCGCCCTGCGTGCTGCTGTCGGGTGGCGAGACCACCGTCACGGTGCGCGGCAAGGGTCGCGGAGGCCGCAATGCCGAGTTCCTGCTGGCGCTGGCAGTCGCCCTCGATGGTCACGCCAACATCAGCGCCATTGCCGGCGATACCGACGGCATCGACGGCACAGAAGACAACGCGGGTGCCATCCTGACTCCCGATTCACTGGAGCGCGCCGCAGCGCTTGGCGTCAGCGCCAAGGCACTGCTGGCCAACAACGACGGCTACAGCTTCTTTCAGGCGCTGGGCGATCTGGTGATCACCGGCCCCACCCTCACCAACGTCAACGATTTCCGAGCCATCCTGATCCGCTAATAACAACGTAATATTCCCCCCGCCCGCTCTCAACCCGCACCTTTAGCGCATTGCCCAAAGAGGAGAAACCCACCCAATGGCATCCGATATCGAAATTGCACAACAAGCCACCCTGCAGCGCGTCACCCAGATCGCGCGTGACAAGCTGGGCATTGCCGATGAACACCTCGAGCCCTACGGTCACTTCAAGGCGAAGATTTCGCTGCCGTTCCTGGACACGCTGAAGGACCGCCCGAACGGCAAGCTGGTGCTGGTCACCGCCATCAGTCCCACACCGGCCGGCGAAGGCAAGACCACCACCACGGTTGGACTGGGGGATGCGCTCAACCGGATCGGTAAGAAGACCGTGATCTGCCTGCGTGAGCCCTCGCTGGGACCGGTCTTTGGCGTGAAGGGCGGAGCCGCTGGCGGCGGTTACGCCCAGGTGGTGCCGATGGAAGACATCAACCTGCACTTCACAGGCGATTTCTCCGCCATCGCGCTGGCCAACAACCTGCTGGCCGCCATGCTGGACAACCATATCCACCACGGCAACGAACTGAACATCGATGTGCGCCGGATCACCTGGAAGCGCGTGGTCGACATGAACGACCGCGCGCTGCGCGACATCGTCAACTCCCTGGGCGGCCCCGGCAACGGCTACCCGCGCGAGGACGGCTTCGACATCGTGGTGGCGTCCGAGGTGATGGCGATCTTCTGCCTGGCCACCTCGATTGCCGACCTCAAGGAACGCCTGGGCAATATCGTGGTGGGTTACACCAAGGACCAGAAGGCAGTCACCGCACGCGACCTGAAGGCGCACGGCGCGATGGCCGTGCTGCTGAAGGACGCGCTGGCCCCCAATCTGGTGCAGACGCTGGAAAACAACCCGGCCATCATCCACGGCGGCCCCTTCGCCAATATCGCGCATGGCTGCAACTCGGTCATCGCCACGCAAGCTGGCCTGAAGCTGGCCGATTATGTGGTGACCGAAGCCGGCTTCGGTGCCGACCTCGGCGCCGAGAAGTTCATCGACATCAAGTGCCGCAAGAGCGGCCTGCGCCCGGATGTGGTGGTGATTGTGGCCACCATTCGCGCACTCAAGTTCCATGGCGGCGTCGACGTAAAGAGCCTGAACACCGAGAACCTCGAGGCACTGGCCAAGGGGGTGGCCAACCTGGAAAAGCACGTGGCCAATGTGCGCACCCATTACGGCCTGCCCTGCATCGTGTCGATCAACAACTTCACCTTTGACACGCCGGCCGAACTGCAGTTGCTGCAGGATGCCATGGCCAAGCATGGCGTGCCGGTGCTGGTGGCGCGTCACTGGGCCGAAGGGGGCAAGGGCGCCGAGGATGTGGCCCGAGCCGTCGTGGACGTGGTGGAGAACGGCACCCAGCCGTCCAATTTCAGCTTCGTGTACGAAGACGACCTGCCGATCCTGGACAAGGCGCGTGCCGTGGCACAAAAGATTTATGGTGCCGCCGACATCAGTGCCGATGCAAAGGTGCGCAACCAGATCAGGAAGCTGGAAGACGATGGTTACGGCAGGTACCCGGTGTGCATCGCCAAGACCCAATACTCGTTCAGCACCGACCCCAATGCCAAGGGCGCGCCGAGCGGCCACACGCTGAACATCCGCGAAGTGCGCCTGGGTGCCGGCGCAGAATTTATCGTGCTGGTGTGCGGCGACGTGATGACCATGCCGGGCCTGCCCAAGGTGCCGTCGGCCGAGAAGATCGACCTGGATGAGCACGGCAAGGTGGTTGGACTGTTCTGAGCCGGACGTCGCGTGATGCATTGCAAGGCCACCTCCGGGTGGCCTTTTTTCATGGAGATGCAGCCGCAGCTGGCCGCCAGCATGTTGCGCATGCACATGAAATTCAGGTAAAACCGCTAGCGATTGAAATACTTACCCGGTATCGTCTGTGCTGAAGATCAGACCAGACCGTCCGGAGTCCCGATGAAACTGCACCGCACCACCGCCAACCAGCGTGGCCACGACTATGTCGTTGGCGACCTGCATGGCGAGCGTGCGTGGCTGGAACGGGAACTGGACGCGATCGGCTTTGATCCCCTGCGCGACCGTCTGTTTGCGGTGGGCGACCTGATCGATCGCGGCGAAGACAGCCTGCGCAGCCTGCAACTGCTGGACGAACCCTGGTTTCATGCCGTGCTGGGCAATCATGAAGCGATGATGATCGCCGCCGAAACCAGCGAAAACGCACGTTTTGACTGGCTACGCCATGGCGGCGAATGGGCCGCCGTGCTCCCTGCGGGACTGCGCCAGGCCTGGGTGGAGCGGCTGCAGGCATTGCCGCTTCTGATCGTGGTGGGCGAAGGCCTGGAGCGCTTCCAGTTGGTGCACGCCGAGCTCACCGATACCCTGGGCATGCCGCTGACCGATCAGGACATTGATGGTCCCGGCCGCTTTCGTGCGCTGCGCGAAGAACGCATGCTGTGGTCCATGAGCATGGCGCGCCGCTATAACCGTAGCCTGTCCGCACCGGGCACGGCACCGATGGTGCAGCGCGGTCTGTCACCCACTTTCTGTGGCCACTGTCCGGTCAACCAGCCCGGCTGGTATCAGTCGCATTACTTTTTGGATGGCGGTGCCGGGTATGGTCAACGCCTGGAAAACGGCGGTGCCCCGCGCCTGCACCTGAAACAGGTGGCACCGCTGCTGCAGGAATTCCTGCTGGCCAGTGCGGCCCCTTTGAACACGGTCCTGCAGCCGCCGCTGCAGCAAGCGGCATCAGGACACACGCCTCAGTAAGATACGCGCCCTTCAGGCACGTTCAGTTCATGCCGAGCTTGTCGAGCGCCTGGGTGAAACGCTGGGCGTGCGAGCTTTCCACCTTTGCAAGCGTGTCGAACCAGTCGGCGATTTCGGTGAAACCCTCCTCCCGTGCGGTCTTGGCCATGCCCGGGTACATGGCGGTGGACTCGTGGGTCTCGCCCGCGATCGCCGATTTCAGGTTGTGCGCGGAATCACCGATCGGCAGGCCGGTATCGGGATCGCCCACCGCCTCCAGATATTTGAGATGGCCTCGCGCGTGGGCCGTCTCACTCTCTGCAGCCGTGCGGAACACGGCCGCCACGTCAGTGCGGCCTTCCTCGTCGGCCTTGGCAGCAAAGTACAGATAACGGCGGTTGGCCTGCGCTTCGCCAGCGAAGGCGTCCTTCAGGTTTGCATGGGTTTTGGTGCCTGCGAGATTGGGCATTGTGGTCTCCTGATAGCAGAACCGGGGCGACCCGGGCGGCCGACCTCCGAACGCATCGACCTGCCGACAAACCCTAGTCCGCCCGCCGACGGCTGTCCGTCGGTCAGGGCACCCAGCCGTCAGTTGCCCGGCGCAGACTCCTGCGACGGGATCGCGCGCGGCAGGTCGCTGGACGGACCAGCCAGGGCAGCCTCGGAGGCCTTGAGTGCGACGGCAGCGCGCCCGCCCGGACGCGCCGGCAGGCGCTCCAGAAAGGTCGAAAGTTCGTTGAGCGCGTTGCGGTACACATCGCGTTTGAACTCGATCACGCTGTCCAGCGGAATCCAGTACTCATGCCAGCGCCATGCATCAAACTCAGGATGCGAGCTTGCGCGCAGGGACACATCCGAATCACGGCCGGTCAGGCGCAGCAGGTACCAGATCTGCTTCTGGCCGCGATAATTGCCGCGCCACTCTCGACGCACCCAGGTTTCGGGCACGTCATAGCGCAACCAGTTGCGGGTACGCCCCAGGATGCGCACGTGCTCCGGCCGCAAGCCAACCTCTTCCATCAGCTCACGATACATGGCCTGTTCGGGGGATTCGCCATGCTTGATGCCACCCTGCGGAAACTGCCACGAATGCTCGCGGATACGTTTACCCCAGAACACCTGATTACGGGTGTTCACCAGGATGATCCCGACATTCGGCCGATATCCATCCCGATCAATCATTTTGCTGCGCGCTCTATATGTTTCCAGTTACCGCTATTGTTTCACAGTCCGGCTTCGCGCAAAACCGGAACCCGCCTATCGCAACGCTTCAAGCGGCTTTCACCGCCTCCAGACGCTTGACCGCTTCCAGTGCCAGGGGCTCGACGCCGGCCCCCCCCGCCTGCACATGCGCAATGATCAAGCGACGCATGCGTGGCTCCCAGAAGCGCTGCACGTGGTTGCGGATGCCTTCGATGCCCAGCTCGCGGTCGGGCTCGGTGGCAAAAAAAGAGTTGATCTGGTTCAACATGGTGACCAGGTTTTCAATATGCATGCGACGTTCCTCAGGGCAAGACGGCTGGCTGCTCCACCGCTGACAGCGGCTGCAAGCGGTCCGGGTGCGTGTAGATGGTATGACGGCCGGTACGCGCAAACGCGACCAGGGTGATGCCGGCCTCATCCGCCATGCGGATCGCAAGACCGGTCGGCGCCGAGACGGCCAGCACGGTGGTGATTCCCACCATGCTCGCCTTCAGCACCAGTTCATAGCTGGCGCGACTGGTCAGCAACAGGAACCCGGCAGCGGGATCCAGGCCCTGTCGGGCCAGCGCGCCGATCAGCTTGTCGAGTGCGTTGTGGCGCCCCACATCCTCGCGAACCAGCAGCACTTCACCTGCCACACTGCACCAGGCAGCGGCATGCACGGCGCCGGTGATGGCATTCAGGGGCTGCGCAGCGCCCAAGGCCGCCAGTGCGGCCTGCAGCGCCTGTGCGGTGAGGGTCACACCGGCTCCCACCGGTCTTGGCGCGCGCACCGCCTGTGCCAGCGTTTCGGCACCACACAAGCCGCAGCCAGTGCGCCCGGTCAGGTTGCGCCGGCGCTCACCCAGGTCGGGCAAGGCCCCGGGACGGCAGGCCAGTTGCAGGGCAATGCCTTCGGGATGGGTGAGTACCTCGAGGGCAAGCAGATCGTCGGGGCCAGCCAGCAGCCCCTCACTCAGGCAAAAACCCAGCGCAAAGTCCTCTAGGTCCTGCGGCGAGGCCATCATCACCACATGGGGTTGGCCATCGAACAGCAGCGCCACCGGCGTTTCTTCGGCCACGGCGTCGTTGCGCAACTCCTCATCGCCCGCCAGCCAGCGCTGGCCGGCAAACGTGCGATGGGGATTGAGTCCGGCGAATGGCACGTGATCAGGCCTTGGCTTCCAGGTGCGGCACCATACCGATCTGGTCCTTCGCAAAGCGCTTGTAATGCGACTGCCACTCCGAAGGTTGCGACACCATGGTCAGTTCGACGGCAGTCACCTTGTACTCCGGGCAGTTGGTCGCCCAGTCCGAGTTGTCGGTGGTGATCACGTTGGCGCCCGATTCCGGGAAGTGGAAGGTGGTGTAGACCACCCCCGGCTGCATGCGCTCCGATACCGTGGCGCGCAGCACCGTCTGGCCCGCCCGGCTGGTGATCCCGACCCAGTCGCCGTCCTTGATACCGCGATCTTCGGCATCCACCGGATGGATATCGACCCGATCTTCCGAGTGCCAGGCGTTGTTGGCGGTACGCCGGGTTTGTGCACCCACGTTGTACTGCGACAGGATGCGGCCGGTGGTCATCAGCAGCGGGAAGCGCTTGGTCACCTTCTCGCTGGTCGGAATGTATTCGGTCAGCATGAAGTTGCCCTTGCCACGCACGAATTCATCAATGTGCATGGTGGGGGTGCCTTCCGGCGTAGCCTCGTTGCAGGGCCACTGCACGCTGCCCAGACGGTCGAGCTTCTCGTAACTCACGCCGGTAAAGGTGGGCGTGAGACGTGCGATCTCGTCCATGATCTCGGACGGATGGCTGTAATTCATGGGATAACCCATCGCCTGCGCCAGTGCCTGGGTGACTTCCCAGTCCGCCTTGCCAGCCAGCGGCGGCATCACCTTGCGCACTCGCGAGATACGGCGCTCGGCGTTGGTGAAGGTGCCGTCCTTTTCCAGGAACGAAGAGCCCGGCAGGAACACGTGCGCATACATGGCGGTTTCATTCAGGAAGATATCCTGCACCACCAGGCATTCGAGTTGCTGCAAGGCGGCGATCACGTGCTGGGTGTTAGGGTCGGACTGCACGATGTCCTCGCCTTCCACGTACATGCCACGGAAGCTTCCATCCATCGCGGCTTCGAACATGTTGGGAATGCGCAGGCCCGGCTCGTGCTGGATGGTCACGCCCCAGGCGTCGCCAAACAACTGGCGCGCCCCGGCCTCCGACACGTGACGGTAGCCCGGCAGTTCGTGGGGGAACGAACCCATGTCGCAGGAGCCCTGCACGTTGTTCTGACCACGCAGCGGGTTGACCCCCACGCCACGCCGTCCCACGTTGCCAGTTGCCATTGCCAGATTGGCGATGCCGATCACGGTGGTGGAACCCTGTGCATGCTCGGTCACGCCCAGGCCGTAGTAGATGGCACCGTTGCCGCCGGTGGCGAACAGACGCGCCGCCTCGCGCACCGACTTGGCCGGCACACCAGTGATTGCCTCAAGAGCTTCCGGTGAATTGTTCTCGCGCGCGGCAAAGGTACGCCATTTGTTGAAGGAATCAACATCGCAACGCTCGGCCACGAAGGCTTCCTGGACCAGACCTTCGGTGACGATCACATGCGCCAGCGCGTTGACAATGGCCACGTTGGTGCCGGGACGCAGCTTGAGATGGTGCTGCGCTTCGATGTGCGCCGAGCGCACCAGATCGATCTGGCGCGGATCTACCACGATCAGCTTGGCCCCCTGGCGCAGGCGCTTCTTCATCAGCGACGCGAATACTGGATGGCCATCCGTCGGGTTGGCACCGATTACCAGGATCACGTCGGAAGCCAGCACCGAATCAAAGTCCTGCGTGCCAGCCGATTCCCCCAGCGTGGCTTTCAGACCATAACCGGTGGGCGAGTGGCACACCCGGGCACAGGTATCCACGTTGTTGTTGTTGAATACGGCGCGTACAAGCTTCTGTACCAGATAGGCTTCCTCATTGGTGCAACGCGAGGAGGTGATGCCGCCGATCGAATCGCGCCCGTGCTTGGCCTGGATTTGCTGGAAGCGGCGGGCGGCATACTGCAGCGCCTCGTCCCAGCTGACTTCCTTCCACGGGTCAGTGATGGCGTCGCGGATCATCGGCTTGGTGATGCGGTCCGGGTGGGTGGCATAGCCCCAGGCAAAGCGGCCCTTCACGCAGGAATGGCCGTGATTGGCCTTGCCGTCCTTCCACGGCACCATGCGCACCACGCGGCTGCCCTGCATTTCGGCACGGAAGGAACAGCCCACACCGCAGTAGGCGCAGGTGGTGATCACGCTGTGATCGGGCTGGCCCATCAGGGTCATCGACTTTTCAGTCAGCGTGGCGGTCGGGCAGGCCTGCACGCAGGCACCGCAGGACACGCACTCGCTGTCCATGAACTTCTCGCTCATGCCGGCGGAAACGCGCGAATCAAAACCACGCCCTTCGATGGTCAGTGCAAAGGTGCCCTGCACTTCCTCGCAGGCTCGCACGCAACGGCTGCAGACGATGCACTTGGAGGGATCGTAGGTGAAGTAGGGGTTGGAGTCGTCCTTCAGGCTCTTGGTGTGGTTCTCGCCTTCGTAGCCATAGCGTACTTCGCGCAGGCCCACCGCACCGGCCATGTCCTGCAGTTCGCAGTTGCCATTGGTGGTGCAGGTCAGGCAGTCGAGCGGGTGGTCGGAGATGTAGAGCTCCATCACGCCCTTGCGGATCTCGGCCAGCTTGTTGCTCTGCGTGCGCACGTTGAGACCGCTTTCGCAGGGGGTGGTGCACGAGGCCGGGTAGCCGCGGCGGCCATCCACTTCGACCAGACAGAGACGGCACGAGCCGTAGGGGTCCACGCTGTCGGTGGCGCACAGCTTGGGCACCATCACGCCGGCACCGGCCGCAGCGCGCATGATTGACGTGCCCGCGGGCACGGTGACGGTCATGCCGTCGATGGTCAACGTGACGCTCTCGCTGGCGTGGCTTGCCGGGGTACCGAAGTCTTCATCAAAACGGGACTGCATGGTGCTTCTCCTTTTGCTTTCCGGCCCCGCGTTTTCACGCGCCCCGGATGCTTGGCGGCGCTGCGTACGTATGCGCGCCGGTGCTACCTGTTGGTGTGGCCTCAGGCAGCCAGTTCGCCGGCTTCGATGCCGAAATCTTCCGGAAAATGATTGAGCGCGCTAAGCACCGGGTAAGGCGCCATGCCACCCATCGCGCAGAGCGAACCGTTCAGCATGGTGTCGCACAGACTGCGCAGCAGCGCGAGGTTGGCGGCACGATCCTGATTGGCGATGATGCGGTCGACCACTTCCACACCGCGGGTGGAACCCACCCGACATGGCGTGCATTTGCCGCACGATTCGATGGCACAGAACTCCATCGCGTAACGCGCCATCTGCGCCATGTCGACCGTGTCGTCGAACACCACGATGCCGCCGTGCCCGATCATGGCCGAGATGCCGACATACGCTTCGTAATCGAGCGGCGTGTCGAACTGGCTGGCCGGCACATAGGCGCCTAACGGTCCGCCCACCTGGATGGCGCGGACCGGACGGCCGCTGGCGGTGCCACCGCCAAAGTCATAAATCAGTTCACGCAGGGTCAGGCCAAACGCCTTCTCGACCAGCCCCCCCTGCTTGAGGTTGCCGGCCAACTGGAACGGCAGCGTGCCGCGCGAGCGGCCCATGCCGTAGTTGCGGTAAAACTCACCGCCCTTGTCCATGATGATCGGCACGGATGCAAAGGAGATCGTATTGTTGACGATGGTGGGCAGGCCGAACAGGCCCTTCAGCGCCGGAATGGGCGGCTTGTAGCGCACAATCCCGCGCTTGCCTTCCAGGCTTTCCAGCAGCGCCGTTTCCTCGCCGCAGATGTAGGCGCCAGCGCCCAATCGCACTTCCAGATGGAAGGTCTTGCCGCTACCCTGGATGTTTTCGCCCAGCCATTGGTGCTGGTTGGCAATGGCGATCGCCTGATTCAACACGTCGAAGGCGTACGGATATTCCGAGCGCAGGTAGATGTAGCCGATGGTGGCCCCGACCGCCACGCCCGCGATGGTCATGCCTTCGATCAGCGTAAAGGGATCATCTTCCATGATCATGCGATCAGCGAAGGTGCCCGAATCGCCTTCGTCGGCATTGCACACGATGTACTTTTGCGCTGCCTGCGCACCCAGCACGGTCTTCCACTTGATGCCGGTGGGGAACGCGGCACCACCGCGACCACGCAGACCGGAATCGGTGACCTGCTGAACGATGGCGGCGGCGTCCATGGCCAGCGCATTGCGCAGGCCACGGTAGCCGTCATGCGCAAGGTAATCATCGAGTGAGAGCGGGTCGGTAATTCCGCAGCGCGCAAAGGTCAGGCGTTCCTGTCTGGCCAGATACGGAATCTGGTCCGTCAGTCCGTGCCCCAGCGCATGCGCGCCACCGTGCAGGAAGTCTGCCTCGAACAGACTTTCCACATCTTCCGGATACACCGGGCCGTAGGCCACCCGTCCCGCCGGTGTGGTGACTTCCACCAGGGTTTCCAGCCAGAGCAGGCCGCGCGAGCCGTTGCGCACCAGTTCGACGGCAAGGCCACGCTGTTGCGCCTGAACGGTGATGGCAGCGGCAACATCGTCCGCCCCCACCGACAGGGCGGCCGAATCGCGGGGAACATAAACGCGGATCATGCGGGCACCGCCTTGCCAGCTGCGGCCACCAAGGCATCGAAGCGTGCCGGAGTGACCCGGCCCTTCAGATCACCGTTGATCATCACTGCCGGCGCCAATGCGCAATTGCCAAGACAATACATGGCTTCCAGCGTGGCCGAACCGTCGGCACTGGTCGAGTTGAGCGGCGTGTGCAGGCAGGCCTCGGCATGAGCGACCAGGGCATTGGCACCCATCGCCTGACAGGCCTCGGCGCGGCAGATCTTTACCACCGTGCGGCCCGCGGGTTCGCTGCGGAAGTCGTGGTAAAACGTCATCACGCCATGCACCTCTGCGCGAGACAGGTTGAGCGCCTTGGCAATCTCCGGCAGGGCCTCCTGCGGGACATAACCCAGACGCTCCTGGATGCGATGGAAGATCGGAAGCAGTGCGCCTGGCATCTCGACCAAGTCACTGTACAGTTCGCTGTAGCTCACGCGGGCATCTCCTGCCGATGATTTGTTGCGACCGCCCTTATATGTTCAAATCAGCATATAAAAAGGCGAATCACTCTTAGAATCGAGACTTTAGCAGCGCACCCACCCCACCACAATATGTATAACATTGCATAATGTTCCGTCTACACGTACGTCCGGAATGGTCACTGCAACGCCCCGGGCAACCCGACTTCGACCTGCCCCAGGTATTGCGTTTGTGTGCTGCGGTGCACGAACAGGGCAGCCTGGCTCAGGCCGCCAAGACCCTGCAGCTGTCCTACCGGCATGCATGGGGCCTGATCCGCGAGGCAGATCAGGCATTTGGCACCCCACTGATCCAGCTGGAGCGTGGCCGCGGCGGGCAACTGACACCGTTGGGCCAGGTGCTGCTGTGGGCCGATCGCCGCATTGCAGCACGCCTGTCGCCAGCCCTCGACAGCCTGTCCTCCGAACTCAGCGCCGAAATGGAGCGCGTACTGTCCGCCTCGGCCCCGGTGCGGATCCAGGCCAGCCATGGCTTTGCCGTTCAGGCGCTGCGCGAGACGCTGGTCGAGTCCGGCCTGAACTTTGACCTGCGCTACACCAGCAGCACGGATGCGCTGCAGGCGCTGGCGCGCAAGGAGTGTGATCTGGCCGGTTTTCATGTGCCGATCGGCCAACTGCAAGCCGCCGGCATGGCCCCTTACCGGCAAGCCCTGCTCGCCCAACCGGTACAACTGATCAATCTGGCCACCCGGGTGCAGGGCTTGATGGTGCCGCCGGGCAATCCGCTCGGGATCACCGGCATCCGTGACCTGCCGCTGCGCAAACCGCGTTTCATCAACCGCCAGCCGGGCTCCGGAACCCGCCTGCTGATCGACCTGCTGCTGCAGGAACAGCGCGTGGCCAGCGAACAGATTCCGGGCTACGAAATGTGGGAATACACCCATGCGGCCGTGGCCGCCTACATTGCCAGCGGCATGGCGGACGTCGGCTTTGGTATCGAAACCGCAGCGCGCCGCTTTCAGCTTGACTTCATCCCACTGGTCACCGAGCGTTATTTTCTGGCCTGCCGGCAGGACGACGCCAACCGCCTCGACCTCGATTCGGTGCGCAACCTGCTACGTGCCGGCGAACTGAAGCGCCGGATTGGCGAATTGCCGGGCTATGACAGCAACGCCTGCGGCACCCTCACATCACTGCGCCAGGCCTTTCCAGCCGAATTTGCGCCACACGGCGCCAACCTGCAGGAACAGGACGTCGACCCGGCCGTCCTTGATTTCGTCAACTCGGAGCCCTCCCCACAATGAATTTCCCCAACCTCTCCGAATCCCGCCTGGCTTTCATTGGCCTCGGCGCCATGGGCCTGCCGATGGCCGGCCATCTGCTCGACCACCCGGCCGGCCTGACCATCTGGAACCGCGACACCACCAAGGCCGCCGACCTGGTGACGCGCGGTGCCACGCTGGCCGTCAGCCCGGCCGCTGCCGTTACGCGCGGCGGCATCGTCCTCAGCATGGTGGCCGACGATGCCGCGCTGCGCAGCATCAGCAGCGGACCAGAGGGCCTGATCGGCCACCTCGGGGCTGGCGGCGTACATGTGTCATGCAGCACGGTGAGCCCGGATACCCTGCGCTGGCTGGCAGCCGAACACGCGCGGCACGGCGAACATCTGGTGGCCGCGCCTGTATTTGGCCGGCCTGACGCCGCAGCAGCAAAACGCTTGTGGATCCTGTCGGCCGGTCCGGCCGCAGCATGCCAGCGGGTGGCACCGGTGCTCGCCCTGCTCGGCCAAGGCATCCAGCCGCTGGGCGAGGAACACGCCGCCGCCGCCGCCCTGAAACTGGCCGGCAACTTCATGATCCTTGCGGCGGTGGAAAGTATGGGCGAGGCCATGCTGATGGCGCAGAAATTCGGCGTGGAGCGGCAAGCCTTCGCTGAGTTCTTTGGCCGCACGCTGTTTGCCTGCCCGATCTATCAGAATTATGGCCAGCAGATCGCACAGCGACGCTATCAACCTGCTGGCTTCCGCCTCCGGTTGGGGCTGAAGGACATGAACCTGGTCAGCCAGGCCGCTGGGCAGGTGCAGGTGCCGATGCCACTGGTGGACCTGCTGCGCCAACGCCTGACCACGGCAATGGCCCACGGTCGCGGCGAGAGCGACTGGACCGCGCTTGAACTGGGGATTGCGGACAGCGCCGGAGGGATCAAGGCCAGCGAATGACCTGCCGTGGGGTTAACCCGTACAGACGCAAACCGCGCCCGCCGGGTGCCACCCGGCAAAATTCAGGGTGTGTCGATGCTGCCGCGCGTGCGGGGATACACCACAATGCCCCACGGCCCCTTGGCACCAGTCAGGGTCTTGGTGACCTGCAGACTGGTGGTATCGGCAACCACCAGGGTGTCGGACTTGCCGCAGGCCGCCACCAGATGCTTGCCGTCCGGCGCAAACGCAAAGTGCCAGCAGCGCCCGCCCACCGGAATTTCACCCTGCAGGGCCAGCGTCGCAGCATCAAACACCTGGATCACGCTGGAGCGCGAGGCCGCAACGAACAGGCGCTTGCCATCCGAATCAAAACTTACGCCGTAGGGTGATTTCTTGGTGGCAGCACTTTTGGTGACTGCAAACGTGGCCGCATCGACCAGCAACACCTTGTCGGAAAACTCCAGTGTGATCGCGTAGGTCTTGCCGTCCGGCGAGATCTTGATGCCGCGCGGACGACTGCCCTGCGCGGTCACATCAATCCTGCGCAGCACGGTACCAGCGGCACGATCGTACACCGTGACAGTGTTC
Organism: uncultured Ferrovum sp.; assembly: GCA_903893215.1. Taxonomy (GTDB): domain Bacteria; phylum Pseudomonadota; class Gammaproteobacteria; order Burkholderiales; family Ferrovaceae; genus CAIVHB01. The sequence continues at coordinate 24,880 of CAITLJ010000082.1, read as the reverse complement.
TCGCCCTCGTTGGCCACCAGCATCTGCTTGCCGTCCTGAGAAAATTCAATACCTTCGGTTTCACGCCCCGACTTCATCGAACGCAGTACCTTGCCAAGCTTGAGGTCGACCACCGCAATCTCGGCCGGCACCAGGTCATCTTCCTTGTCATCCTTGGCGTCCTTGCCGCCCTTGTGTGCTTCATCGGGCATGCCGCCCTTGTGTACTTCATCGGGCGCTCCCGGGCCACTCGGCTCATAAGTCACATAGGCGAGGTCGCCCTGCACGCGCACGAACTCCACATTCTTGCCCACCGGAATGCGACGCACCACCGCATTGGTGGCGGTATCAATCACCGAAATATCGCTGGTCCCCTTGTTGGCGGTGACCAGAAAACGACCGTCGGGGGTAATGCCCAGGCCGCGCGGCCCTTCCCCGCCGGTGTCGATTGTGCGCAGCACGGTGAACTGGTCAAGGTCGATCACCGACACGCCGGCGCGCTCATTGGTCACATAGGCCAAGGGGCCCGCCTGGGCCAGCAAACCCGACAACAGAAGGGGAACGAAAAGGATCAGGGCAACGAATCGGTTCATGGTTGGTCTTGTCAGGATTTGTCAGGGAGGGGAGCGGCAACGAAAATGAGAGTATGTCACGATGCGCAAGTTGCACTGTTCGCCGCTCCGCGCAGCGAATTATGCACTTCCATTTCGACCGAGGACCCCTGGCATGTCGCTTTCAACTTTTCTCCGTCCCACGCTGCTGACCGCGCTGTGCGCCATCGGCATGACCACCAGCCTGCCCGGCGCCGCCCTGACCTTGGGTGAATATCGCAGCGGCCGCACCGACCCCGCCAACCGCGAATCCCAGGACGCTTACCTGTACGTCACCTTTCAGGGCATGGTGTGGTACGGCACCGCCCTGCATGACACGCATCCAGACGCGCCCCCGCTGTTCTGCGTGAAGATGGAGGAGTTGCCAGGCGAACAGGCCGTGGCCGACATGATTTTGGCCGAGACCACCGACCTGAAGGGCGACGAAGCCACCACCACGCCGATGGAAATGGTGCTGATCAATGGCCTGGAAAAGCGCTTTCCCTGCAAATGAGCTTTACAGCAGGAACCGGTTGCGTCCACCGTCCACGGCCAGCTTCTGGCCGGTGATGTAGCGCGCATCCAGCGCCAGGAACACCACCGCGCCGGCCAGATCCTCGAACGTGCCGATCCGGGCCAGCGGGATCGAGGCCATGATCTTGTCGGCGCGCACCACGTCGGTCCAGGTTTCCGGAAACGGCAGCGTGCCCACCTGCACCACATTGCAGCGCGTGTGCGGTGCCCAGTCGTTGGCAAGCGCCAGCACCATGGTTTCCAGTGCGCCCTTGGCGGTGGTGTAACCGATATGTCCTACCGGCGCGCGATCCACAGCGATGTCAGAAATGGCCACCACCGAAGACAGCGGCGCGTAGCCGAGCGAGGCACGCGGATCGGGCTGCAGGGCAGCCAGTATCCTGGCATGCGCCACCACGTGCACCTCGAAGTCATCGCGAAAAGCCTGCAGGTCGCCGACCCTGCTCGGCTTGTACTGCGAGGCATTGCACACGAGCACGGTAATTCCCAGGGTAGGCAGCCAATCCGGCAGCGCGAACCCAGTCGCAAGAAAATCGGCCTCCCACAGTCGCACGGAACCCGGCCGTCGCGTCAGCAAGGCATCGCGCAGGGCTTGCGCTGCTGCCAGCGAACGCGGGGAATGGTGGATCACCACCGACATGCCGCGTGCATGCAGCATGCGGCACATGGCTGCGCCGCCGCGACTGGCACCGCCAGTCACCAAGGCCCAGCCGCTGGTGGCAGAAGATCGTTCTTCGGAAATGCTCATGGGAAGTGACGACCGGGAAAGTCGCGTGGGTAAGGACGTCGTACCGCAAAGGTCGGGACAACAAGTTTGGCAAGACAAGGAATATAGGTGTCAGACTGCGCGATGTCGGGCTGAGTTCCTGCCATTGCCAGGACTTGGCTGGGCCGCGGATTTTTGCCTGCTGATTGTCACCCGGTCACTTGATGTCAATGTAAATGTCGAAAGCACAGATTTCCAAAGCCCAGATACCCAAATCGCAGACGTCGAAATCGCTGCTTGCACAGATTCCCCAGGTTGAACGGCTGCTGACCCACCCGGATGCGCAGGCACTGATCGCGCAGCATGGCCGCAGCAGCGTGACCACCGCAGTGCGCCAGCACCTTGCCACTTTGCGCGCCGAACTGACCGCCATGCCAGCCGACGGCACGCAGACCAATGTCACCGTGCCCGACGCCACGCTGCTGCTGAACCAGATTGGCCTGCGCCTGGCGGAGGCGGCGCGCACACGCCTGCACGCCGTGCACAACCTGACTGGCACGGTATTGCACACCAATCTGGGCCGGTCCCTGCTACCGGAAGCCGCGGTCGAGGCGGTGCTGCAGGCCATGCGCAGTCCGGTCAACCTGGAATTCGACCTGGATGAGGGCGGCCGCGGCGACCGCGACAACCTGATCCGCCCCTGGATCACCGAGCTGACCGGTGCGGAAGACTGCACCGTGGTCAACAACAACGCCGCCGCCGTGCTGCTCACGCTGAACAGCCTGGCATTGCGCAAACAGGTGGTGGTGTCGCGCGGCGAACTGGTCGAAATTGGTGGCGCCTTCCGCATCCCGGACATCATGCAGCGGGCCGGCGCCCGGCTGGTGGAAGTGGGCACCACCAACCGCACCCACCTGCCTGATTTTGCCGACGCCATCACCCCCGCCACGGCCATGCTGATGAAGGTGCACTGGAGCAACTACGCCATCAGCGGCTTCACCGCTGTGGTGCCGGAGCCAGAACTGGCCACCCTGGCCCACCAGCATGACCTGCCCTTCGTGGTCGACCTGGGCAGCGGCACGCTCACCGACCTGTCGGTATTTGGCCTGCCCAAGGAACCCACCGTGCAGGCCACGCTGGCGCAGGGTGCCGACCTGGTGCTGTTCAGCGGTGACAAGCTGCTCGGCGGCCCGCAGTGCGGCCTGATCGCCGGCCGGCGCGATCTGGTGGCGCGAATCCGCAAGAATCCGCTCAAGCGCTGCCTGCGGGTGGGCAAGCTCACCCTGGCGGCACTGGAGGCCGTGCTGCGCCTGTACCGTCATCCCGAGCAGTTGGCCGCCCAGGTGACTACCCTGCGCCTGCTTACGCGGACGCGTGAGGACATCCGCGCGCAGGTCGAGCGCCTGTTGCCGGTGGTGACGGCGGCAGTCATCAGTCAATTCAGGGTGCAGGCCATCGATCTGTGGGGCCAGATCGGCAGCGGCGCGCTGCCGGTCGACCTGTTGCCCAGTGCCGGACTGCGACTTTCACCCGTGGCTGCCGGCCGCGCTGCCGGCAGCAGCCTCAACCGTCTGCAGGAGCGCCTGCGCGCCCTGCCGATGCCCGTGGTGGGCTATGTGCGCGACGGCGCGCTGCATCTGGACCTGCGCTGTCTGGTCGATGAGGCAGCGCTGGTCCAGCAGTTGCCCCTGTGGCTGGGGACGCCAAAGCACTGACGGCGGGCCAACGCCCGCCGACGCCAGCGAAAACTTGTGTCGATAATGCTTGTCCCAAGGGTGGCATGCGCAGGCCCTTCAGGCCAGAATCTGTTGCGCCCCTGCCTGCCATCCAAAAGCGCATCCATGAGGAGCCCGACACATGAAGACCTACACCAAGAGCGCGGCTGCCCTGGCCAGCCTCACGCCGGAGCAGCACCACGTCACCCAGCGCAGCGGTACTGAACGGCCAGGCACCGGCGAGTACCTGCACAACCACGAGCCAGGCATCTACGTAGATGTGGTGTCGGGTGAGCCGTTGTTCGCGTCCTCAGACAAGTTCGAATCGGGCTGCGGCTGGCCAAGCTTCACCAAACCGATCGAGCCGGCCTATGTGAACGAGTTGCGCGACATCAGCCATGGCATGATCCGTACCGAAGTGCGCTCCTTGCACGGCGACAGCCATTTGGGCCACGTATTTCCCGACGGACCGCCGGACCGCGGCGGCCTGCGCTACTGCATCAATTCGGCAGCACTGCGGTTTATCCACCGCAACGACATGCAAGCGCAGGGCTATGGCGACTACCTGAACCAGGTTGAGGAGGTGTGAAATGACAACCGAACGCGCAGTGTTGGCCGGCGGCTGCTTCTGGGGCATGCAGGACCTGATCCGCAGGATGCCCGGCGTGATCTCGACCCGGGTGGGCTACACCGGTGGCGACGTACCCAATGCCACCTATCGCAATCACGGCACACATGCCGAAGGCATCGAAGTGATCTTCGATCCAGCGCTGTTGAGCTTTCGCCGTCTGCTCGAGTTCTTCTTCCAGATTCACGACCCGACCACCCCCAACCGGCAGGGCAACGACCGCGGATTGTCATATCGTTCGGCAATCTACTATGTGACGGAAGCGCAGCATCTGGAAGCGATCGACACTATCAAGGATGTGGATGCCTCGGGTCTGTGGCCAGGCCGGGTGGTGACCGAGGTGGTTCCGGTGGGTGACTTCTGGCAAGCCGAACCGGAACACCAGGATTACCTGGAGCGCACGCCAGGCGGCTACACCTGCCACTTCGCCCGGCCAAACTGGGTGTTGCCGCGTCGCGACGTGGCCTGAACTGGCGCAAAGGGATCGTGTCTGGCCAGGCGGCGCCAGCGCACCGACCAGCCTGCCAATCTGATCAGCGCACCTGACAGCAGGGTCAGGCCGGGCGGCAGGCTGCGCCGTCGCACATCCAGCAGCAGAGCGACACGCGGCCTGGCGCTGTGATGACGCACTTCATGGGGATAGGTGTCGTCCCACAACAGGCATTCACCATCACCGATACGGAAGCTGCTGCCATCAATCAGCAGTTCGGTGTCTGGCCTGCCCCTCTTGTCACAGGGCACCGACAAGCCCAGATAAAAGCGCAGCACGCCGCGAAACGGGCCACGGTGCTCCGGAATATGCTTGTAGGGTGCCAGAAACGACAGCGTGGCGGAAATCACCTCGGGACATTCCTGCAGCAGGGCAGCCAGACAGGGACAACGCGCCTGGTTGGACTTGATGTCCACGCCATACGCCTTCAAGACGAACATGCGCCAGTCCCGCTGATCGTTCGCCGAAATGTCCGCCTGTTCGGCCATCAGTTCGTGAAAGCGTGGAATACGGCTCAGGTCCTCAGCCAGCTTGAGCGCCTCGTCGCGCAATTCTGCCCACGCCGCAACAAACCGCGACTGGTCCGCAAAGCGCAGTCGCGCATCCAGGATGGGCGGATCAAATACCCGGCGATCGTAGATCGCGTGCAAGGCGCCGGTCAGTCGCTCGTAGAGCCTGCTCATCATTCAACCCCTGCCATGAGAAAAGCAGCGAAACGATGGCACGCTGGAAAAGCGCTTGTCTGTCCGGTCAGCGGCGGTCGCGGAAACCTTGGCTGCGGTGGCAGCGCCCCTGCCGTCTGGTCATTACGCCAAAGGGCGCGTAGCCCGGTCTGTGCGCTTGTGCTTATGCTGTGTGCAACCGCACCCAACTGAATCTCACGACATGCAAACGCTCAAACTCTACAACAAGCTCAAGGATTTTCCCGGTGGCCGCCGGATCTTCACCTGGGGTGTGTGCCGCACAGCGCCCTACTTCGCCTCGATCCGGCCCTTGACGGAGGATTTGCGGCCCGGCTATGCGCGCGTGACGATGAAAAAACGCCGCAAGGTGGAAAACCATATCCACACGGTACATGCGATTGCGATGTGCAACCTTGCCGAAATCGTGATGGGACTGGTCACGGAAGTATCGATCCCGCCGGGCGCGCGCTGGATTCCGGTGGGCATGACTGTGGCTTATCTCAGGAAAGCGACCACCGACCTGACCGGCAGTGCCGATGTCAGCCACCTGGACTGGTCGGGCGATGGCAATTTCGTCGTACCGGTCAAGGTGACCGACACGCAGCAGCAACTCGTATTCACGGCGGACATCACCGTAAACATCAAACACGCTGGGGCCAGCCGCGCAGCATGAACCGGATCGCAATGCCAGACGACCTTCCTCCAGCCGATCCTCTCGGTACCTGGCTTGCCGGATCACCGCGGACCCGCACGCGCTTTGCCGAACCGGCCCGGTTCCGTGAAGGGCTTTACCGGCTCAGTCCGCGCGCTTATGCCTGGATGGTGCCGAACGGCTCCTGGGGTGAGACCAACATTGGGTTGATCGATGCCGGAGGCCAGAGCATCCTGATCGATACCTGCTGGGATCTGGATTTCACCCGTGAGATGCTCGGCCATGCCGCTCCCATCCTGCAGGCGTCCCCGGTGGCCATGGTCATCAACACGCATGCCGACGGCGATCACTGCTGGGGCAATCAGCTGTTTGGCGACCGCCCGATCATCGCCACCAGCGCCTGCATAGAACAGATTCACCACCTCAAACCGCGCTCACTGCAAGCCCTGCAACTGGCCAGCCCACTCCTGCGTCACGTACCGTGGGGTGGCCTTGCCGAATTTGGCCAGTACATGCACCAGATGTTGCGCCCCTATGACTTCCGCACCGTGCAGCTGACTCCGCCCAACCAGTCGTTCTGCGGCGACAAACACCTCTCGATCAATGGACTGGACCTGCACCTGATCGAAGTTGGACCGGGTCACACCAATGGCGACTGCATTGTCCATGTGCCCAGGGAACAGGCGACTTATGCAGGGGACATCCTGTTCGTCGGTGTCACTCCGGTCATGTGGGCGGGGCCGGTGGAACGACTGGTATCCGCGCTGCAGCGTCTGCTGACCCTGAAAACACGGGTGATCGTGCCCGGCCATGGCCCGTTGGCCACACCAGCCGATGTGCAGCAGGTAATCGATTATTGGGATTTTGTGCATGAGGCGCTGCAACGCTGCTGCCGGCAGGGACAGCATCCTGCCGACGCAGCACGGCAGACTATCCAAAGCGCACAGTTTCAGGCGCAGCCTTTTGCGCGCTGGGATTCCGCCGAACGTCTGGTCAGCAGTGCCTTCACCATGTACCGCAATTGGGGCGTGCGGCTACCGCAACTGCCGCACCCGCTTGGCACGATGGACATCATGCGACGCCAGGCCGGACTGGCATTCGACCTGCCACACCTCACCCCTGGCTGCATGCACCGCGCATCTGGCACACGCCACGGCGGGGCGCCACTCAGCTAGCGACAATCAATCCCGGCGGCTTCCAGTCGGCGCTGCAGGGGAGCCAAGGCGCTGGCGTGGTGCTGCCAGACCCGCAGCGCCGATGTGTAGATTGGCCGGCGCACCTGGGATGCACTCGCCGTGGTGGTCGGCTTGGGATTGCGTTCGAACGCCAGACAGTCGGGCTCCCAGTCGAGCCCGAGCTGGCCGAGCAGCCGCCGGCACTGCTGTTCCGGTTGGGCCACCAGATCTTCGTAGCGCACCTCGATCAGCCGCTCGCCCAACACCGCCTGCCAGTGCGCGATCAGGCGACGGTAGGCAATGTAGTACTCGGCCAGTTCGCCCAGATCATAGGAAAATGGGTACCCTTGCGCAAACAGCACCTTGAACACGCCATAACAGGTGGCCAGCGGATGGCGGCTGACGTGGACCATCTTGGCGCCTGGCAAGGCCCGGTCAATCAAGCCGCAATACAGGTAATTGAGCGGAAGCTTGTCGGTGAAACGCGCGGTCTGACCCGACCGCGGACGGGTGCGCTGCAGATAGTCGGCGCCGAGCGCAGCAAAGTCCACGCCAGCCGAAGCCATCACCAACGCGCGACGGTCGGGTGCCTGACCGGCCACACCGTGCGACTGCCACTGGCGGCGCGCCGCATCCACGACTGCATTGCCAAAATCGAGCAGCTCCCCTGCAGGGGTGACCGCGCTATGGGCGGTGACCATGCGGTCCACCAGCGTGGAACCGGTGCGCGGCATGCCCAGGATGAAGACAGGCTCGACGGATGGATGGCCGCGCGCAGCCGGGCCGGTACCTTCTCGCGGAAAAGCCTCGATCAGCCAGTCAACCGTCGCCACATCGGTGTCGACCCGATACTGCAGATGTTGACGCCGCAAACTCGCCCCGGCGACCAGGTGCGCCCAGGAAGCCGCATGATGCCCCAGATCTTCGCATTCCTTGGCCAGCGCATGGCGCAGGGCCACCACGGTTGGCCAGGCTTGGCCGGGCCTGGCAAGCTGACATTCGAGTCCATCGACATGATTGCGCCCGGCTGTCTGGACACGCAAGTCCGAACGGTTCAACCATGCCTGACCGTCCTCCGGTGCCCGGGCAATGCAGGCATCATAATCCGTCTCTGCACCTGCGAGATCCCCGAGGAAGCGGCGTACAGCAGCGCGGTTGAACCAGTACCGGGGCTCATCCGGCCTTACCATCAGGGCGCGTCCGTAGGCGTCGTGCGCCACACCGTAAGCTTCGAGCGTAACCGCCAGATCGCCCACCGCCGCATTCGCGGCGGCGCCCTGACCCGCCGCGTCAAGCGCCGCCAGCAGGGCGAGATCAGCTGCGCGCCAGTCCGCCTGCGCGCGCAGGGCAATCACCTGCTGCAACGCCTCGCGGGTGCGTGCGTCAACCGGACGATGGGACTCTGATCTGGGCAGCATTCCGGGCACTCTCCCGCCGCAGCGCTGATGCTGCGTCCGGCTTATTCAAACACATAGTCGACACCGAGACCGATGGTCCGTGGACGACTGGGGTATTCGACGTTATAGCGCGGATCGGCAAAATTGCGGAACAACTGACCGGCAGAGGTGATCGCCACGGCATTGGTGAGATTGTTGACGAACAACCGACCATGCCAGTTCGGCCCGTAGGACAGCCCCACCGAGGTGTTCAGGATGGTGAAGCCCCCAAGATGCTGGAAGCCAGGTACCGAGTTGTTGACCTCGGTGGTGATTGCGCTGCGATAGGCACCGTTCAGATGCAGATCCAGATACACGTCGGGGTTAAGCGCGTGTACCCAGTTTACCGCACCGGTCAGGGTCTGCTCGGGCACGTTGGGCAAGCGGTCGCCGGCATGACCGACGATCAGCGGAACCACCGGCACGAAAGCCTGCGGCACCACATCAATCACGCTGAAATCCTGGGTCAGGCGGGCGTTGGTGAACCCATACCCGAAGTCAGTGGACCAACCGCCCCCCAGGCGGGCATTCAATTCAAGCTCGATGCCCTGGCTGCGTGCAGTTCCGCCGTTGACCACGGCCGGATCGCCGGCCTGACCGAATGTCTGGATCTGGATGTCATTCCAGTTGATCAGATAGGCGGCGGCGCTGTAACGCAACCAGTGATCCATTTCGCCCTTCACACCAATCTCGAAGTTCTTCACGGTGTCGGACTTGTACGGCACGATCGATGTGTTCTCGCAGAATACGCAGGCCCCGATCGGCAACGCATTGATGCCGCCGTGACGAAAGCCCTCCGAATAGGTGGCGTAGCTGCGCATGGTCGGGCTGAGCGCGTAACTCGTGTTCAACTTGAAGATATGGCTGTGGTAGGTCTGCTGCCGGTCAATCACGGTGGTGCCGGCAGTGTCGGTCAGGTTGGCAGGCGACGGCAAGGTCGAGTTGGCCGGACCACCGTAGGGAATCGTGGAATACAGGTTCTGGTCAAAAGATTGCGAAAACACGCGCGCGCCGCCGGTGACCTGCCATTTGTCGGTCAGGTGCCGGGTGAGCTCGCCAAACAGCGCACGATCTTCAAAACTCGAATTGCGCAGGTAGGTGAAGTTGGTATCGGTGGGCGACAGGGCACTGGGTGAAGTGCCACCGAAGGACGTCAGATAGTTGTCGAAACTGCTGTAGTTGCCGCCTGTGGCCGCATTGATCGCAGTGGCGGAACCTGGCAGCAGCGACCAGCTGGCGAAGCCAGGGATGCTCTCGCGCTGGAACAGCGTCTGCGCTTGCCGCTGATAATTGGCACCAACCGTGTAATCCCAAAGACCACCGGACTTTGATGCCAACCGCAGTTCCTGGGTGAACGAGGTATCGCGGGAATCGGAGAAGAACAATGAAGTGATGCGCGGGTAGTTGCCGTACAACTGGGGGCCGCCCGAATCGTAAGCGATCACAAACTGAGACTCGTCATAGATGTTGCTGTCCTTGTTCACCGAATAGGACGTAGATGAGGTCAGGGTGGCAAAACCGACATCAGCGGTAAGCGTCATCGACTCCAGATCCACCTGCCGGTGATCAGGCTCCTGCGGCACCAGTGTCTGCGTCACGAAGGATGCGCCAGCCGTCTGGTGGGAAAAGCCGTAAGACACATCATCCTGGCGTTGATAGGCAAAATTCGCCACAAGGTCTGGGCTGACTTTCCACAGCGCGGCAAGGCGCAGGTTGGCCCCATGCGAATCGTCGATGTGCGGTACGGCCACGCCCACCAGCCCGCTCGTGGCAGGACTTCCCGGATTTGCCAACACGGGCTGCTGGTTGGGACCGAACACGGTGGCATTCGAAGCATTGATATAGCCGGCCTGCTGCTGGAAGCCCGCTGACAGGCGTAAGCCGAAGGTCTCGCTGACAGGCATGTTCAGCATGAAGTGGGTGCCATACGAGGGGTTGCCGGCGTGCGCCGTCTGCGACACTTCGGTCGACACCTCGGCCGCAAAGCCAGTCAGGTTGGGCGGATTGTGCTGCATCTTGATGGTGCCAGCCACTGCGCCCGATCCATACAGCGTGCCCTGCGGACCACGCAGCACCTCCACCTGCTGGATATCTTCGAGTCGCAGGTTGACGAACAGGGGAACATCGTCGATGTACGTCGAGACCGTCGGCACGCTCCCCCAGGGCAGGTAGGAAGACCCGACCGGATCATTGATGTTCAGGCCACGGATGATGATCAGACTGTTGCCACTGTTGGCTCGCGCGCCGACATCCGGAATGGTCACCCCGGGCAACAACCGCGCAATATCCACCAGACTGGTCACCCCCGCGTTTTCGAGCGCATCGCCACTGACGGTGGAAATGTTATACGGCACGTCGAGGGCATTCTCCTGACGCCGGTTGGCAGTCACCACCACCGGCTCCAGCGTGTCACTGGCCGGCGCGCCATTAGCCGCCCATGTCGAGCCAGCACTCAATGCCAGCGTGATGGCCATGGCCAGTCGGGTCGGACGCAGGATGGGCGCAGCGGGACAAGGTGCCGCTGCAATGCGATGGGAAAGACGGGACACGGCGGATCTCCTGATGTTCAGAAAAAAGGCGGACGGCGGATGGCCGCCCCTTGATGAATGCAAGCCTGCAGCGGCGCCGGCAGAGACGATTTCATGCCGATGTGCCCGACACGCCGCTCTCGAGCGGACACCCGGGTGCACGCGCGCCACGCAGGTATTCGTCAATCAACACATGAAACCGGTCGCGACCGAAACTGGGGTAATGCCCGCCATGCACCACGCGAACCGGCAGTTCGCGCAGGCGGTGCATGGTGGCGCAGTATTCCCCGCGATCGGAGTGGTAGCAGTCGTCGATCAAAGGACCGTCGTAAATGGCGTCCCCGGACAGCAACACGCCGCTGGCAGCCTCCCACAGGGCGATCGAACCGGGCGAATGACCGGGCAGGTGCAGGATCTCGAAGTGGCGGTCGCCAAGATCGATCACATCGCCGTGCTCCAGCACGCGTGTGGCGGGCGCCGCCTCCACCCGATAGGCCAGTTCGTCAAAGCCATCGGGCGGAAGGGCAGTGAACATGGCCAGCCGTGCGTAGGGATCGGCCAGCGTGTCGGCGCGCGTCGGGTTGGCGAGGATGTGTGCCTCGGCGCGGTGACAGGCTCGCTCGCCAAATTCATGGTGACAGCCGATGTGGTCGAAGTGCGCGTGACTGGCCACGGCCAGCAGGGGTTGCGCCTGCAGAAAGGGAAACTGGCCCGACAGGCTGACCGCGCCCAGCCCCGAGTCGAGCAGCAGATTATGGGTACGTCCGCGCACGAACCACATATTGCAGCGATAGAACACGTCGATATGGGGTTCGAACAAGTGGGTGATGCCGTCCGGCAGATCGGCACGCGCATACCAATCGCGCGCATGGGCCACACGCTGCAAGGTGCGGTCGCTGTTCATCAGGTGGTCTCCGAAAGGGGGGGAGTGCAAACCTGTCGTCCAGTCACTGCCGGCACCGGCCGGTCAGCGCTCGGCACACCAAACGGGCCGGCGGGGCCGAACACCGCCTGTGGCTCGGGAAAACACCACAGCAGCAGGGGATACAACCCGGCAGGCAACAGCAGCGCCGCCAGCAGCGAGAGATCAATGCCACCAGCCAGATTGCCAAGCCATCCGACAAAGTGCCCCGGCAGGTTGACCATCAGCAGCGCCACACCCGAGGACAGCAACCACGCTGACATGGCCGGCCAGTTCCAGCCGTGGGTGAACCAGTACGCGCCACCGGTCTGCCCGCGATTGAACACCTGCATGGCCTCCGGCAGGTAGTAGCCGCGGCGAAACAGGTAACCCAGCATCATGATCACCATCCAGGGGGTGGTCATCACCACGATCAGCGAGACGAAGGTGGTGATGGCATCAACCAGGTTGAAGCCGAACCGTCCGATGAAGATCAGGGCGGCCGCCAGGCTGCCGATGAACAGGGTGGCCTGTGGCCGGGTGAAGCGCGGCACCACGCTGCAGAAGTCAAGTCCGGTGCCATACAGTGACGTGGTGCCCGTGGACATGCCGCTCAGCATCGCCAGCGCCAGCAGGGGCCCGACAAAAGGCACCGGCGCAATTGCCAGCAGCCCACCGGTGTAATCCACCTGGGCGAGGAACTGCGGCTGCGCCCTCGCGATGATGGCGGTGGTCACCAGACCGAACCCGAACGGTACCAGACTCAGCCATTGCGCCAGGATTGAGGCCCCCATCAGCTGCAACCGGCTGGTTGCGCGCGGCAGGTAACGGCTCCAGTCGCCCAGGAAAGCGCCAAACGAAATCGGATTGGACAGCACCACAAGGGTGGCCCCAAGAAACGGCGGCCAGAAGTCCCTTGCGCCCCAGGCCAGACCCGCGCCGGCAAAGCGCGCATCGAATTGCGGCAGGAAAATCCAGAAACCGAGCGCAAACAGCAGCGAGGCAGCGACCACAGCCACCTTGTTGACCAGCAACATCACGCGGAAACCCACGATGGAGACCAGAAGGATGGCGCCGGCAAACACGGCATAGGCCAGCGCGAACATCCACTCGGCAGGCTGGCGATGCGTCAACCGCTGCAGGGCGCCAACCACGGCATCACCGCTGGACCAGACGCTGATCGATACAAAGGCAATCGCCGTAAGCAGGCTGAGCATGGAGCCCACGATGCGCCCGACCACGCCAAAGTGGGCGCTTGAGGAAACCGCGTTATTGGTGCCATTGATTGGACCGAAGATCGCCATGGGGGCCAGAAGCAGCGAACCCAGCAGCACACCGAGCACGGTGGCGGCACTGGCCTGCCAGAACGACAGCCCGAACAGGATCGGAAATGCACCCAGTACCGCAGTAGCCAGCGAATTGCTGCCGCCCCACGCAATCCGGAAAAAATCCGCAATGGTGGCGGTACGGTCGGCATCGGGAATGATTTCGATGCCGTGCGTTTCGACGCTTATGTCGGCCAAATTCCCCCCCACCCAAGTGTTACTAAAAACAGTTTTAGTAATACCAGCCAAGCAGGGAGTGTGCCAGCTGAAATCCACCGGTCCGCAGGAGACAATCCGCTGCAAAGCTTGATCCGCGGGACCGTAGATGCCCGTCTGGCGCCCGGGTGTCGGCCCCGAAGTGGCGCGGCAGTATCCAGTTTGGTGCATCCGCCAAGCCGGGTGCGGCATGCTACAGGATCGCTTGTTTGCAGGCGGTCGCGGCCCGCCCGTCGCATTTATGCGACATCGACTTCTGTTTAAAAAAACTGAAAATTTGTGCGCGCACAGTCAGGTAAGCGCAGAGCGCAGCAGCTTCGCGCCTTTTATCGTTTGCATCACCCAACCAAGCCGAGGAATGCCAAATGAACCCTGAAATCCTGTTGAAATCAGTCGCCGCTGCCGTGGCTGCGACTTTCGCGGTGCTCCCGAATGCTTCATGGGCTGCGAATGAAGTGAAAGTCGAGCATGTCCTGATCGTCAGCGTGGACGGCATGCACCAGCAGGATCTCGCGCTGTGCATCCAGAGCAACACCTGCCCGAATATTGCGGCGCTGGCCGAGCATGGCGTGAACTACACGGCGGCATTCACGCCGGGCCTGTCGGATTCTGCACAAGGCCGGTGATGTCGCGCGCGAATTCCAGGGCACCAAGCACTGGTGGAAGAACACCGGCACCTCGCCGGTAGACCTCACCATCGGCGACGTGGTCAACGACAAGAAGCCCGCCACGATGGAAAAAATGATGTAAGAGCCCCGCTGTGCTGCCGACTGTTGGTCGGCAGCATAAGGTTCTGCCGTTTCATCCCCTGCAACCTTTGCGAGACCCGACCATGAGTTCAACCGCAGGCGGAGCCACCGCCAGCCAACGCAAGAAAAGCCCCGCCACCGCAACTGGATGCGAGCAGGTGGTGCTGGTACTTCAGGGCGGCGGGGCGTTGGGAGCCTATCAGGTCGGGGTCTACGAGGCCTTACACGAGGCCGGCATTGAACCCGACTGGGTGATCGGCACCTCGATCGGGGCGATCAACGCCGCGTTGATTGCCGGAAATCCTGTCGGCGAGCGTATGGAACGCCTGAATACCTTCTGGCACCATGGCGAGCAGGCGACACCAGCCGCCGGCCCGCTGGACTGGTTTGGTCTTGGTAACTGGGTCGCCAACATGAATGTCGTACTGCGCGGCATCCCGGCCTTCTTCGAGCCAAGTCCGCTGGCGCTGCGCGGCATCCGCGCCAATCTCGGGGTGGAGTCGGCTGCGTACTATTCCACCGAGCCGTTGCGTGAGACCCTGGAAAGGCTGGTGGACTTTGCTGGCTTGCAGGGGGGCGCAACGCGGCTAACTGTCGGGGCCGTCAATGCCTGCAGTGGCACCATGCGTTATTTCGACAGCCGCGACGAAGCCCTCCGTGTGGAGCATGTGATGGCCTCGGGTGCCCTGCCGCCGGCCTTCCCGGCTGTCCGTATCGATGGCGAACCCTACTGGGATGGCGGCCTGTACTCGAATACACCCATCGAAGCGGTGCTCGACGACAACCCGCGACACAACTCACTGATCTTTGCGGTCAATGTCTGGCACCAGACCGCGCCGGAGCCCGAGTCGATCTGGCAGGTGATGGGCCGCCAGAAGGATATCCAGTTCGCCAGCCGGGCCGACAGCCACATTGCCCGGCAAAAGCAGATCCATCGCCTGCGCCATGTGATCCGCCAAACCGCCGCCACAACCAGTGATCAACCGAGATCACTCCCGCACCGCGGGACATCAGTAGCAGCAGCACCGTAGCCCAGATGCCGTGCGTGGGATAGGCATCCGGATATACGAAGATCTCGATCACCAGGGTCATGATCAGCAGCGCAAATGACGAGAGCCGGGTGGCAAGCCCCAGCAGGATCAGCAGCGAAAACAGATGCTCCGACACTGCGGCCAGTGGTGCCGCCAGTTCCGGAGGTACCAGCGGCAGATGATATTCATCGCGGAACAGATCGAGCGCCGAATCGGCGAGTCGGGGCCAGCCGAACTGATACTGGCCGGCAATGAAATCAACACTGAAGCCTTGCACCTTGGTCTGCGCCGAATGCCAGAAAACCGCGGCGATCGAAAAGCGGCCGAGCAGGGCGAGGGCCGAATACGGCAGCTTGCCAAGTCCGGCGTCGATAGTGGCAACGGCAACGCCAAGTCTGGCAATCGCGGAGGGGGCAGAATCGTAGGGACGGGTGGACATCAATTGGCTCCTGGCAGTTGGACGTGGATGATGGATTGATACGCAATCAGCAGGCCCAGCGCGGACGCCAGGTCAAAGTCCGGGTGCCGTGCCTGGAAGATGCTGGCTGCGGACCCAAGGCTTGCACCGTCAATCAGATGCTGGATCAGCTCGCCACTGGACTGCGGGACGGCCGTGATGGCCACGACCAGATCTGAACGGACGAGCAACGCGGTTTCGGGTTGCCCGGGCCGGACACCAGCCAGTGCCGCCGTCACATCGTCTTCCTGATGTGCACCCCACAGGGAAGCGACTGCGTAGTCCGACCGGACAAGGGCGAGCGCCGGATCGAGTTGAAAGCGGGCATCGTGCAGCAGGTCTGCCCGCGACAGCAGGTCCTGCAACTGCCGGGAAGTCAGGGGTACCGAATCGGCCGCATGCGCACTCATCACATAGGCCCGTTCCAGCCGCGCCATGTCAGCCAGATACGGCAAGCTGGCCGCGGGCGGGTACCCGGCGATGAAATCAGCAAACTCGGCACCATATTCCATCAGCACCGGAGAACGCGGCGGGCACGCCTGCAGATGAGCCCTGGCCAGACCGATAAAAAAGTCAGCCCCCACCAGTGCGCGGCAGACCGGAAACGTATCCGCCAGCGCATCAATCAGCGAAGACTGGACATTGTTGCGATAAATGGCGAAGCGTTGCGCCGGGTCGGCTGGGCACGATTCACGCAGTCCCGCCGGGCAGGGCTGTGCCGGATCGCGCAGTGCCTGCGCCATGCTGGCAATCAGGCCGTCAGACATGCGCAAAGCATCCGGTCCGCGGTCTGTGCTTCGGCCAGTTGCTCCTCCAGCGGGGGCAGGTTGGCGTCACGCTCGATCAGGGTGGGCTGCGGCCCGGTCAGGGTCAGCGCCGTGCAATACAGGCCCCAGACGTCTTCCGCCACTGCACGATCATGGCTGTCGATCAGCAGCGCGCCGCCGTCCGCCGTGGTGTGTTCAGCACACCCGGCCAGATGGATTTCACCCACTGCGTGCAGCGGCAGCGCACGCAGATAAGCCAGGGGATCCCGCTGATGATTGCGGCAGGTGACATGCAGGTTGTTGACGTCGAGCAGAAGACCACAACCGGTACGCCGGATCACCTGGCCAATGAAATCGGCTTCATCCAGACTGCTTCCAGCGTACGCAACATAGGTTGCCGGGTTTTCCAGCAGCAGACGGCGACCCAGGCGCTCCTGGATCTGGTCGATGTGGGCACAGACGCGCGCCAGGCTGACCGGATCGTAGACCAACGGCAACAGGTCGTTGAAAAACACCCCGTTGTGGGTGGACCAGGCGAGGTGCTCGGAAAAGGATGCTGGCTGGAAACGTTCAAGCAGTCCCGCCAGACGAGTCAGATGGTCGGCATCGGGGGGGGCCATGCCGCCGATTGACAGGCCGACGCCGTGCACCGAGAGCGGATAATCATCACGCAGGCGATGCAGAAAGTGCAGCAGCGGCCCACCTTCCACCATGAAGTTCTCTGCATGCACTTCAAAAAAACTGATGTCAGGCCGGTGCTGCAACATGCTGCGCAGATGTTCGGGTTTGAGGCCCAGTCCGGCGCGCGCAGGCAGCGCGCCGGATAACCCGGCCGGGAGGGGCATCGCGGTTTGCGTGCCGTACTCGGATGCCATCTTGCCTGCCCTCCCACGGGGTCAGTCAAATGCCTCAGGCACCCTTGGCGTTGAATTCCTTCAGTTGACCAAAGCCGGTCGGCGAAGTCGGCGAGGCGGTCTTTTCGCAGGTGCCAGCCGGCACGTTCTTCCAGGCGTTGCCCTGATAGTCAGCGTGCGAAGTGCCTGCGCAGGTGGTGCCAGCACCGGCCTTGCAGTCGTTCTTGGCTTTCATCGAAATGCCGAAGCACTTTTCCTTGGCGGCGCTTTTGGCCATGTCATCCGCGTGGGCGTTGACGGCGGCCAGGCTCAGGGCAGTGCCGAGGGCGAGGGCGAGGGAGGCGGTGGTGAGGGACTTGTTCATCTGATCTGCTCCTGTAGGTCTCAAGGTGGGTTGGCGCAATGCACTGCGGGCGGCTTGTTTTGCGTGCTTGCTGAACGGTAGTCGCAGCCACCCCGCAAAACCTTACAATCAATGCTGTCTATGCGTTGCAGTGCACACAGCCAGCATATCGATCGATTTTTACCAGTTTGCAGCGAGGATGAATCCGCTCGAGCCGCGCAGGCTTCAATATTACTCAGCAATCTGCTAATTTCGGGTTCGCTGTGACAAACCCAGTCACCTTCAACCCGATGGCATCACCACCTCTGGAGCCTGTCATGTCGCGACTTTCATTTCGTGCCGCCTGCGTGCTGCTGTTGGCCATCCTCACCGGCGTGATTCCGGCGCGTGCCGACGGCCTGTTTGATCAGGTTGGCAAGGCCATCGATACCATCAGCAAACTGCGAGGCACAGCGACGGGCAGCACACCGGTGCCGGGGCTTGGCAGCCTTGGCGATGCGGGCGCAGCGCTGCGCGGTTCCCCGACGGAGCCATTCGGCCTGGTGGCCTATCCGCGTTCCCGGCTGGCCAGCCAGTATGCGAATCCGCTCGAGCGCGGCAGGATGCCGCTGTCCAAGCTTGAACCCACCCCTGCCGATGGTTTGCAGCCGCGCCTCAGTGTGCCCTACGAGGGCAGCGTCCACCTCTACGGTTACGAACTCCGGCCGGATGATAGCCCTTTGCTGGTGCGCCGCCACTACGAGAACATCCTGCTGCAGCAGGGGTTCCAGACCGTCTTCATTTGTGAGGACAGTTGTGGTGGTGGACGCGTCCCTTGGCGGGCGCAGTTCGACCCGGCGCAAAAGCTCGACCCGAACATCATTCCGGAGGGTCATTCGTCCTACCTCGTGGCGGAGCGCGAGGGCAATCTGGTGTTGGTCGGCGTAGGCCAGTACATCTCGAGCTATTCGGTGGTGGTGAAGACAGTGGAAGGTCGCATCCTTGACCGCCGGCCTGTGGAGGCAGCAGTGGCCGCCCTGTCGGCATCGATGGAGGGCGCCGACGGGGATGGTGGCGCGCCCCTGCTCAGCACGGGCTCGCTGCCCACCTGCGTGGCCTTGGTCCGCGCGCGCTCAAAATTTCCGAACTGGACAGTACGCAACGAGTGCGGCAAACCCATCGCCATCAATTATTGCTGGAGCACCTCGGTGCCTGCCTGGAAAGACGCAGATGCGGTCTGCGCCAATACTGGCATGCTGAGTTCCGGCCTGGTGGCAGCGGGCAAGGAATTCAGCTTTGCACGACGCCCGGCATCGGGCGATGGCACGGCTGCCGCACCGGTGCAGATCGGCGCAGTGTGTGATATGTCGGCTGCCGGGGCGCGCTGCGGTGCCGGTGTTGGCGGACAACAGCAACAGCAGACAGCGCGCTGAGCGGATCGTCGCGCACCGGCGCGCGCAAGGCAGCATCGCCCCCTAGACAGACCCGGCGATATCGAACGCGACGGTGGCGCGCATGTGCGCATTGCATTAACGTTATGTTGCTTCGACGAACCCACAGCACAATGGCCTGCCAATGACCGACCGGGTTGCCCTAACCGTGAGCGACCAGATCGCAAGGATCACGCTGAACCGGCCGGACCGACACAATGGCGTCGACATGCCGATGCTGAAGGAAATGGCGCACGTGCAGAAGGCATTGCGCCGCGACCGACGCATCCGCGCGGCTGTGCTGCATGGTGCCGGTCCCTCCTTCTGCGCCGGTCTGGACGTGAAGTCGCTGCTGCTTGACCGCAAGACCATGTTGGGCGCGCTGCTGCGTCTCTGTTCACCCTGGCGCAACCTGTTCCAGTCATGGAGCCTGGGACTGCGTGAATTGCCCTTTCCGGTGGTCGCAGCGGTGCACGGCAACTGCTTCGGCGCCGGCATCCAGCTGGCGCTCGGCGCCGACCTGCGCGTGGCAGCGCCCGATGCAAACCTTTCGGTGATGGAAATGCGCTGGGGCCTGATTCCGGACATGGGCGGCAGCGTGCTGCTGCGCGAGCTGATGCCGATCGATCAGGCCAAGTCACTGATCATGAGCGGCCGCATCCTGTCGGCGCACGAGGCGCTGCAACTTGGGCTGGTCACCAAGGTGGTCGCTGATCCACTGGAAGCCGCCGAAGCGCTGGCCCGCGAACTGTCGGATGGCTCGCCAGACGCCGTCGCGGCCGGCAAATTCCTGCTGCAGCGGGCCTGGCAAGCAAGCGATGGCGCAGCATTACGCCTGGAGCGCTACTGGCAGCGACGTCTGATCGGGCGTGCCAACCAGCGTATTGCCGTGCGCCGCCAATTACGGCCGGACAAGGCGCCGCCATATGCCGCGCGCACGATTGAGAAGTGACTGAATCAGACTGTCGCCCAGGCTGACAACAACGCACTCACGATCAAGGGAAAAGCGCCGGGCCGCCACGGCACTGTTGCGGTAAGACCTTTGGCATTTCCCGGCAAAATGGGTCAAGATCGCGACGCCCGCGACGTTGGCCCGCCTCTCACGAAGATCGGCACGTCCTGCCGCGGACGCCCTCTTCCACCCGCACTGAGTTACCTGACATGCCATCCTTTCGTCCCGGCCTGACCGCAGGCCTGCTGTTGTGCTCCGCACTGACCGGCCATGCCGAGTCCGCCACCGAAACCGCTCCCGCCGTGAGCAAGCAGGTCACGGCAGAGCCGACGTACGATTTCAGCAAGGCAAGTTCGCTGCCCTACGAAATGCCACCCTTCGATCAGCTGTCCAACGGCGATTTCGAGCCAGGCTTCCAGGCCGGGCTGACAGAGCAGCGCGCTGAAATCGACGCAATCGCGCACAACCCAGCTCCCCCTACTTTTGACAACACCATCGTGGCGTTGGAGCGCTCAGGTCAGACGCTGACACGCGTTTCCGAGTGGTTCAACAATCTGACCTCATCCAACACCAATGATGCGCTCGACGCTATCCAGGTGGCCGTCGCGCCGAAGCTGGCTGCCCACCAGGACGCGATCTTTCTTGATCCGCTGCTGTATGGAAGAGTCAAGGCCCTCTACGAGGCCCGCGCGACCCTCGGTCTGGACGCCGAGGACCTGCGCCTGCTGGTGCGCTACCACACGATGTTCGTGCGCGCCGGCGCCGAACTGTCTTCCGCGGATCAGGAGCGCCTCAAGGCAATCAATCAGGAGCTCTCGAGCCTGACGCCAGAATTCCAGCAGACCCTGCTCAAGACCAGCAATGCTCACGCCGTGGTGGTCGACAGCGCCGCCGAACTCGACGGGCTGCCGCCCGAGCGCATTGCAGCTGCTGCCAAGGCCGCAGAGGCCAAGGGACTGAGCGGCCAATGGCTGATCGCCCTGCAGAACACCACGCGCCAGTCAGTACTGGCTGAACTCAAGGACCGCAAACTGCGCGAAAAGATCTACCGCGCCTCGATCACACGCGGCATCGGCAATCCCGACGACACCACCGAACTGATCACCCACATGGCACGGCTGCGCGCCCGCCAGGCCAAGCTACTGGGTTATCCCAATTATGCGGCTTTCGTACTGGACGACACCGGCGCGAAGACCCCTGCAGCGGTCAACAAGACCCTGCACGATCTGGCGCTTCCGGCCGAAGCCAATGCGCGCCGCACCGCCGCCGATTTGCAGCAACTGATCGATGCAGAGGCGCGGGCAGCGCATACCAAGCCGTTCAAGCTGCAGCCGTGGGACTGGGAGTACTACGCGGGCAAGCTGCGCAAGGCCCGCTTCGATTACGACGAGGCCGAGGCGCGACCCTATTTCGAACTGGAGCATGTGCTCAAGGACGGCGTGTTCTTTGCGGCGCACGAACTCTATGGGCTCAGCTTCAAAGAACGCCCGGATCTGCCGGTCTACCAGAAGGACGTGCGCACTTTCGAGATTTTCAACGCCGACGGCAGTCCGCTCGGACTGATCATGCTCGACTACTTCGCGCGCCCCAATAAACAGGGCGGCGCCTGGATGACCAATTACATCGACCAGTCGGCACTCTTCAAGCGTCGCGCAGTGGTGGTCAACAATCTCAACATTCCCAAGCCCGGCGAAGGGCAGCCCGTGTTGCTCAACTTCGATTTCGTGACCACCATGTTCCACGAATTCGGGCACGCCCTGCATGGACTGTTTTCGGACACGCGCTATCCGCTGTTGTCCGGCACCAACGTCGCCCTGGATTTCGTTGAGTACCCGTCGCAATACAACGAAATGTGGGCCAGCGATCCACGCGTGCTGGCGAACTACGCGCGACACTATCAGACGGGGCAGGCGCTCCCCGGGAGTCTCGCCGACAAGCTGCTTGCAGTGCAGCGGTTCGACCAGAGTTTCGATACCACCGAATATCTGGCGGCGGCGATCCTTGACCAGGCCTGGCACCAGATCGACGAATCGCAGGCCCCTGTCGCCAAAGACCTGATGCACTTCGAAGCGGCTGCGCTCAAGAAGGCGGGCGTCGATTTTGCCGCCGTGCCACCCCGCTATCACACACCATTTTTCGCGCATATCTGGGGTGGTGGCTACTCAGCGGGCTATTACGCGTATATCTGGAGCGCCGTGCTTGGCGCCGACACCAAGGACTGGATGCGTTCGCATGGCAGCCTTGTGCGGGCCAATGGCGACTTTCTGCGCGCCAAGGTGCTGTCGCGAGGCGGCACGGCGGATGCCGCCGAGTTGTTCCACGACTTCTTCGGCGGCGCACCGGATGTCATGCCGCTGCTGGTCGAGCGCGGTCTGGTCGCACAGAGGGGGTCTGGCGGCACAACAGCGATCCGACAGGACAAGGAGATCAGAAGCAGGTGACCGTCGAGGAGCAACTTGGCGCAGATTGCCAAGGGCCGCTACGAATCAAAGAGCGAGCTGGTCTGCGACTCGGGTGGCCTGATCTAGCCGCGACTCAGGTGGCCGGTTGGAGCCGCGACCGAAATGGCCTGATCAGCCCGCCGACTGACATGTGTGTTCCCTATCTGCCTCGCCATGGCTTGCCGGTTACCTGCGAGGCCTGGCATCACGGCCATTTGTTCGATCTCTTCGGCCGTGGGCCAAGTGCCCGAAATCAACGCGACGAGGCGCATGAATGAAAAACCTGGGTTGGGACGATCCAACAGGGTCACGCTGTCGCCTGGCGCGATGCCCCCCGGCCGCAGCACCCGGTACGACAACGCTCTGGCTGAAACCATCAATGGGCTTTACAAGGCCGAATTGATTCACAAGCGCGCCCCGACCGCCAGACTGGGTACCATCACGCCGCCACCTCCCGCCGGCGCAGCGGGCATCGATCCCCTGCCCGCAAAGGGTTCCGTGGTTTAAAGGAATGGCCTGCACTTGGTGGTGAACGCCGGCAGCATCGAGATCTCGCTGTTCCGTACCCACGCGGACACGCTCGAACTGGTCGACAAGGTTCCGTCAGGCGGCGTGATGCCGCCCAGCATCTCGGTGCGCGGCGGCCTCGTCTATGTGGTCAATGCCGCAGGTACTGTGACCAACGTGACTGCCTTCCGCCTTAACCAGGGCCAGGGCCGCCTGTGCGCATTGCCGCAGTCGATTGTGGCGCTGCCCGGCGGAACCAACGCCAAGCCAGGCGAAGTGGTGTTCACGCCGTAGACATAGGGACTGCCGGGGTACAGGAGGTCACCCGCGAAATACCCGGCAGTATTCTGGACCTGCAGCAATTCACCCAAGCCGGCGCCGGCGCGCGATACCACCGACGGTAAGCAAGCCTGCCAGCATCAGGGCGTAGGTGCCGGGTTCCGGGACAGGGGCCTGTGCAGACACACTAAGAGTGTCAAAGTAAGTATGCGCGGGAATGGGCGTCGCTATCGAACTGATGCTCAGTGTGTCATTGCCGGTGGCAACAAATGAAAAATTGAACTCCTGATAGCCGACATCGGTAGGCGAAGACCCGAACTGGCTGATCATATTTACGCCATTGATTGCAATGTTGAAAAAGTCGGTGGATACCGTTGCAAAGGAATCGACCCATCCGTCAAAATAAAGCGTGGTGCCCGCTACGTCGGCGAAACTCTGGCTGATAATCTCGGTACCGTCTCCGGATCCATTCAGCGGGTCGTAGGCATAGGTGCCGCTTTGGGGCTTCGATGAGTTCACTCCGCCGTACAGAATGTTGGTCCCTGTCCAACCGGACAGCGAGCCTGTCTCGAAGTCACCGTTCACCAGCAGGTTCGCCGGGGCTGCCTGTGCGAAAAGGGGAAACACAAGCAGAAGTCCCAGCAAGATATTTTGATGCGTTTTCATGGTTGGCAATCCTATTCACGGGTTGGGTTGTAGAGCATTGATATCTGATCATTTTTCGCTGAATCGGATGCGGTGCCTGCGATATGACTCTGGAAATAGGGTCCGCAGTTGGTAGTCGCTGCGAAACTTGGACGGAATCTGGGAATACAAAGGCATTACTTGTCTTGCGCAATGGACAAAGAAAAGTGGGCGGGCCTGAATATCCCGATCACGATCGTTGAGCTTTACTCTATCATGATGCCACAAATAAACGTCAATTAAAATTTCGCGCTAGGCCGAACGATAATAGATGACTGCCAGGGAAGCACTGTCTTTGCTGTACAGAATTAGAGGATCCCGCCCTTAAAATCGCCTTGTATTAGGCAAAAAAACGAAGATCGGAATCAATGAATTAGGCCGGCTTACGAAAGGTCTCTGGTCGCAGTGTTGAAGGTCGATTGCGAGCTTGCCATGGGCGA
Organism: uncultured Ferrovum sp.; assembly: GCA_903893215.1. Taxonomy (GTDB): domain Bacteria; phylum Pseudomonadota; class Gammaproteobacteria; order Burkholderiales; family Ferrovaceae; genus CAIVHB01. Next base: position 409 of record CAITLJ010000082.1, on the reverse strand, counting down.
GCCGCCACCCCACACCCTGCCTGCCTGCCATCCTGGGCTTACTTCGCACTGGGCGAGGCCGCGACTCCGTCAACGCTCGCGCATCGGCAGCTCGCAAGCTTCGCGCTTGATCGGATCCACTCGCATCCCAGGACAGGTTATGGGCCCCGTAGACGGGCCTGGGCGCCGCATGCTGCATTGAGCTAGCCGTAAGGCGGGCGATTGCCCGGGAGGGTCCGTGACAAAGCTCAATCGGACGTACCTGGACTTACCTGCGCGGGCGCCACCCCGGGCGCCGACGCGCACAGATGAACCGCCCCGCCTTTCGTGGAGGCTCCAACTGATGAGAGGATGGAGCCATGAACAAGTCAAACAAGTTTTCGCCAGAGATCCGCGAGCGCGCAGTTCGCCTGGTCCAAGAGCACCGGGG
>CAITLJ010000081.1 GCA_903893215.1 uncultured Ferrovum sp. | reverse complement strand
GCACGCCCGCCGAGTATGCCGAGTCGCTTGGCTGGGTGGGGCCGGATGTATGGCACGCACACTGCGTACAACTCGACGACGCGGGTATTGCACGCTTTGCTGCCACCGGCACCGGCATTGCGCATTGTCCGTGCTCCAACATGCGGCTGGCCTCCGGTATTGCCCCGACACCGGCATGGCGTGCCGCCGGAGTGCCGGTCGGGTTGGGGGTGGACGGTTCTGCCTCGAACGACGGCGCGCACCTGCTTGGCGAAGCGCGGCAGGCGCTGCTGCTGGCCCGGGTGGGACATGGTCCGGCGGCAATGACGGCGCGACAGGCGCTGGCACTGGCCACCACCGGGGGGGCGCGCGTGTTGGGCCGGTCCGACATTGGCGCACTCAAACCCGGCATGGCCGCCGATCTGGCAATCTTTCCGGTGGATGGCCTGGCGCTGTCCGGTCATCATGATGCCGTGGCGGCGCTGGTGTTCTGCACCCCGCCGCACGTGCGCCATCTGATGGTGCAGGGCGCATGGCGGGTGCGCGATGGGGTGCTGCTCGGTGCCGATCTGCACGCCTTGGCCGAACAGCAAGGCCGCAATGCGCGGGCGCTGGTCACGGCATGATCCTGGCAAGCACCGTTTCCACTGATGCGGCAGGGCTTGGCGCATGAGTGCCTGCCTGGTATTCGGTGACCTGCTCGACTTTACTGAAGACCCCGGCGGCAGCAGCGCGGCCCCGGCCGTGCGTCACACGCCGGATGGTGCGCTGTGGATCGTCGACGGCCATATCCGTGCCCGCGGAGCGCGCGCTGCTATCACTGCACTGGCCTACGAGGCGCACGCTACGGTGGTCGAGCATGACCACCGTGGCTGCCTGGTGCTGCCGGGCCTGATTGACTGCCACCTGCACTATCCGCAGATTGGCGTGATGGCTTCCTGGGGGGGCCAGTTGCTCGACTGGCTGGAGGGTTACACCTTTCCTGCGGAGGCGGCATTTGCCGACGTGGAAGTGGCCAACCAGACCGCAGAGTTCGTGATGCAGCGTCTGCTGGCCCAGGGCACCACCACCGCATCGGTATTTGCCACCGTGCACGCGCACAGCGTGGATGCCTTCATGGCGGCCGCCGAGCGCGCGGGTGCACGCATGCTGTGCGGCAAGGTGATGATGGATCGCAATGCCCCGGCGGCGCTGTGCGATAGCGTGGCCAGTGGGGAGCGCGACATTCCTGCGCTGATCGCGCGCTGGCATGGCCGCGGCCGTCTGCGCTACACGCTCACTCCACGTTTTGCGCCCACGTCCTCACCCGGGCAGCTGGCGCTGGCCGGCGCCCTCTTGCAGAGCGCGCCGGGCCTGCACCTGCAATCCCACCTGTCCGAGAACGCGGCCGAAATCGCCTGGGTGCAGCAGCTGTTTCCGCAGGCGGCCGACTATTACGCGGTGTACGAGCAGCATGGCCTGACCGGTCCGCAAGCCATCTACGGTCACTGTCTGCACCTCAATCCACGCGAGCGGGCGGCCATGGCGCAGGCGGGCACGGCGATTGCCTTTTGCCCCACTTCCAACCTGTTTCTGGGTAGCGGCGTGTTCGATGTCTGTCGTCGCATGGATGAAGGCCTGAAGGTGGGTCTGGCCACCGATGTGGGCGGCGGTTCCAGCCTGTCGTTGTTGCAGACCCAGGCGGCGGCGTATCAGCATTCGCAACTGGCCGGCGCGCCGCTGCCGCCGTTGCGCGGCTGGTATCTGGCCACGCTGGGCGGCGCACGGGCCTTGGGTCTTGATCAGATGATCGGTAATTTTGCGCCCGGCAAGGAAGCCGATCTGGTGGTGCTCGATGGCGCGACCATCCCCGAACTCGCCTGGCGGCTGGCGCGCGCCGAGCGTCTTGAGGAGCGGCTGTTTGCCTTCACCATGCTGGGTGATGCGCGCTGTGTGGTCGCCACGTACCTGCTGGGTCGGCTGGCGCACAGACAGCGCTGACGCCACGCCCAGGCCGTGTTGTTACCAATTGTTGCACCTGCGCAACAGCCGGTTGGCCAGATCGCCTGATGGGCGCTGGCGGGTGCTTTTCAGGTGGCTGAATTGATTGGAAAAAATAAGCGATCCGCCGATATGCGCAAACGCGTATGGCCGATATAGGCATGGCGGGGGAACGCACACGCTAAAGTGGAATTGTTGCGTTGCAGTGACAGTACCCCACCACCTACAGGAGCCCGTCCATGAAGAAATTGCATCTGCTCACTCTGCTTGCCGGCGTTGGTCTGGCTTCGAGTGCCGGCGCCGCCACGTTCAGCGATACCTACATCGGTTATCGTTACGGCAGCGAGTTTGCCGAGCCGTTCAACAACAACAACATCAGCAAGAGCATTGTGAATCTGAGCAATGTGAGCGGTTACAAGTACGGCACCAATTTCTTCAACGTCGACCTGTTGTTGTCTGACAAGAACGACCCGGCCAGCGCAGCGCAGACCAACACTGGCGCCCAGGAAGCCTATGTGGTCTACCGCCATACCCTGTCGCTCAGCGCAGTCAGCGGCACGCCGCTCAAGTACGGCTATATTCGCGACGTGATGCTGCAGGGCGGCTTTGACTGGAACACCAAGTCTGATGCGGGCTACAACTCGAAGAAGCAGATGCTGGTGGTCGGGCCGGCGGTCAGCCTGGACGTACCGGGCTTTTTGGACGTGGCCCTGCTCGAGTTCTATGAGAGCAATGCCCCATACAGCACATTCACCAACACGGGCGTGCCGCGTTACCACTACGACCCGCACCCGGCGCTGTCGCTGGCGTTTGATATGCCGGTGCCGATCGCCGACCTGCCGCTGAATTTTGCAGGCTACGCGCTCTGGATCGCATCCAAGGGCAAGGATGAGTTTGGCAACGCCACCGTGGCCGAAACCCACTTCGACGTGAAGCTGTTGCTGGACGTGGGCAAGGTGCTTGGCGGACCGGCCGGTACCTTCAAGGCCGGTGTGGCGTACGAATACTGGCAGAACAAATTCGGCAACAACGCCAGCATTCCGTTTGATCCGGCCAACGGTGTGTTTGGTGCCGGCAAGGGCGCGTTCGCGCACACCCCGATGCTGCGCGCCGAGTACCACTTCTGACGTCTCGCGTGGCCGGGCGGCGGACGGGCGGCGGCCCGGTTTGCCGTCCTCACCGCAAACCCGGCCTGCGCCGGGTTTTTTATCGCACCAAGCGGACGCCGGTGGCGGTCAGTCGACCACCACCGTGATTGTCTCGACAACATCCACTTCGTCGCAATTGGCATCGTCGGCAATCCGGTCGACCACCAGAAAGTCGCTCGACACGTCCAGCGCGATCAGTGGGTGATGCCACACCCCGCGTGCGTACTGCACGCCCTGAAAGCCTTCGGCCAGAAAGGCGCGCAGCCCGCTCAGTTGCAGGTCACCCGGGGGCGCCACCACCACCAGGTAGCGTGCACTGCCGGCACTGGCCAGCGGTACGAAGGCCTGGCTGCTTTTCGGGTGACGCTCCATCACCCGCAGGGTGAACGGCAAGTCAAATCCCTGACCGCGAAACAGGCTGATGCCGGTCTGGCCGGCGTCTTCCTGGGTGTCGGTCAGTGCCAGCGCATGAAACCGTTCGGTGGTGCCTGAGTTGATTGGGTAGTGATGGGCACCTTCCAGTTCGATCACGGTGCCGAAGGGCGCGAAGGCCGCAGCCGTGAGTGGTTCGGCGTGCAGCAGGCGGGCGGGGCCCGATCCGGTGGCGGTCCCGATCATCGTGCTCACCCTGCCGCACGCAGGTTGGCCGGACGGCCAAACAGGCGCAGGCGCGACACGCCGCCATCCGGAAAGATGTTGAAGCGCACGTGCGTCACCGGTGTGGTCAGGCCGGCGGTGAAGGTATGGATCTGGTCCATGCCCAGCGGCTGCGGGGCCAGCAGTTCGGGCCAGAACATGCTCTGGGTGGTGATCGAGGTATCGGTGCCGCCGCGCACCACTGCCCCCAGCAATGAGCAGCGATCCGGAAAATTGCCCTTGAAGTGCGCGGTATCCACTTCGATGCGCTCGATCACGCCGGGGTGGCCGAGTGCGATCACGCACCAGTCATTGCCCGGTTCCCGGCGTCGGCGGGTCTCCCAGCCGTCGCCCATGGTCACACCGCGTCCCGGCAGCAGCAGGGTGGAGGCCGGACCAAAATGCTGGTTGTTGGCGCTGATCACCAGTCCGCCGTTCTCGGCGGCGATCAGGTCGATCAGTTCGGGTCCGGCCTGCACGCCGGACCAGTCGCGCTCCACCTTGCCATACAGGCGCAGGCGTGCCACGCCGCCATCGGGATAGATCTGCAGACGAACATGGGTGACTGCCGGGGCGTCGGGCAGGGCATGGTAGTGGTGGGTGTTGCCCTGCAGGCCAACCGACGGCAGCAGGGTATGCCAGCGCGTGTCCGGGCCGGGATCGCCGTCGCTGTCGCAACCTTCCAGCGAAGCGGCCGGCGGAAAGTTGCCGGTGAAGTGACTGGTGTCGATGTCCACGCCAACCAGACGACCGCGGTGACCGAGGCGGATCACGGCCCAGTCATTGCCCGGGGTGCGCTTGCGCCGACTTTCCCAACCGTCCATCCACTTGCCGTGGGCATCGTACTTGCCTGGAATGAACACGGCAGGCTCGGGGTTGAGCATGCGCGGACCGGGCGCAAAAAACGCATCGCTGGTGTCGATCACCGTGGTGCCCAGCCGCGGGTCGGCCAGATTGAGATAGCGGGTGGTGAACTCGGGGGCAGCAGGGTCGGCGGCAATCAGCATGGGGGCGGGCTCCGGAAATCAGGCAATCAGGCAATCAGGTCAGCGCACGATCACACGATCGGGGTGGGCTGGAACGGATGTTGGGCCGCCCAGTGGCGGGCAATCTGGTCACGCCGGCAGATCCACACATTGGCATGCCGTTCCAGATGGTCGAGAAAGCGCAGCAGCGCCATGAACTTGCCAGGACGTCCCAGCAGTCGGCAGTGCATGCCGACTGACATCATGCGGGGACGATCCTCGCCGGCCGGATCGCCTTCACGATAGAGCACATCAAAGGTGTCACGCAGGTAGTGGTAAAAGTGGTCGGCCGTGTTGAAACCCTGCGGCACGGCAAAGCGCATGTCATTGGTCTCGAGCGAGTAAGGCACCACCAGGTGCGGCACACGGCGACCATCGCTGCAATCCACCTGCGTCCAGAAGGGCAGGTCGTCGCCGTAGTAATCCGAGTCGTACAGCAAGCCACCGTGCTCCACCACCAGGCGGCGGGTGTTGGGGGAGTCGCGGCCGGTGTACCAACCCTGCACCGGCCCCCCGTTGAGCGCCGCCAGCACACGCAGGCCCTCGGCGATCTGCGCGCGTTCTTCGGCCTCCGCCATGAACTGGTGGTGGATCCAGCGTTGTCCATGGCAGGCCAGTTCATGCCCGGCTTCACGACAGGCCAGCGCCACTTCCGGGTAACGCTGCAGCGCCATCCCCACGCCAAACAGGGTGAGTGGCAAACCGCGTCGTTCAAATTCCCGCAGGATGCGCCAGACGCCCGCGCGCGAACCGTACTCGTACAGCGACTCCATCGACATGTGGCGCGCCGGATAACTGTCCGCGCCGATGATGTCGGACAGGAAGCGCTCGGAGCCTGCGTCGCCGTGCAGCACCGAGTTCTCGCCGCCTTCTTCGTAGTTCAGCACGAACTGCACCGCCACCCGGGCGCCGTCGGGCCAACGCGCGTGCGGCAGATGGCGGCCGTAGCCCTTCAGGTCGCGTGGATAATCGTGATCAGTGTTCATGTGATCATTCTATGTTGCCCGGCGCGCATGGGTGCGGCATAGCCTTCTTGTCGGAAACCGCATAGTCTGCGCCGGCTCAGGCCTCCGGCACGTTGCGCATGTGGTCGGCCAGTGGCACCAGTCCTTCCCACAGTGCCGTGCGCGCCTCGGCACGGGCAATGCATGCGTTCAGCGCCGCTTGCATGCACTCAAGCCATTGGTCGCGGCCACGGATGTCAATCGCCACCTGCAGGTGGCGTGCGCGCAGGCGCGGATGGCCGAATTCTTCTACAAACAATGGTGGTCCGCCGGTCCAGCCGGTCAGATATTTGAACAGGCGGTCGCGCGGACGCGCCAGATCGCCCGGATGCACTGACAGCAGGTAGGCAAAGCGCGGGTCGTGCTGCATGCGGTGGTAAAAATCATCAACCAGTGCCTGTACGCCGGCGCTGCTGCCCATCGCTTCGTAAAGCGTCATCGTGTGTGTGTCCTTGACGTGCGGCGCCCCGCGGGCACCCGCCACCAATGGCAGGGCAAGCGGGGCGCGCTATCGGGTGCGGCCGGAGCCCGACGGGCTGGCGGTGCACGCCTGCCCGAAGACGCCGGGCGGTGTTTACAGTGCGGTCAGCGCCGGGTAGTCAATGTAACCACCAGTCGAGCCGCCGTAAAAGGTTTCCGGCTGCGGCGGGTTCATGGCGGTGCCCAGTTGCAGGCGGGTGACCAGGTCCGGATTGGCGATGAACAGCTTGCCAAAAGCCACCGCATCGACGGCACCCGAAGCAATCGCGGCCGTGGCGCGTGCACCGTCATAACTGTTATTGGCAATGTAGACACCGCCAAACGCCTTGCGCAGGGCCAGGTAATCCACCCCGGCACCGGGACCGCCCATCATGTCGCCCTCCACCACGTGCAGATAGGCCAGTCCGGCGTCGCGGGCAATCGCCACCACATGGTCGAACAGCGCCTTGGGGTTGCTGTCGGCCACATCGTTGAAGGTGCCTTCGGGGGAGATGCGCAGGCCGGTGCGCCCGGCACCAATCCGCGCCGTCACCGCAGCCACCACTTCCTGCAGGAAGCGGGTGCGGTTCTCGATCGACCCACCATACTGATCGGTACGCTGGTTGGACTTGTCGCACAGGAACTGGTCGATCAGATAACCATTGGCGCCGTGCACTTCCACGCCATCAAAGCCGGCTTCGATGGCGTTGGCTGCGGCCTGGGCATATTGCGCCACGATGCCGGCAATTTCCGATGTCTCGAGGGCGCGCGGGGTGACCAGATCGGCGGGGCCTTCGGTGGTGTAACACTGACCGATCGGCTTGATGGCCGAGGGTGCCACAGGCAGTGCGCCGCCCGGCTGAAAGCTGGGATGCGAAATCCGACCCACATGCCACAACTGCAGCACGATGCGGCCGCCAGCGGCGTGCACGGCGGCCGTGACGGTTTTCCAGCCGGCAATCTGCTCCGGCGAGTGGATGCCCGGCGTCAGGATATAACCCTGGCCTTCGGGGCAAATCTGCGTGGCTTCACTGATGATCAGGCCCGCGGACGCGCGCTGGGCGTAATACAGCGCGTTGATCGCTTGCGGCACATTGCCGGCCGCCGCGCGGCTGCGGGTGAGCGGCGCCATCAGCACGCGGTTGGGCAGGTGCAGGTCGCCGACCTGCAAGGGGGTAAACAAGGTATCAGTCATGGACTTCGTTCCGTGGTGAGAGGCAAGAAGACTTGGATCGTGCGGACACGAACAAAGCGAGGAAATGCAGCAGATAGCTGGGGGCAAACCTTTCCAGTTAAAGGGGGTACCACCCAATTCAGGCGCCGACAGGCCGGTGCGTCGCCCGTTGCGTATCACGGCGAAAAAAATCTGCGCGTGCGGCACCTCACTTAAGCCCCTGAGTTGATGCAGAAAGCCGTGGTTCACACCGGGCTGTTGCCACCGCGCCCGGCAAAAAGTGCAGGGCAAGGTGTTGACAGTGCCCAGGAGCGACGCTAAAGTTGCGGTCTTTCGTCGCTGCACAAACGGTTTGAACGCCGGCAGCGACTGCTCTTTAACAAGACAATCAACCGATAGGTGTGGGTGCTGCGGGACGGCTGTATGGCTGTCCGGGACAGAAATGTTTAGCAGTACTCACACAGAAGTAAATTTCCGTTAGGAATC
>CAITLJ010000080.1 GCA_903893215.1 uncultured Ferrovum sp. | reverse complement strand
TCTGACGGCAAATCTGACGGTAAAAATTTGAACCTTGAAGTCGGCGAAACTTTTTCCGTCAGGCAAAAACCAATGTTGACGGTAAAAATAATCGAATAAAACATAATAAAGACAATTACTTAGAGAATTTTTCGCGCCATTTTTTGCGTGCCGGTAAATTTTCACGGAAAGACGGTGCAACGATGCTGTCAGATGGGACATTGAGAGGCGTCAAGCCCGATGCCGCGACCTACAAGGTCGCCGACCGGGACGGGACCCACGTGACCGTCTCGCCCAAGGGCACGATCACCTTTGTAAGCGATCCATGAACCGCAGCCTCGCGGCTGCCGCGTGATCGGCGGAGACTGCCACCATCAACAGGTACGAGGGTGGCAGTGATGAGTGGCGTCGAGGAATTCTGGCCGAAGCACCTGGCGGCAATCGAGGCGGAGGACATGACCACCAAGGACTACGCAGAGCGCGAGGACCTGTCGGTGCACATGATGTAGCAGTGGCGGCGGCATTCGCATCCAGGTCGACGCCTCTCACGTCTTGGCCGCACCACGCCTCACGAGCCTGCGTGAGCGTCTCTCGGAGATCGCCGAGGAACTCGACTGGCTGCGCGCCGCGCTCGAGTCCGGGACTGAGCGCGTTGCGGGGCGCCTGGGACTACTACCCCTAGGTGGCAAACTTGCTCCTTGATTCCGATCGCCGCAACGATCCCGCGCAGAGAAACTCAAAGGAGCGGGAGAATAGGTCATCGTAGGCCGGACGCCAGCCCACTGATGCCAGTCATCTAACGCCACCTTTGACCTTTCCCCGAAACTCTTAATCGGTCGGATCTTGCAATGTCCGTAGAGAAACCCGCTGCCCGCCTTACGGACATGCACGTCTGCCCGGCTGCGACTGGCCCGGTACCACACGTTGGTGGCCCCATCATCGGCCCAGGCTGCCCGACCGTTCTGATCGGCGGATTGCCCTCAGCCCGCGTCACCGATATGGCCACCTGTGTCGGCCCACCCGACATGATTGTCCAGGGGTCGCCGACGGTATTGAGCGGGGGCTTATTGGCTGCCCGGCTGGGAGATCAGTGTTCCCACGGGGGCGCGATCATCATTGGCTGCCCGACCGTATTGATTGGCGACTCCGCGTCCGCCGGTGGTGGTACCGGGGACCTGGGGGCCGTCGGTGCGGCACCTGCAGGGACGCCCTGTCCTCGGCAAGCGGCTGCAGCAGGGGCGCCCTTCATGGGCTTGAGCTGAGGCTGTGCCGACACTTTCGGAGATGCTTGCTGAATGGCCGGCGCCCATTTTTGTAGTGCTGGAGGGAGCGCTATTCCCGAACTTACCCGAGCTGCTCCGACAAGCCAGCATTCCGGCACGCTCGCTCTATCTCGAATACGGTAACAATGCCTCCGTGGTGCGCACCGCGCCAAGACTGGCGCAGCTCGATCGGCGTGCCTTGGATCGCCTGCTCAGCATTGACGGCATGACCGAGCGCGCTGTGTTCTGGCGTTACGATGCAGCCGATGAACCCGCGCTCTTTCGCCACTTGCGCACGCTCAACCTGGTTGAAATACCCAAGTCTCCGGAAGGCGCAACAGACCCGCCGGACATTTTTGCGGAGACCACCCGAACCGTCATTTTTCGGCACTGGGACCCGAACATCATCGAGCTGACCCTACCGATCATGACGCCGCAACAATTGCGACGCTTTTTCGGGTCCGCGCAGGCCATCGCCCGCACGCTCTGCGCGAATCGCTCGCTCTGGTGGACATCCGTATGCTCGATCATTTCGTGGTCGGCCACGGCGGGGCCACCTCGTTTGCCGAGCGCGGCTTGCTTTAGGCAGGGTGCCGGAATGCCGTGCACGGTGATGCCGGCCCTGGACGCGCAAGTCCGAATGCCGCTTTCCTGCCGCCAATCGAATCAGGCGGACAGGGTTGCCCGGTCCCGCCCCCCCAAGAATTTTCACTGTGATGGTTTCTCCAGCCCGGGAATCCCGCTTTGTCAGATAGAAGCCCATGCATCGGGCACTTTCCCAGCCCCAGGAGAACCGCCGTGAAGCACGCCAACGCCCCTCGCACCTTCAAAATGACACCTCCCTTGATTTGGATCGTCATCGTCCTGCTGATCATCGGCGGCCTCCTGATCGGCATGGCTGGCATGCCCGACATCGCCTACGCCTAGTCGCATCACCGATTGCCCTGAGCATAGGAATTTGAAACGGTGTTTTTGCCGGGACGTCACCTCAGCCTGGAGCCAGGATACGCGGACCGCATCCGGCCTGAACGGCTGCGCCCGTCCAAAGCCCCACCTGCGCGGACACCCCTATCGCCTGGCGTTCTGAGCAGGATGACTGCGTACCCTTCCTCTGAATACGCCTTGCGCTGGGCGCCACCCGCTCGTGCGACAGGGCCGGACGGGTGATGTAACGGCACAGGCGTTCCAGTCCGCGGCGCTGGTCCGCCCAGCAGCGGATGCCAGCATGCAGACTGAAGCCCTGTGGGCT
>CAITLJ010000079.1 GCA_903893215.1 uncultured Ferrovum sp. | reverse complement strand
TGCTGTGCTGACCCCCACACGGATCGGTTACGGACAGACAGGCGGACCGGACGTGGAATTTGCCGGCAACTGTGACGCCAAGGATTACCGCAGACCCTTGCTTGCGATGCATAGCGAGGTGCGCCAGCTGCTTGGCTTCGCACGCCACTGGCCCGCCGTGGATGTGCGCCATGGCCTGGTGCTCGGTGAGTCGTTTGGTGCCCTCGGTGCCCTGGCGCTCGGCAACGGCAGCCAGCCCGGGGTGCTGGGGGTGGTGAATGTGGCGGGCGGCGATGGTGGCGATTTCACGCAGCCCGACCATCCTTGCGCGAGCGATGCCGTGTCGCGCGCTTTCGGGGGACTAGGAGCCTCGGCCCGCCTGCCCAGCCTGTGGCTGTACAGCCGGAATGACCATCTATGGGGCAATCTACTGCCCCGGCAGTGGTTTGCCAGCTACCAGCAAGCCGGTGGCCAGGGCCGCTTTGTTGAACTGGAAGACGTACCGGGCAACGGCCATTTCATGTTCAACCGGCGGCCCCTGACGTGGCATGCGCCGCTGCTGGAATTTGCACGCTCGGTGGGTGTGGGTGGGCGCGTCACACGATAGAGACCAGCGGCACAAGAAATACAGCCCGATTAACAGGACGCACCTCCAAGCCCGATGAAACGGTAAAGGGGCGCCGCAGCGCCCCTCCTCCAGACATCCGTTACCTTCAGTGCTGTTTACTGGAAAGTGATCGCACCCGTCACGTTGACCGTAGTCGGGTAAACACCATTAACCGGATTGGTAAAGTTGGCGCTGCTGGCCTGTGTGGTGGTGGGCGGCGTGATGGCCGCACCGCCACCATCCCCCTGAAAATCCACCTGAACCAACGGTCCGCCACCCGAGGCAGCCAACGCCGCGGCCACCGAGGTAGGGGTCAGTGAACCAATGGCGCAATTCTGGCCCACGATGAACGAGGACAGGGGAATCGTGTAAAGCGTGGGATTGGCGGACGTGGGCGTGAATACCGATTGCAACTTTATATGGCAGTTACCCGAATAAAGCTTGCCCAAGGTGAGCAGCACGATGGCATTGTGATTGGTCTGGGCGAGCCATTCCGGGTTCGGGTTGAAGGTGAAGGACATGCTGGTCTGATTGGTCAGTTGCACACCGGCCGTGTCGGCCGTGGTGCTGATGGCCGTGACGCCTGGTGCCTGAATGAACAGACCGATGTACTCGGCCGACGGAGGTACGGACGACTGGTAAAAATAGTAAGCAGAACTGGTTGCTGGGCCGGTGCCTGCAAATGCCTGACCTGCGCAATATTCGTTACTGCCTCCGGCGTTGGTCGCGAGGACGCCAGGCGAGCAAGAGTAACCGTCGAGATCGCTGCCTGAGTAACCGCCAAATCCACCGCCATCCAGCGTTGCGCCCCCCAAGCCTCCCTGATTAGCGGTTGCTGTGAAACCTGAAGAGAACACCACCGGAGTGGGTGTTGCAACTGCATTTGCAATCGTGACGGTCTGTGGCACCGAGGTTGCGGCAGCATACTGGCTGTTGCCTGCCTGGCTGGCCGTGATGGTGCAAGCCCCCGCAGCAACGGCGGTCAGTACGTTGCCGCTCAAACTGCAGATACTGGAGGGTGAGGCGGTGAAGGAGACGGGCAGGCTGGAACTGGCCGTCGCCACCAGCGTGATGGTTGCCCCAACAGCCGGTGGGGTTGGTGCCGCAAAGGTGATGGTCTGCGCCTGGCCGTTGATCATGAAGCTGATTGTGACCGGTGTAGCCGCACTATAACTGGCATTGCCCGCCTGGCTTGCCACCAGCGTGCACTGGCCATCGGCAACGATCGTCAGTGTGGTACCGCTCACCGTACAGGTGCTCGTGGTATTCGATACGTACGTCACCGGCAACGCGGAGGACGACGTTCCCGACAGCGTGACTGAACCACCACCAACCATCGGCGAGGAAGGCGCAGAAAAACTGATCGATTGGGCCGCCGGGGTAGCGGTTGCAGTCGCCGTTGAAGGCGTGGTACCACCGCCACCACATGCAGATAGCATGAGTGCGGTGGTCGCCGCGACGGCCGACCCTGATGAAATTATACGAAAAACCCGCATGTTGTTTCTCCTCCAGTCTATTTTTGTGTGAAAGCGCTTTCATGCACTGCAAAAAAAAGACCGCCACGTGCTGGCGCGGTCACCCCCTGGAACAGATCAGAACGCGGCGTTGGGGTAGGTGCCGCTGGCTGGACAACTGCTCACCGTGGAAGCTACGCCGGAGAGCGAACACAACAACTGACGCGGCGCGCGGTTCTTGTCCCAGAAACCCCAGCCGTCATCAATACCTTTCCAGCTTTCGTCGAAAGCCTCGAAATGAAAAACAATCCTGGGCGCCGTGCTCGCCCCGCCGGTGCTCCAGCCATTGATCAGGTCGAAGTACCAATGGGCATTGTCCTGGGTGGCGGCGCGCGTGGTCGTGGTGGCGATCACCCCATTGGTGCAGGTGCCCTGCCCTTCCAGCGGATTGCCACTGCCTGCCGCGTTGGCTGCGGCACACCCGGTGGATGCCGTGATGTAAGGGTTGGTCGGGGTGGCTTTCCAGCCGGTTTCCCCAATGATCACCGGCAGGCCTGCGCCGCCATGCGCCGCGATGTACGCAGTCGCCGCCGCAAAAGTGGACTGGGCATTGGCCAGCGCACCCTGCATCAATGCACTTGCGCGCTGGGTATTGGTGCCGGTGGTCGGTACCGAGCCAGTCCACGCCCCCTGATTGCTCAAGGGATACGTATGCAGGGACACGAAATCCAGCAAGGGCAGGATCGTGTCAGGCTTGTTGGGCTGCAGGCCGGCATAAAACCGGTAATCATCGTCCGCCGTCACCGGCTGGGTCACTGCATGCTTGGTGGTGGTGATGTACCCGGCCAGGCAATTGATCGGCATGTACTGGCTGAAGAAGCCGGTTTCGTTACCCACGCTCACGGCGACCACATTGGTGTAGGTCTGCGCCAGCCGGATGCCGGTCTGCACCTGGGTGTCGTTGGCGGAGTTGCTGCAGGTGGCCTGCGAGGTCGGTGCGATGCCGGCCAGGTAAATGCCCTGATGAAATTTCAGGCTGGGGTAGTTTGCCGCAGCCACTTGCAGCACCGATTCGGATACCGTGTCAGCGCCAAACAACCGGATCAGGGTATAGCCGGCCGCGCTCAGCAAACCCAGGTCCTGCTGGATGTTGGCCACCGAAGGTGTTTCGACGCCGGGTCCACCGGCGCGATACGGACTGTAATTGACCGCCTGGGTGGCACTGGTCTGGTAAATGGCAGGCAGCGCGCGCAACGCCAATGACTGCGTTCCGGTGGCACCGCCGCCGCCACTGCTACTGGCGACGCTGGCGTTGCCGGCCGCCAGCCCGGTCGTCCCATCGCCCCCGCCACAGGCAGACAGCAACAGGCTCAGGGCAGCCACTGCCCACCCACCGCTGCGCACTCCGGACGCGATCACTCCTTGGCCAAGCCTGTTCATCCTGCTTCTCCTCGCTACATGTTCGGGCGCGATCTGTTGTCGCTGCTGCGCTGCTTTCTGAAGTCCGCCAAAGCTTGCCCAAACAGGCTCGCACAGCTTAAGGACGGTAATTTTTTGGCATCATTTGAAAGCGCTTTCAGACACTACCGAGGGGCTCGCCAAGTGTCAAGCCGCAGTGCGGCAAAACTGCATGCAGCTTACGTCAGGCTTGGTTCAGCAAAAGGCGCTGCCGGTCGCCCCCTAGCAGGCATTCAACCCAGCGCGCGTGCCCTGAGCTGCCCGCAGCCGCCATCCACATCCTGCCCGGCGGAATCGCGCAGCGCCGTCACGATGCCTTGCGCATGTAATGCGCGCGCCATCTCCAGGGCCCGTTCGCGCGCTGGCCGGCCGTAGGGGAGTCCGGGCACGCTGTTGTAGGGAATCAGGTTCATCAACGCCCGCTTGCCACGCAGCAGACGTACGATACCCGCGACTTCCTGCTCGGTGTCGTTGATGCCTTCAAGCAGGGTCCATTGGTACTGGATCGGGTAACCCGTAGCGCGCGCATAGCGCTCTGCCAGCGCCACCAGTTCCTCCGGACCGAGGCGCGGCGCCTTCGGCAACAACCGTTCACGCAGGTCCGCGCGCGTGGTGTGCAGCGAGAGTGCCAGCGCGGGTTTGACCGGCCCAAGCGGCAAGCGCTCGAACACGCGCGGGTCACCCACGGTAGAGAACACCAGATTCTTGTGCGCAAAACCGCCGAGGGTGCCAAGCAGCTGGATCGCTTCCAGCACGTTGTCCAGATTGTGGGCCGGCTCGCCCATCCCCATGAACACTACCTTGCGGGTCGGGCGGCGTTGCCGCGCCAGCACCACCTGCGCGACCAGTTCAGCACTACCGACATGGCGCACCAGCCCCTCCCGCCCGGTCATGCAGAATACGCAACCCACCGCGCAACCGACCTGCGAGGACACGCACACGCCCTCGCGCGGCAACCAGACGCTTTCAATCGTCTGGCCGTCCTGCAGGCGCAACAGCAGGCGCACGGAACCGTCCTGACCCGCATGTTCCGAGTGCACTTGCACCAGCGCTGCAAGTTGCGTGACCAACGCCGGCAAGGCAGCACACACCCGGGCTGGCAGGACCGTATCGAGCGGTCGCTGACCGCTGTATTGCGAACGCCCCTGCACCCAGAGGCGCACGATACGCTGCACATGCTCGGGCGCTGCCCCCAGGTCACGCAGGTACGCGCGCACATCCGTCACCTGCAGTAAGGGTTGTCGCGAAAGTGACGACGCAATCGATTCACCAGCCGGAACACCGGACAGGGGAGTAGCGGACGCAGAGGGCCCCGGGACGGGCGCAGCAACAGGCATCGTCTTCAAGGGCCGCAGGGCGGGAGCGTCAGGTTCATGGCACGCATCATGCCATGGCAAGCCCCCCCTGCAGCAGGCCCGCCGTGCATGCACAGGATGAATTGAAATCGGCCTTAATCCTTATGTAAAACTTTAGCGTTCATTCTTTACCTACAGATCTACATAGAAATGGATTGAATCCCGCTACCGTCGACAGTAAGGTGATACGCCTGTTCACCGATTTTCCTGCCCAGGTTCCGCTCATGCGCGTCTTCCCCCTTGCCCTGCTGCCTGCCCTTGCCTTGCTTGCGTCACCAGCCTTCGCGGTCGATACCTATGTGGGCGTTGGCACCACTGGACTGATGGTCGGGGTGGAACAAAACTACACCCCCAGCTTTGGCGTGCGGGTCGATCTCAATGCGCTGTCACTGTCGCGCGACACCAGCGATTCCAACGCCACGTATCATGGCAACCTGCATCTGGCCGACCTCGCCCTGCTGGGTGATTACCATCCCTTCGCCGGGGGCTTCCGTGTGACCGCCGGCACGCTGCTTGGCAACAGCTACTTTCAGGGACACGCCGACGGCACCAGCACAGGTACATTCACCCTGAATGGCGTCACGGTCACGGCGCTGGGGCAGACGCTGGACGCCAGCATCAAGTTTCCTGCTGTACGCCCGTATGTGGGCATCGGCTGGGGCCATAGCGCCCAAGGCACCGGGTTGAGCTTCACGAGTGATATCGGCGTGGCCGTCGGCCGTCCCTCGGTGTCGTTGACCGCCTCTCAGGGACTGATCACGGCAGCGCTTGCCTCCGGCACCAGTGTCGATGCCGAACGGGCACGCCTGCAGGACCAGGCAGACAAACTGCGTCTGTATCCGGTAGTCCGCGTCGGGCTGGGCTGGGGCTTCTGACGGCGGCCAGACGCTTCGCCGCCTGCGGCGTCTGAACCATCGGCGCAGAAACCAGTCTGCTGTTGCATGCCCGCCCCTTCGCGTAAACGAACACCCACCCGTCCTCCCAGCCGCACCGGCGCGGCCCGTAAACGCACAATCCTTGATCAAGGGGCACTGTACGTGTACCCGGATCACCTGCGTGCGCTGATCGACGAGCTGCCGCAAAGCCCGGGCGTGTACCTGTTCCACGGTGAAAGCGAATGGCCGCTTTACATCGGCAAGAGTGTGCAGATCCGCAACCGGGTGCTGTCGCATCTGCGCAATCCGGACGAGGCGCGGCTGCTGCGGCAAACCAGGCGCATCTCGCACATCCGTACCGCGGGCGAAATCGGTGCGCTGCTGCTCGAAGCGCAATTGATCAAGGCACAGCAACCGCTCACCAACCAACGCCTGCGCTACACCCGTGGCCTGTGCGCGCTGCAACTGGACGGCCCGGGCGTGCGCATCGTGTCGACCGATCAGGTGAACTTCGCCACCGAACCCAACCTGTATGGCCTGTTTCGTGGACCTCGCGCTGCCGAAACCGGGCTGAAGCAACTGGCAGACGAGTATCGTCTTTGCCTGGGCCTGCTGGGGCTCGAGCGTCTGCCCCCCGGACGTGCCTGTTTCCGTGCCAGTGTGAACAAGTGCGCCGGTGCCTGTTGCAAGCAGGAAAGCGCCGCCGAACATGCCGCGCGCCTGCAGCATGCGCTGGCGCAGATGGCGCTGGCGGTCTGGCCCTATCCCGGCGCCGTAGCCATCCTGGAACAGGATGCAGACCAGACCGACTACCTGGTAGTCCGCAACTGGTGCTACCTGGGCAAGGCCGCCACGCTGGAGGCCGCCCGCGCCCTCGATCAGGTGGCAGCGGGCTTTGATGCCGACGGCTACAAGATCCTCAGCAGACCCGTGTTCGCCGGCACGGCCAAGGTCATCCCGCTGTGACTGTCGGGTGCGCCGCTCCGGGGCCCAGCGCCAGTGCCAGTGCCTGCAACATGGCTGCCGTGCGCTGACGCGGCACCCGTTGCACTTCGGTCAGCATGGCGTGCGTGATCGCATCGACGCCGGCCAGGCGGCGCGCCCGCGCCTGCAGATGCAACCAAAGGTGGCAGGTCATCTCCACATCCACCATGGCCCGGTGCGCGCGGCCAGTGATCGGCAAGCCCAGCGCCTGCGCCAGCGCGCCCAGGCGGTGGCTACGCTGCTCGGGCTGCAGACGGCGTGACAGCAATACGGTGCAGGCAAAGTCCGGCCAATGCGCACCTGCCGGCGTGCGGGGCAGTTCGGCCAGCCAGAATTTGCTATCAAAAGCCGCGTTGTGCGCCACCAGGCAGTGCGTGCCTACAAAATGCGCAGCCTGCTGCATCACCTCGGCCACCGGGGGCGCCTTGGCCACCATGGCATTGGTGATACCGGTGAGTGCAGTGATCTCGGCTGGAATGCGGCAGCCCGGATTCATCAGGCTCTGAAACCGGTCGACGATCGCACCGGAGCGCACCAGCGCGATGGCAATTTCGGTGGGACGCGCGCCGAGGGCGGGTGACATGCCGGTCGTCTCAAAGTCGAGTACGGCAACGGTTTCTGACTGGTCCATGGTGAACAACTCTGGCTGCGCGGCAAGGCGCGATGATACCGCCAGACAGATTTGTGTGTCCGGGTCAGCGCGCCTCCCGACCGCACGCAGCGAGCGCCAGCTCATCGTTGCGACCAGATTGCGCGCGACCCAAGCCAGCCTTGCAGGTCTTGGTCCAGCCAGCTCTGGGCGGTGATATCCATCTTCAGGTGCGCATCGAGAAAGGCCACTGTGACCGACTGAACCAAGGCCACGTCGATGGCACGATCGGTGGCCGACAGCCGATTATCTGTCGGCGCGCGAACTGCATCCGCAGGACGGGGACCTGTGCGTCCCCCCGGCCCGCCGTCGCCGCCGGCCCCACGACTGCGGCGCCCATCGCCACCGCCACCGCCACCGCCCTGACGCTGAAGCTGGGCCATGTCCTTGTGTGACGGCTCCTGCGTGTCCTCTAGCCGAGTGTCTTCGCTGTCAGCGCCCGCCAGCACGCTGTGCGGCGCGCTGCTCAGCCACAACAGCGCTGAACCATGAACCAAAAGGTGCTCAAAAGGCGCACGGCGCAGGCCGGCATTCGACACCACGCCAGCCGTATCGATATCACCATCACCAGTCACCGACATCACGGGCGCCGTAATCGGCTGATAGCGCACCCCAAAGGCGCTGCCCGAAAAATCGGCGTAAGGACTGATCGCCAACACCGCGGCGATCGGCAAGGCAAAATGCGGCGCCACCCAGTCGTTACGCGGCCGTTCCCCTGCGAGCAGCATGGCCGACCAGGCGCCCAGATCATAGCCGGCGACAGCCACGTGACGCAGGTCCAGGCGCTGCAACTCGGGATCGGTCTGCGGCCCAGGTGCCAGCAAGGCATCGACCAGCGCAGACAAGGCCTCCAGGCGGAAGCGCGCCACCGCGCTGCCATAGCGTTCGCGCGCATCCAGCACGGCAGTATCGCGCTGCTTGGGATCTGTGACACGCAGCACATGCTGATCTTCTGGAAGTGGCTGGACCGACAACACGGCATAGCCGGCACGGGCCCAAGCGCCACGCCAAGCGCTGCCGGCCGTGCAAGCCTCGCCCAACCCAGGCAGATAAATCACCACCGGCAAATGCTGCCCCTGGTCCGGCGTGGTCAGCGCCACCTCGAACCTACGGTCTCCCACCTGCCTGCGTTCGATGCTGGTGCTGATCTGGAAACGGCCATCGCTGATGTAGCCATGGCGCACGAGTCGATCCACCTCGGACTGGTTGGCTTTGGGCTGCGCATGCGAACAGGCCACCACCGCACACAGGGGGATGGCGGCGAAGCAGAATCGCGCAAGGGAAGTCAGGGCCTTCATGGCGGGTGTAATCCAGTGATACCAGCCCGTTAGTAGAGCAAGTTTTGCGCCTGCATGCGCACGGACCGTCACTTTTGCTTGTAAGCAGGTATTGCATCGGCAGGAGGCGGCTGACAGGATGCGCGGTGCCTTACCGATCACGACGCTCTCCTGCCATGTCTGCGCCTCCAAAATTTTCTGCCGGCGACCTCTCCCGCATCATCGAGATGGCGTGGCAGGATCGCGTCCCCTTCGAGACCATCGCCGAGCAATTCGGGCTGAACGAGGGCGGCGTGATCGACCTGATGCGCCAAAGCCTCAAGCCGTCCTCCTTCCGCATGTGGCGCAAGCGCATGCATGGACGCACCACCAAGCACGGCCAGTTGCGTCGGCACACCGGCAAGTCCGCCGCGGACGCAGACTAAAACAGGCCAGGCGCAGGCTCACGCCATGAGCCTGCGGGTCGGTAATCTGCGCATTCCCGTTCAGCGCAATGCTGCACATCCCTGGAGGCGCCATGTCCGAACCCGTCACACCCGCCCTGCTGATCACCCCGCTCAAAGCCGCCCTCTTGCAGGGCATGGCGCAAACCGTCACCGCACTGGTGCGCGTAAGGGCGCCCAATGCATCCGAGGTTGTGGCGGCAGCGCGCACCACCACCAATGTGGCACTGGTGATCGACCGCTCCGGTTCGATGGACGGCGCCGCATTACAGGAGGCCGTGCGCTGCGCAGGCCGCCTGCAACTCACCCTGGCTGCACCCGAAGGGGTTCGCCTGCAGGTGCTGAATGACCTGCCCAGCGCGGTGCGCGACGGATTCCTGGTAGTTGCCCTGCCCGATCTGGCGTATGGCGCCGAAGCTTGGGTAGTGGTCGAACTGCAGGTGTCTGCAGCGCTAGCCGCCGGCACGCCGCTTAGCCTGTTAAAGGTGGCCGCAAGTGCGACCACGCCGGACGGACTGCCGCTGGCTTTCCACGACACGGCGCTCCACCTTCCGGCGCTACCGCCAGCGGCCTTTGCGGTCGTGCTGGCCGACCCGCTGGTGGCTGCACGCAAGGCCGAACTCGACGCCAGCGACCTGCTGCAGCAGGCAAGGGAGGCAGCAGCGCACGGCCACTGGACGCTGATCGATCAGCTGATTGCCGATGCGCAGCTGCGTCACGCCGGCCAGCCCTGGCTGAGCGAGATTCTGGAGCACATGGCACAACTGGCACAGGCCCGGGACACCCAACGCTTCAGCA
>CAITLJ010000078.1 GCA_903893215.1 uncultured Ferrovum sp. | reverse complement strand
TTCAGACGTGTGCTCTCCGATCTCGCACTCGACGATCTGGTCACCAAGCACTACCTGCGCGCCATCCCGGAAGATCCGGTCAGCCACTCGAACAAGACCTGGGTGGTGGTGGCACCGGATGACGGCACACCGGGCAGCGTGTTCGACGTGAAGAGCGGTGCCCAGGGCATCGGACTCGATGGCACCCCCTACACCGACTGGTAAGGCCGTGTTGCGCCGGCAATCTGGCTTCACCTATCTGGCGCTGCTGTTTGCGGTAGCGCTGATCGGTACGTCGCTCGGTATTGTGGGCCAACTCTGGCACATGGAAATGCAGCGTGAAAAAGAAGCGCAACTGCTGTGGGTGGGCAACCAGTATCGCCAGGCCATCGAACAGTATTGGCGCGCTGGTCAGACCCGTGGCGGCGCAGGTGCCAATCCGGTTGGCGTGGGCGTTCCGGCCGCCGTGACGGTGCAGGGCGGCGGTGTAACGGGCGTCGGTGGCACAGGCGGGGTGGGCAACAACATCCCCAATGACCCGAACGCGCAGGCCGGTGTCAACGCCGTCCCGGCGGGCATTCCGGGGGTGGCGCCGGTGGCCGGTGGCAATGGGCTGCAAGCCGGCGCGGGCGCCGTTGGCGGGGCCGGCCCCTTTCCGGCCAAGCTGGAAGACCTGCTCTCCGATCCGCGTTTTCAGCAGGTGCGGCGCTACCTGCGCCGCCTGTACCCCGACCCGATCACCGGCAAGGCCGACTGGGTGCCGATCATCGGTGCTGGCGGCGGCATTGTGGGCGTTCGCAGTGCTTCGGAAGACCACCCGATCAAACAGGAAAACTTCCGTCCCAGCGACATTGCCTTCACCCGCAAGACGCGCTACGCCGACTGGGCCTTCATCTTTGTGCCGCCAGCCAACAGCAAGCGGACGACCAATGCCGGGGGCGGTTACGTGCAGTCGCCGGTGGGCGGCACCGCGGGCTCCCCGGGCATTCCGGGCGCATTGCAGCCCGCCGTGCAGCCGCCAGCCAGCGACGGCGGGCAATCCATCCCCTGACAACCCACCTGTCGGCCCGCACGAATCGGCCAGATCGAGCGTATAAAGCGTTTTAATAACTTAAAACGCTCTGACTACCTTGAGCAAATGTAATCTTTCGTGGCCGGACGAAAACCGGGCTGCGGTGTATGGGCGAGATTGATGAAAAACATCTACTATGATTCAGTACTTAGCTAATCTAAATATATGACCATGGAAGACAAGATGCGGGTGTTGATCGCAGAGGATCACACCATCCTGCGCGCCGGCCTGAAAGCCTTGCTGACATCCGATCCCGAACTGGAAGTGGTGGCAGAGGCAGACAACGGCAAGG
This sequence comes from uncultured Ferrovum sp., assembly GCA_903893215.1. Classification (GTDB taxonomy): domain Bacteria; phylum Pseudomonadota; class Gammaproteobacteria; order Burkholderiales; family Ferrovaceae; genus CAIVHB01. Next base: position 5,252 of record CAITLJ010000078.1, on the reverse strand, counting down.
ATGCCGTGCGGGCGGTCGGTCAGTTCAACCCCCACATCGTGCTGATGGACCTCAACATGCCCGGGACCAACGGCATTTCGGCCATCGGCGAAATCCGCCGTCGCTACCCGGACGTGAAAGTGCTGGTGCTCACCGCACACAAGACCGAGGAGTACATCCGCGAGGCGCTCACGGCCGGGGCCAACGGTTACGTGCTGAAGGACGCCACCTCGCAGGAACTGATGCTGGGGGTGAAGTCGGTGCTGAATGGCAAGAGCTACCTGTCACCGGCCATCTCCGAACACGTGATCAACGGCTTCCTCGACGGCAGCAAGGACCCCCGCCAGCGCAGTCAATGGGACCTGCTGACCGCGCGTGAACGCGAAATTCTCAAGCTGATCGCCGAGGGGTATACCAGCAAGGAAATGGCGGGCTACCTGTGCCTCAGCATCAAAACGGTTGAAAAGCACCGCTCCAACCTGATGAAGAAACTCGACCTGCACAATGTGTCGGCGCTCACCCAGTTGGCGATCAGCAAGGGCTTGGTGGGCAACTGAGGTCAGTCCGGGCTTTAACCAGCCCGGGTCAACCCGGCATCAGTCCGGCGTCAAGCCGTGCCGGGGCCACTGCACCACCACCACCGTTCCCTTGAACAGCTCGGAACGGATCTGGAAGCTGGCCCCCGAAAACTCTGCCCGCTCGCGCATGCTGCCCAGCCCGACACCGCCGTCCATGCGCTTGTGCGCCACTGCCTCGTCCACCGAAAACCCGAGACCGTTGTCCTGGATCTGCAGTTCGATGGTGTCCGGATGCGCGGTCAGGCTGATTTCGACGCGCGTTGAGCGTCCGTGCCGCACGGCGTTGTTCACCGCCTCCTGAGTGATGCGAAAAATGGCCGTACGCAGTCCCTCGGCAATCTCAGGTTCTTCGGCACGCATGTTGGCGCGGATATCCACGCCTTTGTATACGCTGCTGAATTCGCGGGCAAACCAGCACAGGGTGCTGATGATGCCAAAGTCATCCAGCGAGCGTGGTCGCAAGTCCATGGAAATGCGCCGCACTTCTTCCATGGTGGCCTGCACCATTGGCACGAGGGCATCGAGCATCGACATGGCGGCGTCTGCCTGACCACGCTGGGCAATCTGGGTGGCATGGCCGATTGCAAACTTGATCGCCGACAGCGACTGGTTGACCGAATCGTGCAGTTCCACGGCGATGCGCTTGCGCTCGCGTTCCTGTGCGCTTTGCAGTTGTGATGACAGCAGACGCGATTCGCCCTGCGATTCACGAAGCGCCAGCGCCGCCTCCTCGCGCTCTACCACCACGCGCATCAATTCCTGATTGCTTTGCAGCAGCTCCTCGGTGCGCTGGCCAACCCGGCGCTCGAGTTCAACCGCAATGCGGGTGCGCAGGTCTTCTGCCTGCTTGAGTTCGGTGACGTCGGTCAGCACCACCAGCAAGTGCGGCTGACGGTCATGCCGCCGTCCACCCGGCTTTGGCAGGCCGGGCACCGGCGGGCGCGTGGCATCGGCCAGCGGCATGCGGTAGCCTTCCAGCCGCAGGTAACGGTGCAGGCGCGAATCCATCGCTTCGCTGGGTGGCGGAGATTCATCGGGCCCGCTGGCCAGCCAGCGCCGGCCAAATTGCTGCACTTCGCAATTGCGCCGGTAGCAGCCAGGATGCACCACGGCATGCAGCGAACGACCCAACACCTCGCGGACCACGCCCAGCGCCCAGCGCTCCAGCGTGCGGTTGACGCGCAATACGGTGAGCTTTTCGTCAACGATCAGCACCAACTGCGGCAGCGAGTCGGCCGTGATTTCCCATTCCAGCTTGGCCTGCTCCACCAGCCGGAACTCATCGCCCAGACGCTGCAGGTCATCGGTCAGCTCAAGATGCGTTGGCACGCGCGGCAGCGCAGGGTCAGGCACCGTGGCGCGACGCTTGATTGCCCCCACCGCCTTGCTGGGTTTCGCCACGGGCACCGTGACGGGGTCACTGCCCGGCGCGTCGTCCATCTGCTCAGCCAGCCGACTGCAAGCGCTTGAGGGTGTGCAGCAGTTCGTCGGCGGTCGCAAAACCGTCAATCCGCACCCAGGGCTTGCCCGGTGCGCTGCGCATCAGGGTGACCGGATCGTGATTCATCTTGTCGCCCTTGTAGACTTCAAACGCCTTCTGCACCGCGATGCTGGCCTCCAGCGTGCCGGTGTAGTGATTCCAGCCTTTGCCAGCCCCGTATTTTTGCCCATATTTCTGCAGTACTGAGGGGGTGTCTTCCTCCGGATCAATGGATACCGACACCAGATGCACCTTGCGTGCGTCTGCGCCCAGCTTGCCCTGCAGCTGCGCAAAGGTCTGACTGCTGATCGGGCAGATGCCAAAGCAGGTGGTGTAAATGAAGTTGACCACCACCGGGCGGCCGTCATCGAGTTCCTTGTCGAACACCACGGCCTTGCCGTCTTCGCGCACCAGGGCCTGCGCCGGTATGGTGAGCTTGACCACGCGCTCGCGCGTCTTGTTACGCCCCTGCCCGCCATTGCCCCCCATGTTCATGCCCGGCGCCATGCTGGCATGGTCGGCCATGGCCATGCCAGCCGGGTCTGCAGGCGGCACACCGTCCGCCCGCACGGTTTCGTGCAGCACGCCGGACAGGGACAGGAGCAGGAGTGCAACGGGCGCGCAGTGGCGAATCGACGACATGAGGAAACTCGGCTTGAATCAGATGCTGAATCTTAATACGTACGGCGAGAGCTGCAAGTATAAAAAAGTAAACATTCTGATGGCGCGCGCCAACCCCGGCCAAGGGTTTTCCCCTACAGTGTCAGGCTTTGCAATACTGGAACCGCGCATGTCCGCCCCCCGCCCAGACGCTGCCGCTGCCGCTGCCACTGCCGCTGCCGCCGCCGATACCGACACCCCTGCCGACACCTCTGCGTCAGATGGCCGGCAGCCCGACGCCACCCTACGCCGTGACATGCCTCCGGAAGAGTTCCGCCGCTGGGGTCATGCCCTGGTGGACTGGCTGGCCGACTACCCGGCGCGCGTGGAGAACTTGCCGGTGCAATCCCGCGCGCAGCCCGGAGAACTGCGTGCCGCGCTGCCAGCGGCGGCACCCGAACTGGGCGAGGATTTCGCGACCATCCTGGCGGACGTCGACCGGTTGATCGTACCGGGACTGACCCATTGGCAGGCGCCGGGGTTCTTCGCCTACTTTCCGGCCAACACCAGCGGCCCCTCGATCCTGGGCGAACTGCTGGCTGCCGGTCTTGGCGTGCAAGGCATGCTGTGGGCCACCAGCCCGGCCTGCACCGAACTGGAAACGCATGTGCTGGATTGGCTGGCCACCCTCAGCCGCTTGCCACCCAAGTTTCACAGCAGCGGTGCCGGCGGCGGCGTGCTGCTCGATTCGGCCAGCAGCGCCACGCTGTGCGCGCTGCTGGCGGCGCGCGAACGCGCCACCGCCGGTGCCGGCAACCGCCTGGGCGCGCCCGCCCATCCCACGCTGGTGGCCTACACTTCCGACCAGGCGCACTCCTCGGTGCGCAAGGCTGCGCGGATCGCCGGGCTTGGCGATGCCCGGCTGCGTGTGCTGCCCACCGATGCCGCGTTCACCCTGCCTGCCGTTACCCTGCAGCGCGCCATCGAGGCCGACCTGGCTGCCGGGCTGCAGCCCTTCTTCTGCAGCGTGACCATCGGCACCACGTCCTCGATGGCCGTCGATCCGGTCGCCGAACTGGCGACGCTGTGTCTGGCGCATGGCATCTGGCTGCATGTGGATGCTGCCATGGCTGGCAACATTGCCCTGTGCGAGGAATTCCAGCCGCATTTTGCGGGCCTGGCCCAGGCCGACAGCTATACCTTCAACCCGCACAAGTGGCTGTTCACCAATTTCGACTGCAACTGCTTTTATGTGGCCGACCGCGCGGCACTCACCGGCGCACTGGGCATCCTGCCGGAATACCTGCGCACCCAAGCCAGCAGCAGCGGCGCGGTGATCGATTACCGCGACTGGCAGGTGCCGCTGGGCCGGCGCTTTCGCGCACTGAAACTCTGGTTTGTGCTGCGTTGGTATGGTGCGCAGCAACTGCGAGCGCTGCTGCGCGATCATGTCGCCATGGCGCGCTGGTTTGGCGCCCAGGTGCAGGCCAGCGACCAGTTTGAGTTGCTCGCCCCGGTCCACTTCAGCCTGGTGTGCTTTCGCCACCGCGCGGGCAACGCCTTCAATGCGCGGCTGCTTGCGCAGCTCAACGCAGACGGCCAGATCTATCTCAGTCACACGGTGCTGAATGACGTGTATGTGCTGCGCCTGGCGGTGGGGGCTACGCGCACCGAACCGCGCCATGTCGAGGCCGCCTGGACCACGATCCAGGCCACGGCGGCGCGCCTGCAGGGCTGAGGTACTGCCGGCTCAACGCAGGTCGAATTCGACGCGCAGGCTGTGATCCTCGTAGTTCTGCCAACGCAGGCAATATTCCGCAGTGAACGTGGCGCGGAATTCGCCCTCGTCGCTGCGGATTTCGTCCTTGCGCAGCAGCGTGGCGCCGTCCTCGTGCAGGTGGTAGTGCAGGCTGAAGCCCAGGCGGTCCGAGGCGCTGTAGCGGTAATGCAGCAATTGCCCGGCAACGAGTGGCGCGCACCACTCCAGCTCATCCTGCGGATATATCAATCGCCTGGCGCTGAAAGGAAAACCACGCTCTACCGGACTGGCCATGACGCCGGGCCCCGTCAGCAGCCCCGCCAGCAACACACTGCAGATCACCATGCGGGGTGCAAGCCGGGTTCGCAACCAAGAAAAACTCATGAATATATCCACGCAAGGAATTGAAATAGGGACTTAAGGACGCGCATCGCCGTGCCGCTAACGGAATACACCTGCCATTCATTCTGGATTCAGCATGCCTGTCTTCCCTCTCCTGATCGTGCTCAGCATCCTGTCCGGCCTCAATCTGGTGCTGCAAGCCGCCGGGGCCTGGGCGCTGATCCGACCGGCCGCAGTGGCGCTGGCGCTGGCGGTGCTGCTGGCACTTTGCCATCTGGCCTTGTGGCGCGTATATCGCCGCACGACATCCCGCGAAGATACCGGATTGACGCAACATCTGGCTGGTATTGCCGACGGCGCGAGTGCCCTGCGCGTGCAATTCGACACCCTGGGCAGCAGCACCGGCTGGCGCGCCATGCTCAACCGGGCCCTGGGCAAGATCGCCACGCTGGTGCAGGACATGCGCTCCCGCAGCGTGGAAATTGCGGTCGAAGCTGCCCAGATGGACCAGCAT
>CAITLJ010000077.1 GCA_903893215.1 uncultured Ferrovum sp. | reverse complement strand
CTGGAAGTCGCCGTCGGCGACTTCGTCAAGGTCGCCATCGACGCCGTCGAAGATGGCTATGGCTCCACGCGCCTGTCGCGCGAGAAGGCCAAGCGGCTGGCCGCCTGGCTCGATCTGGATGAAGCGCTCGAGAAGAACAGCCTGGTACAGGGCGTGATCAGCGGCAAGGTCAAGGGCGGTCTGACCGTCATGGTGAACGGCATCCGTGCCTTCCTGCCGGGTTCGCTGGTCGATATCCGTCCGGTCAAGGACACCACTCCTTACGAAGGCAAGGAGATGGAATTCAAGGTCATCAAGCTCGACCGCAAGCGTAACAACGTGGTGGTGTCCCGCCGTGCCGTGCTGGAAGCGTCCGCCGGTGCCGAGCGCGCCACCCTGCTCGAAACCCTGCGCGAAGGCGCGGTGGTCAAGGGCGTGGTCAAGAACATCACCGACTACGGCGCGTTCGTCGACCTGGGCGGCATCGATGGCCTGCTGCATATCACCGACCTGGCCTGGCGCCGCGTCAAGCACCCGACCGAAGTGCTCAATGTGGGCGACGAAGTCGAAGCCAAGGTGCTCAAGTTTGATCAGGAAAAGAACCGTGTCTCGCTGGGTCTCAAGCAGCTGGGCGAAGATCCCTGGGTGGGCCTCTCGCGCCGTTATCCGGAACGCACGCGCCTGTTTGGCCGCGTGACCAACTTGACCGACTACGGCGCGTTCGTCGAAATCGAGCAGGGCATCGAAGGCCTGGTGCACGTTTCGGAAATGGACTGGACCAACAAGAACGTGCATCCGTCCAAGGTGGTGCAGCTGGGCGACGAAGTCGAGGTGATGATCCTCGAAATCGACGAAGAGCGTCGCCGCATTTCGCTGGGCATGAAGCAGTGCCGTGCCAACCCCTGGGAAGAGTTCTCGATGAGCTTCAACAAGGGCGACAAGGTGTCGGGTCAGATCAAGTCGATCACCGACTTCGGTGTATTCCTGGGTCTGCAGGGCGGCATCGATGGTCTGGTGCACCTGTCCGACCTGTCCTGGCACCAGGCGGGCGAAGAGGCCGTGCACAACTACAAGAAGGGCGATGAAGTCGAAGCCGTGGTGCTGTCGATCGACGTCGACCGCGAGCGTATCTCGCTTGGCATCAAGCAGATGGCTGGCGACCCGTTCAGCAATTTCGTGGCCGTCAACGACAAGGGCAGCCTGGTCAAGGGCGTGGTCAAGACGATTGATCCGAAGGGTGCCGTGGTCATGCTGGAAGGCGAGGTCGAATCCTACCTGCGTGCCTCCGAAGTCAGTCGTGACCGTGTCGAAGACATCACCAAGCATCTGCGCGAAGGTGACGAGATCGAGGCCGTGGTGCTGAACGTCGACCGCAAGAACCGCAGCATCAACCTGTCGATCAAGCAGAAAGACATGGTGGAAGAAACGGCTGCTGTCCAGCGCGTGCAGAACGAAGCACCCTCCAGCGCCGGTCTGACCAGCCTGGGCGCCTTGCTCAAGGCCAAGATGAACTCGGACAACAAATAAGCACACGCCAGAACATGACGAAGTCCGAGCTGATAGGTCTGCTGGCCACCCGCTATCCCCAGTTGGTGGCCAAGGACACCGAACTTGCGGTCAAGACGATCCTTGATGCCATGACGCAAAGTCTGGTTGACGGGGAACGTATCGAGATCCGCGGGTTCGGTAGCTTCGGCCTGAATCACCGGCCGCCGCGTCTTGGGCGCAATCCCAAGACCGGCGAAAAGGTGCAGGTGGCCGAAAAATACGTTCCGCATTTCAAGGCCGGCAAGGAACTGCGCGACCGGGTCGACCACCACAAGTAGTCTTTCCGGGGTACATTTTCGAATGGCCTATCTGATCTGGGTTGTGCGCATTCTGCTGTTCCTGGTGTTGCTGGGGCTGGCAACCCACAATCTGGATTCCGTGCACGTCCGGGGCCTGTTCGGTCTCGAATGGCAGGCGCCCATGGCGCTTGTCCTGCTGGTGGTATTCAGTATCGGCACACTGCTAGGGGCACTGGTCACAGTGCGTCTGACATATGCATTACGGCAATCGCCCGATCGGGACAACGCGCTTGCCCCGGTTGGCGCGGTGCCTTCTCCGGTCGAAGCGGCCTCTCTTGCCTACACCTCGCGTGCCCCGGTGCCTGCCCGCCCGTCGGCGCCTCCTGATGACGCAGGTATCTGATTCCCGTGGAATTCCAATTTTACTGGCTGCTTGTACTGCCCCTGTTTTTTGCCTTGGGGTGGGTGGCCGCCCGGCTCGATATCCGTCAGTTGCTGACCGAATCGCGTACCCTGCCTGCCGCCTATTTCAAGGGGCTCAACTTTCTGCTCAACGAGCAGCCGGACCAGGCTATCGAAGCCTTCACCGAGGTGGCCCGCAGCCACCAGCAGACCACCGAGCTGCACTTTGCCTTGGGCAGCCTGTTTCGTCGGCGCGGCGAGCTGGATCGCGCCACCCGCATGCATCAGGCCCTGGTTGACCGCAGCGACCTTGGCAGCGACCAACGCCTGGCGGCGGTCCATGAACTGGCGCAGGATTATTTGAAAGCGGGACTGCTCGACCGTGCCGAAACCCTGCTGGAGGAGTTGCGCGGCACCGAGTACCAGGAATCTGCGCTGCGTTTTCTGCGTGAAATCTACGTTGCCGAAAAGAACTGGGACAAAGCCATTGCCACCGCACGTGCCATGGCGGGCCGGCCCGGCATCGATGCGCCCGAACGCGAAATTGCCAACTATCTGTGCGAAGTGGCTGCGCTGGATTATGTGCAGGGGCGTGAAAACGAAGCCGACCGCAAGATTGCCGAGGCCCTGCAGGCCAACCGGCGCTGCGTGCGCGCATCGATTCTGCAGGGGGAATGGCGTGCCCGCGAAGGCCATCATCGCGCAGCGATCGATCTGTGGTCACGGGTGGAACAACAGAATGCCGACTACCTGTTTCTCGTCGCTGGCCTGGTGATGGAAGCGCATCGTCAGCTCGACCACGCCCAGGACGGTTTACGTCTGATCCAGGCCTGGCTGGAGCGGTATCCTGGCCTCGACCTGCTGGCGCAGGTCTACCAGGCCACCGTCGACCTGCAGGGGCCCGCGGCGGCGCTGAGCCTGGTGCGTAATGAATTGCACCGCACGCCAAGCCTGCCGGCGCTGGAAAAATACCTGGAAGCACGGCTGCTGGTGCCCGCCGATCAGAGCGAGCTGTTTCTGCGCGGCGATGAGCGCACCGATGTCGAACTGATGCGCAGCCTGCTGCAGCGCCAGGTCAGCCGTCAGTCGGTATTTCTCTGCCGTTCCTGTGGCTTCAAGGCACGCAAGTTCCACTGGCATTGTCCTGCCTGCGGCCAGTGGGAGTCCTATCCGCCCCGGCGCCATGTGGAGATCGATGATCTGTCACAGACGCCCTCCATGTGAGTCCCTTCTGCGCATGAAATCCCCGATCATTGTGGCGCTGGACAGCGCCACGCAGGCCGAAGCACTTGCCATGGCCGATCGCCTCGATCCTGCCCGCTGCCGCGTAAAAGTGGGCAAGGAACTGTTTACCGCCGCCGGTCCGGCGGTGGTTGAAGCCCTGCAGGTCAGGGGCTTTGAAGTGTTCCTCGACCTCAAGTTTCACGATATTCCGAATACCGTGGCGGCGGCCTGCCGCGTGGCGGCCAGTCTTGGTGTATGGATGGTGGATGTGCATGCGGCCGGTGGCGAGGCCATGCTGCAGGCAGCCCGCCGCGCAGTGGACAGCGTTTCGCTTCCCCCCCTGCTGATCGGCATCACGGTGCTCACCAGCCTGGCCGAGCACGACCTGCCGCGCATCGGCATGCAGGGGCCGATTGCGACATCGGTGGAGCGGCTGGCGCGGCTGGCGCAGCAGTGTGGTCTGGACGGCGTGGTGTGTTCTGCTGTGGAAGCCCCGGTGCTGAGGCAGGCGCTGGGTGCCGGCTTTGCCTTGGTCACCCCCGGCATCCGGCCAGCAGGTAGCGCAGTCGACGATCAGGTGCGTATCCTGACGCCATACGACGCGCTGCAGCAGGGCGCCACCTACCTGGTGATCGGTCGCCCGGTGACCCAGGCCGCCGACCCGGCTGCGGCGCTTCACTCCATTTTTGATTCCATTGTTCATCCATGAAAATTTCCATTATCGGCACCGGGTATGTTGGCCTGGTCAGCGGAGCGTGCCTCGCCGAGGTCGGCAACGACGTGTTGTGTCTTGACCTGAATCCGGAAAAAATCCGCATCCTCAAGTCTGGCGCTATCCCGATTCATGAACCGGGCCTGGAAGACATGGTGCGTCGTAACGTGCAGGCCGGGCGCCTGCACTTCACTACCGATGTCGCCGAGAGCGTGGCATTTGGCAAGGTGCAGTTCATTGCGGTGGGCACGCCCCCGGACGAGGACGGTTCGGCCGATCTCAAGCATGTGGTGGCTGCGGCACGCAGCATTGGTCAGCACATGCAGGCCGGCAAGGTGGTGATCGACAAGTCTACCGTGCCGGTGGGCACTGCCGACCGGGTGCGAGCGGCGATTGCCGAGGAACTGGCCGCCCGCGGGGTGCAGATTCCCTATTCAGTGGTCTCCAACCCGGAATTTCTCAAGGAAGGCGCGGCAGTGGAAGACTTCATGCGCCCCGACCGCATCGTGATCGGCGCGGACGATGAAGATGCCATCAAGACCATGCGCGCGCTTTACGCGCCGTTCCAGCGTAATCACGAGCGCCTGATCGTGATGGACGTGAAGTCGGCCGAACTGACCAAGTACGCCGCCAATGCCATGCTGGCCACCCGCATTTCGTTCATGAACGAACTCGCGCTGCTGGCCGAGCGTCTGGGCGCCGACATCGAGCATGTACGTCACGGTATTGGCAGCGATCCGCGCATCGGCTACCAGTTTCTCTATCCGGGTTGCGGCTACGGTGGTTCCTGTTTTCCCAAGGACGTGAAAGCACTGATGCGCACCGGTCAGGAGGGGGGCATGCAGTTGCGCATCCTCAGTGCCGTAGAAGAGGTCAACGACCATCAGAAGGAAGTGCTGCTGCACAAGATCGTGCGCCATTTCGGGGAAGACCTGGCCGGTATGCGCTTTGCGCTGTGGGGCCTGGCGTTCAAGCCCAATACGGATGACATGCGCGAGGCCCCGTCGCGGGTGCTGATCGAGGGCCTGCGCGCGCGCGGCGCCGAAGTGGTGGGTTACGACCCGGTGGCGATGGAAGAGGCGCGCCGGCTGTATCCCGACATGCGTGCGCTGGGCTTGGCCGCCACCGCCATGGATGCCGTGCACGGGGCGGATGCGCTGGTCGTGGTCACCGAATGGAAGGCTTTCCGCAGTCCCGATTTTGATACCCTCAAGACCGTGCTGCGCGCCGGCGTGATCTTTGACGGCCGCAACCTGTACGAACCTGCCACCGTGCGCGCGGCCGGGCTGACTTACTACGGCATCGGTCGGCTGTGAGTGCACCGATTGCCCCGCTGCCACCCAAGGTCGCGCAGGCGGTGGTCAGCCGCTTTGGTGAGGCGCGCGTGCTGGTGGCAGGTGACGTGATGCTGGACCGTTACTGGTTTGGTGAGGTCAATCGCATCTCGCCCGAGGCGCCAGTGCCCGTGGTCCATGTCCAGCGCACCGAGGAGCGCCCGGGTGGTGCGGCCAACGTGGCGCGCGGTGTGGCGGCGCTCGGTGCGTGGAGCCACCTGGTCTCGGTGGTGGGGGAAGACGAAGCCGGCCACTCGTTGGCTCGGCTGCTGGCCACCGAGCACGTCGAAACCCGTCTGCATACCGACCCGGAATTTTCCACCACCGTGAAGCTGCGCGTGGTGGGGCGTCAGCAGCAACTGCTGCGCATCGACTTCGAAAACACGCCCACCCACGAGGTGCTGGCTTCGCAGTTGCAGGCGTTTCTGACCCTGCTGGCCGATGTCGACGTGGTGATCCTGTCGGACTACGGCAAGGGCGGGCTGGTCCATATCCGCCAGATGATCGATGCTTGCCGGGCGGCCGGCAAACCGGTGCTGGTCGACCCCAAAGGTGATGATTACGCACGCTATGCCGGGGCCACCCTGCTCACGCCCAATCGCAGCGAGTTCCGCCAGGTTGCCGGCAGCTGGAAAGATGAAGCCGAGTTGACCGTCAAGGCCGAGGCGCTGCGCCAGAAGCTGGGCCTGGACGCCTTGCTGGTCACCCGCAGCGAGGAGGGCATGACCCTGTTCCGTGCCAATGGCGTGGTGCATGAGGCGGCGCTGGCACGCGAGGTATTTGATGTGAGCGGCGCTGGTGACACAGTGATTGCTGCGCTTGGTGTCATGCTCGCCAGTGGCGCCGACCTGCCGCTGGCCATGCGCGTGGCCAATCTGGCGGCCGGGGTGGTGGTTGGCAAACTGGGCACTGCCACGGTCACTGCGGCCGAGCTGGTTCGCGAACTGGAGCAGCTCGGGCTGCACTGAACTTCACAAGGACACTCTCGCATCATGTACAGCATCGTGACCGGCGGGGCCGGCTTCATCGGCTCCAACATCATCAAGGCGCTCAATGCGCGTGGCGTGGACCGCGTGATCGCCGTGGACAACCTGTCGCGCGGCGACAAGTTCCGCAATCTGGTCGATTGCCGGATTGTCGATTACATGGACAAGCAGGAATTCCTGCGCCTGATCGAGAATGATGCCTTCGACGGCGAGATCGACGTGATCAGTCATCAGGGGGCCTGCTCCGACACCATGGAGCACGACGGTCGCTACATGATGGAAAACAATTACCGTTACTCGGTGGCGTTGCTGGGGTATGCCCAGGCCCATGATGTGCCGCTGATCTACGCCTCGTCGGCAGCGGTTTACGGCGCCGGCACCACCTTTTGCGAAGCGCCCGAATTCGAAGCTCCGCTCAACGTGTACGGCTATTCCAAGCTGCTCTTTGACAACCATGTCCGTGCGCATCGCGCGCAACTCGACGCGCAG
>CAITLJ010000076.1 GCA_903893215.1 uncultured Ferrovum sp. | reverse complement strand
CGCCTCGACGGCAGGTTCACCTTCCAGGCCCCAGATCGTGAGCGCATTGCTGGTCGCCACATACACCTGACCGTTGGCCACCACCGGCACCACATTCGCGCCACTGGCGGGCACCACCCAGGCTCCGGTGTCCACGAACTGGAGTTCGCGCAACATGCCGGGTTGGGCGATGGTGACGTAGGAACCGATCACCGGGGCAAACAGGTTGGGCGCGGAAGTACCCTGGGTCCAGGTCGTGCCATTGCCCGTCCACCACTGACCCGAAGAATTGAGGTGCCAGAACTTGCCGGTGTTGTCGATGGAAATCTGGATACCGGCCGCGATGGTGGCTGCGCCATTGAGCAGGATGTTGTGGTCGACGCCGTTGGCATTGAGGCCGCCGAAAGACCAGGTGAGTCCAGAGGAATCGGTCACCGAGCCGCCATAGGCCGGGATGATCGTGGTGCCAAAGCGCGACGGCACGTACGTGGCCGGTCCGCTGGTCTGCTGTGTGAAGGCGGCCGTCGCGCTGTTATAGGTGAACCACTGGTTGGAATAATTCTTCGACCACACGGTGCCGTCGGAGGCAACGATCATCTGGACCGCAAAACTGCCGGTATACGGTACGCCGTTGATGATCTGGTTGTATTCCCCCGGATTGCGGACGACCGGACCGAAGCTCCAGACATTGCCGGTGACGTCGGTGAGCGCGCCGCCTGTGGTCGGCGTGATGGTGGTGCCGGCCTGCGAGGGCTGCCGCGCATTGGGCGGGGAGGCGACATTTGTCCAGCCGCCGGTTCCATTTGGGGTGTACCACTGGCCCCCCGAGTTGAGGTGGTAAGCGTTGCCATCGTTGCCGATGACGATCTTGACCGCCCAGGCCGCGCTGGCCGCGCCATTGATCAGCACGTTGTAGTCACCTCCAGCACGCGCGGTGGTGCTGAACGACCAGACGTTGCCGGACTTGTCGGTGACCGAGTTATTGGTGCCGTTCAGGGTCGGCGATGCGCCGCCCGCTCCGTTGGTGGCATCAAGCGCCTGAAGGTAGACGCGGCCGTTGATGGCGCGCGACACGCCCCAGATGATGGCGGTATTGGGGGTGGTGCCGTAGCTGCTGACGGCGGACATGAAGCCCGGATCACCCGCACCAGCGGGGATGGCCACCCCGGTGGCATCGGCCACCAGATTTGCGCCCGACGTGGTGGGAATGGTCCAGGTCTGCACCTGCGTTCCGCTGCTCAGCGCAACCCGCGCCTTGCCGTCGGAACCCAGGAAGTAGTCCGGGCTGCACCAGCAGGCAGCGGTGCTCACGTAGGGCGGCACGTCAGTACCATTGGCGACGTACTTGCCCAGGTTGTTGCGGTTGAACAGGAACATGCGGCCGTCCTTGCCCGGCGCCACCGCGAGCTGCAGGCCACTGGGCTGGTCCGGGATTACCATGACGCCGGTCGAGCCGCGGTCCTCATCGAGATAATCCAGGGTGGCGAAATTCGAGGGCGTGAAATAGTCCGACACCGTGGCCAGCGTCGAGGGCAGCTTGACGACACTGTCCGGATAGTTGTTGGCGATGATGCCGCTGGAATTGCCGGTCTGCGCGTAGACATTGCCTTGCGCGTCGGCGGCGATGCCGAAGCCCGACTGCCAGATGGACGCCAGGAAATCGACCGTGCCCACCTGGGTGGTGGCGAGACCGCTGCCGATCTGGGCGGTGGTCTGCTTTTCCATCAGCGCGGCCGCCGGGAGCGCCGCCAGGGTGGAGGCGTTCCAGCCCAGGATCCAGCCGCGCGAGTAGTTCGATGCCTGGTCACAGAAGCTGCCGAAACCTGCATACAGATTGCCGCCGGAGAGCAGCAGACCCGGGCGCTGGCGCTGGTAAGCGCCCTGGAACAGCACCAGGGTGCCATCGCTCAGCGTGCTCGAGGCGGACACCAGGACCGGCGTCGTAGCGTCAGAGAGGTCGGCCAGATTGACCTTGTGCACGTAATAGTCCAGTGCACTGCCCACGGTGTTGTACGAGAGGAAGTACATCACCTTGTTGACCGGGTCGATCACCGGCGTGGAGTTGATCCCGACGGTGGCCGGATTATTGCCGCAGGCACCCGGAAGACTGGCCTGCGCCACAGGTGTGCCGAAATTGCGCTGGGTGAGGATCGCGCCGGTCGTGCCGTCGATGGCGAACACGTCATTGCTCTCGGTGGCGACATACACCACATCATGCGGACGGGTGGCCGCGAGGCCCCATGCGGCCCAGGTGGCGGCCGAAATCACCAGCGGCTGGGCGTCGGGATGGCCGTTGAAGGTCACCGTGTTGATCTTGGTGAACGCGCCAGAAGCCACGCGCGACGGCGTCAGGACGGACTCGAGATTGTTGAGGCCGGTACGCTGGACATCGTTGTGGTGGGTGGTGACGTCAATGGGCGTGACGATCGAGGGCACGCCGGTGCCCGCCGGGACGGTGGCGCCGGTGGTTCCGACCTGACGCCACTGCAGCGATTCGTTGAGGCTGAAGTCATCGCCGTAGTCGAAGCCGCCGGTGTTGAGTACCTGCGCGGTATCGGTGAAGGTCTGGCTGACGCCGTTGATGGTGAGATGGATCACCGGCTGGGCGGTGTTCCGGGGCTGGTTGAGCGGCGTATCGCTGGTGTCGAAATTGCTGTAGCACAGCGCAGAGGGGCCGCGGACGCAGGGCGCCGAGGAGTACGGCGGGACGGGGCTGGTGGTCGCCAGCGCGCCGGTCTGGGCCAGGATCACCTGGTTGCCGGGGGCAATCACCAGTCCCGTGGCGGGGATCAGGCTGTCCCACAGTTGATAGGAGCTCGCATCGCCGAAACCGTCGACCTTCGCGCCCTGCGACAGCGTGATGCTGGTCGTTCCTGTGTTCAGGATCAGGATGCCGCCCGTATCCCACGCCGGTCCGGGGTAGCCCAGGAAGGTGGTCTTGGGGCTGCCCAGCCAGGGATCCGGAAAGTACACCGGGGGCCGCTCGTTCTCGGCGTAGGACACATAGACGGCAAAGCTGGTCGCCGCCTGGGCGGTCTGGAACACCGACATCAACAGGCAGACAGCAAGCACCGTGCGCGTAAGGAAGGACTGCATCAGAAAAAACTCCAATGTGATTGGGATCAAATGGTCAGGACACCGGCTGCTTCCGCTCCCCGGATGTCCATGTTTGCCGGCGCCTGCTGGCAATCGTGCAGCGGACATGACGATGTGCAGCTGGTCTCCAAATTTGTTCTGTATATGAGAACAAATGTTCCAGAAAATTGAGCAGGCCAAAAAAATGCGAGCCCCGCGAGACTCGCTTCCCTCATGTACCATAGCGGACAAACCAGCGAATACCTTAGAGGGTTTCACTGTATTTCTTCGCGGGAAAACACTCTATTCGATGTGATGGAATCGGCGCAATCGCGTGGTTCGCCTGCTCCAGACTGGGTGCGCGAGGACGCCCGGCGTGAGCTCGCCCGGCCTGGCGACAAATGGATCCTGCCGTTCCGCGGTCAGGCCTGGCGGGCAGGTCCCGTCGGCCGGTTTCGCGTGCGCCGGCTTTCAAATGCTCAAATCGAAGCGGGGTTCGACCGCGAGTCGATGTCCTTTGCGATGGCTGCGGCCGTTGCGACCACCAGCTCAGCGGTCTTTTTCAGCGCTTTGCCCTGAAAGCGTTCCATCGGTGCCGTGGCGCTGATGGCGCCCAGTACGTGGCCATTGCTTGCCAGGATCGGGGCGCCAATACCCCAGACACCGACCGTCCATTCCCCGCGACTGACCGAATAGCCCTGTGCACGGATGCGCGCCATCTCGCGCATGAATTCCTGCGGGTCAACGATGGTGTGTTCGGTCTGGGCCACCAGGTTGCGCGCCACCTCTTCCTGCTGGGCGGGCGGCAAAAAAGCGAGGATCGCCTTGCCCGTTGACACGCAGTAGGCCGGTGCACGCCGGCCCACCTCGCTCGACAGTCGGACCGGTTGGGGACTGTCGAGACGAATCACGTAGACGACTTGCCCGCCTTCCATCACCGACAGATGCACTGTTTCCCGCGTGGCTTCGCGCAGGGCATGCAGCGGCGCCTCGGCGGCGCGACGCAGATCCAGACGTGACAGGACCAGCTGGCCCAATTCCCACAGCTTCAGCGTGACCCAATACACTCCCTTGTCGTCGTCCTTCCGCGCAAAGCCAAGTTCGACCAGTGCCTGCAGCAAGCGGTGGACGCCACTCTTGCCTAGACCCACAGCGCGGGCCAACTCGGTCACGCCGACCGGATGGTCAGAGCGTGCAAGATACTCAAGCAAGTGCATCCCCTTGATCAGGGTGTTATTCATATCAGTTTTTTCTTTGGACAGACCATCGAACCAGCGGGCGGCCATCGCGGTCAAGGCAAAGGTATTGCCTGGGCAATCGATGCGACGCGAAGTACCGTGCATTGAATCATGCCGGCTTCCCGCGTGAAAGCGGCGATGGCGAGATTCGACGTTCCGGCCATCGCTCGCGGGGGCGCGCGCAGCACACAGCGGCATCAATAGCGTGGGATGCTTTGCAAGAACAGCAGCAGCAACCGTGATCCGAGGGAGGACACTGTGCAAGCACTCGCAAAGGGACGGACCATGCACACGGCAGGACTGGTCTGGATCACGCTGACGCTATTCGGGTGTGCAAGCAACCCGCCGCTGCCCCTTGCAAACGTTGATCTCGACCGCATGTATGGCGGCTGGTACCTCGTGGCCACGATTCCGAACAGCTTCGAAAAGGGCTTGGTCGCCCCGTACGATGTCTATTCGAAACGCCCCGATGGTGACATCCGTGAGGATTTCTATGTGCGGCGCGGCGCCTTCGACGCGCCGCTCAAGCACTTTGAGGTGCACGACTGGGTGCGTCCCAACACGCAGAATGCGCATTGGCGCGTGCAGATTTTCTGGCCCGTGAACCTGCCATTTCTGGTGCTCTACGTCGACCCCGACTATCAATTCGTGTTGTTCGGCGAAGAGGACCGGCAGCTCGGGTGGATCTATTCGCGCACGCCGACCATCGACGAGGGCCGCTACCAGGCACTGCTCGCGCGCTTCGCAACGCTCGGGTACGACAAGAGTCGCTTCATCAAATTCGTCCAGTTCCCGAATCAGATCGGTCAGGCGGGATACTGGAGCGAAGGTATTCACTGAGAGCCTCGGCAGCAATTGGCGCTGACTGCAGCAACGACGCTGACCGCAGCAGTGATGCTGACTGCAGCAGTGACGCGGAGTGCGGTAAAGAGGCTGGCTGTTGCCGGAAAAGGATGTCCTGTGCCGTTACGACTCCGATAGGCGGACCAGCAATTTCCCGAAGTTGCGGCCGTGCAGCAGGCCGATAAACGCCTCCGCGGCGTTCTCGAGGCCATCGACGATGTCTTCGCGCAGCGTGACCCTGCCTTCCTTGACCCACTCCCGCATTACCCCGGTGAACTCGCCAAAGCGCGATGCATAGTCCTCCGAGATGATGAATCCCTGCATGCGGATGCGCCTGCGCAGCAGGATACCCGCCAGCACACCAAGGCGGTCCGGCCCCGGTGGCAGGGCGGTCTGGTTGTAGCTTGCGATCAGGCCACAGACCGGGATGCGCGCGCGCGCATTCAGCAAGGGCAAGACCGCATCGAACACTGCGCCGCCGACATTTTCAAAATAGACGTCGATACCTCGCGGACAGGCACGCGCGAGATCGGCCGCGAAGGTCTCGCTGCGGTGATCGACGCACTGGTCGAAACCCAGCGTTTCGACCACGTATCTGCACTTGGCTTCGCCTCCGGCAATGCCCACCGCGCGGCAGCCCTGTATCTTGGCAATCTGGCCGACCACCGACCCGACTGCCCCGCTGGCGGCTGCAACCACCACCGTTTCGCCGGCGACCGGCCGTCCAATATCGAGCAGGCCCATGTAGGCCGTGAAGCCTGGCATGCCCAGTACGCCGAGCGCGCGCGAGGGGTGCGCGTCACCATGGATGAGACCCTGCAGACCGCTGCCGTCCGATAGCGCGTAGTCCTGCCAGCCGTTGAACCCTGCCACGAGGTCGCCGACGCCGAAGTCGCTGTGATGCGACACTTCAACACGCGAGACTGTGCCACCGGGCATCACCGCGCCAATGGCCAGGGGCGGTGCATACGAAGGTGCGTCGCTCATGCGCCCGCGCATGTACGGATCGAGCGAAAGATAGAGCGTACGCACCCGCACTTCACCGGGTGCCGGGGTCGGCACATCCACGCTCTCGAGCAGAAAATCGTCCTGCGTCGGTGCGCCGTGAGGGCGCTTCTGAAGAACGATCCGGCGATTGACCAGCGGGTTCTGAGGCATGATCTGCGCATCCTTCGGGTGGGTACGGGACGACTTCAAGGCTTTCAGCGGCGCCTCGAGCTGGGCGCGGATCGACTCGTCGTGAACCACGCGAATCTAAGCGCCAGGTCCTGCAAAGTCGGTACGGTAGGGGACAGCGACGTCCGCGCAGCCGGCGCGGCGCGCCGCCCTGCTGAAGGCCCGGGCGCATGGCCGCCTTGGCGTGATCACGTCATGGCGTTGTGGTTGCCGCCAGGCAGCCCATATTTTTGATTTATGCTTTAATTAACGCATGATGGATCCGAGCCCCCCTTGGCGTGCGCGCGGCATGCCAACGCCATGCTGCGCAGCGGACCCCCACGTCTGCGCGCCAGGGTGGGCAAGGGTCCGTCCGATGATGAGAGGCGTGCCATGATCATCGCGTTGGCCATTTTGTTCCTGTTGATCTGGAGTCTGCTGATCTGGCAGCTCGCGCAGCGCTCGAGCCTGCATAGAGAGCAGCAGGCGCAGGGAGTCACGCTGGGCCGCTTCCGGCTGATCCTGGAAACCCTGCCGGCGCTGATTTCCTACCTTGACCGCGATCAGCGCTTTCGTTTTGCCAACCGCACCTACGCGGAGTGGTTCGAGGTCGAATCCGATGCGCTGCTTGGTCAGAGTCTGAGCGAGTTCTATGGCGCGCAGACCTACGAGCAGATCCGGCCCCAGATCGAGAGGGCCCTGGCCGGTGAAACGGTCCGCTATACGCGGGAGCTGATCGGCCGCAACAAGCGCCGCTGGGTCGAGGTGCTCGCCGTGCCGGATAGGGACAGCCGCGGCGCGGT
>CAITLJ010000075.1 GCA_903893215.1 uncultured Ferrovum sp. | reverse complement strand
CGAACTGCAGGTGTCTGCAGCGCTAGCCGCCGGCACGCCGCTTAGCCTGTTAAAGGTGGCCGCAAGTGCGACCACGCCGGACGGACTGCCGCTGGCTTTCCACGACACGGCGCTCCACCTTCCAGCGCTACCGCCAGCCGCCTTTGAGGTCGTGCTAGCCGACCCGCTGGTGGCTGCACGTAAGGCAGAACTCGACGCCAGCGACCTGCTACAGCAGGCAAGGGACGCCGCCGCGCACGGCCACTGAACGCTGATCGATCAGCTGATTGCCGATGCGCAGCTGCGTCACGCCGGCCAACCCTGACGCGCTGGATCCGCTGGTACGGCGGGCCATGGGCAGCGGTGACGCGCATCAGCCCGCGTCGTGCTCCCTGACAAGCCGTGCAATCAACACCCTCCGGCCAGCAGCGGAGCTGGCCGGGGAGTGGGTTACCTGAAAACTCAGGCGGCGCTGCTGGTCTTGCGACGGCGGGCGACGCTGGCGATGGCCAACAGGCCCATGCCCATCAGGGCATAGGTGGAGGGTTCCGGCACAGCCGCTGCCATCGTGATCGAGACCGGCGCCGCTGCGTTCAGCGCGGTCGCGCTGATGGCAAGACTGGTGATCGGACCGCCGTTGTAGTCGAAATTGCCAGCGGCGTAGGTCGTTCCATTGAGAACCAGGCCGGTGGTGCTGGTCAGTGTGCCGGCCTGCACGCCGTTGTCGTATGCAACCACGTTCAGCGTGTCGCCAGCGGTGAAGTTACCCAGGGAGTAAGCAAACTGGATGGCGTTGATGGCGGCCGAGAAGCTCACCGTCAGGGTATCGCCGCTCAGGCCACCTTCGGTCAGCACCACGGGTGCGCCATTCAGGCTGGTGCTGAAGAGAGGTGCAACGTACTGCGAGTCAAATACGAAGTTGCCGCTGTTGGCAAAATCGTTGAAGGTGGCGGTGACACCAGAAGCATCGTTCAGGGCAACAATGATGCCGGGGGTGGTGCTGGAACTGCCATCCCCAACCGCGATGAACTGATTGGCAGTCGAAAAATCAAAAGTCGGATCCGCGGCGAGAGCAGACAGCGAACCCAGCGAGAGGGCCAGCGCAACCAGCGCCGAACGGGTGGTCATGGCGTGATTCATGATGTGTAAGTCCTTGAGATTGGAAAATACCGGATTGGAAGATTTGCCTGCGAAGCGTGACACGTTCATTTCACGGCCAGCGGATGCATCAGCCCGCCGTTGGTCCAAAGTGCGTTGAGACCGCGCGGCAGCTTGAGCAGGCCATGCTCGCCAACCGTGCGATCGTAGATTTCCCCATAATTTCCGACGACACCGATCACCTGGGCCGCCCAGTCATGTGCAGTCAGACCCAGCGCCCGGCTGGCGGACCAGTCGGTACCAAGCAGACGCTGCACCACGGGATCTTCATTGGTGGCCTGCAGCGCGACGTTGGCCTGGGTGATGCCACTGGCTTCCGCCTGCACCAGGGCATGGATTGTCCAGTCAACGATGCGTCCCCATTGCGCATCATCTGCGCGGTATGCCGTGGCCGCGGGGGCCAGTGCCAGCAAGTCCGGCAGGATGATGTCGCGGCTGATCGGCGCGTAACTGATTTTCAGCTCGGCCAGATGCGACAGGTAAGCGCTGACCGCATCACAGCGCCCGACTGCCAGGGCGTCATCCATTTCCCCTTCTTCCTGCCAGTCCAGGGCCACCCAGCCAATATGGCGTAGCTTGCCCTGCGCCTGCAGAATGCGGTCATTGTCGGTACCTTCCACTGCACAGACCCGTTTGCCTGCCAGGCCGGCCATGCTGGTGGCATGGACATCCGGCCGTACCAGAAAGCCTTGGGCGTCGTAGAACACCGTGGGACCAAACACAAGCGGGCGCTGCCACAGCGTCGTCGCGTCCGGAGTCACACCAACCACCAGTTCGACTTCGCCCTTGGCCACGCCGGCTTCGGCCTCGGCTTCGGTGGCGTAGGGCGTCAAATCCACCTTCGCCTTCCCACCCAGAGCAGTCACCGATACCGCCTTGCAGATCTCGGTGTACAGACCGGCCAGTGGGCCATGCAGATCGGCCTTGGTCCAATCCTCGGGGGTACCGACCACGCCGCACTTCAGGGTGCCTTGTGCACGCACCTTGTCGAGCGTCGAGGCCGCGGAGGCTGGCAAGGCCAGCCCCAGTCCGAGCAGAGCAATCAGCGATAGAAAACGGTGGATCATGACAACGGGGACGCCTTGGAAACGGAAAACAACAAAACCCGGCAAGCCGGGTGGCGTGCGGCGTCAACCGCCACACGCCACGCTCGGACTCAGTTCGGCCAGACCGGAGCGGCCACGGTGGTTGCACCCTGGGCGCAGACAGCCAGTTGGGCCGCCGTCGACGCGCTCGAGCACACCGTCGTGTTGCTGCTGGTGTTGTAATACGGGCTGCCATTGCTGACAGTCGGGCGCGGGTTGAAATCCAGCGGCGGCGGGAAGCTTTCGGCACCCGTGGCGTAGCCGTTCGGGTAGTCGGTCGGCGTGATGTTCAGGTTCTGACAGCCATAGAACGTGGAACTGCTCACTGCCACATTGGTGTGCGGCAGGGTCTTGACCACCAGCGGATCGATGGTCGGAGCGGCCAGCAGCGGGGCCTTGCCGGTAAGACGATCATTGTCGAAGGCTTCCAGCAGGTCACCCATGCCGGCGATGTTGTCAGCCGGACCCAGGTAAGTCTGCGGGCCGATGGCCACACCCGTCGAGCTGGTCGGGCCGTTGAACGCGGTGTTGGTGGCACCCGCGGTCATTGCAGCCGCCTCGTTCGGCAGTTTGGCCAGCGGGGTCAGGTTGAACAATTCGTTGATGAACTTGATCACTGAACTATGTTCGCTGTATTGGTGGCTGACCGTGTGGGCAGCGGCATACGGCGACAGGATGATTGCCGGGATACGCGGACCGCCGGTTTCAGGCTTGCCGTCCGGGCCATAGGTGCGGAACTGCTCAGGCTGGTGGTCAAAGAAACCGTCGCTCTCATCGTACGTGATCACGATCGCGCTCTGGTTCCAGATCGAGTTGCCCTGTGCATCGGTGGCAGTGGCAATGGCGTTGATCGAGTCAGCGACCAGGGCTTCCGAAATCTGCGAATCCGAGTAGCTGCCGTGGTCGTCGTTGCCCGGGAAGGATGCCTTCACCGCCGGGTTGGGATCGGCCGGGGTCAGGCCGTCATTGTTGAAGTAACCGCCGCGCACGAAGAACACGCCGCCCGCCGACGGCAGGTTGTGAGCCGCGACATCGTTGTAGAAATCGCCCAGGCTGTGCATGTTGGCCGCTGCCGTCGGGTTGTCACCGATGTAGCCAAAATACTGCGGGCCGTTGTGATGGACGATGTAGGAGGTGTGCTCGGGGGTGGCGGCGATGCCGGCAGCCGTCGTGGTGTTGGCACCCATCTTGGTGGCCGTGTTGTCGAAAGGCTCGACACCATAACCCTGCTGGTACCAGCCCCAGTTCACCACCGGGTTGCTCAGTGCAATTTTGGTGATGTCCTGCGACACATCGGCAAGGTCAACCGCCGGGTTCTGATCGGCCTTGATGATCGAGGCGATGTTGTGACCCATGAAGGACAGCGGCAGGCTGGCGAAGGTCAGCGGCTGGTAGACCAGCGGATTGCCGTTCAGGCCGCCCATCTGGGTGGCGGCGCCGGTACAGCAGGCCGTCGGCGTGGTGCCGGTCAGAGTGAACGAACCATCATCCGGACCGTAGGGCGGCTTGAAAGCGCCAGTGGTGTCCTGCGTGCTGCCCGGGAACGGATGGGTGTCGGTCAGCACCGGCAGGGCTAGGTTCGACACGTTGGCTTGGGCAGGATGCTTGACCCACTGGGTATCACCGACCTGGGCAGCAATCATGGCGATCGCATTCGGGGTGGACGGGCCGGTGGCAGACTGGTGGAAGTTGTCGAACAGCACACCCACATCGGCGTAGTGCCACAGGAAGGGGATGGTGTCGCAATCGACGTGCGCCATCACGGCCTCGGCCTTCTGCTTTTGCTGCAGGGTCGGGAAGGTGGTCGGCGCGAGGCCACTGGCATTCACCACGGTGGCGCTGGTGCTCACGCCCGGGGTGCTGAAGTGCAGGCCCTGCTGGTCCAGCGGATAGCCGTCATTGGCGGCGACCCAGTTGGTGTCTTGGTGGAAGTCGTTGATGTAGCCGCCATGCGAATGGTCCACCGAGTAGAACGACTCGGGGAATAACTGCACCGTGGCACCCGCCTGATTCAAGACGGTGCGTGTGGCCAGGAAGGGGCTGATGGTGCTGTAGGTGCCATCGGTGTTGGCGATGATCGAATTGAAGCTGGCAAACGCCGTACCCGGCTGGGCGTAGACATCGGTGGCGCTGGCGCCCGGATAGGTGGCATACAGGCCGTTCGCGCCCGGGTAGGTGCCGAAATAATGGTCAAACGAGCGGTTTTCCTGGAACAGCACGAACACGTACTTGACCTTAGTACGCAGCAGGGCGATTTTCTGCGCGGTGGTCATTGCTGTCTGGGTGGCGGGCAGGTTGCCCTGCAGGGCAGCACCCGCGGTGCCGGCCGTCGTGGCGTAGGTCAGCATCGGCTCGGAGACGGTGGCCGGGAAAGTGGCGGCCAGGGCGGCGGTCACCACCAGCTGGTTCAACAGGGCAGCGGCCGTCAGGACGGCCGTACCCTTCTTGATCATCGATCGTTTCATGCGTGGACCTCAAACGGTTTTGGTGAAAGTGCTCTGACCGGACAAATCAGCCAATGCCGTCCCGGGTCAACCTGCGGGGACGACAGCCGTCAATGACCTGCCTGGGGATGACCTACAACAACTGCTGTCAACGTGAGTATGCG
This sequence comes from uncultured Ferrovum sp., assembly GCA_903893215.1. Lineage (GTDB taxonomy): Bacteria > Pseudomonadota > Gammaproteobacteria > Burkholderiales > Ferrovaceae > CAIVHB01. Next base: position 2,966 of record CAITLJ010000075.1, on the reverse strand, counting down.
TTGGCGAAGTTGCGCGACAGTCAGCGGCCGACGGTGCCAGCCTGCGTCTTTCGGCACTGTTGAGTGAAATACAATTTCAATAAACAGAATCAATCGAATATCGGTGCCTGATCAGGGCAGCGAGACCTGTCATCGCACGGAAATCCGCGTCTGCCTGCCACCCGGCGAATTCCGCCACACCGTCTTTTGGTCCACGGTGGTGGGCTGCGTGGCCTTTCACTTGATTTTGTACGTTAAAACGCCGTACATTACCCGTGAAGGAGCGGTTCGCCATGTCCATTGATACCCCCCGCACCACCCGTGTTGAAGCCCGCATCGCGCCCGATGTGCTGGCCATCGTCCGCCGCGCGGCTGAAATCGAAGGCCGCAGCCTGAGTGACTTTTTGGTCAGCGCGGCTCAGGAAGCTGCTCGCCGTACCATTGAGCAGGCGCAGATCATCCGCTTGTCCATTGATGAGCAACAGCGCTTTGCATCGCTGCTGCTGGATCCCCCTGCCCTGACGCCCGCCATGAAGCGCGCAGCGCAAGCGCATAAAAAGCTGATCGTTTCGAAGCCGTGACAGGGAAGTTTCGGATTGAGGTGCTTGCGCCCGAGCATGACCGATCTGGCTTTGCGAGTGGCAGCGATCCGCTTGACCGCTACTTGCGAGAGCAGGCCGCACAGGACATGCGCCGCCGCACCAGCGTCTGCTACGTCGCCATTGAGTCCACGACGGATGCCATCGCCGGGTACTACACGCTGGCGGCTAGCAGTGTGGCGCTGACCGATATCACCAAACAGATGGCCAAGAAGTTGCCCCGCTACCCCCTTGTACCTGTGGCACGTCTTGGGCGCCTGGCGGTGAGCGTGAACTTTCAGAAGCGGCAACTTGGCGCAGCCTTGCTATGGGACGCTGGGCAGCGCGCCATGCAAGCAGGCATGGGCGTCTTTGCGCTGGTGGTCGATGCCAAAGACGACATCGCTGCGGCGTTCTATCAACACCATGGCTTCACGGCGTTGAGCAGCAATCCGTTGACGTTGTTGCTACCCGTCGCCACCCTGGCAAAAAAGGGCTGAGCCTTCAGACAGCCACCAGGCTGATTCGCACCCGCTGGCCGTTGGCCGTGGCAATGTTGACCAAGGCATCCAGAGAAAAGCGCGACACGCGGCCTATCGGCAGATCGTGCATGCGAGGTTGAGTGACGCCGCACTGCTTGGCCGCATCGGCCTGCGTCCAATCGCTAGCTTTCACGCTGGCAGCGATCTTCTGCATGAGTTCAGCGTGATCGCGGGCAGTTGAGCTAACATCCGGTCAAGGACTCGCACGCTCCTGAAGCTTCCGCGATCAGAGTGAAACGCTGTCCGCGATCCCGGTAAAATGGGTGTCCGCGATCGCTGAAATACGCAGCCTGCAACAGGAATTCATCACGCCGCACACACCAGAGCAGAACGGTTTGGTTGAGCGCGTCATCCGCACCCTGAAAGAGCAATGTGTGGGCCCCGTCGTTCGCATGGACTGAACCGCCCCGTTGGCATGGGGGTCCGCTTATTACCGGCCACGCTTAAGGTTCAAACAGCAGTCCCGCATAGTCACGTGCGCCTTGCAACACGTGCAGGACGGTCACTTGGTCGACTTCCACTCGGTAGAACACCAGGTAATTGCCGTGCACTCGGCGGCGCACGCCGAAGTGCTCATAACGCGGTACCAATTGAAAATGCAGGGCACTATGCGCCAAGTCCAAGCAAGCCTCACGCAACTCCCCCACGAAAGACAGCGCCCGTATCGGGTTGTCGCGGGCGATATAGTCGGCGATGTCCTCGAGGTCCCGTTCGGCAGCCGCGGTGATGCGGACCTTCACACGCCGTACTTTTTAGCGAGGCGCGCGAAAACGTCCTCTGCGGGCGCTGTGCGACCAGCTTCGGCATCTTCCAAGCCACGCGCAATCGCGGTATCCAATGCCACCAGACGCGTTTCACGGTCCTGGATCAACCGAACCCCTTCGCGCAACACCTCGCTTTTCGAACCATAGCGACCAGACTCGACGAGTTGCTGTATGTAGCCTTCCAACTGTTTGCCAAGTTCTGCACTAATCATCGGAAAACTCCTTCATCGAAGGCAGACTATAACGAAGCTATCAACAGTTATCAATCATTGCCCGGGGCACCTTCCTCAAACGCCGCCGTTGATAGCAACCCCGCCATCAACGCTTCATTTTGATTGTCACTGAGAGACTGCAGTCCTTCAAGTTGCATGTAGCGGCGTTGCAGAATCCACATGTGTGCCAACACCTCGTGCTCGGCCCTGCCCATCAGGTCGGCGACCTTCGGGAAGCGCTCGTGCAACTGGTCAGCCACCGTGCGCCACTGCTTTCGGGCGCCGTCCTCGTCTTCCTGAGCAAACACCGTGCGCAGCAGTGCCGACATGACAGCTCGCTGACCCTTCGGCACATGCGCCAGGGCTGAGTGATGGGCTCCTGAATTTTATTTCTATAAGTTATTATTTTTATTGACATTCTGGCGGAGAGGGCGGGATTGTGCCCCGCTCGCCTTACGGCGATCAGGGCATCCCTCGCTACGCGCTCGGGACCGCTGCCGACTGCGCCGGCAGCGTCCAGCGGCAGTCCACTGGACTGCCGCTGTCGAACCCGGGAGCGGGTTCTCGCACCCGTCCTCACCGCCCAAAACAAACAAAAAAGCCACCCTTCGGGTGGCTTTTTTGTTTGTCTGGCGGAGAGGGCGTCTGCCATTTCAACGTATAACAAAGTCTTTCATGGTCTCGTAAGATAAAAATTTAAGCCATATCGAACAGGTAGTTACACAAATAATTAGTCTTAATTGTTCTAACCAAGGGCGATGCCTTCTGTTAAAATCTCAGCCTGAAGTGATGGGCTGAGTGATGGGCTGACAGGAGGAATCACCGTGGCAATGAAGGCGCTGGAAATTGAGGCGAAATTGAAGCAGCCCGGCATGCACGCCGACGGCGGGG
>CAITLJ010000074.1 GCA_903893215.1 uncultured Ferrovum sp. | reverse complement strand
CCGGCCGAACTGGGTGCTGCCACGACGCAATGTGGCCTGACCCTACCTGGGTCGCGCGGCCTCGCGCAGCGCGATTGCAAGCTTAGCAGGGTATCGGCAGGCTGCTGACGCTGTCTCCCTTGATCGACGGCCGACGCGCCTGTGCTTACGGGCAGTAAACCGCCGGCGCGCTGATCAGGTTGGCGGCCGGAAAATCATACCAGCCGTTATACGCGGTCGAGGGCACCTCGTCGGCGAACCATGGCAGCATGACGAGGTCCTGCAGGTGATAGTCCACGCCGCCCAGCGTCACCACATAGGTCGGGAAATCCGCAAAGGTCGGGCCGTTTCCTTCCGGATCACCCACTTCAAGAACGTTGCTGCCCGAACAGGCTGAGGCTGGGTCGCTCGCCGGCGGATAGGCCCAGGTCGGCACGACATTATTGGTGAACGGGTCGTTCAGCCACTCGCCGATCTCGTGGTTGATGGTACTGACGTCGGCGATCAGGGGGTCGACCAGAGCCGGGTCGAGCCAACTCGTGTAGATCAGCGTCTGTAAGGTTTCGCTCGCGGTGGACTGCGCGGTTGAATAGGCCTCGTGGTATCCCAACGCCTCCGCGGTCACGTTCTGCGTGACGAAGATCGGGACTTCGTCTGCAGCGATGCCGGTCAGCGCCACGATGGTCTGTGCCTCGGCATCGATGAAGCTGATCAGCACATCGCCGAAGTAGGCCCCGTTGCTTTGAGTGAGCGTGCCGAGTTCAGAGGTGACCGTCAGGTCGATCGGTCGCATCACGCGTGGAGGCGACATCCGGACCCGCCAGGCCTTGTCATGATCCATGCGGTTCCAGAAGGTCGCGCGCTGCATCATTTCGCCGAACTGTCCCGTTCCGTTGAGGAAGGGTGCATCGTGGAAAATTGGCGAATGGAGGATGTTGTTCACTGCCGCCGTCGGATCGAAGGTGACATTGAGATCGCCATTGGATCCGAAGCCGACAAAATTCATGCGCAACGGAACGATCACGGCTTTCAGCCGCGTCGTTTGGCCGCTCGCCGGTGGCGTGCCCAGCATAGTGTACGGGTAGGACACACCGCCAACCGAAAAGGCGGAGCTGAAGTGCGGCAGCGCGTGATAGCGGGCGTCGGTGCTTTCAGATTTGCTCCGCGGCACCGAGCCGTGGCGCCGATAGCCCAGACCATGGAGATGTTGCTGCAGGGTGGGTCGATCCATCTGCACGACGGCGCCGCGTGCGGACGCCACCTGCTGCGCCTGGGCGCTGGCCGTCGCCATTCCAACCAGCGCTACAAAGACCATCGATAGCAAACGGGCGGCCTTGCAAACCGACACTGTATTCCACGACATAACGATCTCCTCTGGTTTGGAAAAGCGCTGTCTCCGGGAGCGGCTACGGGGCACTGCCGCACTGCCCTGGCGGCATTGGCCACGGGGATGATGCACGGCACGGCAGCTGTTCGACAAGCGGCTGTCCGCGCTTCGGCGCCTGACGCTCCGCGGGTGGAGGCAGCGGCAGGCTGCCGCGTTTGGTAAGCCCCAAGAAAATGGCGACCAGACCTGAAGCAGACACCGCGCGGTTCAAGGCTCAACCATCCACTGTGCCAACGGTCGATTTAGCTCGGGATTGGCCGGTTCCCGTCAGGACAAGGGTGCGGCGATGCTCCCGGTCTCGATGCAACGGAATGTGGAGCGACAGCACCGTGCCTGCACCGACGGTACTCGAGATATAGACGAATGCCCCCAATTGCGCGGCGCGCCTGCGGATGTGACGCAAGCCGCGCCCATGTGACACGCGTGCGGTATCGAAGCCGGCACCGTCATCCTCGATGCGGATTTCGACTGCACCCGGCAAGGGCTGCGTCACCACCCTCACTTGCGTCGCCGCGCCATGCTGAATGATGTTCGCAACGGCCTCCTGGACAATCCGCGTGATCCGCAGCGCGTCTGCCGGCTGCAGCCAGTCGACCGCCGGCAGATCGACAATTTGCCAATCCAGCCGCAGGTCGGCGCCATTGAGGCGGCGTGACAAGCGCTCGCGCAGCGAACCCAGAGGCAGGGTCAACTCGGATTCAATCACATCCAGCGAGTCGACCACCAGCCGCAGATCATCGACGCACTCGCGCAGGGTCTGCATCTGGATTGGCGTGCTTACTGAACAAAGCGCGAATCGCAGGGCGCAGACACCATCTGGTGGAAAATATTTTCTGCGCGGAGGAGGCGGAGTTGGTCTCCGACCCGACCTGAAGCGGAAGGCGCTCCGATCAAGGCTTATTTTTCCACTGTGCCAACGTGCATCTCTTGCACCAGCCGTTCGCGTTCCGCATGTAGCGGATGACTTCCTTCGAGGGCCCGCAAAGTGCCAAGGCAATGCGCTGCTCGCCTATCTGTATCGATGAGAATGCGCGCCGAGTCTGGCGTGCTCGTACCTCATCCGGTCAAGGTCGCTTAGGTGTAGCGGCCGGCCGTGCCGATGAGGGCGTCGAGACACTTCCTGGCACCGGCGGCGAAGAAAACTCAAAGTCGCCACCCTCGCCTGCAGGCGGCAGCGTCTGGCCGGCGCCAGCTGTGGCCTTGCGTCGCGCCTGCACTGCGGCGCGCTGGCCGGCCGAGCAGCGACCGAGGCTCACGTCGGCGCGGAACAACTCGCCGGCCTTCAGATCGAGGAACTGGCTGCCACCGTCACCGGCATGCCGCTGGGTGACGGCGAGCGGCACGCTGTCGACCGGCAGGCTGATCGGATCCACCTTCAGCACATGGGTATTGGCCGACAGGCCGCACAGGCTGAACTTGCCCTCTTCGTCGCTGACCATGAACAGGCCGTTCTCGAGATAGAGACGCACGCCCGGCACACCGGGCTCGTCCGGTCCAAGCTGCATGCCGTCACCATCGCAATCCAGAAACACCTTGCCGACCACGCAGGCTTCGCTGGTGAATACACCGTCACTGACGTTGACCTTGAACTGTGCGCGATTCGATTGCACCCCTCCCTGCGCAGTGGCCTGCGCGCGGTTGATGCCGTCGCCCTGCTGACTGCCCACCCCCACGCGGACCCGGTACGTGAGGGTCAAGGCAGCGCCGGCAGGCAGATCACCCACCTGGAAATCCAGTCGCGGCCCCACTCCGGTCAGCCCCAATGCAGCATCACCGCGACGGTTTGCGGCGGCCGGCTGTGTGGCCAGCGCAGAGCCCGCGATATAGCGGAAGCCACGCGGCAGGGTGTCATGCACCACCACAGCCAGGGCCGGAGCACTCGCCCCGTTGGTCAGCGTGATGGTGTAAAGCAGGCTGTCGGCCAGTTCCACGCTGGCGCTGGACCCCACCTTCGACAACGCGAGCAGCCCGTTCGGCACAGTGGACGGATCGATCGGCAGGTGATTGTGGCTGACGCCGTTCGACGTGCTGGCCGGCGAAGTGCCATAGGTGAAATTGAAGGCCAGCCAGTACCGCGTGTCGGCACCGACGGCCGGTGCCTGCGACTGTGGCTGGATCTGCTCGACACCACCGCCGAGCGCCGGCGTGTAGGCACCGGCTTGTGCCGGGATCAGGCGCGAAACCAGCGACGCATCCGCGGCTTGCACGTAGCCTGCAGGTACGCGCACCTGCAGCGTGTAACGACCCGAGGAGGCACCGCTCAGGAACAGTGCATAACCGCCATCAGGACCGGTGAGGGCGCCGTTTGATGTACCGGCCATCAGGTCAAGCTGACTGTCAGGCACCGGCAACCCATTCGGTCCGATCAGGAACACGGCAGCCCCCGCCACCGGCTGCCGTGACAGTGCGTCATACACCACGCCAGACGGATCGATGATCACGGCGTCGTACTGGGTAGCCGATTCGCTGGGGGCCAGCGTCACCGCCCGAATGGCGGAGACATCACCGGTGCCACCGGTTGCCGGATCGCCGCTTGGGGGCACGCCCTTGGTCATGCCTGCGATGCTGCCTGGCTTGGTGAACAGCAGGCTGTAGGTGGTGGCGGGGTCGCCCGGAATCGAAGGCGGAACCTGGGTCATGGCGTACTGACCGTCCGCCGCCGTCGTCGCGGTGGCCATCACGACGCCCTGTGCGTTGACCAGCGTGACCAGCACGCCGGCCACCGGCTGTCCGCCCTTGCGAACGGTACCCGCAATGGCCGCTGGCGGCGCGATCTGCAGCGTTGCCGTGGCAGCGGCTGTAACAGGAATCGGCGTAACGGACCCGTATGTGCCAAGCAGCGCACCGACTGGCAGAGTATCCACGTATTGGCCGGTCACGGCCGACGCGACCTCGACCACGACATCGCAGCTGCCGGCAGCAGGAATCGTGGCACCGGTGAGGGTCACCGAGGCCGTGCCGGGGATGGCCTGCAAGGTGCCGCTGCAGGTCGTGCTGGCGTTGGCTTGCGGTGCGACCAGCATGGCGGCCGGGATGGCCGGGAAGGTATGGGTAAGGCTTGCGCCCACCACCGCGGTGGCTGCGCCATTACTCAGGTGCAATATCCACTGCACCGGCCGACCGATGCTGGTGGTGGGACTGGCGAAATGCTGCACGGCACCGACGCTGCCCTGCAGGGTCAGCTGGTCATGCGCCTCGAGCGCATTGGTCAAGCCCTGATCCGAATGCAATGCATGGGCCGGCACCGACGCAGTGAAGGCGGTGCCGGTTGCCAACACCGACGTGACCGGAATGGCAATCTGGCAGGACTGCAGCGCAGGCAGCGCGACGCCGGACAGTGTCAATGCATTGCCCTGCACCGAGGCCGTGCCAGCGCAGGTGCTGACGAGGATCGCCGTAGGCACGGGGGTCATCCCTGCGGGCAGGGTCACCGTCAACTGCACACCGGTCAGGCCGACGGCACGGATCGGATTACTCACCATCACGGCCAACTGGGTGCTGCCGCCCACGGAAATCACCGGATCGTCGAAGTGGACGCTGATTTGTGGCGCGCCAGGCGACAGGAGGGCACCCTGATTCTGGGCACAGGCGCTTGCCGGGGCGCACTGGGTGCCGGGATTGGCCGGCTGCGTGCCACCCTGGGCATCGACACTGGCCGCCACGCCGACGGTCTGGCCAATGTAGGCCAGATTCGGCACCACCTGCACACCAAGCGGGGTGCTGCTGGCCGCCGGTGCCAGATTAGTGGCATTGATACAACGAACCAGCACCGGCGTAACCGCTCCGAAGGCCAGTGCGCTGCCATCGGCCCGCGCGCAGCTCCAGCCGCTGCCCTTGAGCGACTGCAGGGGCAAGGCCGCCGGCACCTCGAGGAGCATCACCACGCCATTGCTGGTCATGTTGCCGCCGGTATTGCGTGCGCTGGCCGAGAACGTCGCCGCCTGCCCGGCCGTGAGCACAGGCATGGCGTCGAGCGTGATTGCGAGCGCCTGCGATTGGGCAATCGAAATTGCTAAGCTCAGCGTGACCGGACTCGACACCATGCCGTTGCTGTCGGTGGCCGTGAAGCGGAAGTTCGTGCTCGTGGCGGACGCGTTGCTGACCAGCACGCTCAGGGCGTTAGGCGCACAGTTCGCCGGCACACTGGCGATGGCGGCCCCAGCGCAATACAGCGTGACACCGCTGGGCAGACTGGTGACCGTGTAGATCGTGATCGCGGCCCCGCTGCTGGTCGGCGTCGCCAGCAATGCAGGCAAGGCAATCGGACTGCTGCTCGTGCCTGTGACCGTGGGCACGCTGGGGGCCGTCGCCGTGGGCGGCGTGTTCCAGTTGACGGTGCCAGTCGCTGCAGTCGAGCTCAGGCCGGTGCTGTCGGTCACCGTGTAGGTGAGCGCGGTACTGCCGGTCGGATTGCCGGTCGGCACGATCTTCAGCGTGTTGCTG
>CAITLJ010000073.1 GCA_903893215.1 uncultured Ferrovum sp. | reverse complement strand
TATTCGATGGGTATTCCACCTAACAGAAACGTACCTACATCTCTGGTTAAAAGATCACTGCGCGCCTGGGCGGATGGAAAGCGGCGGGTGACCTGCGTCACTCCCCTTCCATTGGCTGCGTGCGCGGATTTTCCGTTCCGTTGCCCCTAAACTCTCGCATTTTCTAAACTCTCGCATTTTCTAAACTCTCCCGTTATCTAAACTCTCCCATTTTAAAGAGCGGCCATGAACAAAGCCCGGATCGTCTTGTTGTTGCTGGCATTCTGCCCCCTGCTGGCGTGCGCCCAGGCCCAGGCCCAGGCCCAGGCGGATAACCGCTCGGAATGTGCCCTGGCGGGCGGGAGCCTGCTGACCGGCGTGGTTGTCAGCCCACCACGCTATGTTTCCGGCAGGATCATCCGAGGCAAACAGCTGTCACATACGCGCCTCACCCTGAAGGCAGACCAGGACGGGCAACGCTATGACGTCGCCATGGATAACGTCTACGCAAGCGGCTACGACCAGGCAGGGCCGCACGTCCCTGCGCCCCTCGACACGATACGCACCCAGGACCGACTGGAGTTGTGTGGCCAGCGCTACACCAGTGGCCTGGGCATTCACTGGGTGCATTCGAATTGCGGCAGGACGCCGAGTGCGAGCCATCCGGATGGCTGGGTCAAGGTGCTGGATACCGCAGGCCGCGCCGGGCCCAACCTGGAGGGCAACACGGCGTACTGCAGTCTGTTTCGCTGACAGGCGAAAGCCGCGCGCAGCATTGGCATAACAGCTTACAGGCGCGTTGTACCCGCACACCCTTGCGATACATCCTGCCCGCAGAGTGGAACCGGGTGCGTGTCTATCGGATTGGGTCAACAGATTACGCGACTCCAGCGATGTAACGATCCTGACATACAAATTTGGTAATTTGAGCGAATTAAAATTTTCGTTTTAATCGATAGAGGTTGGGGCATAGGTGTGAAGAATCTTCCATCTTCGTTGCAAACATGCTGGACCGCGTCATGAAACACCCAATGTCCCCGTCCTCTCTGGGTCGTCTCTCCTTGTTGCTTGGCATCGTGACCGTGAGCGCCTGGTCGTCCTCGGCATTTGCACTAAGCAATGACCAGAATACCACCACACCAATCAAACACGTGATCGTAGTCGTCGGTGAAAACCATACCTTCGATAGCCTGTTTGCCACCTATCAGCCCAAACCTGGCCAAAGCATCAAAAATCTTCTGTCGCAAGGAATCATCAACCGTGACGGCACACCGGGTCCGCATTTCAACCTGGCCAGCCAAAATACTGCCCAGGACCGGGGTGGGGTATACGACATCGCACCAACCGTGACCGGTTCCTACTATTGGCTACCGTGGCCAGTGTTCGAGTTGGGCATTCCGGATTTGCGTTTCCCGTTCTGGCTGCCGAACGGTCCATTCCAGATTTCCAGCTACGTACCCTATCCAAAAGATGTGCTCTCGGCACTCTTCGCCATCACCGGCGATCCGGTGCACCGTTTTTTTCAGATGTGGCAACAGACGGGTGGCACCAATGCCACGCATGACAAGTTTGTATGGGTGGGACAGAGTACGGGCCAAGGTGGCAACACCTTTGGTGTGACGCCGCTGTGGCCAACCCAGGGCGGAGAATTGATGGGTTTCTACAACATGGCGACTGGTGATGCACCGTTCTTCAGGAGCCTGGCCGACAGCTATGCCATCAGCGACAATTACCATCAGGGTGTGATGGGCGGCACAGGCATGAACTTCTTTATGATTGCCACCGGAGATCTGCCGGTTTACACGGATGCAAACGGGAATCACATCTCGCCCCCCGCGAATCAGATTGAAAATCCCAACCCCATGATCAACACCAACAACTTCTACCAGCAGGACGGCTATAGCGGTGGATCCTGGGTGAAATGCGACGACAAGACGCAGCCCGGTGTTGCGGCAATCCGCACGCTACTCGACAGCCACAACGTGGCCCATAACTGCGACAAGGGCACTTACTACCTTGTGAACAATTACAACCCGCCCTTTGATGTCCAGGGCAACCCGGTTGCGTTAGGTGCACAAAGCTATGTTTACCCACCCCAGACGGTGCCGACAATCGCAGAAGCGCTTTCGGAACACGACGTGAGCTGGAAGTGGTACACGGGGGGCCGCGAGGTCATCGACTTTACGGGCACGATCCTTGGGGCTCCGCTCGCCAATGCCATTGGGCTGCTCTACTACAACAACATCGGCGACCCGCTCAACGGCTCGAAGACCATAGTGCAATCCAGCTTGCAAAGAAATCTGGCCGGACTGGCCTCGTTCTACGCCGACCTGGATGCTGGGACCCTGCCAGCAGTTTCGTATGTCGTGCCGGCCAACCTGGGCGCAGGGCATCCCGGTCAGTCTTCCCCCTTCCTGTATGAAACTTTTCTGCAAAAACTGATTTCGGACGTGCAGTCCCATAGTGATTTATGGGCTTCCACGGCAATCATCGTGACAACCGATGAGGGCGGTGGATTTCTCGATACGGGCGACATCCAGTTGCTTGATTTCTTTGGCGACGGCCCTCGTATTCCGATGATCGTCGTGTCGCCCTACGCCAAAAAGGGCGCCGTTGATCACACCTACCTTGACAGCGCTTCTGTGCTCAAATTTATCGAGCACAACTGGGGCCTGGCACCTCTGTCCCCGCGCAGCCGGGACCGTTTGCCCAACCCGCAAGGCAGGGGTGCCACGGCATATCTACCAGCGAATGCTCCTGCCATCGGTGATCTGACGTCGCTGTTCACGTTTGAGTAAGCGCTGACGCGTTCCCAGCCATCAAGCCTGGGTCAGCGCGCTCCGCGCAAGGCACAGGTCTGCCCAGGCCTGCGCCTTCTCCGCCGGATTGCGTAGCAGGTAATCCGGGTGATACGTGGCAATCACTGCCGCGCCCTGCCGGGCGTGCACCTTGCCGCGCAGGCTGCCCAGATTGAAGTCGCTACCCAGCACCTGCTGGCTGGCTGTCTTGCCGAGTGCCACCACCACACGAGGCTGCAACAAGGCAATCTGACGCTGCAGCCAGGGCAGGCAGGTCAGGCATTCGGTGGCGGTCGGCACACGCCCGGCGGGCGGGCGGCAACGCACGACCGACAGCAAGGACACATCGTGGCCGCGGGTCAGTCCCAATGCCCGCAACATGGCTTCCAGTAACGCTCCCCCGGGACCGGAAAACAGGGTGCCTGACGGCTCGTCCTCGGCGCCCGGTGCTTCACCGACGAACAACCAGGGGGCACTGGTCACGGCATCGCCCGTGACCACGCGCGCACGACCGCGATGCAGGTCGCACGCGGTACAGCTGGAGAGTTCGTCCAGCAGGGTGGCATGGTCCAGTGTAAGGATCCTGGCCGCAAGCGCGACCGGTTCGGCACCAGCGCTGCGCGCCAGCGGCATTGGCTCGCGGCTTGCACCGGGCCAAGCCGCGGGCACCCCTTCCATCTGTAGGCCAAGTTCCAGCCACCAGCGCTGTTGATCGCTGTTCATGGCAGTCCGCGCCGGAACACCAGCGCGTCCTCGCGGCCTGACAGGCTGGGGTAATATCTGCTGCGCCGACCGATCTGGCGGAATCCGTAGGCCGCATACAAACCCAGCGCAGCCAGATTGCTCGGCCGCACCTCGAGCAGCATCGAGCGCGCGCCAAGCCGCACGGCGGCCAGCCGCAGGCTGCATTCCAGCAACAGGCGCCCCCAACCCTGGCCTTGCCGCTGCGGTGCCACGGTCAGATTGAGCAGATGGGCCTCGTCCAGCACCGGCATCAGGATGGCGTAAGCCACCAGCCCCCCCTCAGCGCGCAAGCCGTGGAACAGATGGCCGGCGGCCAGCGAATCGCGCAGGTTGCCGGGGGTCCAGGGAAATTCGTACGCTGCTTCCTCGATGACCGACACGCTGGCCAGATCATCGGGTGTGATCAGGCACTCGTCCGCCTGCAAGCGCTGCGTGTCTGGCGCCAATGCGCGGTCACCTGGCCGTGCGTCCGGACGGACCGGACCATCGGCACTCATGCCTGCGTCGCCCGGGCCGACGCCCGCTCAGCCTGGGTTTGCGCCACCTTGTCACGCACGTACAGTGGCTGAGCCAGTTCTGGTGCCACCGCGAGTCCGCGAAGAAACCGGCTTGCTGCCAGTCGCGCCAGCGCATCAGCACGCGGCAGCAGCGGGTGATCTGCGTCCAGCGTGTAAATCGGCCCCAGCCGCTGTGCCAGCACGTTGGCATGCACGACGAACGCTTCGCCCACCGCCTGCCAGCCGCCTGCGCTGGCAGGCGGCAGCGGCACGGCATCCGGGCGGCACAGCAGCGGTCCCCGCTGCAATACCCAATCGTCACCGGTGGCGCGCAGTTGCCCCCAATAGACCTCGCCCATGCGGGCATCGAGCCCCGCCAGCACGGGCAGCAGGCTGCCGACGGCAACCTCGCCACGGGTCGATTCGGCCAGGATTTCCAGCGTGCCGACCGGCACTACGGGCAGGTCGGCACCAAACGCCAAACCTTGCGCTGCGCCACAGGCCACGCGCAAACCGGTAAAGGCGCCGGGGCCCGAACCAAAGGCAAGCGCGTCAAGCGACTGCAGCGACAGACCGGCTTCGGCAAGCAGTGCCTTCACCATGGGCAGCAACACTTCGGAATTGCGTGCGTCATCAGCGGCGCAGCGCAGCCGGACTTCCCCGTCGACCTGCAAGGCAACCGAACACAGACGGGACGAGCTTTCCAGCGCAAGCAGCCGCATCTTACGGCGCCGCCTGATGGCATTGTGCGCTGCCACGGTCCTCGAATTCGGCACCGTCAATACCCAGAAAGCGCCAGTCGTAGGCATCGCGGTGCAGTTCGATTTCGAGGATGCCGTACGTATGATCGTCGCGCACTTCGCTGTGGTCCTTCACCAGCAGGAAGGGGGTCAGCTGGGCGCCGCCGCTGCCGACAACGAACTCGCGGATGCCCTTGTCCGCAGCCAGACCCTGCGCATCCAATGGTGCAAAGCGCTCGTAATCATGGTCGTGACCATTCAGTACCACATCGGCTCCGGCACTGGCCAGCACCTGCCACGCCAGGTCCATGTTGCGATTGTTGCCATGGCCGCCGCTGCTGAAGCGCGGATGGTGCCAGAACGCCAGCAGGCACCCGGGCGGACGGCTTGCCAGGTCGCGACGCAACCAGGCAAGCTGCGCGGAACCCTCATTGGCCGGCAAATTGCTATTGAGGGCCACCAGATGCCAGCCGCGAAAATTGACGCTGTACCAACCCGCACCGCGCTCACCGGCCTGCGCCCCGAAGTAGCTGAAATAGCCGTCGGCGTTGGCATGGTGGTACTCGTGGTTGCCGGGAGCCGGCAAGGTACGGCTGCGCACGCTGCCCCACGCCGGGTCGTAGCACTCGGCAAAATCTGACGCCCGACCATCGGGATACGCCAGATCACCGGCGGCAATCACCAGGCCTGGGCGATCGTCGAGCAAGGCCGCCGTTGCCCGCACGGAATCGGCAGGTTGCAGATTGTTGCCACACTGCCCAATATCGGCGGCCGCAAGCAGCCGCGCCGGCATGCCCGCTTTCTCGGCGCGGCTGACCAGCGCCGCCGGACCCGGCGGATTGATCGAACCCACCGCAGGCAGGACTGCGGCCGGGCCAGCGCTGCAGGCCGCCAGGGCTGCCGCAGCCAGCAGCGCCAGGAGCAAATGCAGGGCATGACGCAAGGGCGCCACCGGGCAGGCAGGCGCTGCGCGTTGGCGCTGCGCCGGACAAATCAAGGCAATCGAAGTAGGCACGGAGATCATCGACGGTTCACGGGGCAATACGGTGTTACAAAACGCACTGGCATGCTGCGGTGCCTCCCACTAGGATAGCGTAATGGCCAGTGTGAAGGAAAAACCCAGCGAAGAACCGTCGACCCGCCGCAAGGTGCGGGTGCTGGTCGTCGACGACGACATGCGGCTGCGCGAATTGCTGCGTCGCTACCTGTCCGAGCAGGGCTTCACGGTGGACGTAGCCCCGGACGCGGGTTTCATGGATCGCCTGCTCGCGCGCGACCCTTTTGACCTGGTGGTGCTCGACCTGATGCTGCCGGGTGAGGACGGCCTCACCATCTGTCGTCGCCTGCGTGCCGCCGATAACGCCATCCCGATCATCATGCTCACCGCCAAAGGTGACGAAGTCGATCGTATCGTCGGCCTGGAGATGGGTGCCGACGATTATCTGGCCAAGCCCTTCAATCCGCGCGAACTGGTCGCGCGCATCAACGCGGTGATGCGCCGTCAACCGCCGCCGGCACTGCCAGGCGCGCCGGGCACCGAGCCCCAGCAGGAGGCGGTGTTTGGCGACTTCACCCTGCATCTGGGTTCGCGCATCCTCAAGCGCAACGGCGTGGACGTGCCGCTGACCAGCGGCGAGTTTTCCTTGCTGCGCGTGCTGGTCACCCATCCGCGTGAGCCGCTCTCGCGCGAACGCCTGATGGACATGGCGCGTGGCCGTGATCACGAAATCTTCGACCGCAGCATCGACGTGCAGATCTCACGGCTGCGCCGCCTGATCGAGCAGGATTCGGCGCATCCCCGCCATATCCAGACTGTCTGGGGATTCGGCTACGTGTTTGTGCCCGACCTGTAGCAATTCCCGGTCATCATGACGCGCTGGTTGCCCCACACCCTGCTCGGCCGCACGGTGCTGGTACTGATACTCACCGTAGCACTCACCGAGGCCACCACCCAACTGGTGTTCCGCTACTTCGTCACCGAGGAGTACTCGCGTGCGCTGGTGCGCGTCGGTGGCAACAATCTGGTGGCGATCGGGCAGGCCTTGCGGTACCTGCCCGTCGAGCGGCGGGCGGCGTTCGTCAACGCCACCAGCGAAGCCACCGGGTACCAGATCTTTCCGGTCAGCGACAACCCATTGCCGGCGGATGCCCGTCCGCCGGACTCCGGCCGCCTGGTCGCGCTCGAACAACGGCTGCACCAGCGCTTTTCCGAGGCCGCCTCTGTCTGGGTAGAATCGGGACGCGACCCGCAACGTGTCTGGGTGCGCCTTCCGCTCGCGGACGGCGACTGGTGGGTGCGCATCGAACGCACCCGCCTGGACCGGGCATTTCCGCTCAGTGCTGCGGTGCTGCTGGCTGCCAGTGTACTGCTGGCCGTGATGGTGTCGTGGCTGACAGTGCGCCGCCTGAACCGCCCGCTGCGTGCGATCCAGGCCAACATCCTGCGCCTGGGACGCGGCGATCAGGCGCCGCCAGCCTTGCCCACCGATGGTCCGACCGAACTGGCCGACCTGGCGGATGCGGTCAATCGCATGTCGAGGGCACTGACGCGCGAGGACCACGAGCGCGCACTGTTGCTGGCTGGCGTGTCACACGACCTGCGTACGCCGCTGGCGCGACTGCGCCTGGGTATCGAGATGCTGGGTGCCGAGTTTCCGCAGGACTGCGAGGCGCTGGTCGATGATATCGAGGAGATCGACCGCATCATCAGCCAGTTTCTCGACTTTGCGCGAGAAGCCCAGACCATGCCGGACGGCTATGCCGATCTGGGTGAACTGGCGCAGGATTGTGCCGCCCGGGCCCGGGTGCATGGTTGTGAGGTCAGCACCGAGCTTGGTGAAGAGCTGTGGATGCCCATGCAACGGCCGGCCATGGAGCGTCTGATCAACAACCTGATTGAAAATGCCCGTCGCTACGCCCGCACGCCCGTGGTGCTGCGCGTGTCGCGCCAGGCCGATGCGTTGCAGCTGTCCGTGCTGGATCGCGGCCCGGGCATTCCCGAAGATCAGCGCCAGAGACTGATCCAGCCATTCACCCGCCTGGATGCGTCCAGAACCGGACCGGCGGGCGCCGGGCTGGGACTGGCGATTGTGGACCGCATCGCCCGCGCCCATCATGGCCAGCTGGAATTGCACGCACGCCCGGGCGGTGGCCTGGAGGCGCGCGTCACGTTCACGCCACGGCGGGAGCCGGTGGAGGAAGCCTGAGCAGAAAATCGCGCGCCACCCCGGGTTCGCGGGTGCGCCGCATCGGCGGCAGGCTGCGCCAGATCCGCTTGCCGTAGGGTTTGCCAAGCAGTCGCGGATCGCAGATCACCAGCACACCCTGATCCTGCTCATCGCGGATCAGGCGACCGGCTCCCTGCTTGAGCGTGATCACTGCTTGCGGCAGCTGGTAATCCATAAAGGCATTACCTCCCTTGCGGGTGATTTCGGCCAACCGCGCAGCCAGCACGGGATCGTCTGGCGCAGCAAACGGCAGCTTGTCGATAATCACCAGCGAGAGCGCATCACCGCGCACATCCACCCCTTCCCAGAAGGACTGGCTGCCCAGCAGCACTGCGTTGCCCAGCGCACGAAAACGGTCGAGCAGCTCGCCGCGCGAGGCTTCTCCCTGCACCAGCAGCGGCAGGTCAATACCGTCACGCGCAAAAGCTTCGCGCAACAGACCCTGAGCCTCGGCCAGGGCACGCAAGCTGGTGAACAACAGGAAGGCGCGACCGCGACTGGCCACCAGCAAGGGCAAGGCGTGCTCCACTACGGCTGCCGTATAGCCGGGCGTGTTGGGGGGGGGCATGCCGTCCGGCACAAAAAACAGCGCCTGCTGCGCATAATCGAACGGACTGTCCCACCGTCCGGTCTGCGCCTGCTCAAGGCCCATCTGCTGCTGGTAATGGCTGAAGTCGCCGCCCACCGACAAGGTGGCCGAAGTGAAGATCCAGGCTTTGCCGGGCTGCTCCAATTGGCGCCGGAACGCTTCGGCAACGGACAAGGGGGTGGAATTGAGGTGCAGCGACTGGTTGAACAGTTCCAGCCAGCGCACCCGCGCTTCGCCCTCTTCGGCAGCCAGCGCGGACGACATGGCTGCCGGATCGGTTTCGGTCCAGGCGCTGGGTTGAGCGCTTGCGTCGCGCGCCTCGGGTGGGCTGGACAGGTCCTGCGCGGGTGCGCCCTGCCCAACCGCCACGTTGCGCTGCGGCCAGGCCGCCAGACGGCGATTCAGGTCGACCGCACGTGCCGCACAGGCCAGCATGGTTTCGCTGCGCCCCTCCATGCGCTCCAGCATCTGTTGCACAGCCGCCATGGCATCGATCAGCGTGCCCAGCGCCGCAGCAAATTCGCCGTTCGCCGCCAGCGCGGCCTGCGCATGGCGTCCTTCGCGTTCACGAAACACCAGCCGCAATTCGCGTGCCGCCTTGTCGGCCTGGTCGAGCAGTCGCTCTGCCTCGGGGGGGAAGCCCGCCAGTGTGCGCCCTTCAGCGCGGGTGTCGCGGGTGAGGTCCAGTACCTGCGCCGTCGAGACCGAGTCGCCAAAGAACAGGCTTGCCACTTCGGGCAATTGATGCGCTTCGTCAAAGATCACCGTGTTGGCGGTGGGCAGCAGTTCACCGGCCCCTTCGTCCTTCAACATCACATCGGCAAAGAACAGGTGGTGGTTGACCACCACGATGTCCGCCTCCTGGGCGCGACGGCGTGCCGCCAGTACGAAACAATCGGCATGAAAATCACACTCGCTGCCAAGACAGTTGTCACGCGTTGAGCTCACCTGCCCCCAGATTGGCGCCGTTTCCGGCACACCCGGCAACTCGCCGCGATCACCGGTGGTGCTGGTGGCACAGAAGCGTTCGATCTCGCGCACCTGCCGCGCCTCTTCCCGGCTGGCCAGCCGCCCCTCGTTGACCACCCGCTGCAGATGGTGATGGCAGACATAATTGGCACGCCCCTTAAGCAAGGCAATATCCACCGGAATGCGCAGCAACTGCTTGACCATGGGCAGATCGCGATGGAACAGCTGGTCCTGCAAGGTACGGGTGCCGGTGGACACGATTACCTTGCCGCCAGCCAGCAGCGCCGGCACCAGGTAGGCAAAGGTCTTGCCGGTGCCGGTACCCGCCTCGACGATCAGGCCGTGCTTGTCGCGCATGGCGCGGAGGACAGCCGAGGCCATTTCCTGCTGACCAGTACGGGCACGGAAATCGGCACGGCTGCCGGCAAACAGGCCGGCCGCACCGAGCACGGCGGCCACGTCCGGCTCAACCGGGCTGACGGGGTCTGTCAAGTTCTCTTCCAAGGCGCGAATCGATCAATAATTTGTTGATTAGTAATTCAAATTAACAATAAGTGGGCTACCACACAATGCATGGCCCAAACACCTCGCTTTGTCGTAAACTGCGGTCATGACTTTGAAACCGCTCAGCATCCTCCTGCTCGTCGCACTCGCCCTGCCCGTGATGGCCGAGCCTGCGGCAGGCATCCTGCCAGCAGCGCCAGCCAACGAAGCCGCCACTGTCGGCCCAGACCAGGGCACCGCGGGCAGCACTTCGCCCGGCATGGTGCGCTGGGCCGCTGATCGCACGCAGGCCCTGCTCTCCACAGCATTGAGTTCGCTCGGTGTGCGCTATCGGCGCGGTGCCAGCGACCCTGCGGTGGGATTTGACTGCAGTGGTTTTGTGCGTCACGTTTACCTGCAGGCGATGGGCCTGATGTTGCCGCACAACGCATATTCGATGAGCCTGCATGGCCAGAGCGTGGGACTGAACGATCTGCGACCGGGTGATCTGGTGTTCTTCAACACCCTCAAGCATCAATTCTCGCATGTCGGCATCTATCTGGGTGACAACCGCTTCATTCACGCACCGTCTGCAGGCAAGACCGTGCAGGTCGACACGCTGGACGACAGTTACTGGAGTCGTCATTTCACTGGGGCGCGTCGTCTGGACACCCCGCCGCCAGAAGCCGGCGTGACCGCCACCAATCCGGCCGGCAGCCCGCAACCCTGATTGTCGGCGACCAGGCTGGTCGCGCGTCCTGGCAGACCGCCTTCTCGAAACCGCGTCAGCAGCGCGACCTGCAAGGTACTGGCAACCGCCAAAGGCACCGCCAGCAGTCCTCGCTAGCCACGTGCCGGCGGTGATTGGCCCCCAACACAACACAACCCAACCCAGCCCAGCCACCCAGCCACCCAGCCACGCAGGTCGGGACCCACAGACGGTATCCACCCCTGCCGCTCAGCTCAGACCGAAACGCTTGATGAACCAGGTCTTGGCCACGTGAGTGAGGCACAGGTACGAAAACACGATGCCGATTACCCAGGGCCAGTAGGCCAGCGGCAAGGGTGTGAAACCCAGCGAATGTGCAAACGGCGAATAGGGTAGCCACACCCCCACCGCGCAGATCAGCACGCTGGTAAAAGCAAGCGGTGCACTGGCCATGCTCTGCACGAAGGGAATGCGCCCGGTACGGATGATGTGAATGATCAGCGTCTGGCTGAGCAGCGATTCCACAAACCATCCAGTCTGGAACAAGGAAGCCTGGGCGGGCGTGTTGGCATGAAATACAAAGTACATCACGCCATAGGTGGCGTAGTCGAAGATTGAACTGATCGGCCCGATCCATAGCATGTAGCGAGTGATGGCTGCAATGTCCCAGCGACGCGGCGTGGACAGGTATTCCTCGTCCACGTTGTCGGTCGGGATGGCAGTCTGCGAGAAATCGTACAGCAGGTTGTTGGTCAGCACCTGGATCGACTGCATGGGCAGAAAGGGCAGGAAGGCACTGGCACCGATCACGCTGAACATGTTGCCGAAGTTGGAACTGGCGCCCATCTTGATGTATTTGATGATATTGCCGAACACCTTGCGACCTTCCAGCACGCCCTCCTCCAGCACCATCAGGCTTTTTTCCAGCAGGATGATGTCGGCTGACTCCTTGGCGATATCCACTGCGGTGTCCACCGAAATACCCACGTCGGCAGCCTTCAGCGCCGGCCCATCATTGATGCCATCCCCCATGAAACCAACCACGTGGTCACGGGCGTGCAAAGCCTGGATCACACGGGCCTTCTGCGCCGGTGAAAGCTTGGCAAACACGCTGACCTCCTCGGCCAGCGCAGCCAGGGTATCGTCGGGCATGCCTTCGAGTTCCGAACCGAGCACGATGCGGTCCACCTGCAAGCCCACCTCACGGCACACCTTGCGCGTGATGATGTCGTTGTCGCCGGTCAGGATCTTCACTGCAACGCCGTGGCGGTTAAGTGCGGCAATGGCTTCGCGCGCACTGTCCTTGGGCGGGTCCAGAAAGGCGATGTAGCCGACCAGGCGCAGGCCGGCTTCGTCCTGCACGCTGAAGGCATGGCCGTCGTCAGCCACTTCCTTGTAGGCAATCGCGATCACGCGGAAGCCATCCTCGTTCAGGTCGCGGGTGACCGCCTTGAGGTGCAGCAGGTCCTCCGGCGACAGCGGCGCCGGCACACCCGCCACTTCACTCTCGGTACAACAGGCAAAAACTTCTTCGACAGCCCCCTTGCAGATCAGCAGGTTGCGGCCACGACCGGATACCACCACCGACATGCGGCGGCGCTGGAAATCAAAGGGGATTTCGTCGAGTTTGCGCCAGCCGCCTTCCTTGGCGTGCAGCCGTTCGTGCACATCCATGTACTCGAGCACGGCCACGTCCAGCAGGTTCTTCAGCCCGGACTGATAAAACGAATTCAGATAGGCAAATTCGAGCACCGTCTCGTTTTCGAGGCCCGAAATGTCCAGGTGCTTTTCCAGGATGATCTTGTCCTGGGTAAGCGTGCCGGTCTTGTCGGTGCACAGCACATCCATCGCCCCAAAATTCTGGATGGCGTTCAGGCGCTTCACGATCACCTTTTTGCGCGACATGGCAAGGGCCCCCTTGCCAAGGTTGACCGTGACGATCATCGGCAGCATTTCGGGGGTGAGGCCCACGGCCACCGCTACCGAGAACAGGAAAGCCTCCATCCAGTCGTGCTTGGTCAGGCCATTGATCAGGAACACCAGCGGCACCATCACGCCCATGAAGCGCAACATCAGCCAGGTGAACTGGGTGACGCCCCGGTCGAAGCTGGTCTGCGCACGCTCACCGCCCATGGCACTGGCCAGAGCGCCAAAATAGGTGCGCGCCCCGGTCTCGACCACGACCGCCTGGGCAGTGCCGCTGACCACATTGGTCCCCATAAAGCAGACGTTGCCGAACTGCAGCGGGTCGTGCTCGGCCGAAGTCTCGGTGTGGGCAAATTTTTCCACCGGCAGCGCTTCGCCGGTGAGGGAGGACTGATTGACGAACAGGTCCTTGGCAATGATCACCCGCACATCCGCCGGGATCATGTCGCCGGCTGACAGCACCACGATGTCCCCGGGCACCAGTTCATCGAGCGGAACTTCGCGACGCTGCGGTGGCGCCAGCTGCAGCTGGATGTTGAAGTACCGGTTGACCTCCTCCGGTACGCCGCTGCGACGATCCTTGCGCAGCGCCGTAGCGGTGGTGCTCACCATGGCGCGCAAGCGCGAGGCCGCGTTGTTTGAGCGGAATTCCTGCACGAAGGAAAGCAGCACCGACACCGTGACCATCAGCGCGATGATCACCGCAGCATCGACATCCCCCAGATAGACCGACAGGCCGGACAGGGTGACGAGCAGGATGTTGAGGGGATTCCAGAAATGGTGCAACAGCTGCTGCAACACGTTCTTCTGGTGCTCGGTGGCGATGGTATTCGGTCCGACCCGCTCCAGGCGCTCGTGGGCTTCCCGATCCAGCAAGCCCTCAGTGGAGCTGTCCAGGCTGCGCAAGGCTTCCTCGACATCGGCCGTCGCCACCCGGCGCAGGGCATCCGTACTGGCCTGCGTCAGACGCTGGGCGTCGACCGCACCGGGCAGCATACGCTGCAGGCGCTGCCCCAACGGGGAAGAGGAAAGACCTTGGTTCAGCATGCTTCTGACTCCGCAACGCGCAGGCAGCAGGCCGGTCTTGACGATGACGAACGATAAAGGCCCGGCGCGCACCTCGATGAGGTACAGCGGGCGGGCCCGGACGAGGGATATAACCCACGCAGCAACGGTGGCTACGTCACCTCATGTTGGGACAGTAGCCGCGGGCGCTGTGGCGTCCGGCAATCGACAAGGGGGCGTACTGTCCAATTGGGTAGGGGGATTACGATAACCCGTCGATGTTAGCGTGCGCGCCGCACCGCGTCAATCCTGCCATCGGCTGTGCGGCGCCATCCAGCCTTACTTCTGCTTGGCGATGATTTTGTCCTTGATCTTGTCGTACACGCCCTTCGACAGGATTTTCTTGTTCACCAGATCATCCTTGCCCTTGAACGGACGATTGGCGATGATCGCCGCGCTGCGCGCCTTGCCGATGCCCGGCAGGGCATCCAGTTCTTCGGCAGTGGCGCTGTTCAGGTCAACCAGACCGCCCTTGGCAGCTACCGGCTTGTCGTCCGACTTGGCGTCGGCAGCCTTGGCCTTGCCTTCCTTCATCTTGTCATCGGCCATGGCCTTGCTTTCCTTGGCCTTGTCCTCTGCCATGGCCTTGCCTTCCTTGGTTTTGTCCTCTGCCATGGCCTTGCCTTCCTTGGCCTTGTCCTCTGCCTTGGCCTTGCCTTCCTTCATCTTGTCTTCGGCCTTGGCCTTGCCTTCCTTCATCTTGTCTTCGGCCTTGGCCTTGCCTTCCTTCATCTTGTCTTCAGCGGCCGACTTGGCCTTGTCGGTCGCGGCCGCGGCAGCGGGCTTGGCGGCGTTCATCACACCAGTGTCGTCGGCATGAGCCGCGTTGAGCGAAACAGCAAGCAGGGCAGCAGTCAGCAGGGGCAATACACGCATGGCATCGGACTCCGAAAGGGATTGAAAGTGGCGTTCATGCGGCGCAAATCCGCTCGGGGTGCTCGCGCCGTCCTTGTCTTAACGCGCCACCGGCGTGCAGGTTTACACGACACGCGTCGATTTGGTGTGGCGCCCTGCCGGCTTCGTCCCCATGCGCCCGCGCCTCACTGGTCGGCCAACACTTTCTCGAAGTTCATCACGCCATGGCGACATTCCAGCCGGATGGTGTCGCCGGGGCCCATGCTACCGTCCAGCAGGCGACGGGCCAGCGGGTTTTCCACCTCCGCCTGAATGGCACGCTTGAGCGGGCGCGCGCCATACGTGGGGTCAAAGCCGGTCTGCGCAATTTCGGTCAGTGCGCTGTCGCCCACCTCCAAGCGGATATCCTGCGCCTGCAAACGATCGATCAGGCGCTGCAGCTGGATACGGGCAATCGACTGGATGTGTGCGTCGCCCAGCGCATGAAACACCACGATCTCGTCGACCCGGTTGATGAACTCTGGACGGAAAAAGCCCTTCACTTCGGCCATTACCGCAATCTTGACCACTTCGTGCTCTTCCCCCGCCATGGCCTGGATGGTCTGCGAACCCAGATTGCTGGTCATCACGATCACCGTGTTGCGGAAATCCACCGTGCGCCCCTGGCCGTCGGTCATGCGCCCTTCATCGAGCACCTGCAACAACACATTGAAGACGTCCGGATGGGCTTTTTCCACCTCGTCGAGCAGGATCACCGCATAAGGCTTGCGCCGCACCGCCTCGGTCAGATAGCCGCCTTCTTCGTAGCCGACATAGCCGGGCGGTGCACCAATCAGCCGGGCCACCGAATGCTTTTCCATGAATTCCGACATGTCGATGCGGATCAGGTGCTCATCGCTGTCAAAGAGGAAATTCGCCAGGGTCTTG
Source organism: uncultured Ferrovum sp. (assembly GCA_903893215.1). Lineage (GTDB taxonomy): Bacteria > Pseudomonadota > Gammaproteobacteria > Burkholderiales > Ferrovaceae > CAIVHB01. Next base: position 109,600 of record CAITLJ010000073.1, on the reverse strand, counting down.
CAGAGCTCGGTCTTGCCAACGCCGGACGGCCCCAGAAACAGGAACGACCCGTAAGGCCGGTTGGGATCGGACAAGCCGGAACGCGACCTGCGGATGGCGTCCGCCACCAGACGCACAGCCTCATCCTGCCCAACGACCCGCTGGTGCAATCGATCTTCCATCGCCAGAAGTTTGGCGCGCTCCCCCTGCATCAGGCGCGACACCGGAATGCCGGTGGCACGCGCCACCACTTCGGCAATTTCCTCCGCACCGACTTCGGAGCGCACCAGACGTGGCCGCAAGCCCGCCGGAATCGGCGCAGCCCCCTTCAACTGCTGCTCAAGCTTTGGCAACAGGCCGTATTTGATCTCGGATGCGCGCTGCAAATCGCCATTGCGCTGGGCGGCTTCCATCTCGTTGCGCAGGCGTTCCTCTTCCTGCTTGACGGCCTGATTGCCCTGCACCTGGGCTTTTTCGACATGCCAGATCTCTTCCAGGTCGGCGTATTCGCGTTCCAGCCGCAGGATTTCCTCTTCCAGCAAGGCAAGCCGCTTCTGCGACGCCTCATCCTGCTCCCGTCGCACGGCCTCGCGCTCGATCTTGAGCTGGATCAGCCGTCTTGCCAGCTTGTCCATCACCTCGGGCTTGGAATCGATCTCGATCTTCATGCGCGAGGCCGCCTCGTCAATCAGGTCGATCGCCTTGTCGGGCAGGAAGCGGTCGGTGATGTAGCGATTGGAAAGTTCGGCAGCGGCCACGATGGCCGGGTCGGTGATCTGGACCCCATGGTGCACCTCGTACTTTTCCTGCAGGCCACGCAGGATGGCGATGGTGTCCTCCACGCTGGGTTCGCCGACCAGCACCTTCTGAAAACGGCGCTCCAGGGCTGCGTCCTTTTCAACGTACTGACGGTATTCATCCAGCGTGGTGGCCCCGACGCAATGTAACTCGCCACGCGCCAGCGCAGGCTTCAGCATGTTGCCCGCGTCGATGGAACCCTCGGCCTTGCCGGCCCCCACCATGGTGTGCAGTTCATCGATGAACACGATGGTGCGCCCCTCATCCTGCGAGAGCTCCTTCAGCACACTTTTCAGGCGTTCCTCGAACTCGCCGCGAAACTTGGCGCCGGCCAGCAGCGAAGCCATGTCGAGCGAGAGCACCCGCTTGCCCTTGAGCGATTCGGGCACCTCCCCATTGACGATGCGCTGGGCCAAGCCTTCCACGATTGCGGTCTTGCCCACGCCGGGCTCTCCGATCAGCACCGGATTGTTCTTGCTGCGCCGCTGCAGGATCTGGATCACCCGACGGATCTCGTCGTCGCGACCGATCACCGGATCGAGCTTGCCCCTGCGCGCCAGGTCGGTAATGTCCACCGTGTATTTGCGCAAGGCTTCGCGCTTGTCCTCGGCAGCGGCATCGTCCACTGTGCCGCTGCCGCGCACGTTGTTCACCGCCTGGGTGATCGCTTCGCGCAGTCCGCCCGACTGCCGCAGCAGGCGCCCGGCCTCGCCCTTGTCCTGGGTCAGCGCCAGCAGGAACATCTCGGAAGCAATGAACTGGTCGCCGCGCTGCTGTGCCTCCCGGTCGGCAATGTTGAACAGGTTGCTGAGGTCGCGCGACAGATGGATTTCTCCGCCGGTCCCGTCGACCTGCGGCAGGCGGTCCACTGCTTGCACCAGCGAGCCCTTCAGGGCCGGCACGGCCACACCCGCGCGCGCCAGCACGGATGCAAGACTGTCCTCCCCCTCGATCAGCGTGAGCAGCAGGTGCACCGGTTCGATGGCGGCATTGGATTTTCCGGCAGCCAGACTCTGGGCATCGGAAATGGCCTGCTGCAACCGGGTGGTCAGCTTGTCGAAACGCATGGTCTTGCCTCGATCGTTTGGATACTGGAAAGATGGGGTAGCGCCAGCGGACATTCAAGACAGGCCACGGGTGTTTATCGTGCCTGCGCCTGCCCCTTCCATGCGCAGTCACAGATGTAAGACCGGGTAAGGGAACGCATGTCCTGTCATGGGGCCGGTATACTGTATCCGCAAAGTAACCCAAGGACGTGCCCCGGATGAACCCCTTGCCGCTGTCTTTCTCGATAGGCCCCACGCTGCTGCGCAGCGCAGGTGCTACCGCATTGCTGACCCTGCTCGGCGGCTGCGTCACCGTTCCGCCCGGTGCCGAGACCGCCCGGGATCCACTGCAATCCTTCAATCGCGGGGTCTATCTGTTCAACGATGGCCTTGACCGCGCCGTGCTCAAACCGGCAGCGCAGGCCTATCAATTCGTCACGCTACCCTTTGTGCGCACCGGCGTGCGCAACTTCTTTTCCAACCTGAATGACGTGACGGTCAGCGTGAACGATGTATTGCAGGGCAAGGTGCGCCAGAGCGGACACGACGCCTTGCGCTTTACGCTGAACACCACCATCGGCCTGCTCGGCTTTGTCGATGTGGCGACGCGCGCCGGCTTCGAGAAGCACAATGAAGATTTTGGCCAGACCCTCGGGGTGTGGGGTGTCGGCCCCGGACCCTACCTGATGCTGCCATTTTTCGGGCCAAGCACGATCCGCGATACGGTGGGCCGGATCGGCGACCTGCCCTTCAGCTCCACGGTGGCGTTCAGTCACTGGTCGAACACCCATCGGGTAGAACTGTTTGTGGTGGATGCGCTGCAGCAGCGTCAGTCCTTGCTGGCCGATGAGGACCTGATCGATGAAGCCATGCTTGGCAACGACCGCTACAACTTCCTGCGCGATGCGTTCCTGCAACGCCGGCAGAGCCTGATCTACGACGGAAACCCGCCTGCCGACCCGGACGATGCAGTGGACGACGACACGGCAGCACCGGCGGCCAGTCCATCGGCTGTCCCTGCCCCCAAGTAAGGCTGGGGCAGGCAGCGCACAAAAAAGCGGGGCTTCACCCCGCTTTTTTGTGCGCGACCCGCGCGCCCGGCCAGGGGTGCCGCAGCGACAGCGGCAATCTCCGGATCAGAGATGCTTGCTGATCAGGTCACCAATGGCGCCACGCTCGGCAGCCACCAGGTGCGGCTTGCTGCTCTGCGCGATGGCCGTATCGGGGTCCTTCAGGCCATGCCCGGTCAGTGTGATCACGATGCGGCTGCCCGCTTTGATGCGCCCGGCCTGGATATCCTTGATCAGCCCGGCAAATCCGGTGGCGGAGGACGGCTCGCAAAACACGCCCTCATGGCGTGCCAGCAGTGCCTGCGCGGCAAGGATCTCCTGATCGGTACATTCATTGAACCAGCCGCCTGATTCGCGCACGGCAGCCCATGCAAGGTTCCACGACATCGGATGACCGATACGGATTGCCGTGGCAATAGTTTCGGGATTTTTCACCATCTCGCCACGCAGGAACGGCGCCGCGCCGGCCGCCTGATTGCCGATCATGATCGGGCGTTTGGTGGCAATCGGCTTGGCAGGATGATACGGACAGGCGCCATGGCACAGCCCGCAAGCTTCGGTCTGCTGGCACACCGATTCGGAATACCCCATCCAGTGCCCGCTGATGTTGCCGGCGTTGCCGACCGGCAATACATGGTAGTCCGGTGCGTCACCAAGGGCCTCGATGATCTCGAAGGAGATGGTTTTCTGACCCTGCAGGCGGTAGGGATTGACCGAATTGACCAAGGCCACCGGCATGTCACTCGACAACTCCTGAACCAGCCGCATGCCGTCATCAAAATTGCCCTGGATCTGGATCACCGTGGAGCCATGCATCATGGCCTGTGCCAGCTTGCCCAGAGCAATCTTGCCCTCGGGAATCAGCACGAAGCAGCCGATGCCGGCGCGCGCGGCGTAGGCCGCTGCCGCTGCCGACGTATTGCCGGTGGAAGCGCAGATGATGGCTTTCGATCCGGCTTCCACTGCCTTGGTGACGGCCATGGTCATGCCACGGTCCTTGAACGAGCCGGTGGGATTCAGGCCTTCGAATTTGACGAACATCTGCACGTCGGTGCCAAGGATGGCCGGCAGGTTACGCAGTTCGATCAGCGGGGTATTCCCCTCGCCAAGGGAAATCACGGGCGTGGAGGCGGTGACCGGCAGGCGGTCGCGGTATTTTTCGATCAGACCGGAATAGCGCATACGGGGCTCGTATCTGGAAAATGGAATTCAGTTTACAAGGCCGGGGCAGGCGCCTTGCGCAGGGCCCGGGCTGACCGGGGTCAGCCCGGGCGGATTTGGCGGCCTCAGCTGGCCAGGGCTTCCATACGGATACGCACTACCGGACCAGCGATGCTGTCGAGCGCTTCGATCCGCTCCAGGGCAGCGGTCAGCGCGGATTCCACCGTACGGTGCGTGAGGATCACCACATCCACCTGCTGTTCGCCTTGCGGCGGCTCGCGCTGCAGCATGGCTTCAATCGAGATGCCCTGCTCGGCCAGGATGCGGGTGACATCGGCGAGCACGCCCGGCCGATCGACAGCGCGCAGCCGCAGGTAGTAAGACGTTCGCACGGCACTGATCGGCAGCACCCGCACTTCGGTCACGCGATTGGCCTGAAACGCCAGGTGGGGCACGCGGTGGTCCGGATCTGCGGTGTGCATGCGGGTGACATCGACGAGGTCGGCCACCACCGAGGACCCGGTGGGTTCGGCACCTGCACCGGCACCGTAATACAGGGTAGATCCGACGGCATCGCCACGGACCAGCACGGCATTCATCACGCCGTTGACGTTGGCAATCAGTTGCTGCTGGGGGATCAGGGTGGGATGCACGCGCAATTCGACGCCCTCGCTGGTACGCCGGCAAATGCCGAGAAGCTTGATGCGATAGCCGAATTCTTCGGCATAGCGGATGTCATCGGCGGTGAGCTGCGAGATACCCTCGGTATACGCCTGCTCGAAGTGCATGGGCATGCCAAAGGCAATGGCGGCCATGATGGTCAGCTTGTGCGCCGCGTCGATTCCCTCGATGTCGAAGGTGGGGTCGGCTTCGGCATATCCCAGCGCCTGTGCTTCGGCGAGCGCTTCGGCAAAGCTGGCACCGGCCTCGCGCATGCGCGTCAGGATGAAGTTGCTGGTGCCATTGATGATGCCGGCAATCCACTGGATGCGGTTGGCAGTCAGGCCTTCGCGCAGCGCCTTGATGATCGGGATGCCGCCGGCCACGGCAGCCTCAAACGCTACCATCACCCCCTGCTTTTGCGCTTCGGCAAAGATCTCGTTGCCGTGCAGGGCCAGCAGCGCCTTGTTGGCGGTGACCACGTGCTTGCCCTGGCGGATGGCGGAGAGGATCAGGCTGCGTGCCGGCTCAATGCCCCCCATCAGCTCGACCACGATCTCTACATCGGTGGCGTCCACCACAGCCTGAGGATCGGTGCCCAGACGGATGGCGTCGCCGACCCGGGCACGTGCCTTGTCGAGATTGCGCACGGCAGCGGCGACCACATGGATCTCGCGTCCCGCACGCCGGGCGATCTCCTCGCGATTGCGCAACAGGATGTCGTAGGTACCGCCACCGGCAGTTCCGAGGCCGAGCAGGCCAACGCGGATCGGGTTCATAGCAGGCCGTCCTTGCGGAACATGTCGCGCAGGCCGCGCACTGCCTGCCGGGTCCGCGCCTCGTTTTCGATCAACGAGAAGCGGACGTGACCGTCGCCATACTCGCCAAAGCCGATGCCCGGCGACACGGCTGCCTTGGCTTCGGCCAGCACATGCTTGGAAAACTCCAGCGAGCCCAGCTTGCGATAGTGCTCCGGAATCCTGGCCCAGACATACATGGTGGCCTTGGGGTTATCGACCATCCAGCCGATGCTGTGCAGTCCTTGCACCATCACGTCACGGCGCCGCTGGTAAGTGGCGCAGATTTCGCGCACACAGTCCTGCGGGCCTTCGAGCGCAACGATGGTGGCCACCTGGATGGGCGTGAACGTACCGTAGTCGTGGTAGCTCTTGATCCGTGCCAGCGCAGCCACCAGCTTGGGATTGCCCACCATGAAGCCCGCACGCCAACCGGCCATGCTGTAGCTCTTGCTCATGGTGAAAAACTCCACTGCTACGTCCTTGGCGCCAGGGACTTCCATGATCGAGGGCGCGCGATAGCCATCGAACACGATGTCCGCATACGCCAGGTCATGCACGACATAGATGCCATATTCCTTGGCCAGCGCAATCACCCGCTCGAAAAAGCCGAGTTCCACGCACTGCGTGGTCGGATTGCTCGGAAAGCAGAGGATCAGCAGCTTGGGGCGCGGATAGGATCCCTTCAGCGCCTTCTCCAGTTCGTCAAAGAAGTCGACGTCGTCCGCCATCGGGATATGGCGGATGTCTGCGCCGGCAATCACCGGACCATAAATGTGGATCGGATAGCTGGGATTGGGGGCGAGCACGATGTCACCGGTATCCAGCACAGCCGTCATCAGGTGGGCAATGCCCTCCTTGGAGCCGATCGTAAAGATCGCTTCGGTGTCCGGGTCGAGGTCGACGTCATACCTGGTCTTGTACCAGTTGCAGATCGCCTTGCGCACACGCGGGATACCCTTCGACAGGGAGTAGCCGTGGGTGTCGTTGCGCTGTGCCGCCTCAACCAGTTTGTCGACAATGTGCTGGGGCGTTGGCTGATCCGGATTGCCCATGCCGAAGTCGATGATGTCCTCGCCGCGCTTGCGGGCGGCAGCCTTCAACTCACCGGTGATGTTGAAGACGTAGGGCGGGAGACGCTTGATGCGTGGAAACTCGGACATGTACTCTGTGGGCAGAAGGCATAAACAAGCCGACAATCTTATCAGAAAGCGGCGCGATGCCGCCGCCGTGCTGCGTGACCGGTGCCATTTGCAATGACATGAAGATCCATACCGCATGAAATTCACCCTTGCCACCAGTGGCGTAACCCACAGTTTCACTGCCTGCGGCGATGACTGGGTCGAAATCAACGGCCAGCGCGTCGTACACAGCCTGCGCCTGATGGCCGACCAGGCGCCGGTTGCCTGGGGCCATCCATTCGACGCCCTGCAGGAAACCGACTTCTCCGACCTGCTGGACTGCCGGCCGGAACTGGTGGTGTTCGGCAGCGGGCGCGTGTTCCGCTTTCCGCATCCGCGCCTGACCCGGGCGCTTGGCGAGGCGCGCATTGGCTTCGAGGTGATGGATACCCGCGCTGCCTGCCGCACGTTCAACGTGCTGGCAGGCGAAGGGCGCCGGGTGCTGGCCGCAATCCTGCTCGACTGACCTTCGGCGCCTGCTCAGTTCTCGATCAACACCCGGATGTGCTCGCCCACGGCCCGACCCAGCGCGCTCAGGTCGTATCCCCCCTCCAGCGTGGAGACGATGCGCCCACCGCAGTGACGGATTGCCATGTCCGTCAGTTGCCGTGTCACCCAGGCATAGTCCCCGTCGACCAGCTTCAGGTAGGCCATCGGATCATCGCGATGGGCATCAAAACCCGCCGAGATGAACAGCATCTGTGGCGCAAAGGCTTCGAGCGCCGGCAGCCAGTGATCGCGGATTGCCGCGCGGAACTGCGAACTGCCGCTGCCGGCGGCCAGGGGCACGTTGACGATATGGCTGGAGCGGGTATCGGCGCCCTGATAAGGGTAGAACGGATGCTGGAAGGTCTGGCACACCAGCACCCGCGCGTCGTCCACAAACATGTCTTCGGTGCCGTTGCCGTGATGCACGTCAAAATCGACGATGGCAATGCGCTGCAGGCCATAAGTTGCCAGGGCATGGGCCGCCGCAACGGCCACGTTGTTGAAAATGCAGAAGCCCATCGCCGCCCCGGGCACGGCGTGATGTCCCGGCGGACGGATTGCGCAAAACGCATTGCCCGCCCGCCCCTGCATCACCAGGTCCACGGCAAGTACGGCGGCACCGGCAGCACGCAATGCGGCCGGCAGGGTGGCCGGCATCAAGGCGGTGTCCGGATCCAGATGAACCAAGCCATGCGAGGGACCCGCGGCCAGCACCCGGTCCACGTAGTCGGCGTGATGCACCCGCAGCAACTGTTCGCGGGTGACTTCCGGTGCCTCATGATGATCCAGCAAGCCATCCAGACCCGCACAGAGCAGACGGTCGGAAATGGCATCCAGACGCTCCGGGCATTCGGGATGATGGTCACCGACATCATGGAGCGCGCAGGCGGCGTGACGGATCAGGGCAGTATTCAAGGCATTGCCGCTAAAACAAGCAGCCTTGCAGTGTAAGCCCAGTCACAAAAAACACATCATATTTATCTTGTGCAATGCAGCATTGACTGCTAGCGTACACCCATCGATGAGTTGCCGGGCGATCCCCAAGTGCGCTCGCAGGCCCGCCGTCATGGCGGTGCCGTCACGATCAGGGAGAACAACATGCTCCAACTTGACCCGTTCGACGCGGTGCTACCCGCCGCCATGGTGGATTTGCGGCCGATCCGCACCGACGATGGTCCGCGCCTGCAGGCGTTCATGCACGACCTGTCCGAAGAGTCGCGCTACTTTCGGTTCATGGATGCGATCCGCGAACTGCCACCGAACCTGCTGCGCTATTTTGTCGAGATCGATTTTGATGTCGATATGGCGCTGCTCGCGGTGATCCGGCCGGCCAATGAGGAAGAGACGGTAGTCGGCGTGGCACGCTATTACGGCGACGACGACGGTCAGGGCTGCGAATTCGCCATCGCCGTGGCCGACGCATGGCACCACCATGGCCTGGGACATCGCCTGATGCATGCACTGATGGACTGCGCGCGTCAGCAGGGTTACCAGCGCCTTCACGGCGAAGTCATGGCAGAAAACAGCAAGATGCTGGTGCTGATGCGCCATCTGGGCTTCACGATGCGCCGCTGCCCGGACGACCCGGCGATCCAGCACGTGGAGCGAGAATTGCTGGCTGCGTGAGGGCTTGCCTTCACACGCAGCACAATGCCTTGTACTGGCCGCTGACATGTCGGATGCTTCACCTTGATTCAATCCGTCACCGCTCCGCCATGGCCCCAGATGTTGCACTCAACCCCCTGCATGCCGCACCCGCACTGATCCTTGAGCGGGTCGGCCAGGTGATCTTTGGCAAGCCGCACCAGATCCGCCTGGCACTGGCCTGTATTCTGGCTGGCGGTCACCTGTTGATCGAAGACCAGCCTGGCGTAGGCAAGAGCACGCTGGCGCACGCCCTGGCCCAGGTACTGGGGCTGCCCGCCCGTCGGGTGCAGTTCACCAGCGACCTGCTGCCAGGCGACCTGATCGGCGGCATGCTCCCCGACACGCTGCACGGCGGCCTCAAGTTTCATCCTGGCCCATTGTTCACACCGGTCCTGCTGGCCGACGAAATCAACCGGGCCAGTCCACGCACGCAGAGTGCCTTGCTCGAAGCGATGGAAGACGGTCGTGTATCCGTAGATGGCGTGGCGCATCCACTGCCGCGTCCCTTCTTTGTGTTGGCCACGCAAAATCCCAGCCACCAGACGGGCACCTTTGCCCTGCCTGAATCGCAGCTCGACCGTTTCCTGATGCGGATCGAACTCGGCTATCCCGACGCCAGCGCAGAACGCGCCCTGCTGCTCGGCGACGACCGCCGCGAGCGCCTGCACCGCCTGCATGCTGCCATTGATACCGAAGGCCTGCTTGAGCTGCAGCAGCGGGTTGCACAGATCCATGCTGCGCCACGGGTGATTGATTACCTGCAGGCGCTGCTGCAGGCCAGTCGGGTACCTGGCGCGTTTGCCGGACGCCTCTCACCGCGCGCCGGTCTCGGCTGGTTGCAGGGTGCGCGCGCCTGGGCGCTGCTCGATGGTCGCACCTTCGTATTGCCCGACGACCTGCAGGCGGTCCTGCCTGCGGTCACCGCGCATCGGCTGGATCCCGCCAGTCCTGCCAGTGAGGCACCGCGCCTGGCGGCACGCTTGCAGCAGGCGGTCAGCGCGCCTTGACCGAAGGCTTTACCCGCCGCATGACCTTGCGCGGCACCTACATCCTGCCGAGTCGCGCCGGCATTCTGCAGGCATCTGCATGGCTGCTGCTGCTGGTGGCCAGTCTCAACTTTGGACTGGGCGTGGTCCTGCTGCTGGCCTTGCTGCTTGGCGCTGTCGGGCTGGTGACAATGGTCGAGACAGTGCGCAACCTGGCAGGACTGCAGGTGCGCATACAGGCGGGTGACGCCGTACCTGCCGGACAGCCCGCCGCCTGGAAGGTCCACCTGCACCCGACCGACGGTCGCACGCGCCGCCGGGTGCGACTGCAACTGGCCGATACCACACCGGTTGGCTGGTCACAGCGCTGGCGCACGCGACGCTGGGCGGCCACAGTGGAAGCCGGCGACGTGCCTGCGACGGGAACCACGCTCTGGCTGCACTTGCCGACCACCGGCCGCGGAATGCGTGCACCCGGTCCGCTGCGCATCTCCAGCTGCTGGCCGCTTGGATTGTTCCGGGCATGGCGCAGTTGGCCACTTCCATTGGCGGTGCCGGTCTATGCGCTACCCGAGCCCGGCAGCACCAAAAGCGGCCTTGCGCTGCCGTCGACCCCGACCGATGGTGGCAGCCGTTATCGCCTGTGTACCCCTGCCGAGGGGGACTTTATCGGCCATCGCCGGGCGCAGATGCAGGAAATGCAGCGCATTGACTGGCGCGCCAGCCTGCGAGCGCGCACCTTGCTCGCCGTCGAACACCGGCTGGGCATCACACCGCCAAGCCTGCAGATCCGCTGGACCGATGAAGCACCGGCGCCGCCGGAACTGCGCCTGGCCCGGCTTGGTGCACGGGTACTGGATGCCGATGGCAGCAACACGCCTTACAGCCTGCACCTGCCCGGACTGGATCTGCCAATGGCGGCCGGTGCAGTCCAGCGGCAGCGCGCATTGCACGCTCTGGCCAGCTTTCCGCATGCTGAAGGGATGGAATCAGGCGTGCCGGCCCCAGCAGCGACCGATGCGCCCATCGCACGCAGCAAGGCCGCGTCGCGCACCGAATTGCCACCGGCGCAACTCACGTTCTGGACAGCCTGCATGGCTGCGGCTGCACTCCCACTCGCGCTGCAACTGTCATGGCATGCCACCCTGCCCTGGGTCGTGTTGCTGCTGATCCGGTCGGCGCTGATCCGCTGGCACCGGCCAGCGCCACAAGGGATTGCCCTGGTGATCCTGCCGCTGCTGGCAGCGGGCTGGATTTTCACGCTTTATCACACGCTGGTCGGCCGCGAACCAGGCATGGCGCTGCTGCTGGTGATGGCAGGACTCAAGCTGCTGGAACTGCGCCGACATCGCGACCTGCACATCCTGAACACCCTCGGCTGGTTCCTGCTGCTGTCGGCACACTTTGCCAACCAGACACCGGCATTGGCGCTCTGGGATGTATTGGTGACCGGCAGCACGGTCTATGGGCTGCTGATGACGTATCAACCCGATACTGCGGGCGAACGATGGCGGTCGTTCCGGCGCCTGGTGGTACCGGCCATCCCGCTTGCCCTGCTCCTGTTCGTGGTGTTCCCGCGCCCGGACAGCCCGTTTTGGGGCAATACCAACGACGACCAGGCTGAAACCGGTGGCCTGTCCGAACAGATGTCGCCGGGCAGCATCAGCCACCTGCGCCTGTCCGAACGGGTGGCATTCCGTGCCCATTTTTTGGGGCCTTGGCCGCAGCGTCAGCAGTTGTACTGGCGCGGACCGGTATTCGAGCGCTTCGATGGCCTGACCTGGAGCAGCATCAGCACGCTGCCACGACGCCCGCCGCAGGCCGAGCGCCGCGGCACGCCAATCGACTATACGCTGGAGCCGGAAAGCAATGACACGGCCTGGGTGTTCACTATGGAGACGGCGGAATTCCGTCAGCCCGAGCTGTACAGCGACACCCAGGGCAGCACCCACGTGCGGCCGGGGGCCAGCCCCCCTGCCGGCCTGGCCCTGCGCGCGTGGCCCGACGCACGGCTGGATACGGAAAGCAGCGCCGTTGATTTCGATTACGATCTGCAACTTCCGGAGGGCAACCCGCGCGCGCGCGCAATGGCGCTGGCATGGCGCCGCCTGGCACCAAGCGAACGCGTGCAGGCAGCACGACAAGCCTTGCTCGACGCGCATCTGCAATACAGCCTCGACGTTCCGCTGGTGCGCGAAGATATCGTCGATGACCTGCTGTTCGAGAGTCGCATCGGCTACTGCGAACACTTCGCTTCGGCCTTCACCTTTTTGCTGCGTGCCGCCGGCGTGCCGGCGCGGGTGGTGACCGGCTATCAGGGCGGCGAACGTAATCCGCTTGGTGATTACCTGATTGTAAGGCAGAGCGATGCGCACGCCTGGGTCGAGGCATGGCTGGACGGAGAGGGCTGGATGCGCATTGACCCGACCGCCTTGACCTTGCCGGCCAGGGTGGCAGATGGCGCCCAACTGTCCGTACCGCTGCCGGTGCCCGGCTGGATCCCCGGCTTTGTGCGCGCTGGTTTGCCTGTCTGGCACCGGATTGCCTTGCTGCGCGACCTGGCGAGCATGCGCTGGCAACGTTATGTGGCCGGACTGGGTGCACGCGAGCAACGCGAACTGTTGCAGGCACTGGGTTTCGGGCCGCTGCCGGTGCTGAAACTGGTCGCAGGCTGCGCGCTGCTGTGCGTTCTGGGCATGGGGCTGCCCCTGCTGCCCCGGCGCGCTGCGCAAACCGGCGCAGCGACGCGCCGACATACGGACGAGGGCGCCGCTGAGGGGGTGCCAGCTGCGGGACGCACAAAAGCAGAACGGCGCTGGGACCGGCGCTGGCGCATGGGAATCTGGCTGCTGGCGCAGGCCGGATTGGGACGGGGCCATGACGAAGCACCGCTGGCCTATCTCACCCGCTTGCGGGCGCAGGCACCGGGCGCGACCACCGCCATCCTGCGCTGGGGCGAACCCTGCGTGGCGCATCACTACCAACCGGCGATCCGACCCGCCGTGGTGCACCCGGGCGCGCATTTGCGCGTGCTGTTGGCGCTGGCCTTGGCCCTGTTAAGACGTCGTTTGGCGGGCACGGCCTGACATGATCTGGCGAGCCTGCCGCCGCAGCAGGCCTGCCGTCGCAGCGGCTGCGGTGCAGCAACCCGAACTGTGACCGGACTAGAACAGGGCGTCTGCGCTGAGTCCTTCCGACTGGATTGCGCGCTTGAGCTGGCGCAGCGCCTCCAGCTGGATCTGCCTGACCCGCTCCCGCGTCAGGTCCATCTGTTCGGCCAGGCTTTCGAGGGTGAACACTTCGTGGTTGTTGAGGCCAAAACGACGCTCCAGTACCCAGCGATGCTTGGCCCCGAGCGCGTCGAGCCAACGGCCCAGATGCGCATGTACCTTGCCCTGCTGCAGCACATCCTCCGGTTTCAGGCTGTCCTCGTCGGTGATCGAATCTGCCAGCGACAGGTCCTGGTCGACATCCAGCGGCGCATCCAGCGAGGCCATGCGCTCGTTCAGCCGCATCACGCGCCGCACCTCGGCGACCGGCTTGCCGAGCAGCGCAGCAATGTCCTCGGGGGCAGGATCGGTGGCCATCTGCGTTTCGAGGTGCCGCTGGGCACGCAGGTAGACGTTGAGCTCCTTGATCACATGCACCGGCAGCCGGATGGTGCGTGAGTGGTTCATCAAGCCGCGCTCCACGTTCTGTCGGATCCACCAGGTGGCATAAGTGGAAAAGCGGAAACCACGCTCCGGGTCAAACTTCTCGAGCGCATGGATCAGACCGAGGTTGCCCTCCTCGATCAGGTCGAGCAGGGGCAGGCCACGGTTGAGATAGTGTTTGGCAATGTTCACCACCAGCCGCAGATTGCTTTCGATCATGCGCGCGCGGGCGCGCGCATCGCCGTCGCGCGCCGCGCGGGACAGCTGACCCTCCTCTTCTGGCGTCAGCAGTTTGTGACGACCGATCTCGTTCAGGTACATCTGGGTGACATCGCGCTCGAGCACCCCATCGCGCTCAAACTGGGTGCGCAGGAACTCGCGCTGGCTCAGTTCGCCGGCGGCTGTCGGTTCGATCTGTGCGGCATCTTCAATGTCATGCAGGGCAAGTTCGCCAAGGCCGGGGCCTTCTGCGTCCGGGTCATCCAGCAGCTCGCCATCAACGATGTCATCGGGTGCGTCGAGTTCGTCGCGTTGCTCGGAAGCGGCGGCGGCGGGCGCCTTGCTCTGCTTGTTTCCCATTCCTGATGCCCTGTGAACTGATGCCCTGTGAACTGATGCCCTGTGAACTGATGCCCTGTGAACTGATGCCCCGCGACTTTTTTTTTAGCGGCCCCTGCGCCCGGAAAGCGATTTGACGGAACTAGCGCCCTGACGCCTGCGCCTCCGCCGGGCTGCGAACCGGCAGCAGGCCGGTCGGATCCACCGGCTTGCCGAGATGACGCACTTCGAAATGCAGCACCACCGCCTCGCTGTCGGAATTGCCCATTTCGGCGATGACCTGACCGCGATTGACGCGCTGGCCTTCCTTCACGTGTACCTCACGGTTGTGGGCGTAGACGCTGATGTAGCCGTGATCATGTTTGAGCACCACCATCCGGCCATATCCGCGCAGGCTGCTCCCAACAAACGAAACCGTGCCGGCGGCCGCAGCGCGCACCGGTGTGCCAAGGGCAGCCGCAAAGTCGAGCCCTTTCAGTGCTTCGCTGAAGGCTTGGCTGACCGCCGCGTCGACCGGCCAGACCCACTGCAACGGTGATGCGTTGACCGCAGGATTGGCAGCGGGTACCGCCGCACCAGGCGGCGCATTAACTACCGCTGCTGTTGCCGGCGGCGCGGGCCTCGCGCTGCCAGCCATGCCGACCTGTACCGGGACGGCCGCGCCGTCAGCGCGCAATGGGGTGGCCACCGCAACCGGGTCGGCAGTGCCGGTGCGCGCGCCGGCCGATGGCGGCAGCGCAGTGCCGGACACGGCCTTGTCCACCGACCCCGACCGGGGTTGCACCGGCTTGTCCGCACTTCGGCTGGTGGCAGCGGGGGCGGAGCGCACAGGTGCAGGATTGGGCGCCGCGAGCACCGGTGAACGCTCCTGCACTGCGGCCTGATGGGTGACAGTGGAGGCACAACCCGCCAGCAGGACAAGCGGCACGGTCACCGCCAGCCAATGTCGCAGAGGGTGGCGCCTGCTCAAGCCAGCCGCTCCAGCAGTGGTACAAAACGCACTGGCTCGAGCAAGGCTTCATCGGTGCCTTCGCCATCCAGACGACGGGTGATCACGCGCAACTGCTGTCGCTCGCCAACCCCCACCGGGATCACCAACCGACCGCCGGGGGCCAGTTGATCGATCAGACGGGGCGGAACGGCGGGTGCGGCCGCAGCCACCACAATGCCATCGAACGGCGCGACCTCGGCCAAGCCCAGGTAACCATCGGCATGTGCCAGACGGATGTTGTGGATGCGCAGCTTCCAGATGCGTGCGCGCACCCGGTCAAGCAAGGCACTGATGCGTTCCACCGAAAACACCTCGCGCGCCAGCAGGCTGAGCACTGCCGCCTGATAGCCACAGCCGGTGCCCACCTCGAGTACGCGTCCCGGATTGCCGCCATTGCGCATGGTTTGCAGCATGCGCGCCACGATATAGGGGCTGGAGATGGTCTGGCCATGGCCGATCGGCAGGGCGTCATCCTCGTAGGCCCGGTGCGCCAGCGCATCGTCCACGAACACATGGCGCGGAATACTGTTCATGGCCGACAGCACCACGTCATCCGTGATGCCCTGCTGACGCAGCCGGTCGATCATCCTTGCGCGGGTACGATCCGAGGTCATGCCACTGCCGCGTGCGCTCTGCTCGTTGAACACCGGTCAGACCTCGGCGCCAAGCCAGGCGCCGACAGCCTGTAACTGGGGATAGCTGGTCAGGTCCATCTGCAGGGGGGTGATCGCGGCATAGCCCTGCGCCAGCGCATGAAAATCCGTGCCTTCGCCTGCGTCCTGCGCCGATCCGGCCGGTCCCACCCAGTAGACGGTGTCGCCACGCGGGTTACGGGTCGGGATGACCGGCTCGGCCTTGTGGCGACGGCCAAGCCTGGTGGTGCGCAGTCCGCGCACATCCCCATAGGCACAATCCGGCACATTGAGGTTGAGCAGCCAGGGTTGCGCCGGCGGTGCGGCGCGATGGCGCGCGATCAGATCAAGCACCATCAGGGCCGCCGTTTCAAAATGACCGCCACCATCGGTGACCAGACTGACGGCAATCGAGGGGATGCCGAGCAGATAGCCCTCGGTGGCAGCCGCCACGGTGCCGGAATACACGGTGTCGTCGCCCATGTTGGCACCATGATTGATGCCAGAAATCACCATGTCGGGCAGTTGCTGAAGCAGGCCGGTCACGGCCAGGTGCACGCAATCGGTGGGAGTGCCATTGACGTACTGAAACCCGTTATGTGCCTTGCGCACCGTGAGCGGGCGATCGAGCGTCAACGAATTGCTGGCGCCGCTGCGTTCCGCATCCGGTGCCACCACGGTGACCTGCGCCACAGACGACACTGCCTCGTAAAGGGCCAGCAGGCCGGGGGCAAAATAACCGTCGTCGTTACTGAGAAGAATGTGCATGCGGGTCCGAAAGGCCGGGAATCTGACAAATACCAAGAGGACTCAGTGTACTTGCTTTCCCCTCGGGAGCGACTATTGTGAGAGGTTTAGTGTACCAAATCCCACCACCGGACATCTGCCCTGAAGCCCGGTGGTGGCTGCCTGCTGTAGGCTGCCCCGCGTCGGGTGCCCGGCGTCAGCGTTTGCGCGCTGGCGGCAGGTCGGTACAGGCCCCGTAGAAGGCCTCGGCCGCCAACCCGATCGACTCGCCCAGCGTTGGATGTGGGTGAATGGTATGGCCAATGTCATGTGCATCAGCGCCCATTTCGATGGCCAGACAGACTTCGCCGATCAGATCGCCAGCGTGGGTCCCCACGATGCCACCGCCGATCACCCTGCCCGTCTTCTCGTCGAACAGCAACTTGGTGAAACCCTCGTCGCGGCCGTTGGCAATCGCACGACCGGAGGCCGCCCACGGAAACACCGATTTACCATAGGCCACGCCGCTGGCCCGAGCCTGCTCTTCGGTGATGCCGGCCCAGGCCACTTCTGGATCGGTATAGGCCACCGAAGGAATCTGTCGCGCATCAAAAAACGCCTTGTGGCCCGCAGCCACCTCGGCGGCCACGTGTCCCTCGTGCACTGCCTTGTGCGCAAGCATGGGCTGCCCGATCAGGTCACCAATGGCAAAGATGTGCGGCACGCTGGTGCGCATCTGCCGATCCACCGGGATGAAGCCGCGGTCGGTGACAGTCACGCCTGCTGCCTCCGCGCCGATGCTGCCACCGTTCGGACTGCGCCCAACCGACACCAGCACCAGATCGTAGACCTGCGCCCCGGCTGGGGCTGCCTCACCCTCAAAACGCACATGGATACCATCGGCAGCCGCGTCTGCGCCTACCGTGCGCGTCTTTAGCATCACCCGGTCAAAGCGCGGCATGTTGCGCTTTTCCCAGACCTTGACCAGGTCGCGGTCGGCACCGGTCATCAAGGTGTCCTGCATTTCGACCACGTCGATACGCGCGCCCAGCGTGGAGTACACCGTCGCCATCTCGAGTCCGATAATGCCCCCGCCGATGACCAGCATGCGTTTGGGCACGAACGGCAGTTCGAGCGCCCCGGTGGAATCGACAATCCGTGGATCATTCGGCAGGAATGGCAGGGCCACCGGGCGCGAACCAGCAGCAATGATGGCCTGCTCGAAATGTACGTCCTCCGCGCTGCCATCGCCGAGTGTCACACGCAGGGTATGGGCATCCGTGAACCTGCCATCGCCACGCAGCACGTCCACCTTGCGCGCCTTGGCCATGCCAGCCAGGCCGCTGGTGAGTTTTCCCACCACGCCACTTTTCCACTGACGCAGCGCCGGCAGGTCCAGCACCGGTTCGCCATAGGACAATCCATGCGCCGACAAGGCCTTCACCTCGTCAGCCACTGCGGCCACGTGCAGCAGTGCCTTGGAGGGTATGCAGCCGACATTCAGGCAGACGCCACCCAGGGTGGCGTCACGTTCCACCAGCACCACCTGCATGCCAAGGTCAGCCGCACGAAACGCCGCCGAATACCCCCCAGGACCGGCACCCAGCACCAACAACTGACAACGTTTCACAGCAGTGCCCTCCGCATGTCCGCGAGCAGGGTACCCAACAAGGCGTTGAAACGTGCCGCCAGGGCGCCGTCAATGACGCGATGGTCATACGACAGCGACAGAGGCAGCATCAGCCGCGGTGCAAAGACCTTGCCATCCCAGACCGGCTTGATGGTGGAGCGGCCAACGCCGAGGATCGCCACTTCCGGCGCATTGATGATCGGGGTGAAATGGCCACCACCGATGCCGCCCAGGCTGGAGATCGAAAAGCAGCCGCCCTGCATGTCGGCCGGACCGAGCTTGCCTTCACGCGCCTTAGCCGCCAGCTCGGAGCTTTCCCGCGCGATCTCCAGCACACCTTTCTGGTCGGCGTTCTTCAGTACCGGTACCACCAGCCCGTTCGGCGTATCGGCAGCAAAACCAATGTGGTAATAGCGCTTCAACACCAGGTTGTCGCCGTCCAGCGATGCATTGAACTGGGGATATGTCTTCAGCGCCACGGTGACCGCCTTGATCAGGAAAGCCAGCGCGGTGAGCTTGATGCCGGACTTGGCCATCTCGGCATTGAGCTGATTGCGCAGCGCCTCCAGGTCGGTGATGTCGCACTCGTCATTGTTGGTGACATGCGGGATGCGCACCCAATTGCGATGCAGGTTGGCGCCGGATATCTTTTTGATCCGCGACAGCGGGTTGACTTCAACCGGACCGAACCTGGCGAAATCCACCTTAGGCCAGGGCAGCAGGTCCAGCCCGCCCGCCACAGCGGAGGCGGCGACCGCAACCGGCGGCGCGCTCAAGGCCTGCTTGACGAAGGCCTTCACGTCGTCTTCCGTGATACGTGCCTTGGGTCCGCTGCCTGCCACCAGGTTGAGGTTGACGCCAAGCTCACGCGCCAACCGACGGATACCCGGACTGGCATGTGCCACCGTGAAGTCCACGCCGACCCCGGCGCCCGCAGCGTCCGCTGCCGGCGCACCGGGCGGCAGTCGCATTGGTGCGGCTGCCGCGGGCGTCGACGTGGGCGCGGGCGGGGTTGGTGCGGCGCTTGGCGCAGCTGCCGCGGGTGCTGCCGCGGCAACGGCGGCGGGTGCGGGTACGACAACAGCCGCGTTCGCCACATCGCCAACGGTGTCAAGCTCGAGCACCAGCGAACCCTGCGACACCTTGTCACCAACCTTCAGCAACACGCGCCCGACGCGACCGGCAGCGGGTGCCGGCACGTCCATGGTGGCCTTGTCCGATTCAAGCGTGACGAGCGCATCTTCGGCAGCGATCAGATCACCTTCCTTGACCAGCACCTCGATCACGGGAATGTCGTGGTAGTCGCCAATATCAGGCACTGCCACCTGCAACAGGGCAGGCGCTGTGGCGGCTGCCGTGGCGGGCATGACCGCTATGTCCCGGGCAGATGCAGCCGCAGGCACTGCCTGCGCGACGGCACTGGTGACGACGGCTGCCGGCGCCGGCGCAGCGGCAGCCGCTGGGGCAGCCGCTGGTGCAGCCGCGGTGCTGGCAAGCGGTTCCAGCAGGAGCACCACGCTTCCCTGCGATACCCGGTCGCCCAGCTTCAACTGGATGGATTGCACCACCCCGGCCTGAGGGGCAGGCACATCCATGGTGGCCTTGTCTGACTCGAGGGTGATCAGGGCATCCTCGGCGGCGACCTGATCGCCCACCTTGACGAGGATTTCGATGACGGGAATATCGGTGTAATCGCCGATATCCGGTACGCGGACTTCGATGGTCATAATGGGGAGGGTGTTCCACCTGTGCGTTTGTCTTGTGTGCGCTTTGCCCGGTCGGTAAAACGCGCGTGAGGCCGCGCAACGCTTTTGGCGTTTGCGACCGCGCCATTCTGCCACAACGAATCCGGCGGTAATGCATGCGGCACTGCAACACGACGCGAATGATTGCATTACACTCGGCGTTCCCGCCCTTTCCACGGAGCTTCGATGATGTCCGAAATGCACGTCCGAGTGGTGTTCAACCAGAAAGGCGGCGTGGGCAAATCCACCATTGCCTGCAACCTGGCTGCCTTGTCGGCACAGCGTGGCATTCCCACCCTGCTGATCGATCTGGATCCACAGTCCAATTCCACCCAGTACCTGCTGGGCGAGGCCGCCCAGGGTATCAGCCCGTCGGGGGCCGACTTTTTCCGCCGCATGCTGGACATCACGGCGCCGGATATCGAGTTTGCCGATTGCATCGTACCCACCCCCTTCGAGCACCTGTCCGTAGTGGCTGCGCGGCCCGAACTGGAAGACTTTCAGGGCAAGCTGGAATCACGCTACAAGATCTACAAACTGCGCGACGCGATCCGCAAGCTGGACGGGTACGGGCAGGTCTATATCGATACGCCTCCTGCCCTGGGTTACTACACCCGCTCGGCCCTGATTGCCGCGCAAGGTTGCCTGATCCCCTGGGATTGCGACACGTTTTCACGACAGGCGCTGTATCTGCTGATGGCCAATGTGGACGAGATCCGCACTGACCACAATCCCGACCTGGTGGTGGAAGGCATTGTTGCCAATCAATTCCAGCCGCGCGCCAACCTGCCGCGCCGCATGCTGGAAGAATTGCGCGCCGAAGGCTTGCCGGTGCTCGAGTCCACACTGTCGGCCTCGGTGCGCATCCGCGAATCGCATGATGCCGCCAAGCCATTGGCATTTCTCGATCCACGCCACAAGGTGGCTTTGGAGTTTGCGGCAGTGCTGGACGAACTCCAGCGCTGAGCCAACCGTCTCCGTGGAGCTGGGCACGGGACACTGCGCAAGCGCGCGCGCACTCGGTATGATCAGCGTCCATCTGCAAGGAGCGACCATGATCAGCCTGCGCTGTTCTGACATTCTTGGCGGCAAGGCCGCCGCTGCAAGTTCCACCGTGTTGCGTGGCTGGGTCCGCACCCGGCGTGACTCCAAGGCCGGCATCTCGTTCGTCAACGTGTCGGATGGATCCTGCTTTCATCCGGTGCAGGTCGTGGTGCCAGCCACACTGGCCAATTACGCCAGCGAGGTGCAGCGCCTGACGGCCGGGTGCGCAGTGGAAGTGGAAGGTAACGTGGTGCCCTCCCCGGCCAAGGGGCAGCCCTTTGAAATCCAGGCCACCCGGTTGACGGTGCTCGGCTGGGTGGAGGATCCGGATGCCTATCCGATCCAGCCCAAGGCCCATTCGCTCGAATTCCTGCGTGAGGTGGCACACCTGCGCCCACGCACCAACGTGATCGGTGCAGTGTCGCGCGTGCGCAGCACCATTGCGGCTGCCGTGCATCGCTTCTTCCATGAGCGCGGCTTCCTCTGGATCAATACCCCGATCATCACGGCCTCCGACTGCGAAGGCGCTGGCGAGTTGTTTCGCGTGTCAACGCTGGATCTGGCCCATCTGCCGCGCACCAGTGACGGCAAGGTGGATTTCAGCCAGGATTTTTTCGGCAAGGAAGCCTTCCTGACCGTGTCGGGTCAACTCAACGTCGAGACCTATTGCATGGCGCTCTCGAACGTATACACCTTCGGACCGACGTTTCGCGCCGAAAACTCCAATACCAGTCGCCATCTGGCCGAGTTCTGGATGATCGAGCCGGAAATCGCCTTTGCCACGCTAAAGGAAGACGCCGACCTGGCCGAAGCCCTGCTGCGTTTCGTGTGTCGCGCAGTGCTCGATGAGCGCCCGGATGACATGGCGTTTTTCGAAGAACGGATTGAACCGGGCGTGATCGCCAAGGTGGAGGGCATTGTCAACAGCGCCTTTGTGCGGATGGACTACACCGAGGCCGTGCAGATCCTGCAGGACTGCGGCCATGCCTTCGAGTATCGGGTCAGTTGGGGCATCGACCTGCAGTCCGAGCATGAACGCTATCTGGCCGAAAAGCATGTGGGCGGCCCCCTGGTGCTGATGAACTACCCGAAGGAGATCAAGGCTTTTTACATGCGCATGAACGACGACGGGCGCACCGTGGCGGCCATGGACGTGTTGGCCCCGGGTATTGGCGAAATCATTGGCGGCAGCCAGCGCGAGGAGCGCCTGGACGTGCTGGATGCGCGCATGCAGGACGCCGGCCTCGATCGCGAGGTATACAGTTGGTACCGCGACCTGCGCCGCTATGGCACGGTGCCGCATGCCGGGTTTGGCCTGGGCTTCGAGCGGCTGGTGAGCTATGTGACGGGCCTTGGCAATGTGCGCGATGTGATCCCCTTTCCGCGTACGCCAGGACAGGCACGGTACTGAGCCAGAGCCCCCTGCCCTTTGCCCTTTGCCCTTTGCCCTTTGCCCCCTGCCCTTTGCCCTTTGCCCTTTGCCCTTTGCCCTTTGCCAGCGAGTTGATTCCTGATGGAGCTGACCACCATGTTGATTTTTTTTCTGCTGATCCTGCTGCTGGTAGCGATTGCTGCGGGCGTTCGCACAGTCCACCAGCAAACCGTGGCCGTGGTGGAAACCTTCGGCAAGTATTCGCGCACGCTCAACCCAGGCCTGAACGTGATCATTCCCTTCGTCCAGCAGGTGGTGTCGGTCATCAGCCTGCGCGTGCAGGAGATCAAGAGCGAGGTCGAGGTGAAAACGCAGGACAACATGTTCGTCAAATTGCCGGTGGCACTGATGATCAAGGTACGCCCGGAGAATGCGGCCGATTCCTATTACAAGCTGCAATCACCGGAAACCCAGCTCTCGACTTGGGTGCTCAACACCTTGCGCGGCCTGAGCGCCACCCGTACGCTCACCGAACTGTTCGAGGATCGCGGCCAACTGGTGGCTGGCGTCCAGCATGCCCTGGACGACCTGCTGGCAGCCTACGGCTGGGAGGTGGTCAATGTGCTGGTGGATCAACCCAGCGTGAGCCATGACGTGCAGGCGGCATTCAACCGGGTGGTGTCCTCCCGGCGCGAACGCGAAGCCGCCGAGCAGGAAGCCGAAGCCAAACGCATCCGTATCATTGGCGAAGCACGCGCAGAGGCCGAATCGCAGACCCTGCGTGCCGAGGGACTCGCGGCTGCGCGCCGCATACTGGCCATCGCGCTTACCGACGCGGTGGTGACCGCCAAGAATGCAGGGATCTCCGAGCAGGATACCCTCACCCTGCTGCTGGAAACCAATCGGCTCGACACCATCAAGTACGCCGCCGAGCACGGCAAGCTGGTGCTGATGGACGTGAAACCGACCACCCCGATGCCCGTGGTCAACCTCAACTGAACCTTGCCGCAGCGCGCGGCGGGCGACCGGGCCAGCCAGCGCAGCGGCAACACTGAACCGGACTGGAGCACTGACAGGCATGGAATTACGCGATCGGACAATCTGGATTACTGGCGCGTCGGGCGGCATCGGCGAAGCGCTGGCCCTGCAAGCCGCCGCTGCGGGTGCACGGCTGGTGCTGAGCGCGCGTCGCGTCGAGGCGCTGGAACGTGTGCGCGCCGCCTGCGCCGACCCGACCCGTGTCGCGCTGTTGCCCCTCGACCTGCTGGCTTTCGATGCCGATGCCGCATTGCAGGCAGCGCAGGCTTTTTTCGGGCCGATCGACATCCTGGTCAACAACGCCGGCATCAGCCAGCGCAGCCTGCTGGTCGATACCCAGCTGTCAACTTACCGTACCCTGCTGGAGCTCGATTTCTTTGCAGTGGTGGCACTCACCCGCGCAGTGGTGCCCGGCATGGTGGCACGCCACAGCGGGCATGTGGTGACCATATCCAGCGTGGTCGGCAAGGTGGCGGTGCCGCTGCGCACTGGCTACTCTGCTGCCAAGCATGCGGTGCAAGGCTTCATGGACGCTGCCCGGGCCGAACTGAGCCGCGACGGGCTGACCTTCACGACCATCTGTCCCGGTTTTGTGCGCACCGACATCAGCTTCAACGCGATCACTGGCGACGGGGGCCGCCACAACCAGCTCGACCCGGGGCAGGCCAACGGAATCTCGGCCGAAGCATGTGCGCGCCGCGTCTGGCTGGCGGTGCGGCGCAAGGAAGCCGAGGTGCTGATCGGACGCGAAACCTGGGCCGTCCTGCTACAACGCATCGCGCCCGGCCTGCTGCGCGCCCTGCTGGCCCGCACCCGCCTGGCGCGCTTTCAGAACGGCGTCGGCGCGTCAAAATAGGTCGGTCAGCGCCCTCGCCCGGGACGCAGCGCCACCGCGCCCCCGGCGATCTGGTCAGAACTCGACGTCAAATTCCTGCAACTGGTCCGGTTCGGCCAGCGCGTCTGCCTCCCACGCCAGCATCTCCGGCATCGACAGGATGGTGCCGCAGTAGCCGGTGAGCCCGGGGGGCACCGGCACATCATAGGTGCGTAACCGGGTGACCACCGGCGCGTACATGGCGTCGGCCAGCGAGCGCTTGCCGAACAGGAATGGACCACCGGACTGCGCCAGACATTCATGCCAGATGGTGAAGATGCGGTCAATGTCGGCTTGCGCGCGTGACCAAACCTTAAACTGACTGTGTCGCATACGCAGGTTGACCGGCAAGGCCGCGCGCAGCGACGCAAAACCGGAGTGGATTTCACCGCAGATCGAACGGCAGCGCGCCCGGGCCAGGGGATCCAACGGCAAAAGTCCGGCCTCGGGAAAACGTTCGGCCAGATATTCCCCGATCGCCATCACGTCCCAGATCTTCAACCCCTCGTGTTCCAGCATGGGTACCAGGATCGAGGGTGACAGCAGCAGGAGTTCGGCACGACTGTCCGGGTCATCCGGCGCAACCATGACTTCCTCAACCTTCAGGCCTGCAAATTTGGCCATCAGATAGCCGCGCAGCGACCAGGAGGAATAATTGCGGCTGCTCAGGGTGAGGCGCGCAAGCGCGGGTGCCAGTGCCGGCTTGGCGACAGCCTTGGCCACTGGCCTGGCAGCCGCCTTGGTGACAGGTGCCGGTGCGACCTTGGCCACTGACTTGACCGCACTCTTGGCCGTCGGCTTGGCCGGCCCCTTGGCAGCCGGCTGGGCGACAGGCTTGGCAGCCGCCTTGGTGACAGGTGCCAGTGTACCCTTGGCCACCGACTTGGCCGCCCCCTTGGCCGCACCCTTGGCTGCCGGTTTGACAGGAATCGGGGCCGACGCGACGGGCGCCACCTTGACGGCGGCTTTCTTTGCGGGCTTGATCGAAGCGGGCGCGGAAATTGCTGCACCTGCAGCATGAGGCTTGGCGACGGGCTGCACTGTTCGAGGCGCAGGCGCGGCCTTGGCGGTGGAAGTGCCGGGCTTGGCAGCAGCCGCTTTTTTCAAGGCCGGAGGGGTTGAACTCGGTTTGGCTGCTGGCTTGGTCACCGTCATGCGCTCCTGAAATTGGACTGCACATCGCAGTCGATATGTTTTAATGCAAAAGCCGTGCAACATTCACATCACAAGGGAACCTGCCTTTGAACACGTTCGACAGATTCTTCCGGGAGTTCCGCACCGAGTTGCCTTATGCACTCTACCAGACCCAGGAAGACTTGCTGGAGCCTTGGCGTGGTGTGGCGCGGCTGGGTAGCAAGTATATGAAAAGCTGGAAGGATTTTGGCTTCGACGACAGCCTGTTGCGGTTGACGGCAGGTTGGCTGGAAGTGCTGGGCAGTACCCGCCTGACCCACCATCGGCCTGCCTTTGAAATCAAGGAAGTGATCAGCGAAGGCCGCACTGTTGCAGTGCACGAAGAGAACGTGGTAAGCACGCCATTCGCCACCTTGGTGCACTTCGCCAAACCCGATCTGACCGTCCCGCAACCCCGCGTGCTGGTGGTCGCCCCAATGTCTGGCCACTTCGCCACCCTGCTGCGCCAAACCGTGAAGACGCTGTTGGCCGATCACGACGTGTTCATCACGGACTGGCATTCCGCGCGGCACATACCGCTCGAGGCTGGACCGTTCGGCATGGATCATTACGCACGCCACGTGATCGATTTCATCACCGAACTTGGCCCGGGCAGCCACGTCGTGGCGGTTTGTCAGCCCTGCGTAGCCACCCTCACCGCCGTGGCGCGCATGTCGGAAGACCGCGATCCCTGCACGCCGATCAGCATGACCCTGATGGCCGGTCCGATCGACACGCAGATCAATCCCACTGGCGTGAATGAGTTGGCCAAGAGCAAGCCGCTGGCCTGGTTTCGCGAAAAACTGATCACGCGGGTGCCAGCGCGTCATGCAGGTGCTTTTCGTGAGGTCTACCCCGGGTTTACCCAGATCGCCGCCTTCGTATCGATGAACTCAGCCCGCCATGTGGGGGCCCTCAATCGCCAGATGGTGAGTCGCATGAGGCAGGACACCGAAACGGCCGAGCAGATCAGCCACTTTTATGAGGAATACTTTGCTGCCGCGGACCTGCCTGCCGAGTTCTATCTTGAGACGGTCGATCTGGTCTTCCAGCGCCATGCGCTTCCGCGCGGTGAACTGATGTTCGAGGGCCGACTGGTGCGTCCGGAGACCATCGTGCGGACACTGCTGCTTACCGTGGAAGGTCAGCGTGACGATATCTGCGCAGTCGGTCAGACCATGGCGGCGCAGGACTTGTGCAGCGGTCTCAAGCCCTTTCTGCGCCATCATCATGTCCAGCCCGGCGTGGGTCATTACGGCGTGTTCAGCGGACATCGCTGGGACGAAGAAATTTATCCGATCGTGCGTCGCTGTATCTTCCAGGCCGAGCAGGAAATCGGGGCGCGGCTGCCGGCCCTCAGGCAAGGTTTGCAATCGGGAGCGGATCCGGCGCATCAGCCGGTGTGAACCCGAAGATCTTTCCGTAAAACGTCAGCTCAGCCTGTAGCGCACGAATCACGGTTTCCTGGCGACGAAAGCCGTGCTGTTCGCCTGGAAACAGCAGGTACGCCACAGGTACCCCCTTTTGCCTGACCGCCTGGTACATGGCTTCGGCCTGGTTCGGCGGTACCACCCGGTCTTCCGCGCCCTGCAGCAGCAGCAAAGCGCCCTCAAACCGTTCAATGTGCTTGAGCGGAGAACGCGCTGCGTAGATCTCGGCACCGGCCGGCCACGGCGCGACCAGGCTGTCCAGGTAGCGTGACTCGAATTTGTGGGTGTCCTGCGCCAGCAAACTGAGATCGCCGATGCCATACAGGCTGACGCCTGCGCGGAACACGCGGTGGAAAGCCAGCGCGGCCAGGGTGGTGAACCCACCGGCGCTGCTGCCGCGAATGGCCATGCGCGCCCCGTCCACCCGACCTGCCTGCGCCAGCCATTGCGCACCCGCCACGGCATCTTCCACGTCCACAATGCCCCATTGACCGCGCAGGCGCTGCTGATAGGCACGGCCGTAGCCGGTGCTGCCGCCATAGTTCACATCGAGCACCGCAAAGCCGCGCGTGGTCCAGAACTGCACGGCCAGGCGCAGGGTGGCGCTGGTGGCCGAAGTCGGGCCGCCATGATTGATCACGATCAGGGGGGGCTGCGTGCCGGCGGGTGCCTCGACGCCGGGTAGATGGGGGGCATAAAAGAATGCGTGGCTGGTCATGTCACCGCTGCCGGGAAAACGCACGGGCTCGGCCACGCTGACGAGCGCATCCGCAATCGTCGGCTGGTCCGTGCCGAGCACCTGCCAGGCCCCCTGTTCCGGTTCCACCTGCAGCAGGCATTCACCGCGGGTGGGGGAACCGGCGATACAGCAGATCAGCCGTCCCTGCACCTGCAGTGCACGCAGATCATTCCAGGGCATGCTGAACGGCTCGAAGCGGCCACCACCAGCCGGAATCCTGCCCAGGCGCGCCAGGCCGTCCTGCCGCGCAATGGCAATCAGCGTGCCATCCGCCAGGAAACCATAGGTACGCATGCCAAACTCCCACTGCGCCATGCCGAATTCGGCGTCCAGCGGACTGAGCGCATGCACCTCGGCAGCGCCTTGACCGGGCACCGCGCAACAATACAGATTCCACCATCCCGACCGATCCGACACGAAATGCAAGTCACCCGCGGGCGACCAGGCCGGCTGAAACACCGACTCCTGCGTTCCACCTGCAATCACGCGTGGCGCATGCGTCACGCCATCATGCCAGGCAGCGCACCAGAGGGTGGTGCCATCCCACGGCATGTTGGGGTGATCCCAACTCAGCCACGCCAGCCAAGAACCATCCGGCGATGGCGTAGGATTACTGAAAAAATCATGACCGCTTGCAAGCGTCACCGCGCGGCCGCGCGCAGCCCCCTCCACAGCGATCGCAATCAGCCGATTCCAGGGCTCCTGCCCACCCAGACCCTCGTCCTGACACACCGCCAGCAGTTGCCGGCTGTGGCCACACCAGGACAAGTCGGCATAACTGCAGCCCTCGCTGCCATGCAGGCGTTCGATCTGACCACCGGCCCCGGTCGCATCAGGCGTCCATTGATGGATGGCGCGATCCGCGTCATGACAAAACCAGATCCGCACCCCATCGCTGGCCACGCTGCCGCCACCGTATTCGTGCACGCGGTTACGCACATTCCAGGGCGGGTCGAGCAGGGTGGTACCGATGACGGGCGCCATCCCACCCCCGATCGCAGCATCCAGCACACGGCTGCACAGCGCCGTGCGCCCACCTTCCGCCGGCCGTCCCTCGGTCCACAGCAAGCGGTCACCCGACAGCACCAAGCCGCCCAGCCGCACGCCGGCGGAAGCCACCTGCTGTGCCGACAGGGGCGATGGCCAACTGCCGTACGGCAGGACCTGCGCGGCGGCATGAATGGCGGACTCTGGCTGACTCGGTATCATTCTGGTGTACTCACTCTGCTAGGACCCCCCCGGGAGGGGACACACAATGTTCGAGACCATACACGATCGGATGGCCCGTTTGCCACGCGAAGGCAACCTGCGCTGGATCGGGCTGCGCACCCGCAGGCTGGGGCCGGTCGTGGCGGTGCAAACGGTGGAAGCCATTGCCGGCAAGGGTCTGGCAGGCGACCACCGTGCCAGTCGCACCGGCGGCAAGCGCCAGGTGACGCTGCTGCAATGGGAACATCTGCAGGTGATCGCCGAACTGTCCGGCAACGCCAGCGTCACGCCTGCGCTGCTGCGCAGGAATCTGGTGGTCAGCGGAATCAACCTGATCGCACTCAAGGGCCGACAGTTCATGATTGGAAACGTGCTGCTGGAGGGCACCGGCCCCTGCGATCCCTGTTCGCGGATGGAGGAAGTGCTGGGTGCTGGTGGCTACAACGCGATGCGCGGTCATGGCGGACTGAATGCCATGGTGCTGCAGGGCGGCGTGTTGCGGATTGGTGATACGCTGCGCGTGCTCGGTGGCGAGGAGCCCGCGCAGGACTAAGGCGGCTGCAGTTTCCGGTTTTTTGCGCTCAGCGCGCGGCGCCGGCAGCCTTCATGTCCTTCAGCGCTTTCAGGGTATTGTCGATGTGGCTGGCGAAACTCATCATGGCGCTGTAAGCATAGGCAATCTTGCCGTCGGTACCCACCACGTAAGATGACCGGTCGGCTCCGCCCATGAAGGACTTTGAATCATAGGCAGTGATCACCTTCTTTTCGGGGTCAGCGGCCACGCTGAACTTGCCGGCGCATTCCTGCACGGAGAACTTGCTGATCACATCGATCGTGTCATTCGACACCCCGATCACGGTGGCGCCCAGCGCCTTGAACTCGTCCATGTGTTCGGCAAAGGCGTGTGCTTCGCGGTTGCAGCCATAGCTGAACGCTGCCGGGAAGAAATACACCACTACGGGCCCCTTGCGGAGGGCATCGGACAAGACGAAGTCGCTCACCTGTCCGGCGGTGGCGGCCGGCAGCCTGAAGTCTGGCGCCATCTGCCCCACACTCAGGTTGGCCTGTGCAAGGGGCGCAAGCAGTGTCAGGGACACCGCGCAAGCTTGGCAAACGGCACGACGTGACAGCAAATTGCGCTTCAGCATGATAATTAGGCTCCAACAGGATGCATGACTGGTCCAATTAGGAACCCGTCTGGCCAGGATGGTTCCGGCGCACGGGTTGCGGCGCAGCCCATCCGCCCCTCAGGCCGCATTCAGTTCGCGCACCCGCTGCAGCGCGGGTCGGGCCAGCACGCGCTGCGCATAAGCCTGCACATTGGGCGCCACCAGTTCCAGCTTACAAGCATGAGCCCAGGCCAGCGTGTGCCCAAGCAGTACGTCGGCCACGCTGAACGTGTCGCCGAGGATCCACGTATTTCCGCCCAGACCCGTGGCCAGCATGCCGGCAGCGCGCGCAAATTCCCAGGCCGCCGTATCCAGCATTGCAGCTACCCGTTTGTCTGGCGGCAAGGCAAAGCGATGCTTGGAAATGGACCACAGCGGTTGCTCGAGTTCGCTGATCGCAAAATCGCACCACTGCTCACAGCGGGCGCGTGCCACGGTCCCTGGTGCCGGAATCAGGTGCGCCGCCGGATGCCGATCGGCCACCAACCGACACATGGCGGCGGATTCCGTCAGGTACTGCCCTTCCACCTCCAGTACCGGCACCTTGCCCTGCGGATTGATGGCAAGGAAGGCAGGCGTCCTTGCACCACCGTTGAACAGGTCCACCGGCACGTATTCATACGCGGCACCGGCCTCTTCCAGCGTCCAGCGCACACGGTCCGAACGGGTCTTGGCGCAACCATAGAGCTTCATGTCATGCTTTCCTTTTTGAGCATTGCAAGGAGCATAGCGGAACCATGGATCAACAGCACGACAAGGGCCTGGCCATGCGCACCCAGGTGATGGGTGAAGCCTTCGTGGCAAAAGCCTTCGCCGATCCCGACCCGTTTGCGCAGGAATTCCAGCATCTGGTCACCCGCAATGCCTGGGGCGCGGTCTGGGACCGGGGCACGCTGGACCTGAAAACGCGCTCCCTGATCACCTTGGGCATGCTGATCGCCCTTGGACGAAGCAATGAGATCAAGGGCCACGTCCGGGGTGCGTTGAACAATGGCGCGACGCGCGCCGAGATCGGGGAAGTGCTGTTTCACAGCACCGTCTACTGCGGTTTCCCGCTGGCTGTCGATGCCTTCCGCAGCATCAAGGAAGTGTTCGACAGCACCCCGCCAGCCTGACGGAGACCACCACACGAGCGGGGCTGCGTAGGAAACGCAGGCACCCCGCCAGCATGGCCGTGGCCAACGGTCGGTCTGGCACGCCCCCCGCCGGCATGGCTTTGGCCGACGGTCAGTCTGGCACGGCCCCCGTCACGACGGGGCTGCGCGCCGCCGCTTCAGAACAACGCGGCTTCGAGCGTCATCACCGGAGCCGCACCGGACTGCAACTGGGCAAACAGGCTTTCCACTTCTGGCAACAGCTTGGCGTAATAAAAACGCGCAGTGGCCAGCTTGGTGGCATAAAACGGATCGCCGTCTCCCTCATGCTGCAGGGCGATCCTGGCCATGCGGGCCCACAGCCAGGCAAACACCAGATGCCCGGTGATGCGCAGATAGTCAACAGCCGCCGCCCCCACCTCCTCCGGATTCTGCTGCGCGCGCAAGCCGATCTCGCCGGTCAGCCTGGTCAGCCGTTGCGCCAGGACGCCGAGCGGCCCGGTGAATTCAGTCATGCGCGGATCGCCGGCGGACTCGGTGATCAGGTTACGGACGAGGCCGCCAAAAGCCTGCAGCCGCTTGCCGCCATCGGCCAATACCTTGCGGCCGAGCAGATCGAGTGACTGCACCGCGTTGGTGCCCTCGTAAATCATGTTGATACGCGCGTCGCGCACGAACTGCTCCATGCCCCACTCCGCCACGTAGCCATGGCCGCCGAGTACCTGCAGGCAATGCGAGGTGGCGATCCAGCCATTGTCGGTCAGAAAGGCCTTGACGATCGGAGTCATCAGCGCAACCAGTTCGGCACTGGTGGTTTTCTGCTCCAGCGATGCGGCGTGCTCGCTGCGATCGATTTCCAGCGCGCTCCAGAGCAACAGGGCACGGCCGGCTTCCGCATAGGCGCGCGCCGTCAGCAGCAGGCGGCGCACGTCCGGGTGCACGATGATCGGGTCGGCCGGCTGCTGTGGGTTTTGCGGGCCGGACAGGGCGCGGCTTTGCACACGCTCACGCGCATAACGGGCCGCATTCTGATAGGCCACCTCGGTCAGGCCGAGTGACTGGGCGCCAACACCCAATCGGGCTGCGTTCATCATCACGAACATGGCCGCCAGGCCACGATGGGGCGCGCCGACCAGTGAGCCCACCGCATCCTGCAGCACCATCTGCGCGGTGGCATTGCCGTGAATGCCCATCTTGTGCTCCAGGCCACCACAGAAAATGCCATTGCGTGCGCCCAGGCTGCCATCGGCATTGACCAGGAATTTGGGGACCACGAACAGCGAGATGCCTTTCGATCCAGCCGGGGCATCTGGCAGTCGCGCCAGCACCAGATGGATGATGTTGTCGGCCAGGTCGTGTTCACCGGCCGAGATGAAGATCTTTTCACCGTTCAGACGGAACGAGCCGTCCGCCTGCGGTTCGGCCTTGGTGCGCAACATGCCGAGATCCGTGCCGCAATGCGGCTCGGTCAGACACATGGTGCCGGTCCACTCGCCACTCACCAGCCTGGGCAGGTACGTCTGCTTCTGCTCGTCGGTGCCATGGGCATGCAGACAGTCATACGCGCCATGCGAAAGGCCCGGATACATGGTCCAGGCCTGCGAGGCCGAGTTGAGCATTTCGTAAAGCGCCTGATTGAGCGTGACCGGCAGGCCCTGGCCACCGAATTCAGGATCACAGCTGAGGCTGGGCCAGCCGCCCTGCACATACTGTTGGTAAGCCGTCCGGAACCCCTCTGGTGCGGTCACGGCATGGGTGCTGACGTCGAGTTTGCACCCCTGCTGATCGCCCACCCGGTTGAGCGGGGCGATCACATCGGCGCAAAACTTGCCGGCTTCCTCGATCACGGCATTGATGGTGTCGGCATCGAGTTCGGCATGCGCCGGCAAGGTTTGCAGCACCGATTCCACCTGCAACAGTTCATGCAGCACGAATTGCAGGTCACGAAGGGGAGGCGTGTACGAAGGCATGAAGACTTTCCTGAAAAAAACGTGAAAGGTGACGGGAAAAAAATAAATCCGGATCAGACCATGCGCGCTACCAGCCTGAGCGGCAGGTGGCGCATCAACCAGCCCAGGGGTTGCCAGGGCCAGGCCGGCACACAGGCCTGTGCTGGCTCGCGGGCGATGGCGCGCGCTATCAGACGCGCCCCCGTGATGGCATCCACCTCGGCCAGCATTCTTGGCGCGTTGGCGTTCAGCTCGGTGCGAATGTAACCCGGCAGGATGCAGGACACCCGGATCGGGGTTGCCAGCAACTCGGCGCGGATGCCCTCGGTAAGGTGCACCAGGCCCGCTTTTGCAGCCGCATAGGCGGTGAGATGCCGAGGCATGCCGCGCACCGCACTCATCGAGGCAATGGTGACCAGATGACCGGCCTTCTGGGCCCGGAAAATCTGTACGGCGGCTTCACACTGGGTCAGCGCCGCCAGAAAGTTCACCTCGACCGTATGCCGGTTGGCATCCTGATGACCAGTGCCGATGCGCCTGCCATCGCCGATGCCGGCATTGACAATGATCCGGTCCAGTCCGCCATGTGCAGCCCGGGCGGACTGGAACTCGACAAACACCGCCTGCGCGTCGGTCACATCCAGCGCATGGACGCTGATCTTCAGGCCGGCATGCTGTTGCAACAGTGCTGTGCGCAACTGCGTGAGCCGATCGATGCGCCGTGCGCAGAGGGCGAGGTGGCAACCCTGCGCCGCGAAATGGCGCGCAAGTCCCTCACCGATGCCAGAACTGGCACCGGTGATCAGGATGCGCTCCCCGACCTGGATGGTCATTGCTCTCCGCCTTGTGATCGGGCCATCGGCTGCCGGGCCACGGGGCCCAACGCCAAGTCACCCGCTTTGGTTTAAACAGTCGTTTGACGGCGCAGCATAGCCGAGGGTTCCCGCGGCGGCAATGACGATTGCGGGTACGTCGGCAGAGGGCGTGTACCACTGGCGGCGTTTACATCTGTCGCCAGTAAACGCAGAATCAGGGCAACCATGAGTGCACCCAAATCCGCCCCCCTTCCCGCTGCCAGACCGGCCAATCCCGCCAACCCCGGGCGCACGGTCGACAGCGACAAGCGGCGGCTACAGATGGCGGATATTGCGCGACTGGCTGGCGTCTCCACCGCCACGGTGTCACGCGCACTGAATGGTTCGCCGCTGGTGAACCCGGAAACCTGCCAACGCATTGTCGATCTGGCGCGGTCACTCAATTATTCGATCAATGTGGGTGCGCAGAATCTGCGGCTGGGGCATAACAACACCATTGCCGTGGTGGTGCCTTATCAGGGACGCGAACGCCAGGCCATCTCCGACCCGTTTTTCCTGAGCCTGCTCGGCAGCCTGGCCGACGCGTTGACCATTCGCGGTTATGACATGTTGCTCACACGTATCGATGCCGACATGATGGCCGATGCGGCACGCTACATCGATAACGGACGGGCCGGCGGGGTGATCCTGATCGGCCAGTGGCATCACCATGAAGCGCTCAACCGCCTGGCTGCGCGCCAGCTGCCCGTCGTGGTCTGGGGCGCACAGTTGCCGCAGCAGCTGTATTGCACGGTGGGCGGTGACAACGTACAGGGCGGCTTGCTGGCCACCCAGGCACTGCTGCGCGAAGGCCGCCAGCGCATCTGCTTTCTGGGTGACCGCGACCTGCCCGAAGTGGACCACCGTTATCAAGGCTATCTTGCAGCCCATCAAAAGGCCGGCATCCAGCCCGATCCGAACCTGATCCTGCCGGCCTCCTTCATGACCGACGGTGGTCGCGAGCCGATCCGTCGGCTGCTGGACCTGCATCAAGCGTTTGACGGCATCTTTGCCTGCAGTGACCTGATCGCGATGGCGGCCATCAGCGCCCTGCGCGCCCATCAGGTGGCGGTGCCGCAGGATGTATCGGTGGTCGGCTACGATGACGTGGCAATGGCGCAGACGTTTCAGCCTGCCCTCACCACCGTCCGCCAGTCCATCGAGGAAGGCGGGCGCCTGCTGGTGGACACCCTGCTGGAATTGATGCGCAGCGGTAGCGCCACACCGCGCGTGCTGGTTCCGACGCTGGTTCAGCGGGCTAGCACACGGACCGGCTCCGTCGCGGCCTGACGCGGCTGCGATCATGCTGCGGCGCAGGATTGCAATCGATTACAAAGCTTGCTAGCTTGGGCAATGATCCAAGGCACTGCCAGCGGGATACCCACAACGTGCACCCTGCTGGCGCACAGAATCGAGAGCGCCGCGCCATGAAAACCCTACCAATTCAGCCGTTCACCGCGCCCCGGCGATCCCCGCGCACTCGTGGCGGCACTGCCCCCGCAAACGCGGACCGGTTGGTCATGCACCGAAATTGCAGGCATGCACCGTGACGGTGCAAATCCGCAATGGATCCCCCGCCAGCGACAGCGCAGCCGGAACGGGCTTGCGCAGATCGCTTTGCGTTCCTTTGCAGGACCCCGCCAGACCGTCCGTCCCGTTACGCACCAAACCAGTGCCAACAGGGCTTGCCAGCCTGTGCCGTCGTGCGTCGTCCCTCGCCAGGCGCGCATACGACACCACCCAATCCCGTCTGCAAGCTTCTGCATCCGCCATGTGGCGGACCCGTGCGTCAATGTGCTACAACGTGCCCGGCACGGCTGTTGCTTTAGCAGTGCCAGCATCTTGTCGCCCTGTCTCGTCCTGCCAAGCCGGGACTGAACAAAACTCCCAAACTGCGGTTCAGTCTGAGTACGATCCGTTTTTCATCTGTACGCCATTCCCGGAGCACACCCCATGAGTACCGCATCCAGCTAC
This sequence comes from uncultured Ferrovum sp., assembly GCA_903893215.1. Classification (GTDB taxonomy): domain Bacteria; phylum Pseudomonadota; class Gammaproteobacteria; order Burkholderiales; family Ferrovaceae; genus CAIVHB01. The sequence continues at coordinate 73,932 of CAITLJ010000073.1, read as the reverse complement.
GTGGACCAGAAGCCAAGCCGCGGCCGCATGGCCGGCCTGGTTGTTGCTGTCATCGCCCACGTGGTCCTGATCTACGCCCTGATCAACGGCCTCGGCCGTCAGGTGCTGGAGATCGTCAAGCAGCCGCTCGACATCAAGATGATCGAGGAAATCAAGCTGCCGCCGCCCCCGCCCCCGCCGCCGCCGCCGCCGCCGCCAAAAAACCTGCCGCCACCGCCGCCGGAAGCGACGCCGCCAGCGTTTGTGCCGCCGCCCGAGGTGAAGATCGAGGCACCGCCGCCGGCGCAGACCATTACCGCCGTGGTCGCCGAGGCCCCAAAGGCGCCGCTGGTGATCCAGAAACCGGTGGAGGCACCGCCAGCGCCCAAACCAGCGCCGCCACCGCCGCCTGCGCCCAAGCCGCGTCTGCGCACCGGTGTGCAACCCATCTTTCGGCCACCGGTGGGCGATCTGCTCGCTGCCTACCCGCGTCAGGCCCGGCGGGAAGGTATCACTGGCAAGGTATTGCTGCGCATGACGGTCAGCCCGGCAGGCGATGTGATCAACGTGGTGGTGCGTGATGCGAACCCAAAACGGGTATTCGACAAGGCCGCCACCGAGTACGTCCAGCGCTTCAAGTTCGAGAAGGGCGAGGACGAGTTCGAGGTGGACCAGGAAATCGAATTCCGCCTTGAGTGACGGCACTGACGGCAGTGGCATGGCGCAGGTCCTGGATCTGCGTCAGCCTGTCAGGCTGAACCCCGGCTCTCGCAGCCGCCTGTTAACGCAAGACATGAAAAAAACCAAGGCCAGCAAGTTCCGGCCGTTTGATTGAACCGAACCAAGGCCAGCTCCCACTGGCACGTTAATTACCGGAGAGAATGTGATGAAGTCGTCCCGTCAACTGTTTCAGGCCCTGACCCTCGCGGCCGTCCTTACCCTCACCGGCGCCCAGGTGCTGGGCCACCATGCCGTTGCTGCTGACGCCCCGGCACCCGCCGCTGCAGCGCCCGCTGCCGCGGCCGCCACCCCGGCCGCGCCCGCCACGCCGGATGCCAATGCCGGCAAGGGCACCTCGATGGAAGCCACCGCCGAAAAGGAATCGGTCGATAACCCCTACGGTCTGGATGCCCTGTGGAAAGGGGGCGACTTTGTTGCCCACGGCACATTGATCGCACTGGTGATCATGTCGCTCGGCACCTGGTACATCATCGTCACCAAGCTGCTTGACCAGTCGAAGGTGATGCGTCATGCCGCCGAAGCCCGCACCAAGTTCTGGGCCTCGTCAAGCGTCACCGAAGGCACGGCCACCCTGGGCGAAGCCAGCCCGTTCCGCTATATCGCCGAAACCGGACTGGCTGCCAACGAGCACCATGAAGGCAAGCTGATCCAGGCCATCGACCGCCATACCTGGGTGACGATGAGTATCGACCGTGCCATCACCCTGGTGTCGGGCCGCATGCAGGACGGCCTGACTTTCCTCGCCACTGTTGGCTCGACTGCACCGTTCGTCGGTCTGTTTGGCACGGTGTGGGGCATCTACCACGCGCTGACCGCCATCGGTATCGCCGGCCAGGCCTCGATCGACAAGGTGGCGGGGCCCGTGGGTGAGGCGCTGATCATGACCGCCATCGGCCTGGCCGTGGCTGTGCCCGCCGTGCTCGGTTACAACTGGCTGGTCCGTCGCAACAAGGCCGCCATGGAGCAGGTGCGCACTTTTGGCGCCGACCTGCACTCAGTGCTGATCGCCGGCACCAAGATCGGTAACTGAACCAGCATCACCGGTCCCACGGTGCACCGGCATGGGCCGGCGCACCGCCCTTCACTCCTGGAGTTACATCATGGGTATGTCAGTCGGATCCTCGGGTGGCGATGAAGACGAAGTCCTGAGTTCCATCAACACCACGCCGCTGGTCGACGTGATGCTGGTGCTGCTGATCATCTTCCTCATCACCATCCCGGTGGTCACCCACACCGTTCCGGTCAATTTGCCGAAGGAACGCAACATTCCCACCCAGACCAAGCCGGAAAACGTGCTGATCTCGGTGGCGCAGGATGGTCATGTGTTCTGGAACACCACGCCGATCGCCAACCAGCGGGCGCTGGTGGAAAAGCTCAAGAAGGAAGCGGTGAAGGTGCCGCAACCCGAAGTGCACATCCGTGGCGATGCCCTGTCGCGTTATGAAGGCGTCGGCAAGGTGGTGCTGGCCTGTCAGCGTGCCGGTATCGTCAAGGTGGGCTTTATCCTCGAGCCCCCCCCAAAGCATTGATGTTTTTGCCTGCCAGTCGCAGCGCCCAGGGTGCGCGGCTGGCAGCGCCGGTGTCTTCACCGGTTTTTATTCCTCTCGGAGAACGCCACCATGGCCATGAATGTAGGCAGTCAGAAAGAAGACGAGCCGATGATGGAAATGAACACCACGCCACTGATCGATGTGATGCTGGTGTTGCTGGTGATGCTGATCATCACCATTCCCATCCAGAATCACGCCGTGAAGCTCAATATGCCGCAAGGTGCCCCGCCCACCGTCCACAAGGACCCGGTGGTGGTCACCATCGACATCGACCTTTACGGCGGCGTGTACTGGAACGGGGTCAAGCTGTCGAACCGCGCCGAAGTCGAAGCCAAGCTGAAAAATGTGGCGCTGGAAGCGGATCAGGACGAGATCCACCTGCGCCCGAACAAGGACGCCACCTACGACCATGTGGCTGCCGTGCTGGCTGCCGCCCAGCGTCTTGGCGTGACCAAGATCGGACTGGTGGGCAATGAGCAATTTGTTGAGTGACACCCCGGTCCCGGTGCTGTTCGGCGAGGCACTGGTCGATGCATTTGCAAGCGGGGATGTTCCGGGCGGCGCGCCCTTCAATGTGGCGCGCCACCTTGGGGCGCTGGGGTTCAGACCATTGTTCATCACCCGCATCGGTCAGGATGCGCGGGGGGAGGCGCTGCTGCGGGAATTGGGCCGTCACCACCTGTCGATTGCCGGCGTGCAACAGGACGCCGCGCATGGCAGCGGATTGGTGACGGTGGACGAAACGTCCGCAGGCACGCACGCCTTCCATATCCATTCCGACGCAGCCTGGGATCATATTGATGCCGACCAGGCCCTGGCCGCCCTGCGCGGCCTGGACGGCACCGCCAGCATCTTTTACTACGGCACGCTGGCGCAGCGCAGCAGGGCATCGCGTGCTGCGGCCCAAGCCCTGCTGGCAGAAGCGGGCAACGCCAGCAATGGCTGGTGTGACCTGAACTGGCGCGCGGGACATGTGGCACCGGACCAGGCATTGAGCATGTTGCACGCCGCACACACGGCCAAGCTGAACGAACAGGAACTGCAGATGGTGCTGAGTTGGTGTGGACTCGAAACCATCGCAGCAAACCATCGGCCCGATGCGGGGGCTGCCGCCCCTGCCGTGGCCCGGCTGATGGCACAGGGACGCCTGCAGAGACTGGTGGTGACCTACGGCAGCCAGGGATTCGCAGCATTTGATCGCAGCGGCACGTGCATCGCTGCGGGTGCCGGCCTGCCGCTGGCGCGCCTGACTGACACCGTGGGTGCGGGCGATGCCTTCACCGCCATCTCGCTGGCAGGCGCCCTGGCCGGCTGGCCATTGCAGCAAACCCTGGAGCGCGCCAACCAGTTTGCCGCCGCCATCTGCGGCGAACGTGGCGCCGCGCCGGCATCGCTGGATTTTTACCAGCCGTGGCGTGACGCCTGGTCGCTGAACTGAGCTAACGACGCCCGGAACCACCGGGCGCACCGCCGAGGAGGAGCACCATCGTGCAGAAACCACGCCTGAGTTTTTGGCAAATCATCAACATGAACGTCGGTTTTTTTGGCATTCAGTTCAGCTTCGGGCTGCAGCAAAGCAACATGAGCCCGATCTATAAATATCTGGGGGCGGATGAAGCCACCCTGCCCTACCTGTGGCTGGCCGGACCGATGACCGGCCTGCTGATCCAGCCATTGATCGGCGCACTGAGCGATGGCACCAGCAGCCGCTTTGGCCGCCGCACGCCCTACTTCTTGATCGGTGCACTGCTATGCAGTCTGTGCCTGTTTGCCATGCCCTACAGCAGTTCGGTATGGATGGCTGCCAGCATCCTGTGGATCCTCGACTCCGCCAACAATGTCACCATGGAGCCCTATCGCGCCTATGTGGCAGACCGTCTCGACAGCTCGCAGCAATCCGCCGGCTTCCTTACCCAGAGTGCCTTTACCGGCCTGGGCCAGACCCTTGCATACCTGAGCCCTTCCATCCTGGTCTGGATCGGCATCAACAAGGATCTGGTGAATGCCCATCACATTCCGCAGATCACCCTGATTGCCTTCCTGATCGGCGCGGTCTGCTCACTGGCCTCGATCCTGTGGAGCATCCGGACCACCCCCGAACTGCCGCTACCGGAGTCAGAGCGCGCCCGTCTCGCGGCACGCGGGATGAACCTGGCCACCGTCTGGCGTGACATCGTGGTGGCTTTCCGCGAAATGCCGCCCACCATGCGCCAGCTGGCATGGATGAAACTGTTCCAGTGGTACGCACTGTTCTGTTACTGGCAGTACATCGTGCTGTCGCTGGCCACCACCCTGTACGGGGGCACGGATGCCGGGGGCAGCGGACTGCGCGACGCCGGCCTGCTCAACGGCAAGATCGGCGGCTACTACAATTTCGTCGCCTTCCTGGCCGCGCTGGGCATGGTGCCGCTGGCACGCCGATATGGACCGCGTCTGCTGCACAGCGCATGCCTGACGGCTGCAGGACTGGGCATGCTGGCCATCCCGGCGATCCATGATCCTTGGCTGCTGCTGCTGCCGATGACCGGCATCGGCCTTGCCTGGGGCAGCATCATGGGTAATCCCTATGTGCTGCTGGCAGGCAGCATCCCGCGCGAGCGGATCGGCATCTACATGGGCATTTTCAACATGTTCATCGTGCTGCCGATGATGATCCAGATCGTCACACTGCCGCTGTACTATCGCAGTGTGCTGGCCGGCAATCCCGAGAATGTGATCCGTCTCGCAGGGGTGCTGATGTTATGCGCAGCCGGCCTGGTCTGGCGGGTGCGCACCCATGCCGAACTGAACGCGCCGTCTGTGCAGCCGGCCCTCTGAGGACACCCATGATGACCATGACTGTTTCCGAAGCCGATCCCTGGCATGCCCTGACCGCCGCCCGGGTGAACCTTGCCGGCAAGCGCATACGCCAGCTGTTTGACGAAGACCCCGAGCGCGCCACGCGCTGCTCGACCGAGGTGGCTGGCTTGTTCCTGGACTACAGCAAGCAGGCCGTCGACAGCCGCTCCCTGGCGGCGTTGCAGGCCCTGGCAGACGCGCAGCAGCTGGGCGGCCGGCGCGAAGCCATGTTCCATGGCGAGGCGATCAACAGCACCGAAGGTCGTGCGGTACTACATACGGCGCTGCGCGCGCCGGATGGCGCGCCGCTGATCGTCAACGGCGAGGACGTGCGCGCCTCGGTGCGTGACGCGCTGGCGCAAATGACTGCATTTGCCGAGGGAATCCGCTCGGCCAGCCTGCGCACCGTGGACAACCAGCGCTTTACCACCGTGGTGAACATTGGTATTGGCGGTTCGGACCTGGGCCCGCGGATGGCGGTGGAGGCGCTGGCACCCTACGATCAGTCCGGCCTGCAGTTTCATTTCATGGCCAATCCGGACAGCAATGAAGTGCTCAACGTGCTCCATGGCGTCGACCTGCGCCGCACCCTGTTTCTGGTCTCATCAAAAACGTTCACCACCCAGGACACGCTGGCCAACTTCCTGACTGCGCGCGCCCAGGTGACCGCAGTGCTCGGCAGCGAAGCGCGCGCCATGGAGCACTTCTGCGCCATCACTGCTGCCCCGCAGGCCGCGCTTGGTCATGGTTTTGGCGCCGAGCGCATCTTCCGCTTTCACGACTGGGTGGGCGGTCGCTATTCGCTCTGGTCGGCGATCGGCCTGCCTATCATGCTGGCCATCGGTGCGCCCGGGTTCCTTGCCCTGCTTGCCGGTGCACGCGCCATGGATGCCCACTTCCGCACCGCCCCCACCCTCTCCAACCTGCCGGTGCTGCTGGCGCTGACCGGCATCTGGAACGCCAACATACTGGACGCACGCACCCAGCTGCTGGTGCCTTACGACACGCGTCTGGCCGCCTTCCCTGCGTACGTGCAGCAGCTCGACATGGAGAGCAACGGCAAGGGTGTGGATCTGGCCGGCCAGCGACTCGAACGCGCGTCCGGACCGGTGGTATGGGGCGGCCTTGGCATCAACGGCCAGCACGCTTTTTTTCAGCTGGTCCATCAGGGCACCCAGAAGGTCCCGGTGGACTTTATCGGCGTGCTGCGTTCACCCCAACAGGACCTGGAACACCAGCGCATCGTGTTTTCCAACATGCTGGCTCAGAGCGAGGCGCTGATGACCGGACGTGCGCGTGAGCAGGTGCTGGCGGAGATGCTGGCGCAGGGAATGGATCCGCAACGTGCCGAGGTGCTGGCCGGCCACCGCACCTTTCCTGGCAACGTGCCCTCAAACACCCTGCTGATCGATGAACTGTCACCAACCCGGCTCGGCGCGCTGATCGCCCTGTATGAACACAAGGTGTTCACGCAGGGGGTGATCTGGGGCATCAACTCCTTCGACCAATGGGGCGTGGAGCTTGGCAAGCAGCTGGGGCGCACGATTTACGGCGAGCTATGCAGCGCCCCGGACGCGCTGGCGCACGATCCGTCAACCCGCGCGTTGGTCGCCAAGGTGCACGCCGCGCTGGGGGGCAATCTAGGCTAAGCTTGCCACTTATTGCGCCGCACTATCCTGGTCCGGCGCGGCACGGCAAACGCACATGAAGAAATCCCCTCCGGGACGGCAGGGCAAAGTCAGCGGCAAGGCAGGTGGCAGTTCCGCAAAATCTGGCGCAAGGCCGGCAGCAGATGCCGCCGCAACCGGCCTGAAGGCACGTGACCAGCGGGTGGCGCTGGCGCCCCTGTCGCGCTCGGTCACCAATACCGGTCGCGGCGGCGGAACGGCTGTAGGCCGGCCCAGCCGAGGCATGGCGGTGGGCGGACGGGGCGGCGGCGGTTTTGCCGGCAGCAGCGGCTTCCACACCAGTGCGGGTCAGGCCAGCACTACCCGGACCGGCAGCGCAAAACCAGCCGGGGTGCTGCAGGGTCAGGGCACCGGCCAGACCGGCCAGACCGCCAGGGCCAGGGCCAGCGGCAAGGCAATCAAGGTGCAGGATCGCGACCGCGAAACGCTGGCGCACCTGCCCACCCGCCTCGACGGCTTTTACCCGAAGGCGCGCGCCATGAAACGCCGCCTCACCCTGGTGATCGGTCCGACCAACAGCGGCAAGACCTACCAGGCCATGGAACGGCTGCGCCGCGCGGATTCCGGCCTGTATCTTGGACCGCTGCGCCTGCTGGCGCTGGAAGTGCGCGACCGCCTGACCGAACTTGGCCTGCTCACTTCGCTGGTCACCGGTGAACTGATCGAAGAGGTGGAAGATGCCACCTTTACCTCTGCCACCGTGGAAATGATCGACTTTGACCACGAGATTGAGGTGGCGGTGATCGATGAAGTACAGATGATCGGTGATCAGGAGCGCGGTTCGGCCTGGCTGCAGGCCATCCTGGGCGCGCCGGCCAGGGAAGTCTGGATGCTGGGGGCGCCAGAGGCACGCAATGCCGTGCTGGCACTGGCCGAATGGCTTGGCGAACCGGTGGAAATCATCGAACTTGAGCGCCTGTCCGAACTGGAAGTGCTGCGTGCTCCCACCAAGCTGTCGGAATTGCCACCGGGCAGCGCCGTGGTGGCCTTTTCGCGCGGTCAGGTGATCGACATTGCCGGTGAACTGCGCGAGCGGTTCCGCCGCAATCCGGCGCTGGTCTATGGTGCCTTGTCGCCGGAAGTACGGCGCGAGCAGGCGCGTCAGTTCCGCGAGGGTGAAGCCGATATCCTGGTCTGCACCGACGCGGTGGGGCTGGGTCTGAACCTGCCGATCGCCTCGATGTTTTTTAGCGCGGCCACCAAATACAACGGCAAGGAAGACGTGCCGATTCCACGGGATCTGGTCTGGCAGATTGCCGGTCGTGCCGGGCGCTATGGCATGAAGGAAAAAGGCCAGGTGGGCGCGTTGTCCGCCGAGACCCTGTCGTATGTCAAACGGGTGATGTCGCGTCGTCCCGACCCTGTACCGGTGCATTACCGCTACGAAGCCAACTGGATCATCGTCGACGCGCTGTCGCGTTACCTGGGCACCGACCGGCTGGCCGACATCCTGTTTTATTTCTGGCGCGAACTGTCGCTGGAACGCAGCCGCGAATTCGAGCCAGTGGTACCGCCCAGTCAGGTTGGGTTGGCCTGGCGGGTGGACCGCTACGAACTGGAACTGCGCGTCAAACTCACGCTGTCGCGTGCGCCGGTACCGATGGTACGCGACGAGGCGGTGCCGGAATTCGAGCTGTTCGTGGCCTCGATTGCCCGGCAGGAACCGGTGCTGCTGGAAAGTTTTCCCATGCTGCAGGCGCGACTCCAGCAGCACGACCATGAAAATGCAGAACAGGCAGTCAAGCTGCTCACTCTGTATTGCTGGCTGCACTATCGCCTGCCATCGCTGTTTCCGCAGTTTCCGGAAGCGCAAGCCGAACTTGCACAGCTCAACACCGCTATTCTGGGTTTCATCGGCAAGAACAAAGGGAAAAAATGTCGGGAGTGTGGCAAGCCGCTCGACTGGCAAACCCGCTTCCGCCTTTGCGAGCCGTGCTTTCGGAGCAGCTGACATGGCCCTGCATCCCCCTGCGTCCGCAGCGCCCTGCCCGATCGGCAACGCGTTGAACGGTCCTGCCTGACGCCTGCATGAACGGCCCCACGTACGAACGTGCGCTGCAGCGGCTGCGCGAGGTCTTTGGCTATCCCGCCTTTCGCGGCGCGCAGGCCGAGGTCATCACCCACGTCGCCGACGGGGGGGATGCGCTGGTGCTGATGCCCACCGGCGGCGGCAAGTCACTTTGCTACCAGTTGCCCGCCCTGTTGCGCGCAGGGCTCACCGTGGTGGTCTCACCACTGATCGCGCTGATGCAGGATCAGGTCGATGCGCTGCAACAGCTGGATATTCGCGCCAACTTCCTGAACTCCAGCCAGGATGGCGATGAAGCGCGCCGGGTATGGCGACAGGTCTACGACGGCAGCCTGCAACTGCTCTATGTCTCGCCAGAGCGCCTGTTGCTCGACGGGTTTCTGGACATGCTCGATGGTCTGGCCGAGCGTAACCAGCTGGCCCTGTTCGCCATCGACGAGGCGCACTGCGTGTCGCAATGGGGGCACGATTTTCGGCCAGAATATATGCGGCTGTCGGCGCTGGCCGAGCGCTATCCGCACGTGCCGCGCATCGCGCTCACCGCCACTGCGGATACCCAGACCCGCAACGAAATTGCCGAACGCCTGGGCCTGACGTCGGCACGGCATTTTGTCGCCAGCTTTGACCGGCCCAACATCCGCTATCACGTGGTGGAAAAAAACGAAGCCAAGCGTCAGTTGCTCGAGTTCCTGCGCAGTGGTGCCGGTCGCGCCGGGCGCGGCGGGCATCTGGGCGAATCGGGTATCGTGTATTGCCAGTCTCGCAAGAAAGTCGACGAGATTGCCGCCTGGCTGAAAGACCAGGGGGTGGCTGCCCTGGCTTACCACGCCGGCATGGACACTGCCACACGACGGACCCACCAGCAGCGTTTCATCCGCGAGGAAGGCATCGTGATGGTGGCCACCATTGCCTTCGGCATGGGCATCGACAAGCCGGACGTACGCTTCGTGGCCCACCTCGATCTGCCCAAAAGCCTGGAAGGTTATTATCAGGAAACCGGGCGCGCCGGGCGCGATGGCCTGGCTGCCGAGGCCTGGATGGCCTACGGCCTGGCGGAAGTGGTGCAATTGCGCAAATGGATCGAAGAGTCCGACGCGGCAGACGAACAGAAGCGGGTGGAGCACCTGCGCCTGGACAGCATGCTGGGTTACTGCGAGGCACCTCAGTGCCGCCGTCAGGTGCTGCTGCATTATTTTGGCGAGTCGGCACAAGCTTGCGGCAACTGCGACAGCTGCCTGGACCCGCCAGCCACCTGGGATGGCACCGAGGCTGCGCGCATGCTGATGTCAGCGATCGTGCGCACCGGCCAGCGTTTTGGTGCCGGTCACCTGATCGATGTGCTGCGCGGCCGGCGCAATGAGCGCGTGCTGCAGTTGGGCCATGATCGGCTGCCCACCTTCGGCATCGGTCATGCCCTCGACGACAACCACTGGCGCAGCGTGCTGCGTCAGCTGGTGGCCCTGGGCCTGGTCAGTCCCGACCTGAGCGCCTACGGCGCTTACCGGCTGACCGAGGCCGCCCGCCCCGTGCTGCGTGGCGAAATCCCGCTCATCCTGCGGCAGCCGCGAGAGGCGTTGCCCAAACGCACCAGTGCCACGCGCAGCAGCGTCCCCGCCGGGGTCGACCTGTCACCGGCCGGTGAGCGTCTGCTCAACGCCCTGCGCGCCTGGCGGCGCCGCACCGCCTCGGCGCAGAACGTGCCGGCCTATGTCATCTTTCAGGACACCACGCTGCTCGCCCTGGTGGAGGCACGGCCGGACACGTTGGACGCGCTGGCTGGCATGCCGGGGCTGGGAGTGAAAAAGCTCGAACGCTACGGCGGAGAACTGCTGGAAGTGATCGCCACTGCGGACTGAACCCGGCTGAAGGCGCAGCCGGTCTGCCTCCGTTGTAACTCGCGACTTTCACTGCCCGTAATTCCGTTCCATACTCGGCGCATCCACCCTGCGCTGCCCATCATGACCCTGTCTGCCACTGCCTCGTTTCCGCGCCTGCTCGGCGACATCGGCGGCACCAATGCCCGCTTTGCCATCCAGCCTGCCGAAGCGGCCAGCCCCGAGCACTGTGTGGCCCTGCCGTGCGCCGACTTCAGCGGCCCACAGCAAGCCATCGAACACTATCTGAAAAAATATGCCTTGCCAGCACCACGCTGGCTGGCCTTCGGCATTGCCACGGCGCTCGATGGCGACCGCGTGGCCATGACCAACAACCACTGGGATTTTTCGCTCGCCGCGCTGCAGGCCGGCCTGCATCTGGACCACGTGCGCGCGCTGAACGACTTTACTGCCCTCGCGTTGTCACTGCCTGCGCTGCGCGGCAGCGACCTGCAGGCCATCGGCGGCGGCGCGGCGCGTGCCAACGCCCCCCTTGCCCTGCTCGGCGCTGGCACCGGCCTTGGCGTGTCCGGCTTGTTCCATACCTCGGACGGCTACCTGCCGATTGAAGGCGAAGGCGGCCACGTCAGCCTGGCGGCGCGCACGTCGCGCGAAGCGCAACTGATCGAACGCATTGCCCCACAATTCGCCGAGACCTCGCTGGGCCATGTCTCCGCCGAGCGCGCCCTCTCCGGTCCGGGTCTGGAGGCACTTTACCAGGCAGTGGCACCGGAACATGTTGGCGTGCCACAGCATCGCGCTGCAGCCGAAATCAGCGCGCTGGGTGTGGCGGACCAGTGTCCGGCCTGCCGCGAGGCCCTGGACGTGTTCTGCGCCCTGCTGGGCACTGTGGCTGGCGATCTGGCGCTCACTTTGGGGGCGCGCGGCGGCGTTTACATTGGCGGCGGCATCGTGCCACGGCTCGGCGCCTGGTTTGCCAGCTCCCCCTTCCGCGCCCGCTTTGAAGACAAGGGACGCTTCGGCAGCTACCTGCGCAGCGTGCCGACGCAGGTGATCCATGCGCCCTTCCCGGCCATCCTGGGCGCTGCCCTGGCACTCGAGCAGGACGCGCGGCGACTGGCGTAAACCCGCTTCCTGTCGCCATAATGCGCAGCGGTCATCGCTTACGCTCACGGGATCAGGCATGTACAACAGGAATTCGGGGGAATACCCATCCATGGCTCAATCGGGCTCACGTGTCATCGGGCCGCGCGCCGGCTTGCAACTGGCCGTCCTGCTGCTCTCGGGCAGCATGCTCGGCGGCTGTGGCACCCTGCAATCCGCCGGTCAGGCCTTGCTCAGGGACGACGGCACCGCCACAGCAGCGCAACCGGCCATGCCGGCTGCCGTGCAGCCACCGGCAATGCAGGGCGCAGGCCAGGAGGTCTATCGTGGCAAGTACAGCTACGTGCGTATCGTGCCGGCTGAAAACGGCGCGGCCACCAGCTTTCCGCTGGTGGTCGACGAGGACAGGCTGGGCAGCCTGCTGAAAGAACTGCTCGGCGCTGCCAATGCCAGTTTCAGCGACCGGCCGCTGTTCTCGCGCGCCGAGGTGGCCGAACTGGTGCCGCCACTGCGCGTGGCGCTCGGCACGGCGCGCTCCGGCGAGGACGTGCTCTTTGCTGTCACTGGCACGCACAAGCCGCTGTCGTTGACCGAGACCGAATCCGTCACCACCGGCCGGATCTTTGTGGCCGATGGGCGCCTCAACCTGATCCTTGGCATGACCCGGGTGAATTTTGGAGACGCGCTAAAAGCCAATGGCACCCTGCGCAGCTTTGAACAGGCCAGCCGCCACGCCGGGCTGACCACCGCCGAGGCCGTGCACGGCACCTCCTGGCAGCCGATCGTGGCCAGCCGCGCAGACTGGCTGGGCGTGCCAATCGAGAAGCTGGGCTACTTCGGTACCCTGGCCGCGCCGGCCGTGGTCACACCCGCGCTCGGTGCCGCTTCTGGCGGACGCGCCCCCATGCTGGCTGCACCTGCCACGGCGGACACGCTGTCAGCGCGTGCCAGTGCGGGCGCGTCAGGCAGTACTGCAAGTGCCGCGAGCAATGCAGAGGATGGTGCCGCCGAGCGGCGTCTGGCCACGCTCGAGCGTCTGCGCCAGAAAGGCCTGATCACCCAGCAGGAATTCGATACCAAGCGCAAGGCCGTTCTGGACGGACTCTGAGCGCTGCGGGCGGCCAACGGGAGGGTTCGCTGGCCACCCCAACCTGAATGATGGAACTGACGAAACGGCGGGAGTGCTTTACTCTCTCACCTGTCACATCACTTTCATATTCAATGAGCCAGCCGAAGAACATATGGACGTATTGGCGTCCGGTCTATGCCTATACCTGGGCCCTGATGCAGCGCTCCAGTTATCACCACCTGACGCAGACCCTGCGTCGCATGGAAACGCCAAAGGTGGTGCTCGACATCGGCTGCGGAACCGGTGAATACATCAAGCACCTGCCGAAAAAACACACCTACCACTTTGTCGACATCGACCAGAAATCCCTCGACATTGCTCGCAAGGAATGCGAGCGCCACCTGGAGGCAGGTCGCTGGGCGGTGCACTGCCTGGACGCAGACGGTGCGCTGGAAAAGATCGGACCGGTCGATGTGATCACGGCAGTGCACGTGATCAGCGTGATCCCCAACCCGGATGACGTGATCGCACGCGCCAAGCAGCGCCTCAACCACAACGGACATCTGCTGCTGTACATCTCACGCATGTCCAAGCGCTTGCCGCGCCGGCTGAACGGGATTGCGCAAGCGTTCGGTTTTCGTGGCCTCAACCTGAACCGTGACCGCGAATTGCATGCACGCAGGGCCGGTGTGTTCAACGAGTGCTATCACTACACCCGCCACTGAGCGCAGGTGCCACCCGCCATCGACGCTGCCGGGCGGCCTCGATCAGAGCCGGGCGGAAGGGAGTGGGAGTCGAACCCACCCGGGAGTGACTGACACCCCCAACCGGGTTTGAAGCCCGGCCGCCCCACCAGGGACGCTTCCCTTCCTCTTTCCACAAAACACGCTATGCAACTTCTACAATCGTCAGGCAAGCGGGCCCGATGATTGGTTCCGGCTCAGATGCCGGATTGACCACTCTCCACCGCAAACAGGCTGTCTCCGCGCAGGCGATGGTCGTCATGCACCCGCCGGGTATAGCCCACCCGGTCAAAGAATTCGAGGATCTGGATGGCCCGTTTGCGGCCAAGACCGGTGGCATCACGGAACTCCGCGGCACGCACCGCACCATGACGTGCCTCCAGGGTGCGCGCCAGTTCGGCCAGCACGCCAATGTTGCGACTGGTGTAGAACAGGTCCTTCACCACCTGGAACACCCGTCCCTGCCTTGCCAACGCCAGCAGCACGGCACGCGTCTCTGCCTCGGCGGTCCGCGTGGCTGCCGCCAGATCGCGCACCCACGGCGGATCATAGGTGCCGGCCTGCAACAAGGGCTCCAGCAGCGCGACCAGCGCCTGTTGTGCGGCAGTCAGGGCCACCCGATGACCCGGCAGATGCAGCCAGGCGCCGCTGCGCGCCAGCGCACCAGAGGCGAGCAAGTCCTGCAGGCAGGCCAGGAAAGCGGGCTCACCGAGGGTCGGGCAGGCGATCCGCTTGAGCCTCGCCGGCGATGGCCCGAGTTCACCGGGAAATTGCCCATGAAACTGTTCCACTGCCTGCGCGAGCAGCGCGCGCAGTGCCTGCCAACGCCCGGCCCCAAAGGCCAGCGTGATGTTGGCATGGCGCACCCGCTGCACTTGGGGTAATCCGTCGAGCACGGCATCGAGCGGCTGATTGAAGCTGCGCTCCAGCGCATCAAGATCGACGCCGGCGGGGGCCAACGCAAGCAGCCCAGCCACACGGGCCTGGACAGTCTCCAGTTGCAGCACCCGCAGCATTTCGAGACGCACCGGACTGCGCCGATGTCGCGGCCAGCCCTGCGGATCGATCACCTGACCGCCCGCAATAGTGCGCCGCGCTGACTGATCCCGCAGCACAAAGCGGTCGCCATGCCAGCAGCCCAGTGGTCGGTCGGTCACAATCTGCACCAGCGTTTCCTCGCCGGGTTGCAGGTCGTCGTCACGCAGCAAGGCGACCCGAGCCGGGGTGTGCGCCGCGCCCAGATGCAGGTGCACCGGCGTCCAGTGCTTGAGTGCACGCGCTTCACCGGGCAACAGGCGGATGCAGGCGTCAAAACGCGTCGAGCTGGTCTGCGCTGGTGCAGCAACGATCCAGTCGCCGCGTGTCACCTGATCTTTTTGAACGCCGGTAATCTGCAGCGCGCAACGCATGCCGGTGGTGGCAAATTCCGCCACCTGGTTTTGGGCGTGCAGGCTACGCACACGCACGGCGTGACCGTGAGGCGCGGTCTCCAGCATGTCACCCACCTGCACACGACCGGAGAACACCGTGCCAGTGACCACGGTACCCAGACCGCCGAGCACAAAGCTGCGGTCCACCGCCAGACGGAAACCCTGCTGGCCGATGGCGGTCGGCAGTGCGCGCGCCTCGGCGAGCAGCGCAGCGCGCAGTTCAGGCACGCCAGCCCCGGTGTGCGCGGCCACCACATCGACCGGACTGCCTGCCAGGCTGCCCTGTGCCAGCAGGGCGTGCACTTCTGCCTGCACCGCCACCACGCGTTCAGGGTCGACCCGATCACTTTTGGTCACCACCGCACGGCCCCGCTGCACGCCGAGCAATTCGAGGATGGCCAGATGCTCGCGGGTTTGCGGCATCACGCCGTCGTCGGCAGCGATCACCAGCAAGGCGTAATCGATGCCGGCGGCACCGGCCAGCATGGTGTGCACGAAGCGCTCATGTCCGGGTACGTCGATGAAGCCCAGTGCCACCCCGGGTTCGGCCAAATAGGCATAACCCAGATCAATCGAAATGCCGCGAGCCTTCTCCTCGGGCAGCCGGTCAGTGTCCACCCCGGTCAACGCGCGCACCAGGGTGCTCTTGCCATGGTCAATATGACCTGCCGTGCCAACGATCACGGGGTACCCGAGTTTCCTTGCACCAGCATGTAGTTGACGCCACTGCCCGGGCGGCCGGTTTCACTCACCAGCACGTCCAGCGTAATGCTGGCCAGATCATCGGCGCAGGCCTCCATTTCGGCGTCGCGCTCCATGTACAACACCTTCAGGTAGGTGTTGCAGGCATCGCAACACTCCGCCTTGATCGCGTGTTCGCGGCCAGGCCGACCATCATCGATACTCTGGTAATAGATATCCTTGGTGCTTTCGCAATTGGCACATTTCACCCGCACCATGTGCCACTCGGTAGCACAGAGCGCGCAATGCAGGTAACGGTACCCGGCCTCGGCCGCACCGATGCGCGCCACGCTGGCGGTGGGACGGGTGCCGCAACAGGGACACACGTTGGGAATCGGCAACTGCGGAAAGGCCTCTTCCCCCAACGCGGTGGCCATCGCCACCCAGTACACCTGCAGCGCCGCAGCCAGCAAGGGCGCCACAGCCACATTCAGTCCTTGCAGGTTGGACGCCAGCAACTTGCTGGCCTGCGCCTCAAAATAATCATCACTCTGGCCTGCGAACCGCTCCAGTGTGGCCTTCAGTTCGGCCGGCAGGTCGAGTTGCACCAACCGTGCCAGCAGGTCGCGCAGGATGGCGCGCCACACCGGATCCCGGTGCAGTGTGAGTGCATTGAGTACCGGCATGCCGAACTCACGGTTCTGTTCCTGCTTTTCGGCCGGCGGCAAGGGCGGATCGGACAAGGCCAGCAGGCAAGCCTGCTGGGCCTCGGCCACCGCTGCCACAAACCCAAGATAATCCGCCAGGGTGTGCCCCTGGGCCAGCCTGCGCAGCCGCGCGGCGCGACCGGCAAACAGGCTGCCGCGTGCGGGCAGGCGCACGCGCGGAATTTCGTACGCCTGCCGCGCAAGGATTTCTTCCGGCTCGAGCAGCAGGCGTTCGCTGCGCGGGTCGCTGGCAGTACCGCTCATTCCTGGCCCGGCGGTGGCGTCTGACCAGTCACGGACTGCCCGGTAACTTGCTGATACCACAAGGGATGATGCAGCCGCGCCCATTTGTGCGTCACCGTGCCACGGATCATGGCACCAACCGTGTACTTGACCCAGATGGCGGCATAGATATGCACCATGATGCCGATGATCAGCGCACTGGCCGCCAGCGCATGCAGCAGCGCTGCCACCCGGATCACCGGAATCGGAAAATACTGGGCAAACCACGCACGCCAGAAGATCAGGCCGGTGACAAACAGGGTGGGCAAGGCCGCCACCAGCATCCAGAACAACAGCTTCTGGCCGGCGTTGTACTTGCCGATCTTCGGCAGGCGGTCTTCACGGTTCACCAGCACGTCGCGGATCAGGCGCAGCCACTGGTAATCCACCGGCTCCATCACGTTGTGCGTCCAGAAGCGCTTGGCCATCGATACAAAGGCGGTGAACATGACCAGACCAATGTACGGATGCAGGGTGCGCGTCCAGGGACCACCGCCAAACAGGCCGGTGAGCGCAAAGAAGCCCGGATGGAACATGGCAAGGCCCGACAGGCCGGCCAGCACGAAGGCGATCGCCACAATCCAGTGGTTGATGCGATCACTGTCCGAGTAACGCTGGATCAGATTTGCGGGTTTCATGCCTGGCCCTCCTGCTTGGTACTGGCGGTACCTTCCATCTGCGCGGGACCGGAAGACCGGATCACCTTGGGTTCGTTGCCATCACCCGGTTCGTCCGGATGCGCTTCGGCGTCATTCGGCCCCACCTTCACGTAATGGAAGAAGCCGGTCAGTGCGGTCAACCCCATGCCCAGCATCACCAGCGGCTTCAGCACGCCCTTCCACAGCCCGACGGTGGCGCTGATCTTGGGGTCCTTCGGCAAACCGTGGTAGATCTCCGGCTTGTCGGCATGCTTCAGCACATACATCACATGCGTGCCACCCACCCCTTCCGGGTTGTACAGGCCGGCGTTGGCGTAACCGCGCTCCTTCAGGTCAACCACCCGTTCAGCTGCGTGGTCGATCATGTCTTCCTTCGAACCGAAGGTGATGGCACCGGTGGGACAGGTCTTCACACAGGCCGGCTCGAGACCCACCGAGACGCGATCCGAACACAGCGTGCACTTGTACGCCTTGCTGTCCTGCTTCGAGATGCGCGGCACGTTGAAGGGACAACCGGCCACGCAATAGCCACAACCGATACAGTTCTCTTCAATGAAGTCGACGATGCCGTTCGAGTACTGCACGATGGCGCCCGGCGACGGGCAGGCCTTCAGGCAGCCCGGCTCGGCACAATGCATGCAGCCGTCCTTGCGGATCAGCCACTCGAAGTTCATCTCCTCGCCCTTCTTCTCCTCGACTTCGGAGTAACGCATCACCGTCCAGGCCTTGGGGGTGAGGTCGGCAGGATTGTCGTACACGCCGACGTTGTGACCGACTTCCTCGCGGATGTCGTTCCATTCGCTGCAGGCCACCTGACAGGCCTTGCAACCGATGCATTTCGACACATCGATCAGCTTGGCCACTTCCAGCGTTTCGCGGGCTTGCGGCGAAGGCAGGGTGGTGGCCGAGCGGCGCTTGATATCCAGACTTTGCAATGAGGACATGGTGATTACGCCTTCTCGATGTTGACGGTGAACGCCTTGTATTCCGGCGTCTGGGTGTTGGCGTCGCCAACGCTTGGGCTCAGGGTGTTCACCGAGAAGCCCTTGCGTGCCAGGCCCATGAAGCCCCAGTGGTTCGGCAAGCCGATCTGGTGCACCCGGGTACCACCGCAATCGAGCGCACGCAGGCGCTTGGTCACCACGGCCACGGCTTCGATGTGACCGCGCTTCGAGCTCACCTTGACCCGGTCACCATTGCTGATGCCCTTCTCCTTGGCCAACTCGTCACCCACCTCCACAAACTGCTCGGGCTGGATCGCGGCATTGCCCTTCAGGTGCTTGGTCCACCCGTGGAAATGCTCGGTCATGCCATAGCTGGTGGCGGCGTAGGGGAACTGGTCCGGCTTGCCCAGTTTCTCGCGGTCCTTCTTGAACATGCGTGCAGCCGGGTTATTGAAGGCCAGCGGCTTGCCCGGGTTGATGTGGTTGACGGTGAGCGGCGACTCGAACGGCTCGTAATGCTCGGGCAGCGGACCCTCGGCCATTCCGGTGGGCGCAAACAAACGCGCCACGCCCTCGGCGGTCAAGATGAACGGACCCACGCCGTCGTCCGGCGCGGCATCTGGCCGATAATCCGGCACATCCGAGCCGGTGTTCTTCTCACCGTTCCAAAACACCAGCTTGCGCTTCGGGTCCCACGGCTTGCCGGACGGATCGGCCGACGCGCGGTTGTACAGCACGCGACGGTTGACCGGCCAGGCAAACGCCCAGTTCAGGGTCTGACCGATTGCCCACGGGTCGGAGTTGTCACGCCGAGCCATCATGTTGCCCTTCTCGGTCCAGGCGCCCGTATAAATCCAGCAGCCGGCCGAAGTGGTGCCGTCATCCCGCAGATGCGCAAAAGTAGACAGCAGTTCGCCCTTCTTGGCGAGGATGGTGTCCTTCTTCTTGGGATCGACAATGTCGTCCAGCGCGCGACCGTTGTACTCCTGCGCCAGCTCTTCCGGCGAGGGCGAGTTGGGCACCTTGTAAGTCCAGGTCAGATCCCGGATCGGATCCGGAAAGGCTCCACCTTCCTTGGCGTACAGTGCGCGCAACCGGACAAACAATTCGCCGATGATTTCCGGATCACCCTTGGCTTCGCCCGGCGGCTCGGCGCCCTTGTAATGCCACTGCAGCCAGCGGCTGGAGTTGGTCAGCGAGCCTTCTTCCTCGGCAAAGCAGGTGGTCGGAAAACGGAACACCTCGGTCTTCACATCAGCCGTGGCAATGTCATTGAACTCGCCGTGGTTCTGCCAGAAATTCGAGGTTTCGGTGGTCAGCGGATCGATGATCACCAAAAACTTCAGCTTGGCCAGTGCGGCCCGGATTTTGTTGGTATCCGGAAAGGAACTGAGCGGATTGAAACCCTGACAGATATAGCCATTGACCTTACCGTCGAACATCAGGTCGAAGGTCTTGATGATGTCGTAAGACGCATCATATTTGGGCAGATAATCGAAGGCCCAGTTGTTTTCATTGGTGGCGTTCTTGCCGTACCACGCCTTCATCAGGCTCACATGAAACTTCGGGTAGTTGCCCCAGTAATTGGTCGAGTTGGGCCGCAGCGGCTTGGGCGTCAGGCGCGTCATGTAGTCGTCAAACTTGACGTCGCTTTCCTTCGGCAGCTGCAGGTAACCCGGCAAGGACGTGGACAGCAAGCCCAGATCCGTCAGACCCTGGATGTTGGAATGGCCGCGCAGCGCGTTCATGCCGCCGCCCGCCACACCAATATTGCCCAGCAACAACTGCAGGATGGCACCCGCGCGGATCATCTCGGACCCTTGCGAATGATGCGTCCACCCCAGGGCGTACATGATGGTCATGTTGCGCTTTGGGCTGCTGGTGCTGGCGGCCAGTTCGCAAACCTTCTTGTACGTATCGAGCGGCGTACCGCAGATCTTGCTCACCATCTCGGGCGTGTAACGCGCGAAATGCTGCTTCATGATCTGGAACACGCAGCGCGGATGTTCCAGGGTGGGATCCACCTTGGCAAAACCATCCTTGTCGAGTTCGTATGCCCAGGAGGCCGGGTCATACTTGTGCTTCTCGGCATCGTAGCCGCTGAAAATACCGTCCTGGATACCATACGCTTCGCCAATGATGAACGACGCGTTGGTGTACGCCTTGACGTACTCCATCTGCAGCTTGTTGTTGCTGATCAGGTAATTGATCATGCCGCCGATGAAGGCGATATCACTGCCCACGCGGATCGGCGCATACAGGTCGGCCATGGCCGCCGAGCGCGTGAAACGGGGGTCGACCACCATCAGACGCGCCTTACGGTGCGCCTTGGCTTCGGTCACCCACTTGAAACCGCAGGGGTGTGCTTCAGCGGCATTGCCGCCAATGATCAGGATCACATCGGCGTTCTTGATGTCGACCCAATGGTTCGTCATTGCACCGCGTCCAAACGTCGGGGCCAGACCGGCCACCGTGGGAGCGTGTCAAACGCGAGCCTGGTTGTCGAACACCAGCATGCCGAGACTGCGCATGACCTTGCCGGTCAGGTAGCCGGACTCGTTGGAGGAGGCCGATGCCGCCAGCATGCCGGTGGTGGTCCACCGGTTGACGGTATCGCCCTTGGCATTCTTGGCCATGAAGTTGGCGTCGCGGTCGGCCTTCATGTGCTTGGCCACACGATCCAGCGCCTCGTCCCACGAGATGCGCTTCCACTCGTTGGAGCCGGCTTCGCGCACTTCGGGAAACTTGACGCGTGACGGGCTCTTGACGAAGTCGAGCAGGCCGGCGCCCTTCGGGCACAGCGTGCCGCGGTTGACCGGGTGGTCGGGATCACCCTCGATATGGATGATTTCCGAGGTGGCGTTCTTGGCCTTGTCACCCAGGCTGTGCATGATGATGCCGCAACCCACCGAGCAGTACGGGCAGGTGTTGCGGGTTTCGGTGGTGCGGGCAAGCTTGAACTGGCGGGTTTCGGCTTGCGCTGCAAGCGGCGAAAATCCAAGCATGACCAGACTTGAGCCCCCCAGGCCTGCGGTGCAGGTCCTGAAAAACTGTCTGCGATTGATATCCACGACGAGTGACTCCTGAAATGGGGCCCGGCCCGCCAGACATGCTGGCGATGAAGCGCGACCGGGACAACGCGACGGTGCTGTGCTGATTGATGAAAACTATCAATGCCACACTATTGTAAGGGTTTTCCTTATCAAGAGCGCGGGTTGCGCCGCACAATTTTGTGTGCACCAAGCCTTCGTAAGGCTGACCAACGACCTATTTGTTCCCGTCTTTAGAAGGCGCCGGGGTCACTTTGCCCAGCAGACGGTCCATCAGGCTGCCTGCCGGCGCCTTGGCAGTGGGTCGGCCTGCCTGCCCCGGCTTGCCGCCGTGCGCGGCCGCCGCTTCCCGGCTGAGGCGATTGCCCAGCTTCTTGGCCTTCAACAATTCCAGATCGGTTTTCTTCACAGCAGCATGCTCCAGGTTTTCGGACATTGGCGGTGCGGCCAACCCGCAATTGTACGATGGAGATCACGGCAGGCGCAGCGGGTCGAGCAGGGACTTCAGCCCGTTGTGGTCAAGCTCATGGATCAGTGCCAGCAGCGCGCCAAGTTCACCGGACGGAAAACCGGTCCGGGCAAACCAGTTGAGATAGTGGCCTGGCAGGTCGGCCAGCAGACGCCCCTTGTATTTGCCGAATGGCATGGTGCGCTGCACCAGCAGCTGCAGTTTGCCGGCATCCATCCAAACAGGGTCCATCGAACCAACATCCTCGGTGACGCGCGCCCTTTACCTGACTTTACAGGGCATCGACTGAATTCTGCTCAAGCGGCGGCCGTTAAGCCTAGCAGAGTCCCCCCATCCAGACATGACGAGGTATCCGAAATGACATTCAACGTGAACATGAGCAGCGTGCCCACCCTCAATCAGTCCGGCAGCGCCAGCAGCCAAGTCAGTGGAACGCGGCGCCACGGTGGCCACCATCACGGCGGTGGCGAATCTGCCAGCAGCACCTCGTCCTCCAGCAGCAGCCCTTTTGCAACGGCAATCAACAACGCATTGAGTGCCCTTGGCCTCGGCACATCTTCCAGCAGCGGCACCAGTGCCACCAGCGCCACCAGCAGCACGGGTGCGGCAAGTCAGGTCAGCGCCACCACCACCGTGGCAGGCACCGCCGGCGCCAGCGCCGCTGGCAATGTGAACAGCACGGGCAGCACAGGCGCGGCCGGCGGCACCACGGATGCCGCTGCAGCGATGACCAATTTCATGCAAACTCTGATGGCCGCCATGCAGGCGCAGAACGGCAATGCCAACGGTCCGGCGTCGGGCAATGCGGCTGGCGGCGGCACCGACAGCGATGGTGATCATGACGGCAGCGGTGGCGGCGGTGGTCGCGGCCGGGTCGGTGGTGCCAGCGCACTGGCCAGCGGGTTCACCAATGTGATCAATGCGCTGAATGCCCAGGCAGGCACTGTAGCCAGCGCAAGCACCACAGGGACCGCCACAAGCAATGGCAGCGGCACTAGCGTCAGCGGCAGCACATCCGCAAAGGGCAGCACGGACGCGCTCAGCCAGTTGCAGAGCAGCTTCAGTGCGCTGGTCACCGCCATGGGTGGCAACCCGGCAAACGCCAGCCTGACCAGTTTCCTGGGGGACCTGCAAGGCGCGGTCGCCTCGAATGGGCCGACCGGCAACGCCCTCAACGTGCAGGCGTAATCAGTGCGGTCCTGCCCGTCGGCTGGATTGCGGATTGGCGGCCAGACGCTGCTGCACATGGCGCAGCAGCCCGTCGCAGGCGTCCTCGATCAGATCGAGGACGTGCTCGAAGCCCTGTTCCCCACCGTAATACGGATCCGGCACCACCTCACCCGCGTGCAGCAAGCAAAACTCGGTAAGGCGCCGCACCTTGTGTTCCGCCCCAGGCGGACAGGCCTGCTCGACTAGCGCCAGATTGTCCCAATCCATCACCAGGATCAGATCGGCTTCGGTAAAGTCGTGCGCGTGCAATTGGCGGGCGCGCAGATCCGACAGATCGTAGTTGCGCAGACGCGCGGCCTGCTGGGTGCGGGCGTCGGGTGCGGCACCCGGGTGATAGCCGTGCGTCCCGGCCGAATCCACCACCACGCGTCCGGCCAGTCCGGCTTGCCGCACGCGGTCACGAAACACGCCATGCGCGGTAGGACTGCGGCAAATATTACCCATGCAGACAAACAGCACGGTGAGCACTTCAGGCGAAGTGGACATCAGGACACACCAGACAAGAACACGTGTCGAGCATACCCCATCCCTCTGCTCAGGCAGCAGCCAGCACCATCCGCACCTGGCGGGCCTGCACATCGCCACGCGTCTGGACCGACAACAGTCCCTGCCCGGCCACCACCCGTGCTTCGCAATCCTGCGCTTCGAGTTCCGGCAACCCCATGGTGACCAGTGCAGCCGCTACCCGGCCGCGCGCCAGATCCAGGGTGGCGGCACTCAGTGCGGCGATGATCGGCCCAGCGGCAACAAACAGCCCCAGGCCGGGAATCGCCAGCAGGCCAAGCCCCGCCAGACGGCCAAAGCGCTGGCCGGACAGACCGGGGGGCGCAGCAGCAGCAGCAGCAGCAGCTTCGGTCACCGCATCCGTCATGCAGCCGCCTTTCAGTCCGCTGCTGAACCCGGTGGCGCCCGGCCCGGCGTCTTCTGCCGGTGGATTCGCGGCCGGCCAGTCGGGCACCAGTACCGAAATGGCCTGGGGTGAAATGCCGACGTGCGTCAGACGCAGCACCAGCGGTGCCGGTTTGAGCGCATCGCGCACGATGCAAACCACTTCCTTGTTCATCTTTTTCGCTCCTGCAGTTGTGCCGTTCGGTATGGATGCAGCCCCCCAGCCTGGCATCCACGGCGGGTCAACACGTCAGCCTAGGATTGGCAGCCCTTGCGTTCCGTGCGGTAGCCCACCGGAAAGCCCGCGGCACCCGCAGGCGGGTCAGCCGACAGAATCCGTGGGAGAGCGAACAGACCTTGATCTGGCATCAGCACATCGTCATCGCTCAACCCACCCGAGGAAACATCATGAAGACAGACTTTCGTTTTTCCAGCGTGTTGCTGATTGCACTGGCGGGCACCGCCGGTTCGCTGATGGCACATGCTGCTGATTCCGGTGATACCAACGCCCCGGTGAGTTATGTGATGGGTTCGGAAATCACCGGCAAGATCAAGGCCAAGCTGGCCGAGGACCAGATGGGCTCGCTGTTGCACATCAGTGTGAACACGGATGACCATGGCGGCGTGGAACTCACCGGCAACGCACCCTCGCAGGAAGATGCCGACCGCGCGGTGGCCACGGCGCGTAGCACCCCGGGCGTGACCGGTGTAAGCAGCGAGATCACCATCGCCAACTGAGCCCGGCCAGTGGCGGCCTGTCGGCCGCCACCTCAGCATCTCAGGAATAGTTGGGATGCATTCCGCGCACCACGTGGTAGCACTGACAGGCAGCCGCTTCCAGACCAGGCCGGTCGCGTATGGTGATGTCGCCACGATGGTAGGAGATCAGGTGCTGCGACTGCAGCGCCTGCGCCGCCTCGGTCACCCCCACCCGTCGCACACCCAGCATGTGGCTGAGAAATTCATGCGTCATGCGAAAGTTGTCCGTGAGCAGGCGGTCACTGCTCATCAGCAGCCAGCGTGCGAGACGCTGTTCGACGACATGGAAGCGATTACAGGCGGCGGTCTGCGCAATCTGCATCATCAAGGTGCCGGCATAGGCCAGCAGCAGGCGTCGCAACACCGGCTGATGTTCGAGCTGCTCCAGCAAGGTCGCCAGCTCCATGCGCATGGCATGACCGCCGCCCTGCACCAGTGCCCCGATCGTGGACTGCTCACCACCCAGCACGGCGGCCACACCCACCATGCCTTCCGGACCAATCAGCCCGACCTCAAGCGGTGGATGCCCATCAGCCACCGCCAGCAATGAAATCAGGGCGCGCCCCGGAAAATAGACATGCCCGATCGCTTCGCCTTCGCCGTGCACCCATTCGCCAAACTCCAGCGGAATCAGCGTCAGGCTGGGCTGCAGGCGCTTCAGGTCGGCATCCGGCAGGGCTGCCAGCAGCTGGTTTTCACAAGCGACCTGGCGCGATGGCGGCGTACCATGGCGTTGGCCCGGTACGACCACCGCCACCGGCGCGGCGCCTTCGCGGGCAGGCAGCACAGGCGCCGGCCCAGGCGTATGGTTTGGTTTCAAGTGCGTCACCCCATCGGCAGACCGCTGCACAACGCAACGGCAACAGCCTCACAGTAGGCCCGCCCCGCGCGCAAAAGATGTACGCAAACGCACGCTTCCGCGCGCCCGGCGGTGCGTGCCTGCACGCCAGCGCGAATGCGCGTCAGCGCACGGATGGCGCCCCGCAGCGCGCCGCAAGATGGGCCGCTGGGGGCTCTCTGCCCGTCCTGCCAATCGATTGGAGAGTGCCCATGTCGCGCGCCGTGATCTGCATCGTCAAAACCCAGCTGCAAGCTGAAACCGTGGTCTCCCGTCTGAAAGGGGCGGGGTTCCCGACCAGCGAGATCTCGCTGTTGTTACCAGAGCGCGATGGCCTGCTGGGACTCGCCCGCGATCGCGACTCGGCCTTGGCCGGCCCTGCGGCCACCGGTCGCAGGCTGCCGGCTGCGATCAGTGCCGGCAGCACCGGCAGCGTAATCGGTGGCGTGTTCGGCCTGCTGGCCGGCATCGGCATCCTTGCGATTCCGGGCGCAGGCCCTTTCATCGCCGCAGGTCCGATCATCGCCGCACTCGGCGGCACGGCCATGGGCGCCGCCGTGGGTGGAATTGCGGGGGCACTGATCTGGATGGGCATTCCGGAGCGCACTGCTCGGCACTATGAGACCCGCGTACGTGCCGGCCAGATCCTGGTCTCCGTGCAGACCCATCACCTCACCGAAATCCGCCGCGCGGAACGCGTACTGGCCGAAGTGGGCGCCGAGGACGTCAGCGTGGTCGAAGACGCAGTGCCGATTCCATTTCCCGAATTCCGGCAACCCGGTTCACACGCATGAGCGAACCTGCGCAGGGCCTGTTCGGGCAGGCACTCCGTCTGCTCAACGAGGGCGATGCATGGTTGAACCAGGTGGCTGCGGAAACCCGCGCAGCCAGCCATACCCTGTCTGCCCTGGTGCACCTGGCCATCCTTCGCGCCCTGCTGATCTGGAC
Organism: uncultured Ferrovum sp.; assembly: GCA_903893215.1. Taxonomy (GTDB): domain Bacteria; phylum Pseudomonadota; class Gammaproteobacteria; order Burkholderiales; family Ferrovaceae; genus CAIVHB01. The sequence goes on along the minus strand of CAITLJ010000073.1, from coordinate 47,471 downwards.
AGCCCTGCTGGCCACCTTTGCTGCCGCTGTGCTGACCCTGATCGAGAACGGCATGCGCGCCAGTGTGGCGCTGCTGGTAGCCGCGCTGGCCTGCACCCTGACCGCCGTGATCGCTCACCTGCGCTGGTGCGCGCGCACCCGCCAACTGGGCGGACGCGTCTGGCTGCGTGGCCTGCTTGGCCTGCTGCTTACAACAGGACTGGCGCAGGCGCAACGCTGGGCAAAGGCATCGACAGTGCCGGCAACGCCAGACCCAGCTCCACCCGCACCTGATGCAACTGGCCGTCATCCTGCAGGGTAAGCCAAGCCTCAGCCTGCAGCACGCCATCGAGCCACACCACCGGACCAGCGGGCCGTCCGGCCACCTGCGCCACGGTCACCGCGTAGGTGGCGGATGCATGACGATAGTCAAGCGTGAACCCTGACCAGCCCGCCGGCAAACATGGCCGGAATGCCAGCGCCCCGGCTGCGCGCTGCACCCCAAGCAGCGATTCCAGCAACAGTCGATAAAACCAGCCGGCCGAGCCGGTGTACCAGGTCCAGCCGCCACGCCCGGTATGCGGTGCCACGGCGTACACATCGGCGGCAACCACATAAGGCTCGACCTTGTAGATCCCTTCATGCTGGCCACTGTCGCCATGGCGCACGGGATTGATCATGCGCATCAGCGCCCAGGCCCCCTCATGGTCGCCGAGTTGGGCCAGCGCCATCACGCTCCAGACGGCAGCATGGGTGTACTGGCCGCCGTTTTCGCGCACCCCCGGCACGTAGCCGCGGATATACCCCGGATTCTCGGCCCCATGATCAAACGGCGGATCCAGCAGGGCGATCAGCCGGTCATCGGGCCGCACCAGCCAACGGGACAGCGCGGCCATCGCCGCCTGCGCCCGCTCCGGCCGCGCCGCACCCGACAGCACCGACCAGCTCTGCGCCACTGCGTCGATACGACATTCGCTGGCATCCCGGGTACCCAGCGCAGTGCCATCATCGTAGTAGGCACGGCGATACCAATCGCCGTCCCAGCCGGCCAGTTCGATTTTTTCCTGCAAGGTCAGCGCAGCCGCCCGACACTCGGCAGCAAAGGGCGCATCCAGCTGGGCATCGGCCAATCCGGCAAAGTCCTCCAGCACGCGGTAAAGGAAGAAGCCCAACCATACGCTTTCGCCACGCCCCTGGATGCCCACCATGTTCATGCCGTCGTTCCAGTCACCGGAGCCCATCAGCGGCAAGCCATGCGCCCCAAAGCGCAGGCCATGGCGGATGGCACGCACACAATGCTGGTAGAGCGTCGCCCGCTCTTCGCCCACCAGCGGCAGGTCAAAATAGGCATCCTCACCGATGGCCACGGCGCGGCCATCCAGAAAGTTGCGCATCTCGTCGAGCACACTGCGGTCGCCGGTCACCTGTACATAGCGGCAGACCACGAAAGGCAGCCACAGATAATCGTCTGAGCAGCGGGTCCGCACACCGCGCCCCGAATTGGCATGCCACCAGTGCTGCACATCGCCCTCGCGGAACTGGCGTTCTGCGCAACGCAGAAGATGCGCACGGGCAAGACCGGGTTCGGCATGCAGCAGTGCCATCACGTCCTGCAACTGGTCGCGAAAACCGAAGGCGCCGCCTGACTGATAAAACCCGGCGCGTCCCCACAAACGGCAGGCCAGCGTCTGGTAAAGCAGCCAGCCATTGACCAGCACGTCGAGCGCCGCGTCGGGGGTATGCACCTGCACGGCACCGAGCGTGATGCGCCAGTAGTCCTTTACCGCCGCCAGCGCCTCGTGGGCCACCATCCGCCCCCTGGTACGATCCATCTGGGCAGCCATGTCGGCAGAATCCACACCGCATCCCAAGCGGAACACCCATTCATGGGAAGCCTCGGCGGGCAGGTCCACCATCACCTGCATGGCGCCACAGGGATCCAGGGCTGCCCCGACCACATTCGACAGCCGGGCGCGGCCCATTGCCGAAGGCTGCGCCAGGGTGCGGTTGCGGCCCAGAAATTCGGCACGGTCACCGGTCACCGTGCGTACCGGATCGCTGCAATCAAGAAAGGCCAGCCGACCCGTAAAATCATTGTTGTAGGCATTGCGCGCCGTCAGGGCCCGCGAGGGCAGCGCAAGCTCGGTCACCACATGCATGGCGGTTTTCGGGCGCAGGTCGCCGAGCACCCATTCCACATAGCAGGTGGCCGAGATGCGGCGCGGACGGCCGGAGTGATTTTCCAGTTGCAGCAAGGAAAACTTGACTGCCCCCTCCAGCGCAACGAACACCGTCAGGATCGAGGCAATGCCGTCCTCGACATGCTCAAAGCAACTGTAGCCGAAGCCATGTCGGGTGGTGTAGGCGCCCTGCCCCGGACAAGGCAGCGCGGTGGCCGACCAGAAATGGCCGCTTTCCTCGTCACGCAGGTAAATCACCTCGCCGCCACCGTCGCTCACCGGATCGTTGTTCCACGGCGTCAGGCGGAATTGCTGGGCGTTCTCACTCCAGGTACACGCCATGCCGCTTTCCGAAATCACGGTGCCAAAACCGGCATTCGCAATCACATTGCACCATGGTGCCGGCGTGGGTTGTCCAGGCTGAAGGTGCGTCACGTACTCCCGACCGTCGGCGGAAAACCCACCCCATGGGTTGGGAAACTGCAGGCCCTTGTCTTTCGACAGCCCGGCGCCATCAGCCCCTGCCCGCCCGTCAAGGCCGAACACCGTGCTGTGGCCGTGCTCCATACCGCGCTGGCCTTGCCGTGGCACCTCGCGCGAGAGCGGGTTCGGCTGCTCGGCCAGGGTGACCGGCAGATGCGCGCGCGTGACGCGAAAGCGGGGCAGACCGGTGAACAGGCTGCGCGCATCACCAGGCAGGCGACCGTCCACCTGCTCCGCCAGCGTGCCGCGTCGATCGCATACCATCACGCGCGCCACCGCCTGCACCAGTGTGCGCTCGTCTTCCGACATCTGCTCGGACCGCCGCACAAAAATTCCGCCCGGCTTGTCGACCACGTGTGCCTCGGCGCCGGCCGCGATCAGTCCCAGAATCTGTTCCTGCAGCATCTGCCGATAACCAGCCTGATCCTCGTTCCAGATCACCAGGTCGGCCGCCAAGCCCTTCAGGCGCCAGTAGGCATGCGCCTGCACCATCTGGCGCACCAGTTCGATGCCGGCCGGATCGCTGATCTGCACCAGCACCACCGGCAGGTCACCGGAGATTGCATAGCCCCACAATCCGGACTGGCTGCGCCGGTTGCGCGCCAGGATGGCAGGATCGGCGCGCAGGCCCATGTCTGCAAACAGCACGCTGGCCGCAATGCGTGCATAGCGCTGCGCATCCGATTCGGTGACGTTGATCTGGCGCAGCGCCACCTGACTGTGCGTCCACGCCAGGTCGAACACGCGGTCGGCCAGATGGCGATCCAGATATTTATTCACCAGCCCCACCGCAGCGTCGCGTGTGAGGGTGACGCCAGTCACGATATCCACGATGATCGACTGCTGCGGATCGAGGGTGATCCGTGTGCGGATGGCGACCACCGGATCAAGCACCGAGCCCACCGTATCCGACAGGACCGCGCCGTCTTCGAGCGCCGCCGGGTTGCGCGTCGAACGGGTGCGGCCGATGAAGCGCGCGCGATCGGTCTCGACACTCACTTGCCCGCAGTCCCCACGCACCGCCAGCAGGTGGAGCATCCACGCGACGGCTTCGCTGTCCGAGCGGGGACGGCGGGTACACAGCAGGGCCGGGCGATCGGCCAGTCGCTCGGTTTGCACGAACAGGTTGCTGAAGGCGGGATGCACGGCATCCTCCATTGGCGGGGCCAGCACCACCTCGGCATAAGTGGTGACTTCAATCTCGCGCTGCACACGGGCGTTGTTGGTGATGTGCACCCGGCGCAGTTCAATATCGTCCTCCGGCGAGACCACCAGCTCGGTATACACCTCGTAGTCCAGATCGCTGCGGCGAAATTCGGCGCGCCCCTCGGCGAAAATCGCCTCATAGCGTCCGGTCGGACGCCGGGTGGGGTGATGGGTATTCGACCAGACGGTGCCACTTGCGGTATCGCGCAGGTAGCAAAAAGTACCGCAGCCATCGGCAGTGGGGTCTTCCTGCCAGCGTGTGACCGCCAGGTCGTGCCAGCGGCTATACCCACCGCCGGCGTTGGTGACCATCACATGGTAGTGCCCGTTGGAGAGCAGTTGCACCACCGGCAGCACCGTCCAGGGACTGTCGATACGCCGGCCCGGCGTGGCCTGATCCGTCGCCAACGGCCGTACCGGCGTGACCTCGTCGCCGTCAAAGCGGAACACCCCGATACGCGGAATCTTTTCCTGCAGCAGCAACACGGTGGCCTGGATCATCGGATCGGCGCAGAAGCGACGCTGCATGGGCTGGCCACCAATCAGATAATCGAGCGACAGCAGGATCATGCCCTGGTGATGCGCCATGAAGGACCGCACCAGCGCACTGGACTGCCGGCGTGGCACCCTTGCCGGCGTGTAGTCCACCGCTTCGTAAAAGCCATAGGTTCCGGTAGCGCCCTCCGTGGCCAGTCGCTGCAGGTTGCGGCAGGCGGCAGCCGGCGCCACCATCAGTGCCAGGGCAGATGCATAGGGTGCAATCACCAGGTCTTCGGCCAACCCCGGCTTGAGGCCAAGCCCGGGCACACCAAAAGCCCGATACTGATAATTCAGCGCGGCATCGACCATGTTGTAGCCCGACTCGGAAATGCCCCAGGGCACGTCGCGCTGGCGGCCATACTCGATCTGCCGCTCCACCGAAGATCGATACGTCCGATCCAGCAGGGTTTCGCCGTAGTTCGGCATCACCAACAGCGGCATCAGGTACTCGAACATGGACCCACTCCAGGACAGCAGCGCCGCCGTCCCGCCAGTGCGGGTCAGCAGACGCCCCATGGCAAACCAGTGGCTCTGTGGCAACTGACCCTCGGCGATCGCCACAAAACTGGCCAACCTGGCCTCGCTGGCAAACATGTCGTAATAGCTGGCATCACAGCGCCGCTCGGCTACGTTGAAGCCGATCACCAGCAAACGGCGGGTACTGTCGTACAGGAAGCCGTAATCCGCCTGCGCAAAGTCATGGGCCTGTGTCGCCAGCCGCTGGCTCTCGGCCAGACGCCCCCTGGCAGCAGCAGCCGCCAACTGACTGGCCGCCAATGCAGTCTGTAACCACGCCGCGCTGGCAGCCGTCGCGACGGCGGCTGTCTCGACCGCCGCCGCCCCCGGCGTGGCGCGCACAGCGCGGTTGGCAATGCGCCGCGCCAGACCGGCCGGGTCACCGCTGGCCACAGCCGCCAGCGTGGGTAAGGGCACGAATTCCAGCCACAACCATTCACCGGGCGGCACGGTGCGCGGGTCTGCCCAAGGTGCCAGCAGGGTCAGTTCGGCGAGTGCGTCCTGCGCCTGGGCAAGCAGCAACTGTATCCAGACGCGCGGGCCGTCCTCATCCGGCACCAGTTCTCCGTCATCGGCATGGACGGTGGACAACAGCGTCTGCGCGGCCATCTGCAGGTTGAGCAGGCCACCAAAGACCTGCGCAGCACCCTGCCCTGCCGGCACGGCTTGCCAGCCCGCGAGTGCCTCGGTGAGGGGCATCAGGTTGAATGCCGCCGGCTGTGCAAAGGCAGCGAGTGACTGCTCCAACACATGCAGGGTATCCATCAACCCGGCATGACAACGGCCTCCCAGCAGTTGCAGCTTGCCCAGTTCCAGCAACCCGGCCTGCAGGGTGATCAGATGTGCGCTCAGGTTGCCGCTATCCACGGTCGACACGTACAAGGGCAACAGCGGCTGCAGCGACCGGGTGTCATACCAGTTGTAGAAATGGCCGCGATAACGTTCCAGCCGCGCCAGACTGGCGAATGTGGCCGCAGTGCGCACAAGGACATTGCCGGTGCTGAGGTAACCCAGGTCATGCGCCGCCAGGTTGGCCAGCAGGGCCAGGCCGATGTTGGTGGGTGAGGTTCGATGCGCCACCACACGCACCGGGTACTCCTGAAAATTATCCGGCGGAAGCCATTGATCGTCAGCGCCCACATAGCGCTCGAAGAACCGCCAGGTGCGCCGCCCGATGCCTCCCAGAAAGCGCCATTGGCGCGCATCCAGATCGACCTCACGCGCTTGGCGCGGACGGCTGAACCAGGCAGCGACCAGAGGCGCCAGACTCCACAGCAGCAGCACCGGGGCAGCCACCAGCAGCGCACTGGCGTGCAGCCCGGCCAGACCCACCAGGAGCAGCAGCGCCACCACCGACACCGGCCACATCCGCTCGGGTGTGCCCGACACGCCGGCAGGCAGGGAATCCTGCGCCAGCAGCGACGCCTGCCACTGCAGCAGATGGCGATGTGAGACCAGCACGCGCCATTGGGTGCGCAGGATCGCGTCCAGGCAATACAGCGCTTCATGCAGCAGACAGGCCAGCGAAAAGAGCACTTGCACCACGCGATCGCGGCCAGTGCGCATGGTGGCGGAAAAATGCAGACCAAGCTGCAGATCCTCCGGCTTGCGACACAGGTCGATCACGGTGGCAATCAGCGCGGGAACGAACAGCACGACCAGCACCAGGGCGGTCCAGGCCGCGGGGGTCTTCAGCAGCCACCAGCTCAGCACCAGCAGGGTGGTCAGCAGTGGGGCCACCAGGCTGCGCCGCAGGTTGTCGGCAATTTTCCAGCGCGACAGCGGCGAAAGCGGGTTGCGCACACTGTGCACCGGCGCTTGTGCACTACCAAAAGGCACCCAGCCCAACATCCAGCTGGCAATCTGCCAGTCGCCACGTATCCAGCGATGACGACGCAACACGTCGTCGGCGTAACGGCTCGGGCAGTCCTCCACCAGCAGGCTGTCGCTGAGCAGGCCCGCCCGGGCGTAACACCCCTCCAGCAGATCATGACTGAGCACGCGGTTGTCTGGCAGCTGCCCGGACAGCGCATGTTCAAACGTCTCGACTTCGTAGATGCCCTTGCCGATGAAGGAACCTTCGCCAAACAGGTCCTGGTAGACATCCGACACCGCGCGGGTATAAGGATCAATACCGCAATCATTGCCAAAGATACGGGCGTACCCGGAGCGCTGGGTGCTGGGCAGGCTGATCGCCACGCGCGGCTGCAGGATGCCGTAACCCGATGTGACGCGCCCAAGCTGTGCATCAAAACTTGGCCGGTTGAGTGGATGTGCCATGGCACCGATCAGATGGCGCGCCGCATCTCGCGGCAGCCGGGTATCCACGTCGAGGGTGATCACGTAACGCACGTTGCGCAGCCCCGTCAACCGGCCGCACACATGGCTGAACGCCTCTGGCGAGCCACCCTGCAGCAAACCGTTGAGCGCCGCCAGTTTGCCGCGCTTGCGTTCGGGTGCCAGCCAGCACCCTTCGGCGGCGTTCCACTGACGCGCCCGATGCAACAGAAAAAACAGGTCACCTTCGGCCGCAGGATAGCGCAGGTTGAGCAGTTCGATCGCCGCACTGGCGCGATCCAGCAGGACCTGGTCGCCCGGCAGCACCTGCTCGGCAGCGTCGAGCGGATCGGTAAGCAGGGCGAAGCGTAGCTGCGGATCGCGGTTGGCCAAAAACCGCACCTCCAGTGCCTCGCACATGGCGTCAATCGCGCTGACACTGATCAACATCGCGGGCACCACCACCACGGTGCACGCCTCGGCCGGGATGCCATCCGCATAGTCCATGCGCGGCAGCACCTGCGGCCGCGCCACCAGCGTCGCCAGCCAGTTGACCACGGCAATTGCCAGATGATTGCTGGCAAACAGCAGCAACACACCCAACAGACAGGCCAGCGCCAGAGGCTGGGCCTGCTGGTCGAGCAGGTGCATCCATGGCCAGGCAATCAGCAGGGTGCACCCGACAATGCTGAGCGCGTAACTGGGCAGCGGCCACCGCCCGGCCAGCTGGAACGGCACTTGCCACCACGCAGGCCGCAGATTGAGCCGCGCGGCGAGATAGTGGCGCCCGGCGCCGATCAGGTATTCACCGACATGGCCCAGACGGCCGCGATCGGCCGGATTGATCACCGACAGGCCATGGGTGGCAGCCTCCTGCGCCAGTGCCAGGCAATGCGCGGCAACCGCGGGTTCGGACAGCCCGGTGCGGCGGGCCAGCAATTCCACCTCGTGGCGGTAGCGATCCCGGGTGGCAAAGTCCATCTGCCGGTAAATGTCTTCGGGATCCTGCAGCAGCGTATGTTCGACCACGCTCAGGTTTTCGACAAAATCACGCCAGTCCAGCGCGCCAAACAGGCGCAGGCTGCCAATGCTGTTGCTGATCGACAACTGGCAGGCTGCCTGCTTCTGCGATTCGAGTTGCACCAGGTGCTCGATGGTGAGGCCGTTTTCACCCAGACGCTGCTCGATCCACGTCAACGGGAGCGCCAGCGCGGCGCTTTGCCCCTGCAGCCTGCGCACCAGTTCTGCCACGAATGACGTGGCCATCGGTGGATCGGAGCGCGCCATGTCGGCCACCACCAGGATCAGGCTTTTGGGGTCGCGCTCGGCCACGCCCATCATCCAGTCCGCCCACCGGTCGGCGCGGTCCTTGGCCGCCGTGCTCTCGGCCACCTGCTCGGCCAAGCGGCGCAGATTGTCGATCAGAGCCAGGCGCAGCATGATCGGAATCGCCCACAATTCGCCCAGATCCAGTGGCACACGCTGCTGATAGGCCCGGACAAAGCGGGCCAGACCCTCCGCATCGATGCGACCGTCGCCATGCGCCACTGCCTCCAGCGCAATGTCATAGGCACGTGGCAGCCCGGCCGACTCGCCATCGGCCAAACGTGGCAGGGTGCGGCTGTACCCCTTGGGCAGGTGGCGGCGTGCGGTGCGCACCTGCTCCTGGATCAGGTAGAAATTATCGAGCAGCCACTCGCCGGCCGGCGCAATCTGCCGGCTGGCGCGCACCGCCGCAGTCAGCACCTGACAGGTATTGACCAGAGCCTGCTCGTTGATCGCAAGTTCGGCCAGCAGACGGTCACCGCCGCGCGCCTTGGCCAAGCGGTGCAGGCCGGCCAGCACGTAGCCATGCCGCTCCATCTGATCGGCATTGAACAGTTCCTTGGTGTGCGGACCCGGCAAGTGCTGGCGCGGCCACGCCTGACGGGACCGCAGCATCCAGAGATTGCGGCAACGTGCCACCCAGCGAGCCATCCAGTCTTGCCATGCGCCATCCACGTGGTGACCTCCCTATCCAGTCCACCGGATCGGGCACGACGCAGGGTGCGCGCGACCACCAGCCAGCCCATCTGCATTCAATCCAGTCCACTGCGACCGCTCTGTGCGTCGGCGTACGCAGGCCGGATACGTTCGCAAACGCACAGAAATCCGCCCGCTGCGGCCGAACACTGGCACACCTTGATCACAAGGCATGGAGAAGCAAATGAAACGTCTTATCGCGACAGGTGTGGCCGGAATCGGCGTGTTGGGCCTGGTGGCAGCACCCCAGGTCATGGCAGACCAGCAGGGTTGGTACGGCGGCGTGAGCATTGGCCAGTCCCGCGCAAAGATCGACGACGCGCAGATTGCCCGCGATCTGCTCGGTCCGAATTCCACACTGGGGGCCGCCGACCACCAGGACAACGACACTGGCTACAAGGTATTTGGTGGCTATCAGCTCAACCCGTACTTTGGGGTGGAGGCAGGCTATGCCGATGGTGGCAAGTCCCGCTTCACCGAGACCAATGTCACCCCCCCCGGCACACTGACCGGCAACATCCAGCCGGACGGCTTCAACCTGGGGGTGCTCGGCATCATTCCCTTCACCGACCGTTTTTCCGCCTTCGGCCGGGTTGGCGCCCTCGATGGCCGCACCCGCACCACGCTGCAAGGTACCGGCGCCTTCGTGATTCCGAACAATTCACGCACCAGCCACTACACCACCTGGAAATACGGCCTGGGCCTGCAGTACGAATTGTCGGAGCACTTTGCGGTACGTACCGAAGCCGAGCGGTACCGGATGGACGATGCGTATGGCCACAACAACAATGTGGACCTGATCTCGGTCGGGCTGGTCTACCGCTTCGGCTCGCATCAGGAAACTGCGCCGCAACAGGTCAGCCAGGCCGCGCCAATGCCGGCCGAAGCAGCACCGCCGCCGCCACCACCGCCACCGCCACCGCCCGCGCCAATGGCGGCCCCCGTTCCGCCGCCTGCGGTGATCGCGCCACCGCCCCCACCGCCGCCCAAGCCGCGCGTGCCGGACCGTATCAGCCTGTCGTCGGATTCCTTGTTCGTGTTCGGCAAGTCGGACGTCACCCCGTCGGGTAAGGAAGCGCTGGACCGGTTGGTGCACGACCTGCGCGACACCCAGTTCGAGGCAGTACAGGTGACAGGTCACACCGACCGCCTTGGCGGCGCGGCCTACAACCAGAAGCTGTCGACTGCGCGCGCCGAAGCGGTCAAGGCCTATCTGGTAAGTGCCGGCTTGCCTGCCGAACGGATCAATGCCGTAGGCACCGATGGCAGCGATCCGGTGACCAAGCCGGAAGACTGCGTGGGCAAGAAAGAGACCAGGAAGCTGATCGCCTGCCTGCAGCCAGACCGCCGGGTGGACGTTGAAGTCAAGGCCAGCCGCTAGGCGCAGGGTGGCGTCACCATGAAATCGATCCTGGTGCTGAATTCAGGCTCATCGAGCCTGAAATTTTCGGTGTTCCAAACCGATCCGGCTGGCGCGCAGACCACCCTGGTGGCAGGCGGACAGATTGCCCGCCAGGCTGACGGGGTGGCGATGGAAATCCGCGATGGCCAGGGCGCGATGCTGGTCCAGACCCATGAACCGGATGCCGGTGCAGCCTTCGATGCGGAGGCTGCGCTGGCGCGGGTGGTGGCGTGGCTGGATACCCGTAGCGGCAATCGCCAGATCGACGCGATCGGCCACCGCGTGGTGCACGGCGGCGACCAGTTCTTTTTGCCGGTGATTGCCAATCCGCGCATCCTGCAGGCGCTGATGGCGCTGATACCGCTGGCGCCGTTGCATCAGGGACACAATCTGGCGGGAGTTGAGCTCACCCGCACCCACTGGCCGGATGCCATCCAGGTGCTGTGCTTTGACACCGCTTTCCATCACGGCCAGCCCAGCGTGGCGCGGGCCTGTGCCCTGCCGCGCAGCATCACCGCACTGGGCATCCAGCGCTATGGGTTTCATGGCCTGTCATTCGAATCGATCGTGCAGAAGTTGCCCGAAGTGCTGGGCAGCGGTGCACAGGGGCGCGTTCTGGTCGCCCATCTGGGCAACGGTGCCAGCCTGTGTGCCCTGGTGGAAGGTCGCAGTCAGGCTGCCACCATGGGCTTTTCGGTGCTCGACGGCCTGATGATGGGCTCACGCTGCGGCACGCTCGATGCCGGTGTGGTGCTGTACCTGTTGCAGCACCTGCAGATGAGCGCAGAACAGGTAAGTGCAATGCTGTATGAAGAGTCCGGCCTGCTCGGAGTCTCCGGCGTGAGCAGCGACATGGCCACCTTGCTGGGTAGCAGCGACCCGCATGCCGCCGAGGCGCTCGACCTGTTTGTCTATCGGGTGGCCGGAGAAATCGGCCAGATGACAGCGGCGATGGGTGGCATCGATGCACTGGTGTTCACGGCTGGCATCGGTGAAAACGCACCGGAGATCCGCGCCCGTATCTGTGCGGCCTGCGGCTGGCTGGGAGCGGTGCTGGACGAGTGCGCCAACAGTGTCGATCTGGAGCTGATCCACGCGCGTGACAGCAAGCTGCAGATCGCCGTGGTGCGCACGGATGAAGAAGCCGTGATTGCCGGGCATACCGCCCGGCTGGCCCGCCTGGTGGCGAGCCCGGTACACGCCTGATCAGGCTTCGTCCTGCAGCGGCCAGATCCAGTCACGAATTTCTGGCAGGTCCTCGCCATGTGCCCGCACGTACACGGCGTGCGCTGCCAATGACTGTTCCATCTTTGCCGTCAATGCGGCTTCAGCTGCCCCGGCATCCGGCAGAAAGCGCAGCACATCCAGCACCAGATGGAACCGGTCGATGCGATTCTGCACCCGCATGTCAAAGGGCGTGGTGATGGTGCCCTCCTCCAGATAGCCGCGCACATGCATCTGGCGGTTGGCACGCCGGCAAGTGAGCTGATCCACGAGTGCCGGGTAACCGTGAAATGCAAACACGACCGGCCGATCGGTGGTGAACAGGGCGTCAAAATCGGCATCCTCCAGACCATGCGGGTGCAGGCGGCGCGATTGCAGCCTCATCAGGTCGACCACGTTCACCACGCGCACGCGCAGGGTTGGCAGGGCGCTGCGCAGGATGCTGACGGCGCCCAGCACTTCCAGCGTTGGTGTGTCGCCGCAGCAGGCCAGCACGACGTCCGGACAGGTATCGACATCCGAACTGGCCCAGGCCCAGCGACCGATGCCGGCCGCGCAGTGCGCTGATGCAGAGTCAAAATCGAGCCATTGCGGCATGCTGTGCTTGCCGGCCACCACCACGTTGACCCGGTGTTGGCTGCGCAGGCAATGGTCGAATACGGCAAGCAGACAATTGGCGTCGGGCGGCAGGTACACCCGCACGATGCTGGCCTTCTTGTTCACCACGTGATCCAGAAAACCGGGATCCTGATGGCTGTAGCCGTTGTGATCCTGCTGCCAGACGTGCGAGGTAAGCAGATAATTGAGCGAGGCCAGCGGCTTGCGCCAGGGCAATTCGGCGGCCACCTTCAACCACTTGGCATGCTGGCTGAACATCGAATCGACGATGCGGATGAAACCCTCGTAACTGTTGAACAGGCCGTGACGGCCCGTCAGCAGGTAGCCTTCCAGCCAGCCCTGGCACTGGTGCTCGCTCAGCATGGCATCCATGACGCGGCCATCGTTGGCAAGAAACTCGTCGCTTTCCTCCAGCCGCGCATGCCATTGCCGCACAGTGGCCGAAAATACCGGGCCCAGCAGGTTGGACAAGGTTTCGTCCGGCCCGAAGATACGAAAGTTGGCAGCGCCGGCATTGGCGCGCACCACATCGCACAACCAGTTGCCAAGCACCGCGCTGTCCTGTGCCGCGCGAACGCCCGGGGCCGCCAGCGCAACCGCAAAGTCGGCGATGGCAGGCAGGCGCAGCGGCGCACGCACGCCGCTGTTGGTGTGGCGATTGACTGCCATGCGGCGACCATCAACAGGTGCACATTCGGCCACCTCACTGAACAGCCGGCCGTGCGCGTCAAACAGATGCTCCGGGCCGTAACTTCGCATCCAGGCCTCCAGCAGCGGCAGATGCTCGGGCTGCTGGGGACTGACCAGCAAGGGCACCTGATGGCTGCGAAAGGTGCCCTCCACCTGCAGGCCATCCACCACCCCCGGACCGGTCCAGCCTTTTGGGGTGCGCAACACGATCATTGGCCAGCGTGGCCGGGTGCCGTCCTGACGGATGCGCGCATGCCGCTGCACGCGCTGGATATCTTCGATCACGCGATCGACGGTGGCAGCCATCTGCTGGTGCATGGTATCCGAGTCGCTGCCCTCTACATACCACGGCATCCAGCCACAACCAATCAGGAACTGGTCCAGTTCGTCTGCCGACAACCGCGCAAGCACCGTGGGGCTGCTGATCTTGAAGCCATTCAGGTGCAGGATCGGCAGCACCGCACCGTCGCGCACCGGATCGAGAAACTTGTTCGAGTGCCACGCCGTGGCCAGCGGGCCAGTTTCGGCTTCGCCGTCACCCACCACACAGGCCACGATCAGCGCGGGATTGTCGAAGGCCGCGCCAAACGCATGACTGAGCGAATACCCCAGTTCACCGCCTTCATGGATCGAACCTGGCGTGGTGGGCGCGGCATGACTCGAAATGCCACCGGGAAAGGAAAATTGCGCAAACAGGCGGCGCATGCCCGCCAGGTCCTGGGTGACCTGCGGATAAGTCTCGGTATAACTGCCATCCAGCCAGCTCTGCGCCACCATCACCTGCCCGCCGTGGCCCGGCCCCGAGATATAGAACATGTCCAGATCGAGTTGCCGGATGACGCGGTTCAGATGGGTGTAAATAAAATTCTGGCCGGGCACGGTACCCCAATGCCCCACCACCAGCGGCTTGATGTGTTTCATCTGCAGCGGTTCGAGCAACAGAGGATTGTCGAGCAGGTAAATCTGCCCGACCGAGAGGTAATTGGCGGCGCGCCACCAGGCGTCGATGCGCTGCAGGCTGACTCCGGAAAGCGGCCAGTGTGCGTTGCGCAGGGCGACAGTACGCACCGTATCGGTGGCACGGCGACGCGGCAGGGACGCGCCAGAACTGCTCGATTGATCCATCAGGATATTCCTCAGCGACGCAGGTTGAACGGCAGGAACAGCGAGATGCCCGGGGGCTGCTGCGGCTGGTAATACACCGGCGGCGGCACGTAGATCGGCTGGGGGTAGACGGGCGGGTAACGCTCATGAAAACGCGGACCATGATCGCCACCGCGTCCCGGGCGACCATTGTGTTCGCCGCCGCCGCGGCGACCGGGGTCGGCTGAAGCCCCTGTTGCAGTGATCAGCAGCAGTACGGTCAGCCACGGCAACCACCCGGCGCGTGTCCGAACGCGCGTGAGGGCAGTGCGCATGTGGCAGGCAGCGGCGCTCATGTCCCCTGCTTCCGCATGCCACCATGCATCCCCGCACCACCATGCATGGGCATACCTTTCCCGTGACTGCGGAACACGGCATCCGCGGTCTGCTTCTGTGCGGGGGTCAGCGTTGCGTACAACCCGTCAAAGGCATCGGCCAACTGCGTGACGCCACGCGCATGCGCGGCGGTCAGTTCGCCATAGCTGCGCAAGGCCTCGGGCGCAGTCAGGGTAGGCGCGTTCTTTTGGCGTGCGTCGGACAAGCGTTCGATGGTCTGCGCGTCATCGCGCATCACATCGGCGACGTGTTTCCACTGGGGTTCCTGCGCTGCGCTGATCTTCAGCCGCTCGTGCATGGCACGGATACGCATTTCGACGTGTGCGGTACCGCCGTGCGGCGCTACGGCGACACCTGTGGCGGGCGCATCGGCCGCAGCGCCGGCCACGGGTGGTGCCGTGGCCGCAAGCGGCGGTGCTTCCACCAGCACCGCCTGCGCGATGTCACTGAAAGCCAGCAGGAAAAGGCAGGAAAGGACAGGACGTCTGATCATGATGGGGGGACTCCATTTGCTTGCAGCCAGAGGCTGCGGTGACCGGAATGGTCCGCAGGTCGAGCCCTACTGTCCGCCAGCAGCGTAACCGGATCAGTGCGCCATCGAACGGTTGGGGGTGTGGTGTGCAGCCTAGAGTGGGCTTCCTTACCGCCCTGCAGGAAACCTTCCATGAACACGCAACGACGTTCCACACTGACCGCCTTCCTGCTGCTTGCAACGACCGGCCTCGGTCTGGCTGGCAGCGCGCCAGCCCTGGCTGCCACTGCGGAAGACCTCAACCGCGATGCCCAGCAGGCCCTGCAAACGCTCTATCGCTCCAACCCCACCGCAGAAGGCATCGGCAAGAAGGCCCATGCCATCCTGGTGTTTCCGAAAATCGTCAAGGCCGGTCTGATCTTTGGCGGTGCCTACGGCGAAGGCGAACTGCTGCGCAATGGCCACGAGACCGGTTATTTCAACTCGGTATCGGCCTCGTGGGGCTGGCAAGCCGGCGCCGAATCTTACGGCTATGTGGTGTTCCTGATGAACGACAAGGCCGAGAAATATCTCGACGTGTCGAGCGGCTGGGAGATCGGCGTGGGTCCGACCGTGGTGGTAGTCAATGAGGGTGCCGCCAAGAATCTCTCGACTTCCACCCTGAAAGACGACGCCTATGCCTTCATCTTTGACCAGCAGGGCCTGATGGCCAGCCTGAGCATTGAAGGCACCAAGGTTTCGCGGATCAAGCGCTGAATCACGTGTCCACCGACCTGCCACCGAATGCCTGCCTGTTGGTGCTGATCCTGCTGTCGCAGGGCAGTCACGGTCAGGCAGGACGCGCGGGATTGCCCTCGGGTCGCGCCCGCGCAGTGGTGATGGCAGAAGGCGATGGACTCAACCCGGAACGCACGTCCATGTATCCGCCCAGCCCGGCGCGGCAGGACCGCTGGCTGACGGCGGAGGATCTGCGCATCACCCAGTACCTGCGCGACGGACTGGCGCGCGCCGTGATGGACAGCAACCCGGCAGACATACGGATCAGCACGCGCAATGGCGTGGTCACCCTGAATGGTCCGGTCAAGAACGATTCTGAACGGCACCAGATCGCCGATCTGGTGCACGCAACACCAGGTGCGACGCACTTCAACAATGCACTGGAAGTGCGCTGAGCCTGCCGCAGCAATTACCCAAAAGGAATCACCATGGAAACCACCAGCAAACATGATGGCAGCGCCCTGAGTCACGGCGCCCAACCGGTCAGCGACGCAATCGACCGTGCCGGCAGCGGATTGCAAGCCGCCATCACTGACGTATCCGGAATGGCGCGCCCTGCCGTCCGACGCCTGACCGATGAGGCGCATGCCGTGGTAAACCGGCTGGCCAGCGCGGCCGACCGCGCCAGCGACTCGCTGAGCGAGACCGGCGAACAGATCACCCGCGCCCAACGCAGGGTCAGCGGCGGCGCCCGCGATCTGGTCAGCGAGCATCCGCTGTCCGCCGTCGGCATCGCACTGGCAGCAGGTTTCCTGCTCAGCCGCTTTGTGCGTACCCGCTGAGGTGAGTTCGCTGCTGGTGCCCGTGCCGGTTCGCCGGCACGCGGCGCTGCTCAACGTGGATGCCTTGCTGGCGGCGTTCGAGGACCTGTTGCCCGATCCGTCCAACCCGGCCCAGTGCGTGCATTTTGGCACCTCCGGTCACCGCGGATGCGCGTTCGAGCGCAGCTTCAACCGCGCCCATGTGATCGCGATTACCCAGGCGATCTGCGACGTGCGCCGCATGATCGGGATCACTGGCCCGATGTTTGTTGCCATCGACACGCATGCCGTCTCTGCGCCTGCGTGCGCCACTGCGCTGCGTGTGCTACAGGCCAACGATGTACAGGCCTGTGTGGCGCCGCCCGGTGGATATACACCCACGCCGGTGCTGTCGCACGCCATCCTGCGCCACAATGCAAGCGGTTCGACGCGGCTGGCTGATGGCATCGCACTGACGCCGTCACACAATCCGCCACGCGATGGCGGCTACAAATACAACCTGCCGCACGGCGGCGCCGCTGACACGGCGATCACCGAGCGCATCGAGCAGATTGCCAACGGCCACCTGCGCAGCGAACTGCGCGCCGTTCGCGCCCTGCATGCCGGAGGACCCTATGCGCACGCGCATTGTGCGGCGCTGATCCACGATTTCATGCAGCCGTATGTGGATGATCTCCCTGCCGTGCTTGACATGCCCCTGCTGTCATCGGCCGGCCTGGAGATTGCCGTGGACTGCATGGGTGGCGCCGGCCTGCAGTATTGGCCGCGGATTGCCGCCCAGCATCATTTGCGCCTGCACCTGTTCAATGCCACGGTGGACCCGCAGTTTGCCTTCATGCCCCCTGATTGGGACGGGCAGATCCGCATGGATCCCGCCTCGACGGACGCGATGCAGACCCTGATCGCCCGCGCGCCGGCATTTGATCTGGCCATCGCCTGTGATACCGACCACGATCGCCACGGTATCGTGTCACCGCAGGGCACACTGATACCTGCCAATCATTATCTGGCTGCTGCCGCCGATTATCTGTTCGGCCATCGCAGCGATTGGCCGCAGGGTGCCGGCATCGGCAAATCGATGGTCACCACCCGCCTGCTGGAGCGCATCGCGCAACAGCGCGGCCTGCGCCTGCTGGACATGCCGGTCGGTTTCAAATGGTTCGTGCGTGGACTCACTAACGGGGCACTGGCATTTGCCGGCGAAGAAAGCGCGGGGGCCACGTTTCTGCGCCGCAATGGCCAGGTCTGGACCACGGACAAGGACGGGATGGTGGCCGGGCTACTGGCCGCCGAGATCACGGCCCACGACAAGGCCCCCCCCGACCACCGTCACCTGCAATTGACCCGTCGGCTGGGGGGCGCGTTTGAAGGACGACGCGCTGTACCCGCCACCGCTGCGCAACGCGCCAGGATCCGCGCCCTGCATGCGGCACAACTGGCCACCCTGCCCGGCGCGGGACCACCGCCACTGCGCGTGCTGACCGAGGCGCCCGGCAACGGGCAGCCCTTCGACGGCGTGCGCATCGACCTGCCTGACGGCTGGTTCGCCTTGCGGCCTTCGGGCACCGAAGCACTGGTGCGGATTTATGCCGAAAGCCAATCCGACGCGACGGACCTTCTGCATCTGCTCGCCCGCGCAACCCGCATTGCTGAATGTTTTGGCAGTTTTTGATGACCTTATTTCGTTATGTACGCTTACGCACAAAGCCCTCGGCCTTTCCTACGTAGAGTGCAGACCGTTGAGCCATCGATCGGCGTCTGCCAAGGTCAGACAACCGCGCCATACCACTGCATCGCTCCAGTTCATCCAACAGGACATTCCAGACCATGCCATTACCTGACGGCCCTAGCGGCAATCACCTGCTTGACGTGCTGCCGCCTGCCGAACGCCAGCGCTGGGCCCCGTTGCTCGAGGAAGTGCCGATGACGCTCGGCCAGGTGTTGTACGAGTCCGGCCGCACCATGTCCCATGTCTATTTTCCAAAGGACTGCATCGTCTCGCTGCTGTATGTGATGGAAAACGGCGCCTCCGCCGAAATTGCGGTGGTTGGTAACGAAGGCCTGGTGGGTATCTCGCTGTTCATGGGTGGCGAGTCCACCCCCAGCCGGGCGGTGGTGCAAAGTGCCGGGGTGGGCTGGCGCCTGCGCGGCGCCGCCGTGAAGGAGGAATTCAATCGGTCAGGACCGGCCATGCACCTATTGCTGCGTTATACCCAGGCGCTGATCACCCAGATGGCCCAGACCGCCGTATGCAACCGTCACCATTCGCTCGACCAGCAGTTGTGCCGCTGGCTGCTGCTGAGCCTTGATCGCCTGGGCAGCAATGAGCTGGTGATGACCCAGGAACTGATCGCCAACATGCTGGGCGTGCGGCGCGAAGGGGTGACCGAGGCGGCACTGAAACTGCAGAAAGCTGGCCTGATCAGCTATGCGCGCGGTCACATCAAGGTGCTCGACCGGCCCAACCTTGAAAAACGGACCTGCGAGTGCTACGCGGTGGTCAAGCGGGAATACGACCGACTGTTGCCAATGAAGCTGGCCACGTGATGCCGGTGACGGCACAGAGTCCGCCTTCGGCAAGCAGGCTGCCGAACCTGTCTGCGTCCAGCGGCTGGCTGAACAGGAAACCCTGCCCCTCCTGACATTGCAGGGATTGCAGGAACGCCAGTTGCGCCAGCTGTTCGATCCCCTCGGCCACCACCTGCTGGCGCAGGCTGTGGCCGATCGCCACCATGGCGGTCACGATATTGGCGTCATCCTCATCGATGGTCACATCACGCACAAAGGACTGGTCAATCTTGAGCGTGGTGATCGGAAAGCGCTTCAGGTAACTCAGGCTGGAATAACCGGTGCCGAAATCATCCACGGCCAGCCGGACACCCAGGGCATGCAGTGCACCGAGCATACGTACCGTGCCATCGGCATCGCGCATCAGTGCAGTTTCGGTCAGCTCAAGCTCCACGCACCCTGCGGGCAGCTGGTTGTCGCCCAGCGCCTGGCACACGCGTTCATAGAAACCCTTGCTGACAAACTCATGCGCCGAAATGTTGATCGAAATCTGCGTGAAGGATGACGCCGCCTGCATCCAGTCGCGCGCCTGCCGACAGGCCGTTTCCAGCACCCACGCACCAATCTGTACGATCAGTCCGCAATCCTCGGCGATCGGAATGAACTGGCTTGGCAGCAACACCCCACGTTCCGGATGGCGCCAGCGGATCAACGCTTCGGCCCCGGTGATACAACCGCTACCCAGATCCACCTTGGGCTGAAACTGCAGAAAGAACTCCTGTCGCGCCAACGCCTGGCGCAACCCCTCTTCCACCGATTGACGCTCCGTCGCACGCAGGTTCATTTCCACGCTGAAAAATCGGTGGGTGTCGCGTCCATCGGCCTTGGCCTGATACATCGCGGTATCCGCGTTGCGGGTGAGGAGTTCGGCGGTGTCGCCATCTTCGGGATAGATGCTGACGCCGATGCTGGCCGTCAGGTACAAGGCATGATCGGCCACGTCATACACACCAGCCAGCGCGGTGCGTATTTTTTCTGCCACAGCCACCACATCCGACGGTTGTTCGATCTCGCTGAGCAGCACCACGAACTCGTCGCCGCCCTGCCGGCTGACGGTGTCGGAACCCCGCACGCAGGCAAGCAGGCGGCGCGCCACTTCGGTCAGCAACTGGTCTCCTACCGAGTGCCCCAGCGAATCATTGATGTGCTTGAGATGATCCAGATCAAGAAACATCACTGCCAACCGGCGTTGGTGACGTTTCCCCAAATCAAGCGCATGTTGCAGGCGCTCGTTCAGCAGCACGCGGTTGGGCAGGTCGGTGAGGAAGTCGTGCTGGGCCAGATACGCCATGCGCTGTTTGATGCTGCGTGACTCGCTCACGTCGTGGAAGACGATCACCGCCCCGCTCACGTCGCCACCGCGCCCATGGATTGGCGCCACCGAGTCCTCGATCGGTACCTCGGCCCCGCTGCGCTGGATCAGCACACTGTCGGCCGAGAGGGCAATCACATGGTCATGCGCAATGGCCCCAAGGATCGGATCGGTGACCACGGCGCGGGTCACCGCACTGATCACGTTGAACACCTGACGCAGGTCACGACCGCGCGCGTCAGCCAGGTTCCAGCCCGTCAACCGTTCGGCCACGGCGTTGAGATAAGTGATCCGCCCCTTTACATCCGTGCTGAGCACGGCATCACCGATCGAGTTGAGGGTGACCTGGGCACGTTCGCGCTCCAGAAACAGGGCGTCCTCGGCGATCTTGCGGCCGATCGCCCCGTTCAGCGCGCGCGCCAGACTGTCGCTGTTGATCCGTGTGCGCACCAGGCAATCCTGCGCGCCGGCCTGCAGGAGCGTGCGGAACAGGGCCCGGCTGTCGTCGTCACCAAGTACCAGGATCGGGATGTGCGGTGCCGCCAGAAATACCCGCTGCAGGGTGGGCAGGCCGGCGCTATCGGGTAACACCAGGTCGAGCAGGATGGCGTCGACACCCGCAGTGGTGAGGCGCTGCAGGCCGGCATGCAGGGAACCGGCACCTTCCACCTCGAAGCTTTCCCAGCCGCCTTCCAGCAATGACATACGGGCCAGCGCTGACAGTTCCGTGCGGGGACTGATCAGCAGGACGTGCGGACGGACAGGCATCGGGGCATTCCGGCACAGGGTCAAGCCGCAGCATGGCCAACCCGGCCAGACCGCTCTGTTCGATTGCGCACAGTACAAACACAAGGCAACGCGTCACAGGCCGCGCAGCCGGGGCAATGCGCAGGCCGCCAAGGCGCCCAGGGCGCAACGCGCGAAGTACGCCAACGCTGCTCGCAGGGCCCAAATAAAATCGGGAAATTACTTGATCTGGCGGCGCTAAATGCATGAATATAATTCAGTAGTTTTTAATAAATCCAAGTTTACGAGATGGTTGAGCACGCCCTGTCAAAGTTCGCGGAGAAGACCATGCGCCCTCCTTCCATACCGTTCGTTCACGGTTTCACCCTGGTGGAATTGCTGGTGGTGATGGGTGTGGCCACCATCATCCTGACCAGTGCCGTTCCCACCTTCAGCCGCACCGCGCAGGGGTATCGCATGCTGGGCGAGGCCAACAACCTTGCGCGCGACCTGCAGTTTGCGCGCAGCGAAGCCATCAAACGCGGGCAGAACGTGACCGTCTGCCCCAGCAATGATGGGCAAAGCTGCACCGCCAACACCACGGCCTGGCAAGTTGGATGGCTGGTGTTTTATGACGCCAATGGCAATGGCACGTTCGATGCCGGCGACATCGCGCTGCGCTGGCAGGCCCAGTCACCAGGTACCGCCACCTTTCTGGCTGACAACAGTGTGGGCAGCGTCACCTTCAACCGGCAGGGTTCGATTTCTGCCTTGCCGGCCAATCCGGTCACCCTCACCCTGCATGAGCCCACCAGCAGTACACAATTGACCCGTTGCGTGGCGATCACGCCAGCCGGACGCTCGGTCGTGCAATCTGTCGGGACAGGCAACTGCACGTGACGATGATGGTCGTTGCCAAGGCTCAGCGGGGGTTCGGCATCATCGAGGTGCTGATCTCGCTGCTCGTGATCTCGGTGGCGCTGTTCGGCACCGCCAAACTGCAGGCACTGATCATCGGTGCCACACACAATTCCGCGCAACGTTCGATGATCGCATTGCAAGCAGCCTCGCTGGCCGCAGCTATGCGCGCCAATGATCCTTACTGGGCGGCCACCCCGGCCACCGCCGTGGCCACCCTGGGCAGCGGCAACACCACTACGCTCAACAGCACGCTGGCCGGCCAGACGGCCAATTGCGCCAGTGCCGCCTGCACTCCGGTCCAGATGGCCGGCTACGACCTGCAGAACTGGCTGACCGGGCTGCAGACGCTGCTTCCGGGCAGTGGCGCCAATGTATCCTGCGCAGCAGCCACCAGCGTGAACCCGGTCACCTGCACCATCGAGGTGGACTGGAACGAAAAAACCATTTCAGCCAATGCCACGACCAGCGGCAGCAGTGCTGCCACCGCGCAGAAATACCAGCTGCTGGTGATGCCATGAACGCATGCCGGCCCGAATCTGTGATTGCGCGTGGCTTTAGCCTGGTCGAACTGATGGTGGCACTCGCCATCACCATGGCACTTTCCACCGGCATGCTGAGCATGCTGATGTCCACCCGGATCAACAACTCAGCACAGTCGCAGTTGGAACAGTTGCAGGAAGACCAGCGCCTGCTGCTCACCCGGCTGACCGATGCCGTGCAGAATGCCGGCTATTTTCCCAATCCGCAGACCTCCACCCTGGCGGTGGAACTGCCCGCCAAGGGCAGCTTCAGCGTGGCCGGCCAGGGTCTGGTCGGCACCAGCGCCAGCAGTGGTGACACCCTGGTGGTGCGCTACGAGGCCGGCACCACCGACGGGGTGATGGATTGCAGTGGCAAGACCAATACCGGCACCAGCCCGCTGGTGATGGTGAACACCTTCAGTCTGGACAGCAGCGGTTTTCTGGATTGCACGGTGAATGGTGTGACCACGCCGCTCGCCGGAGGCGTGAAGAGCTTCACGGTGCTGTATGGCGTGGATACCAGTGCCAGCGGAGCCAGCACCCAATACATCGCGGCCTCGGCAATGACCGCGGCCAACTGGGCCAACATCTACTCGGTGCGCGTCACGCTCACCTTTCTGAATCCGCTTGCCGGACAGGCCGGCCAGCCCGCCGCCCTGCCTGCCCTGACCCAGGTGATTCCGGTGCTCAACCTGTTATGAACATGACCATCCCTTGCCGGTGGATGCGCGTTGCACACGCACTGACCAGGCGCCCGGACCAAGCGGGGTCAGCGCTGATCATCAGCCTGCTGATGATGCTGCTGATCACCCTGCTTGGCCTGTCGATGATGCGTTCGGTGGGCCTGGACACGCGCATGACTGCCAATACCGGCGAAAAACAGCACGCCTTCCAGACCGCGCAAACCGCCTTGCAATACGGCGAATGGTGGCTTGCCCAGGCCGACAACGCGACCACCGGCGTCAACTGCACGGGACTTCTGCAGGCACCGCTGGTATGCGCCAATCCGGTCAGCCAGAGCGCCATGGTGAACGGCAGTTGGGCGAATCTGGGGGCCGCCTATGCGCCTCCCTCGGTCAACGGGGCAAATGCACTGGTCACCTCCGCCAGCGGTGGCAGCGGCACTTATTTTGCGGCACCGCAGATCTACATCGCTTATCTGGGTGCCTCGGCGGCCAACCAGGCCAAGCTGTACCAGGTGACCGCGGTGGGTTACGGCGGCAATGCCAATGCCGTCTCGGTGGTGCAAAGCACCTACAGCGTGAGCAGCGTGATCCGTGATCTTGGAGGACAATAAGATGAACCCGCGCCACCCCCGTCCGCTTCGACGTGTCACCGCACTGGTGCTCGCCTGCCTTGGTGGGCAGGCACAAGCGATCAACATCCAGGACGACCTGACGCAGGCCGCCTCCACCCTCAACTGGTCCGCCATCAACGGTGCCTGTCTGACCGCCGGCAACAATACCGGATCGATCCCTGCATGCGTTGGCCTGCCCTATTATTCCGGCGACAGCAATGCCAAATTGGGTGGTTCCACCGGCACCCTGCCCGATGCAGCCGGACAGGGTGCGTTACGCTTCACCGACAACAACAGCCAGAACGGTGCGGTGGTATCTAACTTCACCTTCCCCGCCGACCAGGGCGTGAGTGCCACCTTCACCACCGTAACCTACCTGGGGGATTCGGGTGGCAGCGGCAAGGACGGCGCCGACGGCATCTCGTTCTTCCTGATGGATGGCGCGCTTGCCACCCCAAGCCAGATCGGCTCGTGGGGCGGCAGTCTGGGCTATTCCTGTTCCAACAGCAACACACCCTATCAAGGTCTGGTGGGCGGTTACGTTGGCCTGGGCATCGACGAATACGGCAACTTTCTTAATGCCAGCGACAACACCGCCACCGGCAATGGCTACGTACCCAACCGGGTGGGCCTGCGCGGGGCCGGCAATGTGGCCTGGAGTTGGCTGAATGCCAGCTACCCACAATACTATCCGTCCACGCTGAGCAGCAGCGATCAAGCCACGGCCGTCAAGAAAACCTGCAGCACCGGTGCGATCTATGACTTTTCGGGCGGGGTCACCAATCCCCGCTCCACCGGCCTGTCGGTGCTCGACTACGCGCTGATCAGCGGGGCGAACACGGTGTTCTCGACCAAGATCGCCAACGAGAGCGCCACCAAGCGAGGCCAGGGCACACCGATCACCTACAACCTGCAGATCACCTCGGACGGCAAGCTCAGCCTGTCCTACAAGATCAGTGGCGGGGTCTATCAGCCGGTGCTGACCAAGCAGTCGATCAGCGTCAGCAACGGCACCCTGCCTGCCAACCTGCGCTTCGGCTTTGCCGGTTCGACCGGCGGCTCGCGCAACATCCACGAGATCACCTGCTTTCAGGCCACCCCGGCCGATCAGTCCGACTCTTCGGCTGGCGTGAACACGCAACAGGCAGCGCAGGTGCGCACTGGCACGCAGGTTTACCTGTCGTACTTCCATCCGAACAACTGGTGGGGCCAGTTGACCTCGCAAAACCTCACCTACAATGCCACCACCGGACTGGTCTCGATCAGCAACGCGTTCAACTGGGATGCGTCCTGCGTGCTCACCGGTGGCACCTGTGCCGCCACAGGTACCACCGGCGGCGTGGCGCAGGGCCCCAGCGCACGCAACATCCTGACCTGGAACGGCACCCAGGGCATCCCGCTGCAGTGGGCCAGCCTGACCTCTGCGCAGCAGGCCGCGCTGGATGCTGGCGACGCCACCCAGACCAGCAATCGCCTGGCGTTCCTGCGCGGCGACCGCACGAACGAACAGACCAGCACGGGCAGCGGCACCTACCGCCTGCGCACCAGCGTGCTGGGCGACATCCAGCACTCCAATCCGACCTGGGTGGGACCGCCGATGAGCCCGTATGGTGCCACCTGGACCGACCTGCTCTATCCGTCTGCGACGCCGCCAGAAAACGCGACCACTGCCCAGACTTACCCCAGCTTTGCCACCACCTGGGTGACCCGGCCGAATCTGGTCTACAGCGGCTCGAACGATGGCATGCTGCATGGCTTCCGCACCGGCGCCTATGACGGGGCGACCAGCTCGGGCAATCCCTTCGGCAACTTCACCACCACCACCACACCCAACGATGGCGCAGAGGTGATGGCCTACATGCCGGGTACGGTGGTACAGGCCATCCACAGTGGCACTGATGCCACAGTGGACTATGCGTCACCGCAATATGTCCACGCCTTTTCGGTGGATGCCACACCCGGCACCGGTGATGTGTTTTACAACAAGGCGTGGCATACCTGGCTGGTCAGCGGTCAGGGCGCCGGCGGCAATGCTGTGTTCGCAATCGATATCACCGACCCTTCCAAACTGACCGAAAGCAATGCCAAAAATGTCGTGTTGGCCGAGTGGACCAGCAGCAACATGCCCTGCAGTGCAGCGGGTTGCGGTGCCTATCTGGGCAACACCTACGGCACGCCGATGATCCGGCGCTTCCACAACGGCATGTGGGGGGTGGTGTTCGGCAACGGCTTCAACAGCAGCGGCGGCCATGCCGGCATCTACATCATCACGGTGGACCCGGTCAGCGGCGCACAGACCGCCTACTACCTCGATGCCGGCACCGATCCCACCGGCAAGGGGCGCGCCAACGGCATCGCTTACACCACGCCCGTCGATCTGGACGGCGATCACACCGTGGATTACATCTATGCCGGCGACCTGCTCGGCAACATCTGGCGCTTTGACGTGACCAGCAGCAGCCCGGCCAGTTGGGGCGTCTCGAGCTTTGGCGGCACCAGTCCAGCCCCGCTGTTCTCCACGCCGCTGATCACCGCCAGCGGGGTCACCACCAATCAACCGATCACCACCCGACTGATCGTGGCATCGACCCCGGTCAGTCCCGGCAGTAGCACCTCGCGCGTGATGGTCGAATTCGGCACCGGACAGGAATTCCCGGCCACCACCACCGCAGCCGTCAGTTATGCCGCCGGCCAGCAGAGCATTTATGGCATCTGGGACTGGAACATGACCGCCTGGAATACGCTCAACCCCACGGTAGCGTATGCCACCCTGACCGGCACCACCGCACCCAAGGCCACGCTGGCCTTTGTCAGCGGGGTCAGTGCACCAATCCTGGCCACCCAGACCATCACCCAGATTGCCGCCTCTTCCGGCGCCATCGTCGGCACCCGCACCGTGAGCAGCAATCCGGTGTGCTGGACAGGTGCCAGCAACGTCACTGGCTGCAGCACCTACAACCAGTTTGGTTGGCTGGCCAATTTGCCGGTGA
The DNA here is from genome assembly GCA_903893215.1 of uncultured Ferrovum sp. Classification (GTDB taxonomy): domain Bacteria; phylum Pseudomonadota; class Gammaproteobacteria; order Burkholderiales; family Ferrovaceae; genus CAIVHB01. The sequence goes on along the minus strand of CAITLJ010000073.1, from coordinate 20,510 downwards.
CCGGCGAGCAGGTGATTTACAACCCGGTCATCTACCAGGGGGCGCTGGTGGCCAACACCACCATTCCGCCAAATGACTCGATCTTTGCCTGCAGTTCCACCCTGCCCTCTGGCTGGACGATGGCCTTCGTGCCGACCGATGGCAGCAGCTTTTCCAACTCTTTCTTTCCGAACAGCAACAACCAGTTCGTGCAGGTGACCAGTCCGACCAATGCCAACGTGAAGGTGAGCGTGACCGGTGTCGCGCTGAATGCCACCGGTACGCCGTCGGTGGTGAGTGCGCTCAATAATCCTTATCTGATCAACCAGACCGCATCCGGCGTGGGAAGCGCCACCCAGATCAATCCAACGAAGAACAGCAAGACCAAACGCCTGAACTGGACGCAGCTGCGATGAGCTGCGTCGTGCACCTGAAGCCGGCACGCCGGGCGATCGGCTTCACGCTGATCGAACTGATGGTCGCGGTGGCAATGGTGGGCGTGTTGGCCATGATCGCGCTGCCGCAATACAACGTCTCGGTGGCAAAGAGCCGCCGCGTCGATGCCAAGAACGCCCTGCTCGACCTGGCGGCGCGCGAGGAGCGGTATTACGCCACCAATAATGCGTACACGGCGACCGCCAGCAATCTGGGTTACAGCGGCAGTTTTCCGGTAGCCATCAGTACCGGTGGCCCGACCACGTACACCCTCACCGTGAGCACCAGCAACAGCAACGCCAATTTCACCGCGCAGGCGCTGCGCGGCAGCGTGCAGACCAGCGACGCCTGCGGTGACTATCAGATCACCGACCAGGGCATCCAGAGCAATCTGAACTACACGTCGCTTACGCCGCCCTGCTGGTAAACACGGCACGCTTACCTGACGGGCGCGGGCGCCCGTCAGGTTACGGCCACAGCGCCTGGGTGTCGGCCTATGTCCGAGGACGAACGGAAGTCAGTACCGTGGCCGCCCATGCTGGAGCTTCCTCAACAAGATGGAAGCTTAACCATGAAAACCGATAGCCAACTGCAACAGGATGTGATCGCCGAACTGAAGTGGGAACCGAGTGTGAACGCGGCCCAGATTGGCGTGGAAGTCACGGCCGGGGTGGTCACCCTGGCTGGGCACGTGGACAGCTTTACCGCCAAATGGGACGCCGAGCGCGCGGCCCAGCGCGTGGCCGGGGTCAAGGCACTGGCCATCGAAATCGACGTCAACCTGCCGGGCACCAGCAAACGCAATGACAGCGACATTGCCCGCTCGGTCACCAACGTACTGCAGTGGACCACGTATCTGGGTCAGGATGCCATCAAGGTATCGGTGCAAAACGGTTCGGTCACGCTCACCGGCAAGGTGGACTGGGAATACCAGCGGCGCGCTGCGGTCAATGCGGTGCGCTACCTGCTTGGTGTGACCGGTATCGTTGATCACATAGCATTGAACAGCGGCGTGTCGCTGAGCACCGTGAAGGCCGACATTGAAGCCACCCTGAAGCGTCAGGCAGTGAAGGACGCACAGAACATTTCCGTGGCCGTCAGCGGTGGCGACATCACCCTGAGCGGGACCGTGCACAGCTGGGCCGAACGTGAACTCGCGCGCAATTCGGCGTGGGGCACGCCGGGCGTGCACAGCGTGGTCGATCACCTGACTGTGGTGGCATGATGGACAGCAGCAGCGAGGTGCTGCCCTTCTATGTGTTCAACACCCACGGCGAAGCCGAAGATGCCATCCGCGCGCTGGGTCATGCTGGCGTCGATTTGCGCAAACTGTCGCTGGTAGGCAAGGGTTATCACAGCGAGGAGCATCCGGTCGGCTTCTACACCGCTGGCGACCGGGTCAAAGCCTGGGGCGGCACCGGCGCACTCTGGGGCGGCTTATGGGGCCTGCTGTTCACACCGGCCATGTTCTTCCTGCCGGGCATTGGCGTCGTCGCGTTGGCGGGGCCTCTGGTGGCGCTGCTGGTGAGTGCGCTGGAGGGAGCGGTGGTGGTCGGTGGCCTGTCGGCACTGGGTGCCGCGCTAAGCCAGATCGGTGTGCCCAAGGATCAGGCGATCCGCTACGAGACAGCCGTGCGGATGGACAAGTTTGTGCTGACCGTGCACGGCGATGTGGCGGATGCAGAGCAGGTCAGCCGGGTGCTCGCCGGCAACCGGACCTGGGCCGCGGCCTGAAGGCTGCAACAGACCGTCGCACGGGCACGGCCAGTACATCGATCTTCACAAACGAAGTGGCGTTCATTTCCTAAGCTGGAATCAGTTCAACGATCCAGCAAAGGAATGCCGCCATGACTACCACCGATGTGATGCCGATTTATTTCGCCGTGCTGCTGAGCAGTGCCTTCATGCTGATCCAGGGTGTGGAGGAACTGCAACTGCGGCGTGCGCTGAGCAATGCTCGCCAGCGTCGTCTGCAACGTCGTGCAGCCTTGCTGGTGGCACACGATGGAATGTCTGCAGCGCCGGTTGTCTCGCGTGAGCAGATCCTGCAAACCGGCCTCACTGGCCTGTTCGCCCTGCTGATGGCGCTGTGGCTTGCGGTGCAGTTGCACCGGATGCCGACCATGCAGGCGGCCGACCTGCTCAGCCTGCGGGTATGCCTGGCCGGCAGCGTGCTGTTTTTGGGTCGCACCGCCCTGCAACTGGTCCGCAGTCACACCCAGGCAAACGCCGGAGTTCGCTGACGGACAGACGGCGCACCCTGCCCGCGGGATACTCAATATCCTGTCGCTGCAAGGAATGCCGTCATGTTGCCAATCCGCCGTCTGCTGAGCGCCAGCCTGCTGCTCGGGCTGTCGTTGCCCGTACTGGCCCAGCAGGCGCAAGCCCTGAAATGGATCAACATGCGCGCGGGTCCAGCGCGTGACTACCCCTTGGTGGCACAGTTTCCGCCGGACAGCCTGATGTCGGTGCAGGGCTGCACCAGCGGTTATGGCTGGTGCGATACGATTGGGCCCACTGGCGCGCGCGGCTGGGTGTATGCCGGCAACCTGGCCTACCTGGACCAGGGCAACCAATACCCGCTTCTGGGTTACGGCAACAATTTCGGCATTCCGGTGATCGGCTTCGCGCTCGGCGCCTACTGGGGTTCCTACTATCAAGGTCAACCGTGGTTTGGCCGTCGGCAGGAGTGGCGCGGCCGGGATCTGGACCGAGGCGGGCGGCCGTCGGGCGGTCGTCCCATGCCCGATCGTGCCATGCCTGATCGTGCCATGCCCAATCGTGCCAGTGCGCCTCCCCCCGACCAACGGGGTGGCGGCGGTCCTGCGCCGGGCATGACCCGGCCACGCGGCGCGCAAGGCGCCGCCCAGTTGCCTTCAGGTGCTGGCCGCGCCAACGCAGGTGCCCCAAACCATCCGGCACCAGGCGGTCCGCGCTTTTCCGGTGGTGCGATTGGTGGCACCACGCCATCCGCAGGGGTTGGGCAAGCCGGCGGCGGGTTTGGTGGCGCTCACCTTGGCGGTGGCGGTGCTCCGCCCGGCGGTGGCGGTGGCGGTCTGCCCGCCGGAGGTGGCGGCGGCCATCCCGGTGGTGGCGGTGCTCCGCCCGGAGGTGGCGGTGGCGGCCATCCCGGTGGTGGTCCACCTGGCGGCGGCGGCCATCCGGGCGGCGGTGGCGGTGGCGGTGGACGCCCAGGTGGCGGTGGCGGCCGCGAAAGCGGCGGTAACCGCTGAGCCGAAGTCTGCAGCGTCAGTCACCCTTGGCCAAACCCTGCAGCCGTCCCCAGGCGGCCAGCCAACCCAAGGTCACCCGTGAGGCGTTGGTTTCAGCCAGACCGCTGCGAAACAGGGTTCCGACATCACCGTTCGGTGCGCCACCAGCCAGATCCGACACGCTGCGAAACGCAAGGAACGGCAACTGGTTGGCGTAGGCCACCTGCGCCACCGCCGCCGTTTCCATGTCGAGCACCCTGGCGTGCAGCGTGTTGAACAGATAGTTGCGATACCCGGCATTGGCCAGAAACACTGGCACCGACACCCCGGTGCCGCCGGCCCGCAGGGTTGGCAACGTGGCAACGCAGCGCTCCGGCAGCACCGGACCACAGCGCGTCAGCCCGGGCTGGAGGGTGCGGACCACCGCCAACATGTCCGGATCGACCGGAAAACTCATGCGGAATTCGCCAGCCAGCCCGGTGGCGGCGTTGCGCACAAAGCTCTCGCGCATGCGCAGTCCGGTGGCGAGCGCGCCCTGCCCCAAGCGGAAATCCGGTGCTGTGACGCCGTCTGGCGCGAACAGTTTCAAGCCCAGACAGCTCAGGTCACCCGCCGTGCCGCAAGGTGCTGGTACCTCACCGTCAGGTCCCCACCAGGTTTCCAGCGGCAATGCCCATCGCTCCGGGGCGCGCACATCCCCCACGTGGTCGGCCGGATCGATCCCGCCCGCAATGCCGCTGAGCAGCAGGCGCTGCAGGTGGAAGTGGTCGATCAACTGCTGCGCAGTCATGGCGGCATTGACCATGCTCACTCCGCTGAGCACCAAGACCACCGGTTGTCCCTGCAACATCCCCGTGGTGTAACGGTTGCCGGCAATCTCCCAATCCCGTCGCTGCTGCAGCGCCGCCAGCAGCAGGTCAGCCTCCGCACCGAAGGCCGAAATGATGCCTATCCTTGGCGTGCACTCGGTCAGGCAGCGACCCTGCCCCGCACTGGTGCCAGACGCACCCGAAACTTCCGCCGAACTGGTGACGGCCACCGCAGGGGACTGGCTGGCCGCGGCCCCCAGCGTGGGCAGTGCAAGCAGGCTCAGCAAGGCAAACCAGAACATGGACGGGGTTCCTGACGAGGGACGGGACGTTCAGTGTAGGCAATGCCCGTGCCAGCTGCATTGTGCTGCGGTACCGTGCAGCCATCCGCCGAGGGCGCCGTCGGTTGCCGAACAGACCCAGCGCTTCGGGCAGCACAGATTGCAGATGCACTGCGTCGCCAGCCCGGGCTGACGCGAGGTTGATCGGCATGAGCGCAGTCCTGAACAGTACCCCTGCGGTGGAGGCGATTGCAGCAAGTGGCCTGACCAAGGTGTTTGGCGAAGGGGAGGCGCGGATGACGGCCGTCGACGGGGTGGATTTTGTGGCGCACTTCGGCGAGATGGTGTTTCTGGTCGGCCCGTCCGGCAGTGGCAAGACCACCTTTCTCAGCATGATCTCCGGCATCCTGCGCCCCGACACCGGAACGGTAAAAGTCAAAGGCGTCGACATCTGGACCCTCGACGCCGATGCCCTGTCCGACTTCCGTCTCAATACGATCGGCTTCGTATTTCAGGATTTTCATTTGTTTGCACGACTCACCACGGCAGAGAACGTGGCGATTCCGTTGATCCTCAAGGAGCGCAACTGGAACGAGGCGATCGGCGAAGCACAAAAGTGCCTGAGCATCGTGGGACTGGGGGGCCGCGGCGAGATCCTGCCGATCAAGCTGTCGGGCGGCGAACAGCAGCGGGTAGCCATTGCGCGCGCCATCGTCGGCAGCCCGGAGATTCTGATCCTGGACGAACCGACTGCCTCACTGGATGGCGACACGGGGAAGATGATCATCTCCTTCGTGAAGAGTCAGGTGCTCAACGGCCAGCGCTGCATCCTGATCGTGACCCACGACGCGCGGATCAATGAATTTGCCGACCGCATCGTGCACATGGAAGACGGCCACATCCGCACACAGTCCGAGGGTACCGAATGAGATCGCGCCTGATCTTTCTGCTCTCTGCGCTGGGCTTGCTAATCGGCATCACCGCCGCCGTGGTGTTCGGCATCCAGCGCAAGGCGCAGCCCCCGGTCTTCGCTCCGGTCAGCAACCCCTTCGCTACCGCCATCTATGCGAATGGCATCGTGGAAAGTGATCAGGGCGGCGGCACCAACATCAACCTGTACCCAGAGGTGCCGGGGCGCGTGGTGCAGGTGCTGGTGCACGAGGGTCAGCATGTCCAGGCTGGCGAGCGCCTGCTGCAGATCGACGATAGCGTGCAGCAGGCCAGTACCGAGCAACTGCGCCTGCAAGCGGCCGCCGCGCAATCGCTGCTCGACGAACTGGTGGCACAGCCACGTCGCGAAACACTGGCAATTGCGCAGGCGCAGGCCGAACAGGCCGCCGCCACGCTCAAGGCGGCAAGCGACCAATACGACAAGCGCCGGGCGGCCTTCGATCTCGATCCGCATGCGGTCAGCAAGGATGTGCTCGACACGGCCGAGAACGCCGCCCTGCAGGCCACCAGTGCGCTGGTGGTGGCCAACCGCCAGTTGGCGCTGACCCGCGCGGGGGCCTGGCGCTATGACATCAGCAACCAGCGCCGGCAGGTCGGCGCGTTGCAACAGGCCTATCTGGCGGCACGCAGCCTGCAACAAAAGTACGCGCTGAAGGCGCAGACCGACGGGGTGGTCCTGGCGGTGAATGCCACGGCGGGCAGTTATGCCGCCATCCTTGGCGTTTACAACGCCTATACCCAGGGGCAGGATCCGCTGGTGGTGATGAGTGCCATCCAGTCCACGCTGGCCGTGCGCTGCTTTATCGACGAAATCCTGGTCTCGCGCCTGCCCGCGCCCGGGCAGATCCAGGCACAGATGTCGCTGCGCGGCACCAATGTCAAGATTCCGCTGGAATTCGTGCGGGTGCAGCCCTACCTGACGCCCAAGATCGAGCTCTCCAACCAGCGGCAGGAACGGGTCGACCTGCGGGTGATGCCGGTGATCTTCCGTTTCACGATGACCTCTCCGGTGATGGCGTATCCAGGCCAACTGGTGGACGTGTTCATCGGCCCAAAAGCCGGCACCACGCCGACACCCGTCCCGCCCGATCCGGCGACCCCGCCGCTGGCCAGCCCGATGGCAGCGCCGACGCCACCATGACGCCAGACAGCAGCGCTGCGCCAGGGCTTGCTACCCCACCGCGGATCCGCATTGGGCGGCAAACCGGCGACGGACTGCGCCGGCTGGGCATGACGCTATGCGCCTGCACACTGGCGGCCTGTACCGTCGGTCCTGATTTTGTTCGCCCAACGGCACCGGACACCGACCATTTTGCTGCAGGGCCGCCACTGGCCGCCACTGTGGAAGTGGCTGGCCAGACGCAGCGCTTTGCGTCAGCCACACCAGTGCCGGCTGACTGGTGGACGCTGTTTGGTTCTGCCCCGCTTGACGCTGCCGTGCAACAGGCGCTCGCCCACAATCCCAGCGTGCAGATTGCGCAAGCCAACCTGCGTCAGGCGCAGCACCTGCTTCGCGCCGGTCAGGGACTGTTCGCGCCGCAGCTGACCGCCAGTCTGGGTGCCACGCGCGCGCGTAGCGAACTTGCCGGGCAGAACCCGGCGCTCACTGACGGCGTCTATAACCTTTACAGCGCCAGCGGCACGGTCAGCTATGCGCCCGACGTGTTCGGCGGGCAGACACGCACCATCGAGGGGCTAGGTGCCGAAGTCGACCTGCAGGCCTACAACCTGCAGGCCAGCTACATCACCCTGACGGCCAACCTGGTGAATGCCTGCATTGCGCGCGCCGGTTACACCGCACAGATTGCCGCGACCCAGCGGCTGCTGCGCCTGCAACAGGACCAATTGCACAGCGTCGAGGCGCGCGCGCAGGCAGGAACGGCGCCCTTTGCCGATGTACTCACCCAGCGCAGCGCAATTGCCGCCACCCGAACCCTGCTTGCCCCGCTGCAACTCAAGCGCGCACAAACCGGTGACCTGCTGGCGTTGTTGCAGGGGCAGGTGCCGTCGCTGGCCATCGTGCCCGAGGTCGCACTCGACTCGCTCACCCTGCCACTCGACCTGCCCGCCGGGGTGCCTTCGCAACTGGTGCATCAACGTCCGGACATCCTGGCCGCCGAAGCGACCCTGCACGCCGCCAGCGCGGCGATTGGCGTGGCCTCGGCGGCGCGCTACCCCGACCTGCTGCTCAGCGCCAGTTATGGCACCGCGGCGGGGACATTTGGCGCGCTGGGTTCGGCCGCCAGCCGGTTCTGGAGCCTTGGCCCGTCACTCACGGCGCCCCTGTTCAACGGCGGTGCCCTGCGGGCACGGCAGCAGGCCGCAGTGGACGCCTTCGATGCACAACAGGCGCAATACCGACAGACCGTGCTGGGTGCTTTCGCGCAGGTGGCCGATACCCTGAAAGCGCTGGAGTTCGATGCCGAGGGACTGCAGGCACAGCGCAATGCGCAGGTAGCCGCCGCTGATGCGCTGGCGTTGACCGAGGCCAGTTATCGCGCCGGCCTGAGCGATGGCGTGGCCGTGATGGCCGCCGATGGTGCCTATCAGCAAGCGCTGATCGGCACGCTGCAGGCACAGGTGCAACGCCATCAGGACACGGTGGCACTGTTTGTGGCCCTGGGTGGCGGCTGGCGCAGCGCGCCATGAAACATACGGGCATCCTGCGGATCGGCTTCAAGCTGCTGGTGAACGACCGCGCCAAGTTCAGCGCCCTGCTGATCGGCATCACCTTTGCGGTGTTCCTGATGATGCAGATGACGGCCATGTTTGCCGGCATCCTCAACCGCGCCTACGCCACGGTGACCAATGTCGGTGCGGCGATGTGGGTGATGGATCCGGCAGTGAACAACGCCTCCAGCGCCGTTCCCCTGCCGGACTACCTGCTGGATGCAGTGCGCAGCATGGACGGCGTGAAGTACGCCGTACCACTGTTCGTGGGGGGCGCGCAGGTCAGGCTCGCCAGTGGTACCTATCAGTCGGTGACCGTGATCGGGCTGGACGACACCAGCCTGTTTGGCCGCCCGGCCATCGAGCAGGGCAAGATCGAGGACATCTATGCCGACAACTCCTTTTTTGTGGTCAACGATGCCGAGTTCAGCAAGCTCGAGAACCCCAAGGTCGGCACAAGTTTTGAACTCAACGACTTCCGCGGCGTGATCGTAGGCATCGCGCGGGTGGCCTCCAACGGGCTGAACGGACTGCCTACCCTCTACACCACCTATACCCGGGCCATCCAGTACCTGCCCACCACCCGCTTCACCATCTCCTACGTGCTGCTGCAACCGAAGAGCCCGGCAGACGTGCCGCGTATCGAGCGCGCCGTCGCCACCCTCGGCTACGTGGCGGTGACAGCCGCCGAATTCAACACGCGCATCTCTGATTACTACACCTACAAGACCGGCATAGGTACCAATATCCTGCTGATGACCGTGATCAGCTTTGTGGTCGGACTGTCGATTTCGGGGCAGACCTTTTACAGCTTCATCCTTGAGAACCTGGAAAAGTTTGGCGCACTGAAGGCGATCGGGGCGCGCAGCCGAGACCTGGTGGTGATGATCCTGTTCATGGCCACCTTCACTGCCATGACCGGCTTTGGCCTGGGTATCGGGCTGGTCACACTGATGATCACCCTGATGCATGCACGTTTGCCCAACTACGCCGCCATCATCACCTTCTGGAACCTGGGCCTGGCGTTCGGCATGGTGGTGATCATTGCCGGCATCTCGAGCTATTTTGGCGTGCGCCGGGTGCTGAAAATCGAACCCTTCGACATTTTCCGCGGCTGACCCTGGATGGCTGTCACTGGATCCCCGTCACTGGATCGCCACCACTGGCGGATGGCTGCCAGTGCCTGGCGAGGCGAGGCCACGCCAGGCACCACCCTGCCAAGCCACGCTCAGCGTTTGCGCACCGCCACGCTGCCAATCGAATAACCGGCACCGAACGAGCAGATCACGCCCACGTCACCGGCCTGCAGGTCGCCACGATGGCGGTGAAACGCCACGATCGAACCAGCCGAGGCCGTGTTGGCAAACTCGTCGAGGATCAGGGGCGCCACGTCCGGCGTGGATTCCTGATCGATGAGGCGCTTGATCACCAGCTGGTTCATGCCCTGGTTGGCCTGATGCAACCAGAAGCGGCGAACCTGCGCCGGCGTAAAGTTCAGTGAGGTCAACTGGCTCCCTATATGCTCAGCTGCCATCGGCACCACTTCTTTGAAGACGCGGCGGCCTTCCTGGGCAAAGGTCTTGTCGCGCCCCTTGGGATCACTATCCTCGCTGCGATTCATGAAACCGAAATTATTGCGGATGGCATTGGAGAATTTGGTGACCAGTCGGGTACCCAGCACTTCCCACTGATCTGACGAGGTAGCGGTCTCGGTCCGCTCCAGGATCACCGCGGTGCACACGTCGCCGAAAATGAAATGACAGTCTCGGTCGCGCCACTCCTGATGACCGGAGGTGATTTCCGGATTGACCACCAGCACGCAAGCAGCCGAACCGCCACGTAAAGCGTTGTAGGCCTGTTCCAATGCAAAGGTGGCCGAAGAACACGCCACATTCATGTCGAAACCGAATCCGCCAGCCCCCAGCGCCTGCTGGATTTCAACCGCCATCGCAGGATAGGCGCGCTGCATGTTGGAAGCAGCGCAGATCACCATATCGACCTGATCGGCCGTCTTGCCGGCCTGCACCAGCGCCTGCTGCGCAGCGGCGACGGCGATCTCGGCCATCAATGAAAGCTGGTCATTGGCGCGCGCAGCCAAATGTGGACACATGCGTTGTGGATCGAGGATGCCGGTCTTTTCCATCACATAGCGCTGCTTGATACCGGAAGCCTTTTCGATGAATTCCACACTCGAGTGCGCCAGGGCCGGCTCGGTGCCCGCCGCGATGGCAGCCGCATGCTGTGCATTGTGCAGGTCGACGAACGCATTGAAAGAGGCGACCAGTTCGGCGTTGGTGATGGTGTGGGGCGGCTGGTACACGCCGGTACCGCTGATGACGACAGCACTCATGACGCGATGCTCTTGTTGTGGGTAAACCGCTTATATTGCCACAAGCGGTCTGCACGACGAAGCCCATCAAACCGCATCAATGACCAAGCAAAAGTATGGTTTCGTGGTACCAGCGAACCAGCCGGGTTCAGGGCATGCGCGAAGGCGGCGGCTCGGGGTGGCCGCCAAAATCGTGACGCATCGCCGACTGCACCCGGTTGGCAAAGTCATCCACCCCACGCGACGAAAACCGGCCATACAGGGCACTGCTGATCACCGGTAACGGCACCGCCAGATCGATCGCCGCCTGCACCGTCCAGCGACCTTCGCCGGAATCGGCAATCCGGCCAGCGTAGCCCGTCAGCGCCGGATCTGCCGCCAGCGCCGCCGCCGTCAGATCGAGCAGCCAGGAACTGATCACGCTGCCACGCCGCCACACCTCTGCGATTTCCGCCACATCAAACGGGTAGTGATAATCATCGGCATGCAGCAACGGTGCCGTCTCGGCGTCAATCACGCCCTGCAGTTCGCCCGCGTTGGCACGGTGCAGCAGGTTGAGGCCCTCGGCCAGCCCCGCCATCACGGCATATTCGATGCCGTTGTGCACCATCTTGACGAAATGACCGGCACCGTGCCGACCGCAATGCAGCCAGCCGCGCTCGGCGGTGCCCGCGTCCGCAGGCCGGCCAGGCGTTGGTGCGGCGGCATGTACCCCGGGTGCCAGCGAATCGAACACCGGCTCCATGCGCTTCACTGACGCCGGCTCGCCCCCCACCATCAGACAAAAGCCACGCGTCTGGCCAGCCACGCCGCCGCAGGTGCCGACATCCAGAAGACTGATCCCTAGCGGCTGCAGCAGGGTCGCGCGTCGCAGATCGTCCTGAAAACGGCTGTTGCCACCGTCCACGACCAGGTCACCCGGCTGCAGCAGCGGCATCAACTGCATGAGCACTGCATCGACCGCCGCGGCAGGCAACATCAGCCAGACCGCGCGCGGCGGTTGCAGCCGTTCGACAAACTGTTGCAGTGCGAGTGCCCCGGTGGCACCCAGCGCCACAGCGCGCTGGACCGCTTGCGCGGACCGGTCATGCACCACGCAGGTGTGACCATCGCCCAGCAAACGCCCCACCAGACTCATTCCCATCCGCCCCAGTCCGATCATGCCGATCTGCATCGTGCCTCTCCTGTGCCCGGCGACCGCGCACCCGCCGCGCAGGTCGCGCATGCCCAACGTGAACGCAAAGTCTGTGTCTGCGCAGCAGCGCAGGCTGTGCGTTCGCGCACTGACGCTACCCGCCGGTCAGCGCACCTTGCAGTGGTGAGCCACCCGATGCAGGCATCCTCAGGCAAGCCTGCTGCCGGAACACCTGTTGCAATCACCCGGAGCAGCGCACATGGGAACGATACTGTTGGTCATCCTGATCCTTTTGCTGGTGGGCGCTTTCCCTTCGTGGCCTTACAGCCGGGGCTGGGGTTACGCTCCGAGCGGTGGACTGGGCCTCCTGCTGGTGATCCTGGTGATCCTGGTCGCGACCGGAAGGATGTAGGTGCGGCCATGATCATCGACCCGCCACCGGTCATCGCACCGCTGCAACCCGGGGTGACCGACACCGTCCCGCCAACAACCAAGGGCCTGGCCGGCAGTGGGTGGTCGGGCGGTGTCGGGCGCGTTGCACTGTTGATCGGGCTGGGGAGTGCGGCTGGACTGCTGCTGCTTTGGGGTCTGAATGATGCGTTTGTGATCCATGGCAGCGCCAACGCCGTGTTCTCGCTCCTGGCCGCCAGCAGCGCAGGCTTCGCATTGCTGCTGCTGATGGCGCGGGGCGCCCCCAGAGGCACCGCAACGGCTGCGCCGCCAGCAAGCACGGCACCTGGCCTGCCTGCCACCAAAGCCTTCACACCGGCGCCCGCACCCGCCACGGCGCGCGTCATTCCCATGACAACGGCCGCTGCGATGCCGGCGCTGGTGAAGCCACGACCGGCAACCGCGCTACGTGTTGAAAGCAGGACGCTGCCAGTCGCGCCCGTAGCGCCCGTCGCGCCCGCCCACACCTACAGCCACGTCCTGCCGGCAGACCGCGCTGCACTGCTCGGCACACCGCTTGGCGCCGTGCTGCTGGACGCCCTGGTGGCGCAGCCACAGCTGGCAGGCGCCTTGCTGACCCATGCGCTTGCCCGCGGCCAGGATGCACCAGCAACGACGCCGGCGCGCGACTGAAGCACGTCAACATCAACCGGGCGCGCATGCCAGCCCAACCGTCGGTCAGCAGCACCCGCCGGGTGATTTATCTGTCACTGGCAGGCAGTCTGGTGGTGGCCCTGATCAAATTCGCGGCAGCGACATGGACCGGCAGTTCGGCCATGCTGAGCGAAGGCGTGCATTCGCTCGTCGACACCATCAACGAATGTCTGCTGCTGTACGGCATTGCGCGCGCAGGCAAGCGCGCCGACCCCGGTCACCCGCTCGGTTACGGCCGCGAGCTGTATTTCTGGAGCTTCATCGTATCGCTGCTGGTGCTGGCCCTGGGTGCCGGTGTTTCGCTCTACGAAGGCGTTGCGCATCTGCAAGCACCGCAGCCGGTCGAGACCAGCTGGATCAACTACCTGGTGCTGCTGCTGTCACTTTGCTGTGAGGTTGCTTCTGGCTGGTTTGGCTTCAAGACCTTTCGCGCCGGCAAAGGCCAGCTCGGCTACTTTGGTGCCCTGCACGCCAGCAAGGACCCCGGCCTGTTCATCGTCGTGTTTGGTGATGCCGCTGCGCTGCTGGGCCTGCTGATCGCTACCGTCGGCCTCGCGGCAGCGCAGGCACTGCAGCGCCCGGAACCGGACGCTGTTGCCTCGATCGGTGTGGGACTGGTGCTCACCATCACGGCGATCCTGTTTGCGCGCGAAACCAAGGAGCTGCTGATTGGGGAAGCGGCGCTGCCCGAGGTACGTGAATCGCTCCTGCGTATCACCGAAGCCGATTCCGACGTGTGTCACGCCAATGCGGTGATGACCGTGCAGATGGGGCCGAGTCAGGTGTTCGCGGCCATGAGCGTGGAGTTCCGTGACGGACTCACCACCACCGGAATCGAGCTCTGTGTCTCCAGGCTGGAAAGCGCGATCAAGGACGCGCATCACGAGGTGGTTGCCATATTCGTCCGGCCGCAAACCCGCGAGGCCTGGCTTGCGCGGATCGGCAAAGCCGCCTCCTGAAGCGGTGGTGCGCGGAGGTGGCCTGCCGCAGCGTCAGACTGCGCTGGCGAAGCGTTCAGCGCGCACCCTTGTGGTCCTTTTGGCCCGAGTTCTTGTGACGACCCAGTACCTGGGCTGGTTCGGCAGGCGGCACCTGCGGCTTGGATGCCTCGGCAGCGGGCATGCGGGACGTAGCCGATTTTGCAGCGGGGGTCTTGATTTTGTGTGCCATGACGGTCTCCGGTGAGAGGGGAATGTCGGCCATGATTGACCGATGGCACCAGACTACGCAGTCATCTCCCGATCAAACCGTGCGCCAGGCGACGCTATGACTGCCCGGGAGCCTGGACGCGCAATCGTGCCGGAGACACGTAATTCAGCCGAAAAGCCTCAAAGGAAAGCACGTCGGCCGCTTCGACCTGCTGCTGGGCCAGCCGTGATTCCGCCGCACTCTGCTCGAACCCGGCCTGCGCCTGTGCTGGCCAGTCCAGCGCCAGCACAGCGGCCCGTGCCCACTCCGACTGGTTGCGGATCACATCAATGTAGGAGCTCTCCGGGGTACTGCAAATCTGCGCCAGCAAACGGGCGGAGGGCAGCTGCGCCGGATCGTCGAGCAGGTCGTGCATGGCCTGCAAGGCCGCGTGGTAGCCCCCGCTGGTGACGCCATCGAGTGCGTCGGCGATCGGGGTCATCTGGGCCAGCAGCTCGCGTGCCCACACCATGATCTCCACCGGATGACCCGCGCGCTCCAGCAGCAGCCCCGGCTCGCGGCCACGTTCGCTGGTCAGCGACTGGTTGTGCAGCAACACCGGAATCTCCGCCGGCGAATCCGGCGGACTGGGCGTGACATGACAATGCAGCAGGAACAGGTCAAGAAAACGCGCCATGGTTTCGGAAATACCGATCGGCTCGAACGGGTCGAGGTCGATACAACGCACTTCAACGTACTCCACGCCGCGTTCGCGCAGGGCATGCAGCGGACGCTCCCCGGCCTTGATCACCCGCTTGGGGCGGATCGTACTGTAAAACTCGTTCTCGATCTGCAGCAGCGAGGTGGCCAGCTGGTTGTATTCGCCATTCACGCCATGAATGCCGATGGCCTCGTATTCCGCATGCGGTTCGGTGAGCGCGCGTTCCAGCGAGGCTGCATAGGACTCAAGATTGTTGTAGCTCACCGACAACGCCGACTGTGCGTCGCTCTGGTACCCCAGCCGCCCCATGCGCAGGGAAGTGGCATGCGGCAGTCCAAGCGTATTGCCATTGATCGGCACCAGCCGATGCGGCCGCCCGGCCACAAAACTGGCACACACTGCGGGCGATGACCCTTGCAGCAACAGCAGCAGGAAGGAATGGCGGCGGAAATTGCGGATCAGCGCAAAATAGTCGTCGGTATCCAGGCCCGGCATCGACCAGTTGTAATGGATACCAGAAATCACCTGCATGCGCCGACCGTAGCGATGGCTGAGGCCCATGCGGTACACACTTTTGGCGCGCCCGGTATTGGAGACGCCAAAACGCGCAATCGGAATGGTCTCGTCCACCGGCAGCCTGGAGGGCATGCTGCCCACCCAAAGGCGCTCCTCGCCGATCTGGCGATAGACAAACTGGTGAATCTGGCGCAACTCCTGCAGGCACGCCTCAGCGCTCGGGTGGGCGCCGGTGACCAGCTCCACCTGCGACTCACAGAAATCCGTGGTGATCTGTGCGTGGGTCAACGGCGACCCGAGCGCCGCCGGATGCGGCGTCAGGCTCAGTGCGCCGTCGGCGTCCGTGCGCAAGCTTTCCTTCTCCACACCACGCCGGATGCCAGCCAACGCCTGGGGCGCAATACCCTGCAGCCGGGCCGCCATCTGCTTGATTTGGTCCACCATTGCCCTACCCTTCCTTCCAAGAATTCTGTCCTGCCAACCCCGAACGCGGCCAGCCAAGCGCGCAGTATGCCCTGAAACCGAAGCAAGCTACCGGGCGCGCCAGCACAGAGCGTTTGCGCACAGACCCTGACGCTGGCGCGCGTAAGCATCCGACAGAGCCAACCTTGCGGAGTGCCGTCATGACCATCACCACCAAACCCTGCCTGCGGCGCCACGCGCCCATCGCGCTGGCCTGCCTGCTTGCAATTGGCCTGTCACTGGCGCAGCGCGTTGAGGCCAAGGAAATATTTGTGGCACTGCTTGGCAATCAGGAGATTCCGGCCGTCAGCACCAAGGCCTCGGGCAGTGGCACCATCAGCATCAATGATGACAGGACAGTGAGTGGCAGCGTCCGCACCTATGACATGGTTGGCACCAAGGCCCACATCCACATGGCCACCCAGGGGCAGAATGGCCCCGTCATCGTGGACCTGGTCAAAGCCGGCGAGACCTGGACGGTGCCAGCCGGCACCGTGCTGACCGAAGCGCAGTACAAGCGCTACCTGGCCGGCGAGCTCTACGTGAATGTACACAGCGAAGCCAATCCGCGCGGCGAGGTGCGGGCGCAGCTCACCCCCTGATGCGCGGGCGCCGGCAGATGAATGCGCCGCGGAACCGGGCCGGCGTGCCATGGACCATCGTACTGCTTGCCGCACTCACCGGCTGCAGCGAAACGGCCACCCTGCCGTTCAGCGCCGGAATCGGCCCCCAGCCGGTGCTGCCGCCCCCTAAAACCGCGCTGATACCGACGCTGCATTATGCCCGCGCACAAGGCTGGGCCGCGGACGCTGCGCCCACCCCGGTGGCAGGTACGCAGGTGGCCGCCTTTGCCACAACCCTCGACCATCCCCGCTGGCTCTATCTGCTGCCCAATGGGGATGTGCTGGTCGCCGAAACCGGCGCGCCGCCGCAGCCGGCCGATGCCGTGGGATTGCGTGGCTGGCTGCTGTCGCTGGTGCTGGCGCAGACCGGTGCCAGCGCCGTCAGTGCCAACCGCATCACGCTGTTGCGCGACAGCACCGGCAGCGGCATGGCAGACACGCGTTCGGTACTGCTGACCGGTCTGCATTCTCCGTTCGGCATGGCACTGGTCGGTGAGGATCTTTACGTGGCCAACACCGACGCCGTGATGCGCTTTCGTTACCACACCGGCGACCTGACGATCCGGCAGCCGGGGGTCAAGGTAGTCGACCTGCCAGCCGGCGTGATCAATCATCACTGGACCAAAAATCTGATCGCCAGCGCCGACGGCCAGCATCTGTACGTGACGGTCGGCTCGAACAGTAATGCAGGTGACCGCGGACCTGCCGCTGAAGTGGAGCGCGCTGCCATCTGGGAAATTGACCTGCGCACCGGATTGCATCGGGTGTTTGCCTCCGGGCTGCGCAATGCCAATGGCCTGGCCTGGGAGCCCGACACTGGCGCGCTGTGGACCGTGGTGAACGAACGCGACGAACTTGGCAGCGATCTGGTGCCGGATTACCTGACCGCGGTGCATCCGGGTGCCTTCTACGGCTGGCCGTACAGCTACTTTGGCGCGCATCCCGATGCGCGGGCACTGCCACCCCGGCCGGATCTGGTGGCCACCGCGGTCGTGCCGGACTACGCGCTTGGTGCACACACCGCATCGCTGGGCCTGGTCTGGTCGGCTGGCACCCAACTGCCGGACGCATTCAGCGAGGGCATGTTCGTTGGACAGCATGGCTCGATCAACCGACGGCCATTCAGCGGCTACAAGGTGATCTTTGTGCCTTTCCGGCATGGCAAGCCGCTGCCGGGCGCTCCGCTGGATGTGCTGACCGGCTTCCTGAGTACCGACGAGCGCGCCAATGGCCGGCCGGTCGGCGTGATCCTCGACCAGCAGGGTGCGCTGCTGGTGGCCGATGACGTGGGCAACACCATCTGGCGGGTGAGCCGACAGCGGGTGATGCGCGCTGGTGCAGCCCCCGTCGCTGCGGCAAGCAGGTATCGCGCGCTGCATGGCGAACTGGTGTCCACGCCCCAAGCCAAGCATTAACGCAAAAGGAGCGTCTGCGAATGGTCAGCGAAGTGGAGAGCAACGGGCTGAGCGCGGCTGCGGCTGCGGCACGACTGAAACTGGACGGCTTTAACGAACTGCCCTCGCCAGACCACCGCAACCTGCTGCGCATCCTGTGGGACGTGGTGCGGCAGCCCATGTTTGCGCTGCTGTTGGCGGGGGGATGGGTCTACCTGTTGCTGGGCAACCGGGTCGAAGCGCTGCTGCTGATGGTATTTGCCTCGCTGTCGGTGACCATCACCATCATCCAGGAGTCACGCAGCGAGCGCGTACTGGAGGCGCTGGCCGACCTTGCCAGCCCGCGGGCGCGGGTGATCCGTGATGGTCAGGCGCGCCTGATTGCCGGACGGGATGTGGTGGTGGGTGACCGGCTGGTGCTGGGTGAAGGCGACCGGGTGGCCGCCGATGCCGACCTGATGGTGGTACAGGAACTGCAAGTGGATGAATCGCTGCTGACCGGAGAGTCAATGGCGGTGCCCAAACAGGTCGACGCACACGACGCCGGACGGGCATTCGCGGGTACGCTGGTTGTCCGTGGAACGGCGCAGGCGCTGGTGACCGCCACTGGCGCACGCACCGAGATGGGCAAGATTGGTGGCGTGCTGGCAACCATCCAGACCGGACAACCGCAACTGCAACGCCAGATGCAATGGCTGGTGCGCGACTTCGCCATCGTGGGTGCGATTGCCGGTGCGCTCACCGTGCTGCTGTTCGGGCTGCTGCGCGGTTCCTGGCTGCAGGCGATCCTGGGGGGCATCGCCCTGGGGATGTCGTTGCTGCCAGAAGAATTCCCGCTGGTGATGGCAGTGTTCATGGCAATGGGTGCCTGGCGCATCTCGCTGGCGCGGGTACTCACCCGGCGCGCCAGCGCCATCGAAACGCTCGGGGCCATGACCGTGCTTTGCACCGACAAGACCGGCACGCTCACTGAAAACCGGATGCAGGCGGTCGCGCTGGAGGGCGAACAGGCGCTGGTCACCGCACTGTATGCCTGTCCGCGCGACGCTACCGACCCGATGGAACTGGCAGTGCTGGCGCGGGCCACCACCGACATCGAAGGCGAACTCCGGCAGTTCCAGACCTGCGTTCCGGTGCGCAGTTATGGCCTGCGGCCAGATCTGCTTGCGGTCACGCAGGTGTTCGCCGCTACCGCCCGGGCTGAGTCTGCGCCGCCATACGCTGCGCCGACCGCCATCGCTGCCGACGCGCCATCCGGACAAGACGGCCTGGCCTGCGCCAAAGGCGCCTTCGAGGCCATCGCCGCGCTCTGCGCGCTCGAGGCCGCGCAGCAGGCGCACTGGCAGAACCGGGTGAACGCGCTCGCCGATCAGGGCATGCGCGTGCTCGCACTGGCGCGCGCCGATATACCTGCGAGCACACTCGCGGCTTTGCCAGACGCACCGCGTGGCCTGCCCTTCAAATTTGCCGGGCTGATCGCCTTCGCCGACCCCCTGCGCCCAAACGTGCCAGCCGCTGTGGCGGAATGCCGCAGTGCCGGCATCCGCGTGGTGATGATCACGGGCGACTATCCACGCACTGCTGTGGCCATTGCCAGCGCAGCGGGTATCGAGGCCGGGGCCGTGCTCACCGGTGAGCAGATCGCGCTGCTCTCCGACGCCGACCTGGCCCTGCGCGTAAGGACCGTGGCCGTCTTTGCGCGCGTCCGGCCGACGCAAAAACTGCGCCTGGTGCAGAGCCTCAAGGCAGGTGGTGCGGTGGTCGGCATGACCGGCGATGGCGTGAATGACGCCCCTGCCATCAAGGCAGCCGATATCGGCATTGCCATGGGTGGACGCGGCACCGATGTGGCGCGCGAAGCGGCTGCCATCGTGCTGCTGGACGACGACTTCAGCTCAATCGTGAAAACCGTGCGGCTGGGCCGGCGCATTTACGACAACCTGCGCAAGGCGATCGAGTACATCGTGGCAGTCCATATTCCGATCGCCGGATTGGCCCTGATGCCGCTCATACTGGGGTTACCGCTGATGCTCACACCGATCCATATCGCGTTTCTGGAAATGGTGATCGACCCCGCCTGCTCGATCGTGTTCGAGGCCGAGCGCGAGGAAGACGACGTCATGCGCAGGCCACCGCGCGATCCCGCAAGTCCCCTGCTGCTGCGCAAGCGCATCCTCTGGGCGGTGGTGCAAGGGCTTGTGGTGCTGGTCACCCTGGGTACCGGACTGATCATCGAAGCACGTCAGGGCTTGTCCGACAATGATCTGCGCGCGCTGGTCTTTACCGCGCTGGTGCTCACCAACGTGGGACTGATCCTGGTCAACCGCTCGTTTTCAGCCACCCTGTATGGCGCGTTCGTCCGTCCCAACCGCTCCCTCGGCATTCTGGTGGTGGGCGTGCTGAGCGTGCTGGCGGTGGCGCTGTGCTGGCCACCCGCCCAGGCGCTGTTCCGTTTCGGCCCCACCCATTGGGTCGACCTGGGTGTGTGTGCCTTCGGCGCTGTGCTCAGCGTGCTGGTGCTGGAGCGCACCAAGGCCTGGTGGTTTGCCGCCTGACCGGCTGCCGGCTGGCATCTGCGGATTGCAGATTGCGGATTGCGGATTGCCGACTACCGATTGCCGAGTTCCGATTGCGGGCGGGAAATCGCTTTATCGCATCCGGCAAACTGATCTAGAATGCGAACCGAAAAGGCGCTTAAGAATAATTCAGCGCCTCCGATACGCGCCGTGCGGTGCGCACTGCGTGCCCCCGACCGGGAACC
>CAITLJ010000072.1 GCA_903893215.1 uncultured Ferrovum sp. | reverse complement strand
GTCCTGTCCTGCCCTGTCCTGTCCTGCCCGGCCCTGCCCTGTCTTGCCCTGTCCTGTCCTGCCCTGCCCGGCCCTGCCCTTCCCCACTGCGCCGTGATAGCGGCGCACTCGCGCCGACCCGGGGTGCGCCGCGGGTCGGTCAGAGGCCCGCCCCCCCACCCGGGGTGGGGACGATGCCCTGCCGCCCGCTATAATCGTGATTTGTTCGCTTGCCGAACACAGACCTTTACTGCAGGAGCCCTGCTCAAAGATGACGTCCGAACGCGAATTCATGGAATACGACGTGGTAGTGGTGGGTGCAGGCCCGTCCGGCCTCAGCTGTGCCATCCGCCTCAAGCAGCTTGCCGCCGCCGCCGGTAACGAGCTCTCGGTGTGCGTGGTCGACAAGGGTTCGGAAGTCGGGGCGCACATCCTGTCGGGTGCGGTGATCGAAACCCGTGCGCTCGACGAGCTGATCCCGGACTGGCGCGCGCAGGGCGCACCACTCGACACGCCTGCCGGCGATGACCGTTTTGTCTATCTCACCGCAACGCATGCCATCACGCTGCCGACACCGCCGCAAATGAACAACCACGGAAATTATGTGGTGAGCCTTGGCAATGTGTGCCGCTGGCTGGGCCAGCAGGCAGAGGCAGCCGGCGTGGAGATCTACCCTGGCTTTGCGGCTGCGGAAGTGCTTTACGACGAGGCCGGCGCAGTGCGTGGCATTGCCACCGGCGATCTGGGCATCGGCAAGGAGGGCGAGCCCACTGCCAATTTTCAGCGCGGCATGGAGCTGCGCGCACGTCAGACGGTATTTGCAGAAGGCTGCCGCGGCTCACTCACGGGTGACCTGTTCACCCGGTTCAACCTGCGTGAAGGCGTCGACCCGCAAACCTATGGCATCGGCATCAAGGAACTGTGGGAAATCCCGGCGGAAAAAAGTCGCCCGGGCAGCATCGTGCACACCATTGGGTGGCCCCTGCCGAGCGACACCTACGGCGGCAGCTGGCTTTATCACCTGAAAGACAATCTGGTCTCGATCGGCTTTGTCGTCGGTCTGGACTATCAGAATCCGCACCTGTCGCCGTTCGAGGAATTCCAGCGTTTCAAGCAGCACCCGTCGGTGCGGCCGCTGCTGGAGGGCGGACGGCGCGTCTCCTACGGTGCGCGCGCACTGTCGGAAGGCGGATTGCAGTCCATCCCGCGCCTGACCTTTCCCGGCGGCCTGCTGGTCGGCGACACCGCCGGTTTTCTGAATGTGGCCAAGATCAAGGGCACCCATACCGCGATGAAGTCCGGCATCGAGGCCGCAGCCGCCCTGCATGAACTGCTCTGCGGCACACAGGCGGATCCGCAGGCCACTGGTCAACAGGCGCTGACGTACCGCCCGCGTCTGGAAGCCAGCTGGCTGTGGACCGAACTGCGCGGGGTACGCAACATCCGGCCAGCCTTCCGCTGGGGACTGCTGGGGGGCATCGCCTATTCGGCGCTGGACACCTATGTATTCCGTGGCAAGGCCCCCTGGACGCTGCGTCACCACGCCGACCACACCCAGCTCAAACCGGCAGCCAGCATGCCCCGTATCGTCTACCCCAAACCGGACGGTGTGGTCAGTTTCGACCGGCTGTCCTCGGTGTTCATCTCCAACACCAACCACGAGGAAAACCAGCCGGCGCACCTGAAGTTGCGCAATGCGGATGTGCCGGTGGCACATAACCTTGCTTTGTTCGACGGTCCGGAGCAACGTTACTGCCCGGCCGGAGTTTACGAATATGTACGCGAAAACAATGCTGCACCGCGCCTACAAATCAATGCCCAGAACTGCGTACACTGCAAGACATGCGACATCAAGGACCCAACCCAGAACATCCATTGGGTGGTGCCCGAGGGTGGCGGAGGGCCAAATTACCCCAATATGTGACCTGGCCCGTCACGCAACAAAAGCCAGGAGGACAGCATGAAAAAAGTCAAACAACTGCTCGAAGGCAAGTCCGGTTCGGTATGGAGCGTGCGGCCTGATGACACGGTGCTGAGCGCCCTCGAGGTGCTGGCCGCCAAAGGTGTGGGGGCGCTGGTCGTGATGGACGGCTCCACGCTGGTCGGCATCCTGTCGGAGCGGGACTATGCCCGCAAGGTGGCCTTGCGCGGCAAATCCTCGCTGGATACCAAGGTGGCCGACATCATGGTGGAGGATGTACTGTTCGTCACAGCGGAACAGACGTCCGAGGAATGCATGGGGCTGATGAGCAGCCGGCGCATCCGTCATCTGCCAGTGCTCGATCAGGGTCGCGTGATCGGCATGCTGTCGATTGGCGACCTGGTAAAAAACCTGCTGGAAGAGCAGAAGAGCACCATCGAGCATCTGGAACAATACATACGAGGTAACTGAAATACCGCCACAGCATCAGGCTTTCCATTTCGTCTCCTGGCAACTCGAGCGCCACACGCTCCGCCTGGAGTACGCCTTGCGCGGCGGTCCCGATGCGGACCTCCGTTTCTGCGAAACGCTGGAGCTGCCCGCCGGCCTGCCTGCCCCGGACCTTGATGATCCGGGCCAGGTGGCGTTGGTGCGCGCGTGCCACCTGACCTTCGGTATTTCCTATTACAAGGCTGCCTTGCCAGGCAGGATTGTGTTCGATCCGCCTGCGTATGGCACGCTGGATGCGGCCGAAGTGGAATTTTACGATCGCCTTTACAGCGAGGGCCTTGGCGAATTCCATTTTCGTAATGGCCTGTCGGTGCCGGACGGGGCCGGCTTTGCAGCCGCAGCTGCGATGTCTGCTGCCGCCGCACAGTCTGCAACGGGAGCCCCCGGCGCCGACCGCATTGACGCAGATCTGCCCGCCCCGAAGACACCGCACGCCGGCAGTCTGGTGCTGATCGGTGGTGGCAAGGACAGTGGACTGGTAGCCGAACTCGTGCGGGCGAGCGGCGAACCGGCGGCGGCACTGGCACTTGGCAATTCACCCTGGATGGAGCGCTCGGCTGCAGCGGCAGGACTCACCCTGCATCGCATTGGCCGTCAGATCGACCCCGCCTTGCTCGCGCTGAATGCGCGCGGCGCATGGAATGGACATGTGCCGATCTCCGCCTGCATTGCTGCCGTCAGCACACTGGTGGCGCGGGCCGCCGGGTTCCGCGACGTGCTGGTGGGCAATGAACGCGGCGCCGATGACGCCAACCTGCAATGGCAAGGGCGGGCGGTGAATCATCAATGGAGCAAGTCATCGCGCTTTGAACGGTCATTCCAGCAACTCTGCCAGCGCACGGTCGGTCCCTGGCCGCGCTATGCCAGCCTGTTGCGTCCATTGAGCGAAATCCGCATTGCGGCCGCCTTCGCGCGCTGCACCGCGCAGCATGACCAGTTCACCTCCTGCAACCGCAACTTTCGCCTGGATCCGCGCCAACGCCCGCAACGCTGGTGTACCACCTGCGCAAAATGCGTATTCGTGGCACTGATCCTGACACCGCACCTGACTGACCAGCAGCGTGATGCCATTTTTGGTGCAGACCTGCTCGCCGCGCCGGAAAACCGGACACACCTGCTGGCACTGCTGGCGCTGGCCGATGTCAAACCGTGGGACTGCGTGGGGACAGCGCGCGAATGCTGGCTGTCGCTGCTGACCCTGGCAAGACAGCAGCGCCTGCCGGCAGGCCTGCTGGACCTGCTGGCGCATACACCCGCCGACCTGCAAGGCGCGGGCTTTGCCGAGGCTTGGCAGGACGAATGGCAAGTGCGCGCCAGCCCGTTACTCCCCCCCGAATGGCAGGAACGACTGCATGCGTATCTCGGCGCTGATTGACCGACCGGTATTGCTGCTCGGCGCAGGACGGGAGGGACTCGCCGCAGCCCGGCTGCTGGTGGCGCGCGGTCATCAAGCGCCGCTATGGGTTACCGGCGACCAGTGCCCGGCGGCGCAGGCCGACCTGCCTGGCCTGCAGCCGTCAGCGCCAGAAGACTTGGCCAGAGTGCTGCGGGAACGTCCCGTGGTCGTGCGCTCGCCCGGCTTCGCACCGCACCACCCCTTGCGCCAACAGATCGATGCGGCCGGGCTGGAGCAGACCACCGGCACCTGCCTGATGCTGGCCGAACTGCGCGCTGCCGGACTGACGGTGATCGGGGTGACGGCCTCGAAGGGCAAGAGCACCACCAGTTCGCTGTTGCTGCATACCTTGCTGCATAGCGGCGTGCCCGCCCGTTTGCTGGGCAACATCGGGCTGCCGGCGCTGGCCGAACTCGACGCTGTGCTGGAAACCCGCCCGGTCGTGGTCCTGGAACTGTCCAGCTATCAATGCGATGACCTGCAACCCGGGCTGGGTCCGCAAACCGCCGTGTTCGGCCCACTGTTTCCGGAGCATCTGGACTGGCATGGCAGCCTGGCCGCGTACTACCGGGCCAAGACGCGGCTGATCAGCGCCCTGCCACCCGGCGGCGTCGCGCTGGCGCATGTCGCCGCCCGGGACACGCTGGCCGCACTCTCGCTGCAAACGCCGTTCGAGCGCCAGGACATCAGTGTGGAATGGGTGCAGGACGATGGCCGGCGCATCGGGCTGCACGCCGATGCAGTGGGGCTGCACGATGGCAGCACCCTGCTGGTACCCAGCGCCACGTTGCGCCTGCGCGGACAGCACAACCGCGAGAACGCCTGTCTGGCCTTTGCCGGTGCGCGACGCGCTGGCGCCACCGTGGCCGGACTGACGCGCGCGCTGGCAGAATTCGATGGCCTGCCTTACCGGCTGCAGGACGAAGGGGTGATCGCTGGCATCGGGTGGATCAATGACAGCATCTCGACCGCGCCAGAGGCCGCGTGCGCGGCGCTGGAAGCCTTCCAGGGGCGGGTCGGGACGCTGCTGGTCGGCGGGCAGGATCGCGGCTACGACTATCGCCCGCTGCTTGCCGCCCTGCACCGCTGGCAGGTGCAACACGTGATCGTGCTGCCAGACAGCGGCGCCGCGCTGGCGGCGCTGTGTGTCCCGCCGCAGCCCTTTACCTTGCATCAGGCCGGGAACCTCGCGCAGGCCGTGGCGCTCTCAGCGCAGCTCACCCCGCGCGGCGGCCTGTGCCTGTTTTCACCAGCGGCCCCGTCCTATCACCTGTGGAGCGGATTCGAGGCACGTGGTGCCGAGTTCAGGCAACACGTACAGGCCTTGACCGATGGATAGCGCTCCCTGCCTGCAAATTCAGGCACTCAGCAAACAGTACGCCGGACCGCAAGGGCGACGGGTCCTCGACGGACTCGACCTGCAGCTTGCCGCTGGCGAGTATGTCGCCATCATGGGTGCCTCCGGCAGCGGCAAGTCCACCCTGCTCAATGTGCTTGGCGGACTGCTGCGCGCTGACAGCGGCACGATCCGGCTGGAGGGCGTGCCGATGCACAACCTGGACGATGCAGGGCTGACCCGTCTGCGCCGTCGACGCATCGGTTTCGTGTTTCAGGCCTTTCACCTGCTGCCCCACCTGAGTGCCTGCATGAACATTGCCCTGCCGCTGCAACTGGACGGCGTGCCACGTGGGCAAGCCCTGGCGCGCGCACGCGCGCTGCTCGAACAGGTGGCGCTGGGTGAACGCGCCGATGCCCTGCCCGGCGAACTTTCCGGCGGCGAGGTGCAGCGCGTGGCGGTGGCACGAGCCCTGGCGCACGAACCGGCGCTGGTGCTGGCCGACGAGCCGACCGGCAATCTGGACCATGGCATCGGCCTGCGTGTGCTCACCCTGCTGCGCGAGCAACTGGGCAGCCGCGGTGGCAGCGGCCTGCTGGTCACCCACTCGCTGGAGGCAGCACGCACCGCCGACCGCATTCTGGTGCTGCAGGATGGACGCCTGCAACCCTGGGAGGGACAGACCGGATGAGCGGGTCCTCGGCCAACCTGCGTGCCGTGCGCGCGGCATTGGCCGGCGGACAGGGGCATTGGGGTCGACAGGTGATGGCAGTGCTGGCGATTGCGCTCGGGACCGCCCTGGGTGCCGCCGTCAACCTGATCAATGGCGCGGCTGTGGACGAATTCGCCGCTGCGGCCAATCAGTTCGGAGGTGCGGCTGACCTGACGGTCAGCGCCGGACGGGACGGCTTCAGCGAAGCGCTGTATCCCCAGCTCGCGCACACCGCCGGCATCGCGACAGCCAGTCCGGTGGTCGACCTGCAGGTGCCGATGCAATGCCTGGCCGGGAACCACGCAGCTGTCTCTGGTGCGCAGAACCCTTCCCAGGTCGGCCCGGTGCGTCCCATACGCCTGCTGGGACTCGATGTACTGCGCGCAGCCAGGATCGACCCTGCCAGCGTGCCACCACCCGACCTGACGCGTCGCCTGCTGGAACCCGGGCAAGCGCTGCTCAGCACCAGCGCGGCACAACTGCTCGACTGCCATGCGGGCGACCCGTTGCGCATCTTGCGCGGCGCAGACAAGCAGATACTGACGGTCGCCGGTGTGCTGGCCGATGCAGAGGGTGCCGACGGTCGCAGCTTCGCACTGCTCGATGTGGCCTACGCGCAGGAGTCGGGAGGTCAGCTTGGCCGGTTGCAGCGGATCGATGTCCGGCTGGCCGCTGGGCAGCGGGTTGAGGAACTGCGCGCGCGGGTTCAGGATGCACTGCCGATGGGCGTACGGATTGGTCCGCCGGAACAGGGCGGCACACGCACCGCCACCCTGTCGCGCGCTTATCGCGCCAACCTGACGGTGCTTGCGCTGATCGCGCTGTTCACCGGCGCATTTCTGGTGTTCACCACCCAGACCCTGGCCGTAGCCCGTCGCCGCGCAAGGATTGGCCTGCTGCGCGCGCTTGGCGTGGAGCGCCATCAGGTGTTGATCGCCATTGCCAGCGAAAGCCTGCAGGTCGGCCTGCTGGGTGCCAGCCTGGGGGTGGTGCTCGGCACGTCTGTTGCAGCCTGGGCATTGCAGCGATTTGGCGGCGATCTGGGTGCCGGTTATTTCAGTGGCAGCCGGGCACATTTCACGCTCGACCTGCCCGTGCTGCTTACCTTCCTGCTGCTCGGTACCGGCTGCGCGCTGGCCGGCTGCGTGGTACCGGCGTGGCAAGCGGCGCGCGCCGACCCAGCGATTGCCTTGCAGGTGCAGGAGCGCGGTACGCCGCGCCGAGGACAAGCCTGGCTGGGCGGTCTGCTGATGTTCGTTGGCGGCTTGCTGTGCAGGGCCCCTGCGCTGTCCGGACTGCCCCTGCCCGGCTACGCCGCGATCGCCCTGTTGCTGATCGGCGTGCTCCTGCTGCTACCCATGCTGACGCGTGTGGTGCTGGGCAGGCTGCCACAGCCGGCGCACGTGCTGCCTGAACTGGCCCTGACCGGCTTGCGTGCGCGCAGTCGCGAGGCTGCGCTGAGCCTCGCCACCATTGTGGTGGCGGTCAGCCTGGTGGCCGCCATGCTGGTGATGATCGGCTCCTTCCGTTTGTCGCTGAGCGACTGGCTGAACCAGGTATTGCCGGCCGACATCTATGTGCGCGGCAGCGGTGCGGTGCCAGGTCTGCTCGAGCCCGGGCTGCTCGCCCGACTGGAGGCGCAGCCCGGCGTGGCCGGGATCGATGCCCTGCGCACCCGTCAGGTGCTGCTGCGCGATGACCTGCCGGCCGTGGCGCTGATTGCTCGCACCCTGCCACTGACCTGGCAGCACCAAGGGCTGGCGGTGGTGGCCGGCCAGCATCCCGACGCGCAACATCCCGCACAGGGGTGCGACCTGCCCTGTGCATGGGTTTCGGAGGCCATGGTCGACCTGTATCACACCCGGGTGGGCGACGCACTCGTGCTGCCGCTCGACGGCCAGCCGCTGCGCTTGCGCGTCGCTGGCATCTGGCGTGATTACGCGCGCCAATTCGGCGCCGTGGTGATCGACCGCGCCGATTACCAGCGTGTCAGTGGCGACCGCTTGGCTGATGACGCGGCCCTGTACCTGCAGCCCGGTACCGATGCCACCGCCCTGATCGCGCGTCTGCAGACCACCCTTGATCCACAGGCCCGCCTTGAGCTGGCCGAACCACGCACCATCAAGGCGCTCAGCCTGCAGGTGTTCGACCGCAGTTTCACTGTCACCTATGCGCTGGAGGCGGTGGCGCTGGTGATCGGCTTGCTTGGCATCAGTGCCGGCTTCGGTGCCCAGGTGCTGGCGCGCCGGCGCGAATTTGGCGTGCTGGTGCATCTGGGTGCCAGCCGCGGCCAGATCCTTGGTCTGATCGCCCTGGAGGGGGCACTGGTCAGCGCACTCGGCGTACTGATCGGACTGCTCTGCGGCGGTGGCATCGGGCTGGTCCTGATCCGGGTGGTGAACCGACAGTCGTTTCACTGGAGCATGGACCTGCACGTACCCTGGGGGGCGCTGGCAGCGCTCGGTGCCATGATGCTCGCTGCCGCCACGGCAGCAGCCCTGCTCAGCGCGCGCGACGGGTTGGGGGCGGATGCACTGCAAGCCGTCCGGGAGGACGCATGACCCTGCGCGCGCTGTCGACCCTTGCCGTGATGGTGTGCGCAGGGTGCAACGCAATCCCGGCGATGGCGGCGCCTGTACAGGCGCCGCTGACCTTTCCGCGCGATGAGGGAGCCCACCCCGCCTGGAAAACCGAGTGGTGGTACGTGACCGGTTGGCTGCAGCGTGCCGACGGCAAACCCCTGGGTTTTCAGGTCACCTTTTTCCGCAATCGCGGCCCCGCCGGACCGGAGCATGCCAGTGCCTTTGCGCCCCACCAGTTGCTGCTGGCCCATGCCGCGCTTTCCGATCCCAGCCTGGGCCACCTGCGTCATGGCGAGCGCGCTGCACGCAGCGGCTTTGGCCTGGCCGACGCACGGGTAGGCGACATCGCGGTGAACATTGACGACTGGAACCTGCAGCGCGCGCCGGACGGCGGCTTGCAAACCCATGTCAGCACGGCCGATTTCAGCCTGGACCTGCATTTCCAGCCGGACCAGCCCCCATTGCTGCAGGGTGAGCACGGCCATAGCCAGAAAGGCCGCGATGCACGGGCATTCAGCTGGTACTACAGCCAACCCCATCTGCATGCGCATGGCACGCTGCAGCAGGCCGGCCAGGCCGCCGCCCCCGTGCAGGGGGAGGCCTGGCTGGATCACGAATGGTCAGATGCCTACGTCAGTCCGGGCGCAGTCGGCTGGGACTGGACCGGACTGAATTTTGCGGATGGTGGCGCACTGATGGCCTTCCGCATGCGCGATGCCCGGGGACAAACGCTGTGGTCAGCGGGCACCTGGCGCGATGGACATGGCCAGCAGCAGACGCTCGGCAATGGCAATCTGGTGATGACGCCCGGCAGGACCTGGCAATCGCCACTCACCGGGGCACATTACCCGGTGGAGTGGACCCTGCGCTGGCCCGGGCATGTGGTGCGTCTGCAGCCGCTGCTCGACCCGCAGGAACTCGACGGGCGCGCCAGTACTTCCACCGTCTACTGGGAGGGCGCAGTGCGCGCCCTCGATGCCGGCAGCACGCCCGTGGCGCAAGGCTATCTGGAACTGACCGGCTACTGGCGGCCGCTGCACTTCTGAGTGCAGGCTGCACGTGCCGCGCAGTGGCACAATGCAGAACGGAACCAAGGACGAACACCCGCATGAACAGCCTCACGCCCCCCGCCCTGCCGGTTGAACCGCGCGCAGAACGGCGCCCGCACCGGCACCACTCCCCCTTCGGCGAACGTGACGACCCGTATCACTGGCTGCGCGATGACACCCGCAGCGCGCCGGACGTGCTGGCCCATCTGCAGGCCGAGAATGCACATTTTTCGGCCCACCGTTTGGCCTTTCAGGGCCTGGAAGACACGCTGTACGCCGAGATGCTCGGCCGGGTGGAAGAAGACGACAGCAGTCCACCGGTGTGCTGGCATGGCGACTGGTACTACAGCGTGACCCGCAAGGGACTGGCCCATGCCATCGAAATGCGCCGGCGCGGCAGCCTGCAGGGCACCGAGGAAGTCCTGCTGGATGCCAACCAGCGCGGGATCGGTCACGCCTATTACGAAATCGGCAACTGGAGCGTGAGCGGCGACGGGCGCTGGCTGGCCTGGGCAGAAGACCTGAGCGGCCGGCGTCAGTTCGTGATCCGCTTCCGCGACCTGCTGCGCAACGAGGACCTCCCAGAGCAGATTCCAGGCTGCAGCGGCAGCATGGCCTGGGCCAGAGACGGTCGCACCCTGCTCTACGTGCAGAATGATCCGGACACCCTGCGCAGCCACCGGGTGATGCGCCACGTCCGCGGCGCGCACGTGCGTAACGATCGGCTGGTTTACGAGGAACGTGACCCTGCTTTCTACACCGATGTGCACCTCTCGACCTCGGAGCGATTCCTGGTGATCGGCCTGTCGAGCACCGTGGCCGACGAAATCCGAGTGCTGCCCGCACGCAATCCGCGCACCCGCCCAAAGGTGCTGGCGCCACGCCACCGTGACATCCACTACGAGGCAGACCATATCGGCCAGGCCTGGATCATTCGTACCGACTGGCGTGCACCGGATGGCCGCCTGATGATGGTGCCGGAATGGGGAATTGGCGCGCGTCACCGCTGGCAGACGCTGTTGCCGGGACAACGCGGCCGGATGCTGGAAAGCTTCGAGCTGTTTCGCGAACATCTGGCGCTGGAGGAACGCGAACACGGCCTGACCCGCCTGCGCGTGCT
The DNA here is from genome assembly GCA_903893215.1 of uncultured Ferrovum sp. Lineage (GTDB taxonomy): Bacteria > Pseudomonadota > Gammaproteobacteria > Burkholderiales > Ferrovaceae > CAIVHB01. The sequence continues at coordinate 15,916 of CAITLJ010000072.1, read as the reverse complement.
TGACTGGAACATGCAGCCACTGCGTGTGCTGACGCCGCCCGACGGTGCCGGCACCCTGGCGCTGGACTCCAACCCGGACCAGGACAGCACGGTACTGCGCTACAGCTACTCATCTCCGATCACCCCGGACCAGGTGCGCGAACTGGACGTTGCCGGGGGCGCCGACCGAGTGATCAAACAGCAGCAATTGCCGAGCGGTTTTGACACTGCACGCTATGCTGTCCACCGCCTGTGGGCACCCGCCCGCGATGGGGCGCGCATTCCGGTTACCCTGCTCACCCTGGCCGGCGCACAGCCGGATGGACAGTCCGGACTTCTGGTCTATGGGTATGGCGCCTACGGCCACACCATCGACCCGGAATTCCGCATCAGCGCGCTATCACTGGTTGACCGCGGCGTGCACTTTGCCATCCTGCACGTTCGCGGTGGCGAAGACCTCGGCAAGCGTTGGTACGACGAAGGCCGCATGATGTCCAAAGCCAACAGTTTTCATGACTTCATCGATGCCACCGAGTATCTGGTGCAGGGCGGCTGGGCGCACCCGCAACGGGTATGCGCCGAAGGCGGCAGCGCCGGCGGGCTGCTGATGGGCGCCGTGGCCAACCTGCGGCCGGACCTGTATTGCGGCATGCTGCTGCAGGTGCCGTTCCTGGATTGCCTGAGCACCATGGAAGACGCGACCCTGCCACTGACCACCAACGAATACGACGAGTGGGGCAATCCGGCCAAGCCCCATCATTACCATGCCATGGCGCGCTGGAGTCCCTACGACAACCTGTGCGCGCAGGCCTATCCGCGCATGCTGGTGACGAGCGGGCTGCATGATTCACAGGTGCAGTACTGGGAACCGGTGAAATGGGTGGCACGCCTGCGCGACTTGAAAACCGACACCCACCCGGTACTGCTGCAGATGGCGATGGAAGCCGGTCACGGGGGGCCTTCCGGACGTTATGCACGACTGCGTGAACTGGCCACCGACTATGCCTTCGTGCTGCATGTGCTGGGGGTGGCTGCATGAGCCCGGCGGCCGCGCCGGTGATCGCACCGCTAGACCCGCAAACGCCCCAGGCCTTGCATCTGCTGGCCTGTTCGGACGCGTATCTGGGCGCTCTTTATCCCGCCGAGAGCAATCATCTGGAAAGCGCCGACAGCCTGGCGCGGCCAAACGTGCACTTTGTCGGCGTTTGGCTGGATGGACGACTGGCCGGCTGCGGTGCAGTCAAGGTGCTGCAGGATGACACCACCTACGGCGAGATCAAACGCGTGTTCGTTTTGCCGGAGCACCGCGGGCGCGGCCTGTCCCACGCGCTGATGGATGCGCTGGAAGCGCATCTGACCGCGCAGGGCATCCTGCTGGCCCGACTGGAAACCGGCATCCATCAGCCCGAGGCACTGGCGTTGTATCGCGCACGCGGCTATCGCACGCGTCTGCCGTTCGGCCAATATCAGCCCGATCCGCTGAGCGTGTTCATGGAGAAGGCGTTGCGCTGAGTCCGGCCAGCCATGTGTCAAGGGGTACCGGTTGATGCAGCAGGTATCCCTGCGCCGCGTCCACACCGAGCGCACGCAGGCGCTGCAGCACGGCCGGACTCTCCACCGCTTCGGCAATCGTCTTGAGGCCCACCACCCGGGCCACCTCGACAAAGCTGCGCACCGCCGTCTCGTCGAGCGCATCAGTAACGACCCCTTGCACCAGCCCGCCGTCAATCTTGAGCAGATCGACGGTCAGCGTTTTCAGGTAAGCAAACGACGACGGGCCAGCACCGAAATCATCGAGGGCAATCCGCACGCCCAATGCGCGCACCTGCCGGATGAACGCCGCGGCGTCGGTCAGGTTGGTGATCGCCGCAGTTTCGGTGATCTCGAAACACAGGCAAGCGCGCAGATCGGCGGGTGATCGGTCCAAGGCTTCGAGCACATGAAGGTGGAAGTTGCGGTCACTTACCGAGCGCCCGGAAAGGTTGATGCACAGCAGGTCAAGTCCGAGCCTGTCAGGCAGTGCCGCAAGACGTGTCAGCACCTGCCCGAACACCCAGCGGTCGATGCGCGACGCCAGATGGAAACGCTCGGCGGCGGGCAGGAAAGCCCCGGGGGCGATCAGCTGTCCGTCCGGAGCGATCATGCGCAACAGCACTTCGGCGTGATGGCCAGCGGCCGGCCCACGCAGCCACGCGATCGGCTGCACATGGAGGACAAACTGGTCATCATCGAGCGCCGCAGCAATGCGCGCTGCCCACTGGGTCTCGGCGCGCCGCGACAACAGCACCGCATCGCTGTCGACCCAGACGTGCACCCGGTTACGGCCCTGTTCCTTGGCGGCATGACAGCAGGCATCACCTGCCTGCACCAGTTCGGTGAGCACGCCCCAGCGCTGATCCACCGGGACCAGCCCGATGCTGGCACCCAAGCGGAAACGCTGCTGGCCATGGACGAAACGGAAGTTGTCCATCTGCTCGCAGATCTGGGTGGCCAACCGGTGCGCCTGATCAATGCTGCAATGCTCGAGCAGAACGGCAAACTCGTCCCCGCCCAGACGGGCGAGCGCGTCACGCGCGCGTACGCCCTCGCGAAACAGTCGGGCCACCTGCTTCAGCAGTTCGTCACCTACGGTCAGGCCACAGCTGTCGTTGACCAGTTTGAACTGGTCAAGGTCGATGAACAGCAGCACATGCTGACTGCCGTCCGCCTGCGCCCCTTGCATGCAGCGGGCCAGACGCTGTTCAAATTCGGCGCGATTGAGCAGACCGGTCAAGGCATCGTGGGTGGCGCGATACTGCATCTCCTCGCCCAACCGGCGACGCTCGCTGACGTCACGAAAAACAAGCACCCCCCCCAGCACGGCGCCGCGAGGACCAAGGATTGGCGCCAGCGACTCCTCGATTGCAATCAGGCGACCATCGCGCGCCCTCAGCACCCCTTCATACTGGGGCGATGGCGCTGCGTCCGGCATACCCCACTGCGGTAGCGCGCAGGGGAGTGCTGCGCCGGACACGCCGTCCGACACCCTGAACACGTCGCCCAGGGGAAGACCGACCGCATCCGCACCTGACCAGCCGGTCAGACTTTCCGCCACCGGGTTGAGCCAATTGATCAAGCCGCCATGGTCGGTGGTGATCACACCGTCACGGATCGATTCGAGCGTGACCCGCAGCAATTCCTTTTGCCCTTGCAACTGCTGATTGGCAAGCTCCAGGTCCTGCCGGGTTTCCTTGAGGGCTGCCTCTCGCGCCTTGAGCGGCGTGATGTCCAGATAGGTACCCATCAGCCATTCCGGCGTCCCGTCCGCCAGACGGGAGCGAACCTCGCCACGATTCAGGATCCACAACCAGGAACCATCGCGGTGGCGCCGGCGCACCACCAGCTCGTAGCGCGGCTCCAGGCCAGCCACATAGCGGTCGCGAAAACGGCGGGCGGATGCACGATCTTCGTCGTCCATCAACGCAAGTGCACCCTCGCCCGTCAGATTGGCGAAATGGTCGGGGGGGTAGCCAAGCAGGCTGGCCAATCGCGCATCCACGCGCGCCTCGTCGGTCTGTACGTTCCACTCCCAGGTACCTGCCTCGGTCCCTTCAAGGATGCTGAGCTGGCGCGCCTGCTCGCGACGCCATACCGACTCGGCCAATTTGCGTTCGGTGATGTCCTGAAATACCACATGAATGCGGGTCTGCGCCGGGTCGTCCCGGGCCAGCACCTCGGCCGACAGAGCGAGATCGATCTGGGTCTGCTGCCCGGTAAGCATCCGGTATTCGATGCCCTCGCAGCGCCAGGTGCACTCAAACTCCTGCAATCCGGCCTGGGTGGCACGGTCACGATCCTCCTGGACCAGAAAGTCGGCCAGCGACCGCTGTACTACCTCTTCTGACGTGTACCGGAAATGACGCAGCCAACGATCGCTGGCGGCCAGGATATGCATGCGCTGGTCAAGGATCAGCAACATGGCCGTGGTGTGGCGAAGCAGGGCAGCGGTGTGGCCTGGCGCGACCTCAGATGGCACCGCGCGTCTGACCTCCGGCCTGCCGGCCGCCAATGGATGGCGCGGTTGAACCCAGCGTTGTCGGTCGGACGAAACAGACATCACACGCTCCCTGACTATCGCCCGCCGTCACGCGGCAGGTCGCTTATGAATCAGCTATCGGTTGCGCGTCAATCGCTTGCGCCCCGCTCAACCATCGATTAGAGCAGAGAGCAGAGCTCAAATCATCCAAAATTTTGCAAAAAAAAACCGGCGTTACACAAAAACGCCGGTTTCAAGCCATTAAATACGCTTATATCACTTGAACATCAGAACTGAGCCTCGCTCAAAGCCGTGACGCTGTCGCCGCCCTCAGTAATCGCCTGAGTCAAACCGACCGATTCGGTCAGTACATGGTCGGCAAAGAACCGCGCCGTCTTCACCTTCGCATCATAGAACAGCAGATCCCCCTCGCCGGCAGCGAGTCGGTCGGCCGCCACCCTGGCTGAACGGGCCATCAGGTAACCGCAGACCACATTGCCGGTGAGTTGCAGGAACGGCCAGGCCCCGGCGTACACTTCGGCCGGCTGGGTTGCTCCGGTGGCCAGTACCCAGCGCGCAGCACAACCCAGTTCATGCATGGCGGCAAGCTGGCGGGCCGCAATCGCCTGCACGTTGAGGTCGCCATGCGACTGCAGGGCGGTGACCTCGCTTTCCATCTCGGCCAGCAAGGCAGTCATCGCCGCGCCCCGGTCACGCAGGAACTTGCGGCCGATCAGGTCGTTGGCCTGGATGCCGGTGGTGCCTTCGTAAATGGTGGTGATGCGTGCGTCGCGCAGATGCTGCGCGGCACCGGTTTCTTCGACAAAGCCCATTCCACCATGCACCTGAATGCCTACCGACGCCATGTCCACGGCCATTTCGGTGCTCCAGCCCTTCACCACCGGAATGAGCAGGTCAACCCGCGCCTGATGCCGCTTGCGCTCCTGCGCATCCGGATGGAATTCAGCCAGGTCCATCAGTGCACCGGCGTAGTACGCCAAGGCACGGGCACCTTCGGTGCGTGCACGCATGTTCATCAGCATGCGACGCACGTCGGGGTGATGCAGGATCGATTGACGCACGGCCGGCGAACCGCCCGCCGGGGTGCCCTGGACACGCTCGCGCGCATACCCCAGCGCCTGCTGGTAGGCACGTTCCGCAATGCCCACCCCTTCCAGGCCCACTGCAAAACGGGCGGCGTTCATCATGATGAACATGTATTCCAGACCGCGGTTTTCTTCACCGACCAGATAGCCTATGGCACCCTCGCGGTCGCCGTAGGCCATCACGCAGGTGGGACTGCCGTGGATGCCGAGCTTGTGCTCGATCGACACGCAGCGCACATCGTTGGGCGCGCCCAGACTGCCGTCCTGATTGACCAGCACTTTCGGTACCACGAACAGCGAAATGCCCTTCACACCCTCGGGTGCATCCGGCGTGCGCGCCAGCACCAGATGAACAATGTTGTCGGTGTAGTCGTGGTCACCGTACGTGATGAAGATCTTTTGTCCGTACACGCGATAGTGGTCACCCTCTGGCACCGCTTTCGACCGCAGTGCCGCCAGATCCGACCCGGCCTGCGGTTCGGTCAGGTTCATCGTGCCGGTCCACTCGCCACTGATCATGCGTGGCAGGTAAGTATTACGCAGGTGTTCGGAGCCGCACAGGCGGACTGCCTCGATAGCGCCCTGGGTCAGCAGCGGACACAACGTGAACGCCATGTTGGCACTGTGCCACATCTCGCCCACGGGGGTGCCCACGGCACGCGGCAGGCCCTGACCTTCGTATTCCACTTCGGCAGTCAGGCCGTTCCAGCCCGAGGCCACAAACTGCTGGTAAGCGTCCTTGAATCCCGGCGGCGTGCGCACGCCATGCTCGTCCAGACGGGCACCCTGACGGTCGCCAATCCAGTTCAGCGGCGAGAGCACGCCATTGGCGAAGCGGCCGGCCTCTTCCAGGATCTGGTCGACCAGTTCCTTGTTGACTTCACCAAAGCCGGGCAAGGCCGTGATCTGCTCCAGACCCACCACTTCGTGGATCAGAAACTGCATGTCTTTCAGGGGGGCTTGATATTCGCTCATGGGCGTGATCTCAAAGGGCTTGGGTGAGTTCGGGAATAGCCACGAACAGATCGGCCACCAGACCGTAGTCGGCGACCTGGAAGATCGGTGCGTCAGCGTCCTTGTTGATGGCCACGATCACCTTGCTGTCCTTCATGCCGGCCAGATGCTGAATGGCACCAGAAATGCCCACGGCAATGTACAGCTGCGGCGCGACAATCTTGCCGGTCTGGCCCACCTGGTAGTCGTTCGGCACAAAACCCGAATCCACTGCGGCGCGCGACGCACCGATGGCAGCGCCCAACTTGTCCGCCAGCGCTTCGAGCAGCTTGAAGTTGTCGCCGCTCTGCAGGCCGCGACCACCCGACACCACCACCTTGGCACCAGCCAGTTCAGGACGCTCGGACACGGTCAGCTCGCGATGCTCGAAACGGGTCAACCCAAGTGCAGCGGGCGCGGTCACCACAGTCACGGCAGCACTGCCGCCGCTGGCTGGCGCCGCATCGAAGGCGGTGGGGCGCACGGTCAGCACCTTGACGGCATCCGTCGACTGCACGCGCGCCATGGCATTTCCGGCGTAGATCGGCCGCACGAAGGTATCCGCCGACTCGATCGCCACCACGTCCGAAATCTGTGCCACATCCAGCAGGGCTGCCACCCGCGGCAACACGTTGCGGCCAAACACGGTGGCAGGTGCCACGATGTGGTTGAATCCGGCGGCCACGCCGACCACCAGGGCGGCGAGATCCTCAGCCAGCTGCTCGCCCAAGTGGGTGGCATCGGCGTGCAGCACCTGTGTGACGCCCGCAATTTGCGCGGCAGCAGCAGCTGCTGCTGCCGCATTGTGGCCAGCCACCAGCACGGTGACAGGTGCGTTGAAGCGGCCGGCCGCGGCCACCGCATTCAGCGTGGCGGGCCGCAGGGCGGAGTTGGAATGTTCGGCAATGACCAGGGTCGACATCAGATCACCTTTGCTTCGTTACGGAGTTTCGCGACCAGTTCGGCCACGTCCTTGACGATCACGCCCGCCGAACGTTTGGCCGGTTCGGCCACGTTCAGGGTGTGCAGCCGCGGTGACACGTCCACCGCCAGTTCAGCCGGGGTCACGGTGTCGAGCGGCTTTTTCTTTGCCTTCATGATGTTGGGCAGCGTGGCGTAGCGCGGCGTGTTCAGCCGCAGATCGGTGGTGATCAGCAGCGGCAAGGCCGCAGACAGGGTTTCGAGCCCGCCGTCGATCTCGCGCGTGACGCGCGCACGGCCATCAGCCACTTCCACCTTGGATGCGTTGGTCACCTGCGCCCAGCCCAGCAACGCGGCAGTCATCTGGCCGGTCTGGTTGGCATCGTCATCAATCGCCTGCTTGCCCAGGATCATCAGATGCGGTTGCTCACGCCCGGCCACCGCCTTGAGCAGCTTGGCCACGGCCAGCGGCTGCAGGTCGGCATCGGTCTCGACCAGGATCGCCCGGTCGGCCCCCATGGCCAGCGCACTGCGCAGGGTTTCGGTGCTGGCAGTGGTACCCAGCGACACGGCGACTACTTCGGTGGCAATGCCGGCTTCCTTCAACTTGACCGCTTCTTCCACGGCGATTTCGTCAAAGGGATTCATGGACATCTTGACGTTGGCAGTCTCCACGCCCGAGCCGTCGGTTTTCACCCGAATCTTGACGTTGTAGTCCACCACGCGCTTGACGGCGACGATGATTTTCATTGCGACTCCTCGTTTAAGCGCAACCAGCACGATCCGGCTGCATCCGGTTTTCAAACAGTGTACGCAGCGCCCGCGGGGCTGCGCGCCCCCCCGGAAGGGGGGCAGGATCAGACCGTGCCCGGGTGCGTCGCCAGGAACCGCGTGATGGCGTCGATCTGCGCGGGGTCCTGCAGTGCGGGCGCATGTCCGCAGTCGGCAAAGGTGATCGCCTGCACATCCGGCCGCACACTTTGCATGTCGGCAATGATGTCTTCCGTGAGCAGTCCGGAGTTGGCACCACGCAGGATCAGGCCGGGTACCCGGGTGGCCTGCCACAGGGGACGCAGGTCGACGTCACTGGTGAGTCCCTGCAAGGCCAGCGCGATGGCCGGGTCGTAACGCACCCGCCAGCGTCCGTCGCTGTCCTGCCGCGCGGTATGCTCGGCCAGAGTGCGCCATTGCGCGGCACTCAATCGGCCAAAGCTGGCGTTGACCTCGCTCAGGTAGGCAGTGATCCCGTCGAAGGTGTCGAACGATGGCGCCTTGCCCACGTAGGTGGCCAGAAACTGGAGCGACGCGAGCGGCACCCGCGAACCGACATCATTCAACACCAGGCTGCGCAGGGGCGCCTGCTGCATCGCAGCCACCATCATGCCAAGGATGCCGCCCATCGAAGTGCCTACCCAGTGCACGGCCGGCACGTCGATGCGTGCCAGCAGCAGCGCGATGTCGGCCAGATAACGGCCATAACCATAGCCGGCGGGATCGGGCAGCCAGTCCGAGCGCCCACGGCCGATCACATCGGGACATACCACCCGGTAGCGCGCCGAGAGTGCGCGTGCCAGTGCATCAAAGTCGCGTCCGCAACGGGTCAGACCATGCACGCACACCACCACGTCGGGATTGGCCGGATCACCCCACTCCACGTAAGCCAGCTGATGCCAGCGGCCGGCGCCGACGGCAGCGAGGTAATGCTGGCGTGGTTGCGTCAATCCGGACATGAAAACCCTCCTTTAAAGCGCCCAGGCACACGCAGCATGCCGTCGGGCAGCACCAGCACATCCACTGGCAGGTCATGCGGTTCGCGCGGCACCGCGCTGACCAGCTGCTCGCGGAACAAGGCCGAAATACGGGGTGCCTGCAGCGCCGGATCGGCCAGCAGGCGATCATAGTAACCGGCCCCATAGCCCATCCGGCCCCCGCTCAGGTCGTAGGCCACGCCGGGTACCAGCACCAGATCGAGCGCCGCCGGCGCCACCAGGGCACAGCGCGCAGGATCGGGTTCCTGCAGGCCCCAGACGCCGGGCTGCAGATCCAGCTGCAGATCGCTGACCGCACGAATCTCCAGCGTGTGGCTCTGGCGCAGGATGCGCGGCAGCACCAGCTGACGGCCGCTGGCCAGCACCTGCTCCGCCAACCGGCGCGGATCATATTCGGTACGGATGCCCAGATACAGCAGCACGGTGCACGCAGCCTGCCATTCCGGCAGGGCCTGCACCCGGGCGTCGAGCTGCAGGCTGGCGGCTGCGCGCGCGTGAGGCGTCAGCGCATCGCGCGCCGCCAGCACCCGTGCGCGTAACTGCGCCTTGGTGCTGCTCATGCCGCTGACATGCCGCGCAACAGGCGGCGGATCTGCTCGAGCGCGGTGGGGTCTTCGAGCGTGGTCATGTCGCCGGGATCGCGACCCTCGGCCAGCGCCTGCAGGCTGCGCCGCAGCAGCTTGCCTGAGCGGGTCTTCGGCAGCGCCGTGACAAAGTGCACCCGTGCCGGACGACCAATGGCACCGAGCACAGCATCCACCGCAGCGAACAGTTCCCGCTCCAGCGCCTGGCTGGCGGCCGCGTCCTGCAGGGGGCTGGCGTCGCGCAGCACGGCGAAGCCGATGGGTACCTGCCCTTTCAGGGCATCCTGCACGCCCACCACCGCCACCTCGGCAATGGCCGCATGACTGCTGATCGCTTCTTCGATTTCGCGGGTCCCCAGGCGATGGCCGGCGGTGTTAATCACATCGTCGGTGCGGCCAAGAATGAACCAGTAGCCGTCGGCGTCCTGAACTCCCCAGTCAAAGGAGGAATACAACTGCCGATCAGGGAACAGCGAGAAGTAGGTAGAAAGGAAACGCTGGTCATCCCCCCAGATGGTGCTGAGGCAACCCGGTGGCAAGGGGGGAACGATGGCCACCACGCCCTTCTGGCCAGTCGGCACTTCACGTCCGCTCTCATCCATCAGGCGCACGTCAAAACCATACACCGGAAAGCTCGGGCTACCAAAGCGGCGCGGGGTGTCCTCCACCCCCGGCATGGCCGACAGGATCGGCCAGCCGGTTTCGGTCTGCCAGTAATTGTCAGTGACCGGCACCTGCAAGGCGTCCGCAATCCAGCGCGCCGTCGACTCGTCGAGCGGCTCTCCGGCCAGATACAGGCCGCGCAGGCTGGAGGTGTCGTGCGCCGTCAGCCAGGCCGGATCCTGTTTTTTGAGGACACGGATGGCGGTGGGCGAACTGAACATCACGGTCACCTTGTAACGTTCCACCAGAGCCCACAGGATGCCGGCATCCGGACGGGTCGGCAGACCCTCATACACCACCGTGGTCATGCCATGGATCAGCGGTGCATACACGATATAGGAGTGCCCGACCACCCAGCCAATGTCCGACGTGGTGAACATGGCCTCCCCCGGCTTGCCACCGTAGATGTATTTCATCGAGGCGGCCAGCGCCACCGCATAACCGGCGGTATCACGCTGCACACCCTTCGGCTTGCCGGTGGTGCCCGAGGTGTAGAGGATGTAGGAAGGCGCATCGCCGTTCAGCCAGACCACCGGCACGCTGCGGTTGCCGGCCTGTGCCATGGCCCCGGCGTAATCCACGTCCCGCCCCGCCACCGTTTGCATGTGCTCGTCCAGACCGCGATTGACGATCAGCACACTGGCGGGCGGATGCGCTGCCAGGGCCAGCGCGGCATCCACCAGTGGTTTGTAGGGAATCCGCTTGCCGCCACGCATGCCGGCATCCGCCGTGATCATCACACGCGGTCGCGCGTCATCGATGCGGTTGGCCAGGCTGGCCGAGGCAAACCCGCCAAACACCACCGAATGCACGGCGCCGATCCGCGCACAGGCCAGCATGGCAATGATCGCCTCGGCAATCATCGGCATGTAGATGATCACCCGGTCGCCGGTGGTCACGCCCAGATCCTGCAGCACGGCGGCGCAGCGCTGCACTTCGGCGTGCAGCTCGCGATAGCTGTATGTGCGTTCGTGCCCGGTCTCGGTCGACACATAAGCCAGTGCCGCCTGATCGGCGCGGGTGGCCAGATGGCGGTCCACGGCGTTGTGGCACAGGTTGGTGCGGCCTTCCGGAAACCAGCGCGCAAACGGCAGCCGGCTGTCATCCAGCGCCCGTGGTGGGGGTGTTTCCCAATCAATCAGCGCCGCCTGTTCCAGCCAGAATGATTCACGTTGATGAATCGAGCGATGATGAAAGGCGCGCAAGGCGTCGGTGGTCATGTCTTTCTCCTCGTAATGCACAGGCGCGGTCTGCTGCCGCGTTCCTGCAAGATTCCCCGTTTTGTTGCGGACGGCGGGTGCGTGACCGGCACGCAGCCTGCGCGCTGCCGCCACGGTTGGCCGATGGCCTGCCAGGTCAGTGGCTGGCCTCCCGCCAGGTGGCCGACTGCATCTCTTCCAGCCGGCTGACGGTGCGCACAAACTCGCCGCTCATCTTGCCGTCCGGGTACAGTTGTTCAAGCGGACACGCCGCCGACATGGCCAGCGCAACATGATGGTCGTACAGGATATCGATCAGCCATGTGAAGCGGCGCGCCTCCGAATGCATGGCCGGGGTCATTTGTGGCACCCCGGACAACACGATCAGGTCGTGGGTTTCGGCCAGCTGCAGGTAGTCCAGCTGGGAGCGCGGACCACCACACAGACTGGCAAAATCAAACCACACCACCTGCTCCGCCTGCCCGCGGCACGGCAGGCTGCGTCCCAGCAAGGCGAGGGTGACGGGCACGGCGGCCACACCTGCGGCCTGTCTGAACAACTGGTCAAGCCCTTGTTCGGCCGCGGCATCGAGCGGAGTGAAAAACACCTGCTCCCGTTCGAGCAGGCGACGGCGATGATCGATGCCGCCGTCCACACACAGCACCTCCACCTGACGTTCCAGCAACGCGATCGCAGGCAGAAAGCGTTCGCGCTGCAGGCCGTCCGGGTAGAGCCCGGCGGGTGGGTAATTGCTGGTGATCACCAGCACCACGCCAAGTTGCTCAAAGGCCTCGAGCAGGCGCGCCAGGATCATCGCATCCGCGATGTCGCTGACGTGAAATTCGTCGAAACACAGCACCCGCGTGGCCCGCGCAATCTCTGCGGCGACGCCGAGCAGGGGGTCGGCCTCGTTTTGCCGCAGACGCAGCGCCTCATGCACGCTGCGCATGAAGGGATGAAAGTGAACGCGACGCTTGCGCCGGTAGGGCAAGCCGGCAAAGAAAGCGTCCATCAGGGCGCTCTTGCCGCGCCCTACCCCGCCCCAGAGATAGAGTCCGCGTGGTGGCCGCTGGCCTGTCCGGCTCAGCACGCGCGACAGCAGGCCGCGCGGCCGGCGCTTGAAGCTGATCAGCGTCTGATGCAGACGCTGAAGGTGCTGCACCGCATTGGCCTGCGCCAAATCCGGCTCAAAGCCCTCCTGCCGCTGGAATTCACGATACCAGCGCAGCGGCTCCGGACCGCTGGTCAGCGCCCGCTCGGCGTCTTCCAGCGCCACGCCTGCGGTCTGCAAGGCCGGATCCACCATTACATGTTGAGCGCGCGACCATCCACGGCCAGCGCCGCCTCGTGGAACACCTCACCCAGCGACGGATGGGCGTGCACGATGCGCGCGATGTCTTCGCTGCTGGCGCTGAATTCCATGGCGACCACCGCCTCGCTGATCAGCTCGGAGGCGAACGGTCCGATGATGTGCACCCCAAGGATACGGTCGGTGGTGGCATCGGCCAGCATCTTGACGAAGCCGGCGGTTTCACCCAGCCCCTTGGCCCGCCCATTGGCGGCAAAGGGAAAGCTGCCGACGCGGTAGGCCACGCCAGCCGCTTTGAGCTGCTGCTCGTTCTGTCCCACCCAGGCGATTTCCGGCGCGGTGTAGATCACCCAGGGAATGTTGTTGAAGTCGATGTGGGTCTTCTGACCCGCGATCTGCTCGGCCACCGCCACCCCCTCCTCCTCGGCCTTGTGCGCCAGCATCGGTCCGCGCACCACGTCGCCCAGCGCCCAGACCCCGGCCACACTGGTACGGCAATGGTCGTCCACCGGCACGTAGCCGCGCTCGTCAACGGCCAGACCGATGTTTTCCAGCTGCAGTCCGGTGGTGAAGGGCACACGCCCCACGGCCACGATCAGCTTGTCGACTTCCAGGGTGGCCACCTTGCCGGCCTGCTCATATTGCACGGTGAGGCCCTTCTTGCCTTTCTTGACGCCGGTCACCTTGGCGCCGAGCTCCAGACCGATGCCCTGCTCCTTGGTGAAGATCTTCTGCGCTTCCTTGGCAATGCCTTCATCGGCAGCCAGCAGGAACCCGTCCATGGCCTCGAGCAAGGTGACTTCGGCACCAAGGCGGCGCCAGACACTGCCCATCTCAAGACCGATCACGCCGGACCCGATCACCCCAAGACGCTTGGGAATGGCGGCCAGCGCCAGCGCACCGGCGTTGTCGAGGATGTCCACGTTGTCGACCGGTGCCGCCGGAATGGCGCGTGGCACCGAGCCGGTGGCGATGATCACCTGACGGGCTTCCACCCGGGTGACGGTCTGACCATCCACGGCCTCGAGCACGACCGTCTCGCCTTCGCGCCCCACAAAACGGCCCAGGCCGTGGATGGACGTGATCTTGTTCTTCTTGAACAGGTAGGCCACGCCACCGGTCAGCTGGTCAACGATCTTGTCCTTGCGTTTCTGCATGGTAGCCATGTCCACCGTGACCGCACCCACCTGGATGCCATGATCGGCAAACTTGTGCATGGCACGCTCGTAATTCTCGGACGACTCAAGCAGGGCCTTGGACGGAATGCAGCCCACGTTGAGGCAGGTGCCGCCCAGACTGGGCTTGCCCTTGGCATTCTTCCATGCGTCGATACACGCCACCTTCATGCCCAGTTGCGCAGCACGCACGGCTGCAATGTATCCACCCGGGCCACCGCCCACCACCACCAGATCAAACATGTTGCACTCCTCGAACCGGCCAGCCCGGCCGGGCTTGAATCAAAAAAAGCCGGCCTTGACGGCCGGCTCGGGCTGCCGACCTTACAGATCGAGCAGCAGGCGCGCCGGATCTTCCAGCGCGTCCTTGATCGCCACCAGCGTGAGCACGGCCTCGCGCCCATCGATGATGCGATGGTCATAGGACATGGCGAGGTAGTTCATCGGCCGGATCACGATCTGTCCCTTCTCGACCACGGCACGTTCCTTGGTGGCATGCACCCCCAGGATGGCCGATTGCGGCGGGTTGATGATCGGCGTCGAGAGCATCGAACCGAAGGTGCCGCCGTTGGAGATCGAGAACGTGCCGCCGGTCAGTTCTTCGATGCTGAGCTTGCCGTTCTTGGCACGCACACCGAATTCGGCAATCGCCTTCTCGATCTGGGCGATCGACATCTTGTCGGCATCGCGCAGCACCGGCACCACCAGGCCGCGTGGGGAACCCACGGCAATGCCGATATCGTAGTACCCGTGATAGACGATGTCGGTGCCATCCACCGACGCATTCACCACCGGGTACTTCTTCAATGCGTGCACGGCGGCACGCACGAAGAACGACATGAAGCCCAGCTTGACGCCGTGTTCCTTTTCGAACGCGTCCTTGTAACGATTGCGCAGGTCCATCACCGGCTGCATGTTGACTTCATTGAACGTGGTCAGGATGGCGGCGGTGGACTGCGACTCCACCAGCCGCTCCGCGACCCGTTGACGCAGACGCGACATCGGCACGCGCTCTTCCGGGCGTGCTGCCATGGCGCGCTGCAGGCCGCTGACGGCCGCGGGGGTGGGGGTGGGCGACAAGGTGGCCCCCGCACGTGCCGGTGCGGCAGTGGCAGGTGCCACCGCTGGCGCTGCGGCCGGCTTGGCCAGATGGTCCTGCACATCGGCTTTGGTGACGCGGCCACCGCGACCGGTGCCGGTCACGTCATCGGCCGAGACACCGGCCTCGGCCAATGCCTTCCGTGCCGCCGGCATGGCGATCGCGCTGCTGGCGGCCGGAGCGGCGGCAGGTGCTACCGCCGCGGGCGCCACGGGTGGCCGCGCCGCAAGCTTGGCATCCGGATCGGCGCTCATGGCCGCCGCGCCGCGGGTAGCGACGGCTTCGGTGTCGATGCGCGCGATGATTTCCTCGCTGGCCACCAGACCGCCATTGGCCTTGATGATCTCAACCAGCACACCGGCCACGGGGGCAGGCAACTCCATCACGACCTTGTCGGTCTCGATGTCGATCAGGTTCTCATCGCGCTCGACGCGCTCACCCGCCTGCTTGTGCCATGACAGCAACGTGGCTTCTGACACGGATTCCGACAGGGCGGGGACTTTCACCTCAACTAGCATGGATAGCTCCTGAAATTGTTTGGTCGCTGGACAGGATCACTGGCCGGCGGCCTTGAGGGCGGCTTCAATGACCGCTTTCTGTTGTTCGTTGTGCTTCGCAAGGTAACCCACTGCCGGCGAGGCCGACGAAGGACGCATGGCGTAGCCGAGGTGCTGCCCGGACACCAGGTGCCGGGTCAGGTAATGCTGGATGCGGTGCCACGCCCCCTGATTGCCGGGCTCTTCCTGCGCCCAGACCAGTTCGGTCGCCTTCGGATAGCGCTGCATCTCTGCGGCAAACTCCTCGTGCGGAAACGGGTAAAGCTGTTCCAGGCGGATCACGGCAATGTCTTCGATGCCACGCGCCTTGCGTTCGGCCACGATGTCAAAGTACACCTTGCCACTGCAGGCCACCACGCGACGCACCTTGTCGTCCTTGAGCTTGTCGACTTCCGGAATCACCGGTTGGAAGGCGCCCTTGCTCAGCTCGCTCAGGTCGGACGTGGACTCTTTCCGGCGCAGCAGGCTCTTCGGCATGATCACGATCAACGGTCGGCGCATGGGTCGGACCATCTGACGACGCAGCATGTGGAACAATTGCGCCGGC
>CAITLJ010000071.1 GCA_903893215.1 uncultured Ferrovum sp. | reverse complement strand
TGACCGCAGCAGTGGCGCACCCACCCTGAGTGCCGCCGAAGAGATGGACATCAAGATCTACGGTTTCGTGACCGAGCGGACCCGTGAGCGCCTGGCTGCGAGTCAGATCAGCGAACCCGTCGGGGAACGCTGGCTGGTCTTTGACCGCAGCACGAACGGGTTCGGTACGATCATTGCAGCCAACGCCGAAAACGGCCTGCGCGCCGGTCACCTGCTTGGCGTGCGCCTGCCCGGCGAAAAGCGCTGGGGGGTGGGGGTGGTGGCGCGTCGCGTGGCCCTGCGCGACACCGGAGAAGTGTTCGTCGGCATTGAATTGCTTGCGCGCACCCCGGTGATCGTCAGCGTCGAGCCGCCAGCGCGCGAACTGAACGTGGCCAGTCCGCTGGCCCTGCCGCCCCGCAGTGACAGCCAGTGGGCACTGT
Source organism: uncultured Ferrovum sp. (assembly GCA_903893215.1). Classification (GTDB taxonomy): domain Bacteria; phylum Pseudomonadota; class Gammaproteobacteria; order Burkholderiales; family Ferrovaceae; genus CAIVHB01. Next base: position 30,824 of record CAITLJ010000071.1, on the reverse strand, counting down.
TCGTGCCGGGCGCGCCGACAGCCGGCAAGCCGGACACCCTGGTCATCGATTCCAGCATGTATTCCACCAGCCACCAGTTCACCCTGGTGGCGCGCAATGCCTCGTACACCATCAAGATGAACCGCATTGTCGGCAAGGGCGAAGGCTGGCAGCGGGTAGGCTTCGAAGTGCTGGCAAAGAAAGGCTGAAAACCGCTACCCGCGGCGGGTCAGGCTAACGGACGGCAGCAGCGGCCGGTCCGCGGCGATCCTCAGGGGTCAGGGACGCAAACGACCGGCTCGATGGCGGCGCCGTTCCTTGGGATCGGTCGGCAAGGCGTGGTACAACTCGACGCGGTCACCGTCGAACAGCATCTGGCTTGGCTCGACGCGCACCCCGTAAACCCCCACTGCCACGCTGGCGGGTACCAGACCGGCAGACCAGCCTGCGGCAGCGAGGGCGTCTGCAACGCAGGCCCCCGCGGGCACGTCGAGTGCCCGGCATTGCACCTGCCCCTGCATCACCCGACATACCTGAACCCGCAGCACGGCGTTCACTGACCGGCCAGGGCGTCGGCGCGCGTGACAAAGGCGTCGACCAGCGAATCGGCAATGCGCGCGAACACCGGACCGATCAGACGCTCCAGCAGGCTGCTGGAAAAATCATATTCCAGTACCAGCTCCACCCGGCAGCCTTCGTCACCGAGCGGCAGGAAACTCCAATGCCCCTCCAGACTGCGAAAAGGCCCGTCCACCAGAGCAATGTCAATGCGCTCCGGGGACTGCCGGGTGTTGCGCGTTGTGAACGCCTGCCGCACGCCATGGAAATTGATGGTCACCGACGCCACCGTGACGTCACCTTGCTGCTCGCGCACTTCGGCACCCCCGCACCAGGGCAGGAATTGCGGATAAGACGGCACATCTTCGACCAAGCCACGCATGCACGCGACAGGGTGAGCAACCAGGACTGATTTATGAACCCGCGCCATGAGACTCCAGCGTTGCAAGCAGCCTGCCCCTGACCAACCCTTCCGGCGGGCTGGGCAGGCCGGAAATCCAAGAATGCCGTACCATACACGATTATCCGCAGAGACCCCACGCGGCATGAGCATCATCGAAAACCGCAAGGCCTCCCATGATTACTTCATCGAAGAGCGGCATGAGGCCGGTCTGGTGCTGGAGGGATGGGAGGTCAAGGCGATACGCGCCGGGCGCGCGCAGCTGAAAGAAGCCTATGTGGTGATCCTCGACGGCGAGCTGGCGCTGATCGGATCGCACATCAGCCCGCTGGCCACCGCCTCCACCCACATCAATCCCGACCCTGTGCGCACCCGCAAACTGTTGATGCACGAAGCCGAGATCAGCAAACTGGTCGGACAGGTGGAACGCGCCGGCTATACCCTGGTGCCGCTCGACCTGCACTACACCCGCGGTCGAATCAAGCTGGCCGTGGGACTGGCCAAAGGCAAGAAGCAGCACGACAAGCGCGACACGGAGCGGGAGCGCGAATGGCAGCGCGAAAAGCAGCGCATCATGCGCAACCGGCGCGGATGAACCGGACAGCGCCGCGACCAGCGCAGGGCGGGCGTCGACCAAAACTGCGGCAAGGCTTCACCTTGGTGGAAATCGCCGTGGTGATCGGCATCATCGCACTGATCATCGGCGCCTTGCTGCCGCTGATCGCGGCGCAATCGGCCAACACACGGATCAACGCCACGCGCAGCCACGAGGAAAGCATCCGTACTGCGCTGACCGGCTTCCTCGGCCAGCACGGCTACCTACCCTGCCCCGCCGATGGCTTCGCTTTGCCCGGCAGCGCAGGCTACGGCCACGAAGCGCGAGCCACGATCAATGTGGGTACTGGCCCCTGCGCGCTGGCATCGGCCAGCGGCAATGTCGTGAGCAGCCTCAGCACGACTGTCGCCAACGCCAGCATCAATCAGGTCACCACCTTTCGCGGCGTGGTGCCATGGCTTGACCTGGGCTTGCCCGAGGATGTGGTCAACGATGCCTGGAACCAACGGATCACCTATGTCACCACCAACACGGCAACCCAGCCCTTCGCCACCCGAGATGCGGGCAGCGGGATGGTGGGCGGACTGCTGGTCTGCAATGGCTTGGGCAACACCGCGCTGCTGCTTGCCCCGGCAGTCACCGGCAGCACCGCCTGCAACGATCCGGCCAGCGCCTTGGCGGTCCCTGGCACCCAGAGCCCGGTGCTGGCGCTGATCTCGCACGGTGAAAACGGCTTCGGTGCCTTCATTGCGCCGCAAGGCCCGACAGCACCGGCATCTGGCATGGTGCGTCCCTATTCGTCCGCCAGTGCTGCCGAGCGCGCCAACATCGAACTCGGTACGCATGTCCTGGTACAAGGCAGTTACAGCCGCACCAATGACGATCTGGTGCTGTGGGTCACCGCGGCCGACCTGACGGCGCCACTGATCCGCAGTAACGCCTTGATGGCACCGCAGGCGCAAGTGATGCAAAAGTTCCAGCAGATGCGCGGTCAGATCCTGGCCGCCATGGTAAACAAGCGCACCAGCGTGATCGACAGCTCGACCTGCCAGAGTGCCTATGCCTACACCCTGACCCTCGATACGCCTTGCCAGGGCGCCACCCTGTTCTGCCAGCATCCGCTTTACAGCCCCGCCCCCCTGCTGGCGCAGGCACTGCCGGCGCGCACCGACCCGGCCATCACCTTGACCTGGGCCTTCGCGCTGGACGCCAACGGCAGCACCGGCACAGCCGCCATCAACGCCACCAGCCGTTTCACGGACGATGCCAGCCGCACCAGCTTTGATCCCTGGGGCAATCCGGTACTGTTTGGTCTGCTGGGTGCTGGTGGCAACACGATCATCTTCAGTGCCACAGAACCGGCTGGCAACTCGGCAACGCCCTATGCCTTCATGCTGTATTCAGCCGGACCGGACGGGGTGTTCGGCACCAGCGATGACCAGAGCCTGCTGGTCAGCAACAGCGAAGTCCAGGCCGCGCTGACCAGTTATGGCCCGCTGGCCGCCACCAGCCAAAGTTCAGGCACCACCACCTGCGCCCATTGACAGCAGCAAACTCCGGTATCCACCCGCCGGGCTGACCAGCTGCCTTACCAGCGCAACTGGGGCAGCACCCAGTCGGGGTAGGCGTCGTATTGCGCAGCCAGCTGCTGCAGCAGGGCGGCCTGCTGCTCCGCGGGGCAGGCCGCAAAGCGCTCACGGAATATGCCATCGCGGATGAATACGGTGTCGATGCCGGCCTCTTGGGCGCCGCGAATATCGTGCTGCAGCGAATCTCCGATGGCCAGCAACCGGTGCGCTCCGTAACGGGCAAACTGCTGACGGGCGTAGCGATAGACTTCCGGATGCGGCTTGCCAATAAAGCGCACCGAGCCACCCATTTTCTCGTACTCGTGCGCCAGAGCGCCGACTGCCGGCGCAGTGCCATGGCGGGTCAGCCGCAATCGATCGGGATTGGTGCAGACCAGCGGCAGGCCGCGCACCAACGCCCGGTTGAGCAGGGTCATGTATTGGCTGAACTGGTCATCGTCGGAAATGCTGGCAAGCAACACGAACTCGGCCTGTTCAGGCGTGGCCACCACCTCGATCGGCAGCCCGGCCAACAGGGAGCCGTCATCTTCGCCGGCAATCACCAGACAACGATGACCCAGGTGCCAGTAAGCCGGCGCACGTGGTTCGGCCAGCGCCTGCCACGCCACCTCACCGGAAGTGATCAGGCTGGAATAGGTCGCTGGCGGAAACCCCAGACGGGTCATACGCTCGGCGTTGGCGCGGGCGCGCTTGCCCGAATTGCTCACGATCAACACCGTGCTGCCGCGTGACATCAGGTGTTGCAGGCAGTCCCGTGCGCCAGGATACGCCTGCTTGCCGTCGTGCAGGACGCCCCACTGATCGATCAGAAAGCCGTCGTACTGATCGGCCAGATTGGCCAGCCCGGCCAGGACACCGGCGTGCGTGATGCCAGCATCCTGGAATGCGCCAGAAGGAGGGACGGCGGTACTGATGACGGAGCCTGCAGGGTCTGTGCGTGAACCTTGATCTTAGCGGTCGGCAGGCGCGTCGAACAGTGGGGATTCCGGGCGTGCCGGCTGGCGCAGGCCATAATCACGAAAAGCTTCGCGCACCTGCGCCAGTTGTTCCACCGTCAGCAATACACCGCCGCCCACCTGCATCACCTGCAGGGTTTGCGCAGCCAGCACTTCGACCTCACCGGCCAGCCACAACGCGCGCGGCAGATCCGCCCCAAGCGCGATCATGCCGTGGTTGGCCATCAGACAGGCGGTCCGGTCGTTCAGGGCCTGCAGCACCTGCTCCGACAGCGCCGCCGTGCCGAACGTGGCGTAACCGGCGCAACGAATGTCATCGCCACCGGCAGCCACCACCATGTAGTGCAGGGGCGGAATGCCACGCCGGGTGATCGAAAGCGTGGTGGCTGCAGGCGGATGCGCGTGCACGATGGCAGTCACCTCGGGGCGCGCCTGATACACGTCGCGGTGCAGCCCCCATTCACTGGAAGGTTGCAGTGCATGCGCATGATCGCCATCCATACCAACGCGCACCAGATCGGCCGGCGCCAGCCGTTCAAACGGCACCCCGCTGGGGGTGATCAGCATGTCCAAACCACAACGCACGCTCAGATTGCCCGACGTGCCAGGACTGAGTCCCTGCCGCTGCACCTGCTGCGCATGCCAGCACAATGCGGCGCGCAAGGTGGACTCGGCAGCGCTGCCCACACCCTTCATTCCGATGGAATCGCTTTGGCCCTTTCGCATCCTTCCCCTCCGCTCCTGTCAGGCAGCTTTCATCACGGCTTTTCTGACATGGATTTGATTAAAGTTATGGTTTAAGTGGACGAAACCAAGTGCAAAACCGCGGTCATTCGGGTACTTTTGCAGGCGATACCGAGGAAAACTGTTACGTGCTTTTTCCAACTTCACGCCCTGCCCCAGCCCCGCGCGGTTACACGCTGATCGAACTGATGATCGCAGTGGCCATTGTGGGGCTGATTGCTTCGCTGGCCATTCCTTCCTACACAAGCTATCTGCAAAAGGCGCGGCGTGCCGACGCGCAGGCTGCCATGGCGCGCGTGCAGGCCGAAGAAGGACGCTATCGCGCCAACAATACTGCCTACACCACCGTGCTGGCCAACCTGGGCATCAACACCAGCACCTCTGATTCAGGCTACTACACGATCAGCGTGACCAGCGCCACGGGTTCCGCTTATACCGTTCAGGCCGTGGCCGTTGCCACCGGCCCCCAGGCCAAGGACACCACGTGCAGCACCATGAGCGTGGCCTGGACCAGCGCTACGGTTACCTATGCGCCTGCCACATGCTGGGCAAAATGAACGACGCACGGCAACTGGGGGCAGGCCTGCTGGAAATACTGGTGGTATCGGCTGTGCTGATCATCCTGGCCACGCAGGCCCTGCCGCTGACATCAAAATTCATGGACCGCAGACGCGTCCTGTCGGTGACCAACGCGTTATACGACGACATGCGCTTTGCGCAGTCGGAGGCCCTGCGTCGCAACGCGACGGTCTATTACGGGGTAACTGGCGGAACCAGCTGGTGTTACGGCTTTTCGGTCAACGCCGGCTGCAACTGCGCCACGGCCAACAGTTGCGAACTGCGCAGCCAAAGCTATGCCTCGTTCCAGAACACCAGCATGAGCACCACTGCGACGACCGGCAGTTTTGACCCTGCGGTGGGCGGGGCCACCGCGGTCAGCGTGACGGTGAGTTCACTGCCGGCCACCACGCTGTCGAGGACTGCCCGCTTCAATCTTGGCCTGGCCGGGCTGATGAGCCTGTGTTCGCCTGCCGGCACGGGGTCGATCCCGGATTTTGCCCCATGTTGACCAGACGCCACGGCCGTGCGCCGACGGGCAATGATCTCGCGCAACAACGCGGAGAATCGCTGGTCGGCATGATGATTGGTCTGACCCTGGGCCTGCTCGTCACGGCGGGTGCCGGCACGCTGTACTTCAGCAGCACGCGCAGCCTGACCTTTGCCTTGAATGCCAGCCGTCTGGATCAAGACATGCAGACAGTGATGGAAACCATGGTGCGCGACATCCGGCGCGCCCAGTACGACCCGGCGGCGTATCAGTACGCCATCAAGGCCACCAGCGACCCCTTCGCCACCGGCCTGGGCGCGTTTGGCAGTTTCGACAGCAATGGCAATGTAAACGCCAGCGCTGCCACGCAGCTTCAGTACGCTTTTGATGCCAATGCGAATGGCGCGCTCAACAGCAATGAATGCTCCGGCTTCCGCCTCGTGACCAGCAGCAATCTCGGGCGGATCGACAAGATGACCGCCTGTCCCGCCTCTGTCGGCGGCACCCCGACCTGGACTGCACTGACGGACACTTCCGCCCTCAATGTGACGCAACTGGCCTTTTCGGTGGCCACCGCATGCGTCGCCACCACCGGCACGCCGGCGGGCTTCGTGACGGTGCGCGATGTGTTGATCTACCTTCAGGCCACCAATGGAAGCCTGCAGCGGCGCCTGTGCGAAAAGGTACACGTCAACAGTGACGTGTTCACCACCGCCTGCACGGCGAGCAGTTTCTCGAACGCCAGCCCGTTCACCAGCGCTAACGGATGCCCGCCATGAAGCGGCTGCGAATGTCCCATCCGCGTCACCAGCACGGCATGGCGGTACTGACGGTGGTGCTGGTGCTGCTTTCCTCGCTGGGGCTTGCCCTGGCCTGGGCATCGCGCGGCGCGCTGGTGGCACAGCAGTTTGCCAACAACCACTACCAGGCCGCGCAGGCCCACGAAGCGGCTGTGGCGGCCCTTGAGGAGGCCATCAGCTGGACCGCCTCCATGGCTGCCAAAAATGGCTATCCGGCCGCAGGGGCTCAACCCGCAACCTGCTCCACCATCAATCCGTTCATGGGGATGTGCTGGCAGTCCGACACGCTGGTGGCACCGTTCAACACCACCGACCTGACTCAGGCGCCGTATAACGCGACCGGCTATCAACGGCTGATCAGCGATCGCACCAACACGATCGATTACTCGGCGGCCAGCAGTGGTGCCGGCAGCTACGCCACCACGGTAAGGATTCGTCACGCAACAGACCTGTCCGCGATCAACTATCTGGAACTCACCGCCCAGGCCGTCTCCAATGACAGTCCGGCCGTGACGGCAATGGCGCACCAGATCATCTACTTTCCGTTCCTTCCGGTGCCGCCCTATACCCCCCCCCATATTCCGATGCTGATCAACGGTTGTGCCAGCAGCAACCTGTTCGATACGTTCAATATCTGCCCGGAAAAAAATGATGGATCGGCCAGCTGCTCCACCTCAAACCCGAACGGATCGACGATTGCCATCGGCAACGTACAACCCTACAGCCTGTTCTGCTCGCTGGTTGAATATGCGCTGGGCATCAGCACGATCATCACGTCTGGCACCAATCTGCATGGCGGAAGTTATCAGATGGGGGTGAGCCCCTATACGACGGTGTTCCAGAGCATGTTTTCCGGGCTGAGCCCGCTGCAGATCAGGCAAGCCTCCGAGATGCAGGCCAGGGCCGGGCTGACGGAGACCAGCACGCCAGCGCGTCGGACCATCTGGTATTTTGCCCCTGGCACCAATTTCGATGGCGTGGCGCACGGTACGCTGGCGTCCCCGGCCATGGTAGTGGTGGACCAGCCTGCGGCGTTTATCAGCCTGTTGCCCGGGAACAATTACACGGTGACTGGCGCGCTCTACGTGGGCGATACAAGCAACCTGTCGGGCATCCTGAATACGAATATTGGCGGTAACACCACGGTGACCGGTGTGTTTGGCCAGGAAGGCATGCCCAACACCCTGTTTGTCTCAACCAACGTGATCTATGACAGTGGCTTCGCGACGGCGATGAGCCTTGCCGCCCGGGCACCGGCGAGTGGTTCAAGCACGGCGCGGGTTCCTGGTTCCTGGCGCGACTGGTGAAGATGCCAGTCATGCATTTCCTGCGTCCAGCCGTGCCTGCGAACCGGTTACCGGATCAGCCGTGGGCCAGTCGCTTGCGCAAGAGCCCTCAGGCTGGTTTCACGGTGATCGAGGCCATGATCACGCTGCTGGTGGCCGGCATTGGTTTTCTGGCGATCGCGCGGCTGCAGACCATCACGGCCAACAACGCGATGATCACCGCGCAGGGCAACGAGGCGCTGCATCTGGCGCAGGACAAGCTCAACTATTTCCGCAGCGATGGGCACTACAGCCTGATTGCCGCCAACCCCACTGGCGAGACCATCACCGGCGTGAATGCGGCGTACCTGCGCACCTGGTCCGTGACGGAGTGTGCCATTTCCTCGGTAGGCGTGACCACCTGCACTGGCGTGCTGGACGCGACCGTGGCGCACTACAAGCAGGTCACCGTGAAGGTGAACTGGACCGATGTGACCGGCACCAACCGCTTCGTGCTGTTGGCCTCGAATTTTTCGAGCGTGGAATCCAGCCCCAGCAAGGGATTTTTTTCCGAATGGGTGCCGGGCTCCGGCGATGGTTGGAATGACGTCTGGCACGATGGTGCACGGGCCGCCCCAGTCCTTATTGCGCGCAATGAGGTCACGCATGACTGAATCCGGCCGGCGTCAACCTGGCTACAGCGGCGCTTGGTCGCTGACGGTGCGCAGGTCGCTGACGGTGCGCAGGTTGCAGCGCGTGCGCACTGCCCGATCTGTTGCCCTGGCCTTGGCAACTGCAATCCTGCGATGCGCCATGGCCGATCCTGGGGTCGACAGCATGCCACCCGACAAGATGTCCGTCTTGCACTTGCACCTTTCGGCCACCATGCAGGCGCCGGCCCCCGACAGTGGCGCGCTCGTCAAACAACGCGCCAGCCTGCGCCAATACCGCGCCGCAGCGCAGGCTGAACTGGTGCGTCATTATGGGGTGCTGGCGGCCGATCCCGTGTTCGCTGCCGCGCCGCAGATACGCGCGCCCGCCCCGCCGGTCAGCGCGCCTGCGCCGGACCAGGTGACGGCCGAGGTGGCCGCGATCAGTGCCCTGCCGCTGCCGGGCGCCGCCACGCCGGCCGCGACAGACATTCCGCCAACCACATTGTCTGCTGTCGGCCCCGGCATGGCGCCACCACCTGCTGCTACCAAGGGCGCGGAGAAGGAAGTGGCCTGGCCTCGCAGCAAAGCGCGGTCACGCAGCGGTCATCCGACCGACAGCTACGAAGGGGGGCTGGAATCCCTCGCCCTGGCCGTGCTTGCGGTGGTGGCTGGCCTATGGCTGTTCAGGCGCTTTCGTGAAAACACACCGAACCGCCTGCCCTTCTGAACCCCGACAAAGTCTAAGCGCAGGCGAAAAAAAACGACGCCAAGGCGCCGTTGCACACATTCGATGGGGTGGCTGATGGGACTCGAACCCACGACAACAGGAATCACAATCCTGGACTCTACCAACTGAGCTACAGCCACCACCGGCAGGCCAACAAAATCGGCCAAGCAAGTCAGTAATGATGGCACGAACCCGGCCGTCTGACAAGACGACCGTTGGGGTCGGGCGCGGCGTACAGGACTCGAACCTGTTACCCCGGGCTTAGAAGGCCCGTGCTCTATCCGGATGAGCTAACGCCGCACGGCGCCCGCAGGCGCTAGCGCATGGTACCAAAAACCACGCGCCTGCAATCAATCACTGGACGGGTGTGAGGAATGCTGGCAGCGACAACCAGGATGGCACCATCGCCAGGGGCGGCATGGCGAAATGACCGCAGGTGGGGGCGAATGCGGTAATGTCATGGGTCTGTCTTGCAAGCCTGCCCAGCCGCATCCATGACGTCCCCTGCCCCGCACCGCCTGTCGCGCGCCGATGTGCGCACCCTGCTGCTCGCCACCCTCGGTGGCGCGCTGGAGTTCTATGATTTCGTGATCTTCGTGTACTTCACCGGAGTGATCGGCACCAACTTCTTCCCGGCGTCCACCCCCGACTGGCTGCGGCAGGTGCAGACCTACGGCATCTTTGCCGCCGGCTACCTGGCCCGGCCGCTGGGCGGTATCCTGATGGCGCATTTCGGCGACCGTGAAGGTCGCAAGCGCATGTTCACGCTGAGCGTGCTGCTGATGGCCCTGCCCACACTGGCGATCGGACTGTTGCCCACTTATGGCGGCGCCGGGCTGCTGGCCCCGTTGTTGCTCCTGTTTCTGCGTGTGCTGCAAGGCGCGGCGATCGGCGGCGAAGTGCCCGGTGCCTGGGTGTTCGTGGCCGAGCATCTGCCGGCCCGTCGTCTTGGTCTGGCCTGCGGCACGCTGACCGGCGGCCTCACGCTGGGCATCCTGCTGGGATCCTTGATGGCGGGCATGCTCAACCGCACCCTGTCCGGCGAAGAATTGCTGGACTGGGGCTGGCGCATTCCCTTTGTGGCGGGCGGCGTGTTCGGCCTGGTGGCCGTACGATTGCGCGCCTGGCTGGAGGAAACCCCGCTGTTCGAGGAACTGCGACGCGAGCGCGCACTGGCCGCGCAGGCACCACTGCGCATCGTGCTGCGTAGCCATCGGCCGGCGGTGGCGCTGTCGATGGTGATGACCTGGGTGCTCACTGCGGGCATCGTGGTGGTGATCCTGATGACGCCGGCGCTGCTGAAAGGATTTGGCGTGGATGCGCGCACAGCGCTGACCGCAAACAGCCTGGCCACACTGGGGCTGACGCTGGGCTGCCTGTCGGCGGGCGTGCTGGCCGACCGTTTTGGCTATCAGCGCGTCTTCGCCATTGGCTGTCTCTCGTTGGCAATCGCCGTCGAGCTGCTCTACCGCGGGGTGCTGATCGACCGCTCACTGCTGCTGCCACTCTATGCGTTAGCAGGCACCCTGACCGGCGTGATCGCGCTGGTGCCGGTGATGATGGTGCGCAGCTTTCCCACGGCCGTGCGCTTCACCGGACTGTCGTTTTCGTACAACGCCGCTTATGCCGTGTTTGGCGGAATCACCCCGCCGCTGGTGGCGGGCCTCGCCAAGCTGGACCGCCTGGCCCCTGCGCATTATGTGGCCGGTGTCGCGGTGATCGGCGCGGTGATCGGCCTCGTGTTGGCGACGCGCAAGTCACCCGACGCAGCCGGGCTGCCGCAGGTGGCCGCATGAGCACCTCGTCAGATTTCCGGGTCGACGGACGCGCCCAAGCCGGAGATGTCTACCAGCACTACAAGGGCGGCCGCTATGTGGTGATGTGCGAAGCCACCGAAGAAGCCACACTGGAGCCTGTGGTGGTCTACCGCAACGCTGCCGGGCGTGCCTGGACACGCCCCGTGGCAGACTTCTTCGCGACAGTCGTGATCGAAGGGGTGGCACGGCCGCGGTTTGCGCTGGTGCCGACGGCGGGCGACCAGACCTGTCCTGGCATGCCGCCTTGAATTTCGACATCTGACGCAACAGCGTCAGATGCGTGCGAATCCGGATGCCTTGATCAAGCGGGTTTACGCACCCAACCTGCCCTATCCACTTGCGCAGGGCGGGTCGTGAGGATTGCACGGCAACGATGGTTGGCGCCGTTGCGCCCGTATTGAGCCACGACGAGTCAGTGGCCAGCGTCAACCGTAGAAGAGCCGGCTCGATCGAACCGGCCCCCGCATGCAACCATCTGCTGCCTTTACTGCTTCGGAACTGCCTCCCACCAGTGCGTAAAGGTGGGTTCCGCCGAAGAGCCCATCGAGCGGAAGTACGCCTGCAGGTTCTGGATCTGAACGGCGGTCACGCCTGGGTAGGCGGGCATGCCCCCCTCCAGCCCCTGGTGCACCGCCTCGCCAACATCTTCGGCCTCTTCCCGCAGGTCAGGCCCCATCCCGCCTCCACCGCGCCCTCCGTGGCAGCCGTAGCAGTTCTGACTCAGAAAGACCTTGCGGCCCTCCTGCGCGGGCGTCAACGCCAGTGCATTCCCAACGACGAACAACAAACCGAGACAGATTGAAAGTTTCTTCGCGCTTTGATAGATGTTCATGTGCATCTCCTTGCGATTGGTTTCATGGCGTGACGATAGCGTCCGCTACAGGCGCGATGGCCGCGGGGCCATCGCTGTCGACCATTGGTACATCACGGGATTGGAGGATGTTACGGATGTCTCCCCGGCGGCGTTTCAGGACGCCCTCGAGTCGTTGCCTGAGAGACTCGTCAGTACGCCGCACGCCCATGGACATGTCGAACGCGAACTGCAGAGGATGTACTTCCTGGCTTGGCTCCACCGGGACCACGAGCAACTCCGGCGCCTGATCCCGCACAAAACCGCTGACCAGAGGACCCCACACGATGGCGACATCCACATCGCCTCGCGCGACTGCCTTGAAAATGCTTCCTGCAGGGGCATCCGCACTTGCCAGGATCGAGTAACCCACGACATTGGCGCTGAGACCTCGACGAGCCACCGCGTTCGCCGGCGGGGCATTACCCCCCTCGGCACCCAGGGCATGCAGGCCGATACGCAGTTCGCGCAGTGCGGGATCGTCGAACGAATGAAGATTGCGCAACTGACCTTTGCGATAGACAAAAACGTAGGTCGAGCGATAGTAGGGGGATGTCGACAGGACCGGTTCGTAGCCCTGGGGAACGCCCACCACCAGATCGCACTTGCCGGCCTGGAGCGTCTGACGCAGAAATCCTGGGTGCCGCTGCGAGTACCAGGTGTATTCCAGCTTGGCGTGCAGATCGTCGGCAACGAGCTGGGCGATCGCGTTCTCAAACCCTTCGCGTCGATCGTTCGAGAACGGCAGATTGTCCGGGTCGGCGCAGACGCGCAGCACGGGCGGTGCGGCCAGGGCCACTGCTGGCGCGATCAGCGCCAGCACAACCACCCCGCCCAGTCGGCTAAGGCAGCTTGAAGACATGGACGGCGCCGCCGGGAGGCGTGAACTGGGGCAAGGTAGCCATCGCATTGTTGATGCCGAAGGCTGCGTAGGGGTCGGCCGGAGAATAGCCACCCAGCGCGACGGCACCCAGCAGCCCCCCGACACCCGAGTAGATGGCGATGCGTTGCTTGCCGTCCGGGCCCACGAAGGCCACCGGATTGCCGACGATCCCGGACGGTAGCTGGGTCTCAAAGAGCACCTTCCCGGTCGTTGCATCCACGGCGCGGAACCAGCGGTCCAGCGTGCCATAGAACACCAGATTGCCCGCCGTCGACAGCACGCCGCTCATCACCGGAAAACGCTCGCGGATACCCCAGATCTTCTTTCCCGCCACGGCATCCCAGGCCAGGAATTCGCCCTGATCGCCCCCCGGACCAGTTTTCATGAGCACGCTGGCGCCGATGAATGGCGTGCTTTGAATGAAGTTGACCTTGAGCGGTTCGGTGTCCGCGCAGAGGTTCATTGCCGGCACATAGAACAGGTGGGTCAGTGGCGAAAAGGACGCTGGCTCCATGTCCTTGCCACCGGGTGGCGCCGGACAGATATCGGTTGTCACGACGCCTTCATGCGTCGCCTTGGCAGGGTCCTCGACTGGCAGCCCACTCGCAAGATCGATCTTGTAGGCCCAGTTGACCGGCACGAACGGTTCGGCGACCAGCACTTGCCCCGAGGTGCGATCGAGCGTGTAGGCGAAGCCATTCTTGTTGAACTGGACAATCAATTGGCGCGTGACACCGTTCACCGGAAGGTCTACCACGATATTCTCATTGACGGTATCGAAATCCCACGCGTCGTGAGGCGTCATCTGATAGGCCCAGACCGCATCGCCGGTGTCGGGGTCGCGCGCAAAGATGGTCGAGGACCATTTGTTGTCGCCAGGACGGATATCCGGATTCCAGGTGGCCGGGTTGGCGGTGCCATAGAAAAGAAGATTGAGCTTGGGATCGTAGGTCACCCAGGCCCAGACCGTCCCGCCGCCCTGCTTCCAAAGCGTGCCAGGCCAGGTGCTGACGCCCAGATTGTGGCCCTTGTCCTTGTCATAAAAGGGCTTGAACCGGCTGCCGATGCGCACATCCGCGTCGGGGCCGGTACTCCAGGCGCGCCAGACTTCCCTGCCGGTGTCTACATTCAACGCGGCGATCCAGCCCCGCACCCCGAGTTCGGCCCCGCTGTTGCCTACAAACACCTTGTCCCTGACCACCAGTGGCCCCATCACCATCGTCTGACCGGTGTGTGGATCACCGAGGCTGGTCCGCCAGACCTGTTTGCCGGTCACGGCATCGACGGCCACCGTCGTGTCGTCGAGCGCGTTGAAGATAATCTTGCCATTGGCATAGACCGCACCGCGGTTGCTGACGTCGCAGCAGGCAACGCCCTTGGCGTACTCGCTCGGGTTGGGACTGAACACCCATTTGGTCTTGCCCGGATGGGCAAGGTCCAGTGCAAAGAGCTTGTTGGGCCAGGGTCCTACCACATACATCGTGCTGCCCACCACCAGCGGCCCCCCCTGGTGGCCGGCCTTGACCCCGGTCGAAAAGCTGAACTCCTGGACCAGCTTGCCCACGTTCGAGGCGTTGATTTGGGTAAGCGAACTGAATCGGGTACCCTCGACCGTGCCTGCGGGGGTGGTCCATTCGTTGCCAGCCGCCGTCCCGCCAATCGGCGCACCGTAGGCCACGGCAAGCGTCGCAAGCAGCAGGGTGAATCCCTTCATCAGGACGACTAACAGCCAATGGGGGTGATACACGTACGGCGGAACGTGGACTCTTGCTGTAGTAACCATGAAGACCTCCGAAGTTGGATTAAATGGATCGATAAAAGCGCTTCCATTCCAGGCTTCGGAAGCCGTGCCTTGACCCGGGGTGCTGCCCTGCGCCCGATTCTGTCAACGGACGATTGATCAGAATCCGATCACCCGCTCCTGGAGGCCCCCCCCCGTGCGTAGCAGTTGAACTGAATACCAACATCGGTGTCGTGCGTTACCGAACGCAAAGGATCACGGATCGCGGCAAGAGGTGCACGCGCCGCGTGGCGAAGTCCACCTCGACTTCACCAAACGTGAATACCGAGGCGCTCTCGTCAGTCGAGACGGGTCGAAGATGCAACCGGGCGTGCACTGGACCTGAACGGTGCCTGTCAGAACGTCAATACAGGCCGCCACCCATTTGGCGACGCTTGCATCTGACCGCCCGAAGACATCGCGCACGGTTGGCTGGCCCCCATGGCGGTCGGGTCAATCAGGCACCCGCTTTCCGACTCGACGCAGCTGTTCGCTTCCTGGCTGGCAGGAGGTTGGCAATTTGCAACAGCGCTGTTTTTGCCTTCGTCTTTATACATTTGTACAAATGTATATTTGGGGCATAATCGTGCCATTGATTCGCCGTCCACCGACGGATCGTGACCGCCCCCAAGACCGACACAGGAGCTACGAGAACATCATGCCAGTCACTAACCTTCAAAAATTTGCCGCATTCGCTGTCGTGTCCGTGCTGGCCGCCTGCAGCTCCAACCCGACGGTCGCGCCGGCAAAGCCGACACCCGTTGCTGCGGCAGTGGAAGCGCCGAAAACGGCTTCGGTCGCTCCTGTCGCCCCGGCGGCACCACAGCCCCAGCCTGCCGCAAAGCCGACGCAAATGGAGGCTGCAAAGTCTGTACTGCCGGCTTACCTCGACCCGAACAACCCGATTTATCGGGACCGTCAGATCTACTTCGGATTTGACGATGCCAGCGTGATCAACAAGTACTCAAGCCTGCTCGACGCCCATGCGGCATTCTTGAGCAAAAACAGCAACATCAAGATCAGCGTGGAAGGCAATACCGACGAGCGCGGCAGTGCGGAATACAACCTCGCCCTGGGACAGCGTCGTGCCGATGCTGTTGTGAAGGCTCTGGAGCTGCGTGGTGTGAACGCAGGGCAACTCGAAGCCCGCAGCTGGGGCAAGTTGAAGCCCGTGGCAAACGGCAGTGACGAAGAAAGCTGGTCACGCAACCGCCGGGCAGATCTGGTTTATCCCGACCACTAAGCCGAGTGTTCAGAGGTCTGCAAGCGGAATATTGGCCGCACGCATATCGGCTTCAAGCGTCTCGATCAGGGCGCCAAGATCGCGGTCGAGACGCTCAAGGATGGCAGGATCGAGTTTGACCAGAGCATCCGGCAAGACCCCACTGAATGGGCCTGGGGCGTGTTGAAGAACGGCCAATCCGCTGGCCGAGGCCGTCAGGGACGTCGTCCTGCGGTCTGGCTGCCCTTTTTTCTGAACCACGTAGCCGCTGGCAATCAGGGATTTCACCAGATTACTGGCGGTCGATTGCTTGATGTCCATGGCGGTCGCCAGTGCACTCACCCCCACACCCGGGGCGTCAGCAATCACGCTCAACGCCCAGAGCTGAGCCCCGCCAACGCCAGTCAGCCGCTCGATTTCCCGAAAGTGACTTTTGACGGTGTTGAACACGACGCGAAAGCGCCTGAGTACGCGGGTAGCCGAAGATTGACCGATTCCAGCAAGTGGGGTCATATCCACGCCGGAGCTGGTTTTTTCAGTGGCAGCAGTCTTTGGCCGGTCCGGTTTCAACTTCGAAAAACTCGCGTTCATGTCGTGACACAGTTTAACGCCCAACTCCAGTTTCCGCGGTGGACTCTCCTGTGAGTGCGTTCGGACGTTCGTCACCACTCCATCATTCCCGGCGACATTTCACCGATCCAAAGCGATGGTACGCACGCTTCGTGATTATCCTGTTCGCTGCCGCTGCCGGATTTGGGGTGGTGCTGCTGAATCGTCTGGGGGACCTTGCACTGCAGATGTTTTTCCATCTGGCGGCGACCCCGTGGTGGTTGACCCTGCTGTGGATGCCAGCCATTACCCTGACCAGTTTATGGCTGACGAGACGTTTTGCCCCGGGTGCCGCCGGATCGGGCATCCCACAGGTCATGTCAGCGATGAACCACACCCTCAGCGAAACAGAGCGGTCTGCTTTCGTATCCTTCCGGATGTCGATTGCCAAGTGGTTGCTGACTTCGGCCGGGCTGCTCGGCGGACTCTCCCTTGGACGCGAAGGCCCCTCCGTGCAGCTGGCTGCCGGAGTGATGTACAGCGCACGGCGCCTGCTTGGCCCGATCACACCTGTTGACAGGAGCGGCCTTCTGGTCGCCGGCGGAGCGGCGGGAATCGCTGCGGCGTTCAATGCGCCGCTTGCCGGAGTGATGTTTGCCATTGAGGAGTTGTCGCGAACGCCTGAACAGCGCCCAAGCGGCCTGATCATCACTGCGATTGTGATTTCAGGACTGTTGGGGGTGGCCTTGCAGGGTGATGCCAGTTATTTCGGGGTGATCCATGCGCGGGAAATCAGTGTCTCGCTCCTGCTCCCCGCCCTGCTTGCAACATTCATCGCGGGTCTGGCCGGGGGTTTGTTTTCCCGTCTGGTGGTGATCTCTGCCAGTCATGCAGGCCGCAGCCCAGTGCTCAATTGGCGGCATCGCCATCCCTTTCTCTTCGCAGCCGTTTGCAGTCTTGCTGTCGCCGTCATTGGCATCGTTACCCACGGCGCGACCTACGGCAGTGGTTACCAGCTCACCAGAAACCTGCTCGAAGGCAAGGTCGCGGGAAGCGGCGCCACCACGTTCTTCAAGTTTTTCGCGACCTGGCTGACGACGCTGTGCATGATTCCGGGGGGACTGTTTGCGCCGGCGCTCAGCATCGGTGCATCGCTGGGCTATGACGTGAGCCAGTGGCTGGAAATTCCATTGACCGCTCCGCTCATCGCGCTTGGGATGACAGGCTTCCTCGCGGCAACGACGCAGGCGCCCATGACGGCGTTCATCGTCGTCATGGAAATGGTCGACGGGCACAATATGGTATTCAGTCTCATGGCTTCCGCACTTGCCGCCACAGCGCTCTCGAAACTGATCAGTCCGCCGCTATATCCTGCATTGTCCAGGACCCAATTACGGGCGGTGAGGAACAGACGTCTTGCCAGGGAAGGCGCGTCAACCTGAATTGGTGATGCGCCCGTCCGGCACTGTCGCATGAGCGGGTGGCGCGCAGTGAGCGCTGTGTCAGGCCTGCAACTGCGGCTGGCCGGCAAAATCGGTCCAGCAGTCGCGCCGGAAATCGTACAGTTTGCAGCGGCGCGCAGTCGCAAAATACCAGTGCCAGCTGAAGGGCTGCACCACAATGCGCCCGGGCAAGCGCGCCTCCAGTATCTGCTGCGCAGCAGCCAGGTGGTAAAGCGGAATGCCCATGTCGACGTGATGCGCGGTGTGTTCCATGATGTGATGCAACAAGGCGCCCAGGGGACGCGGAAAGGTCAGGTGCACGGTGGTCGAGACAAACGGCACGTCCGCCGCCCATACGCGCTTGTCGTCGTGCCAGCGCACTGCGGTGTGGGTATGGTGCACATACACCACGAAACCGATCATGGTGTTCCAGAACAGGAAAGGCAGCACAAAGCCCAGCCCTTCGAGCAATAGCAGTGATTGACGGGTGGCGTGCGCCGCCCAGGCCAGTCCGCCAAGCCATACTACCGCGCCGGCACTGATCAGCAGGTTGTCGTACAGGAACACCGGACGCCGCGCCGCAAGGTGCTCCGGCGCCGGAAAGAACATCCGCTTCCACCAGATTTCGATCAGGTAGTAAAGGCCGCAGCCCCAGCCACTGCGATAGCAGCGCTCCAGTTGCTGGCGCAGCGCGGTCATGCGGCCGAATTCCGCTGGCGTGGCCGGCGCCCAGACAAAATCGACACCCTTCAGGTTGGTATAGCCGTGATGGACTACGTTGTGGCCGACATCCCATAGGCTGAACGGCGTGAGCGAAGGCAGGAAAGCCAGGCGGCCCAGCCACCGGTTCAGGCGGCGATGCGGCGTGAAACTCTGATGACAGGCGTCATGCCCAAGGATGAACAGGCGTCCGATCAGGAAGCCACCCGCCAGGGAAGACAACAGTTTCGCACCGATACCATCCAGACGCACCACACCGGCGATGGCCAGACTGAACAACGTCAGGTCGGTGATCAGCAGGGTCAATGCATAAGACGTTTCACGACCGGCACATTGCAGCAGCCAGCTGCGCAGCACCTTGCGATGCGGAATGGGGCTTGGGGCAGACAATCCTGTCATGGCGGGAACATTCACTGTGATTTATCGGGGAAGTGCAGTTTGACCGATGACGCGGCCAGCGATCTTGATCTGCATCAACGTTGCCACCGCGCTCTTTGGGCAGACTGGCCACATGAGCACTTTTGCCCTTTACGGTCCCCTGCTGGGTGCCTTCCTGTTCGGACTTGCCGGGTCGCTGCATTGCCTCGGCATGTGCGGCGGGGTGGCTGGCATGGCGATGCTGCTGCACGACGCACGCGGTCCGCAGATCCGCTGGCTGCTGGGCTGGCAGGGTGGGCGCCTGCTCAGCTACTCAGTGCTCGGTGCTGTGGCTGGTGGCGCCGGCTGGTTTGTGCACAGTTCGCCCTGGCTGGCGATCATGCAAGGCCTGCTGGTGGGACTCACCAGCGCTGCACTGGTGCTGTCTGGCGGTCAGTTGATGGGCTGGCGCAGTCCGCTGCAGGCACTTGAGCAGGCCGGCGCAATTGGTTTCCTGCGCATGCTGCCGCTGTTCGGCCGCTGGATGCCACCGCGCACGCCACTGCGTGCCCTGTTGATGGGATGTCTCTGGGCGCTGGTGCCCTGTGGCTTTCTGTACACCATGCTGGCGGCGGCGACGGCGTTGGGCACGCCGGCGCGCGGGGCCGCCGCCATGGCCTGCTTCGCGTTCGGTACGATGCCGCTGCTGTGGATGGCCGCCGGTGGCATCCGGCTCAGCCTGTTGCGCCAGGGTCACCTGCGCCGGGCGGCGGGTTTCCTGATCGCGCTGACCGGCGTGCTGGGGCTGGTCAACTGGCTGGCCGGTCCGCAGCTGGTGGCCTGGGTGTGCACATGAACGCTCGACTCCCCGGACCGGTCCTGAGCGAGTTGTCCTGCTTTCATTGCGCGGCGCCAGTACCCCCGGCGAACCAGTGGCAGGCCCGGATCGCCGGCGTTGAGCGCGCCATGTGCTGCCCCGGCTGCGCCGCCATTGCGACGGCGATCGAAGCCAGTGGCATGGGCGCGTACTATCTGGCGCGCAGCAGCCCGGCACCGGCCCGGCGTGCACTGCCACCTGACCTTGCGCAGCTCGCAGTGCCTGAACAGGTAGATGCAAGAGTAGAAGGCAGGGTGGCTGCCGCATTGTTCGACGATGCCGGGTTCCAGTCCAGTTTCGTGGTCAGGGTGGATGCGCGGGACACCGGGATTCCTGCGCCAAGCCAGCGTGAGGCGCACCTGCTGCTGCAGGGACTGCACTGCGGCGCCTGCGCCTGGCTGATCGAAGGCCGCCTTGGCCGATTGCCGGGCGTTACCTCCGTACGCGTCAATGCCGGCGCTGCGCGGATGGTGCTGCGCTGGAAGCCAGAACAGCTCGCGCTGTCGCGTGTGCTGGAGGCACTGCGCGCGATCGGCTACGACGCCAGCCCGTGGGACCTGCAGCGGATGGCAGCAGCTGGCGAAGCACGCAGTCGTGGCGAACTGGCCGAACTGGTGGTGGCGGGTCTTGGCATGATGCAGGTGATGATGTACACGCTGCCGGTGTATCTGGCCGCGCCGGGCGAGATCACCACTGCCCAATTGCGCCTGATGCAATGGGCCAGTCTGGCCCTGACCATGCCGGTTCTGCTTTACGCCGCACGTAGTTTCT
This sequence comes from uncultured Ferrovum sp., assembly GCA_903893215.1. GTDB lineage: Bacteria > Pseudomonadota > Gammaproteobacteria > Burkholderiales > Ferrovaceae > CAIVHB01. Next base: position 10,281 of record CAITLJ010000071.1, on the reverse strand, counting down.
TCGTGTCGGCCTGGCAGGCGGCCCGCCAGCGTCTGCTCACCATGGATCAGCCCATTGCGCTGGGCTTGCTGGCGGCTTCCGGCGGCAGTGTGCATGCAATGCTGCGCGGTACCGGTCCGGTGTGGTTCGATTCCATCGCGATGCTGGTGTTCCTGCTGCTGGCGGCACGCTGGCTGGAACGCAGTGTGCGTCGGCGCGCGCTGGTGCTGACGGCGCAACACACGCGGCCGGCGCCGCTGCAGGCACAAAGAATCGATCCAGCAACAGGGCTGACCGAGGATTGCAGTGTTCAGCAACTGGTGCCTGGCGATTGCATCCGGGTGGAGCCTGGTGCCGTCCTGCCAGCCGATGGCCACGTCGTGCAGGGCTGTGGTCCGGTGGAGGAAGCCCTGCTGACCGGCGAGCACGCTCCGGTGTGGCGTCAGCCTGGCGATCGCGTGCTGGCGGCCAGTACCAATCTTAGCCAGCGGCTCGACGTGCAGGTGGACGCCGTGGGGCCCGGCACCGTGCTGGCGCGCATGATGAGACAGATGGACCAGGCGCTCGCCAGTCGTGCGCCGCTTGCCACACTGGCGGATCGTGCTGCGCGGCATTTTGTGGCTGGCTTATTGCTGCTGTGTGTGCTGGTGGCGCTCTACTGGAGCTGGCGTGATCCGGCACAGGTACTGCCAGTGCTGGTGGCGATGCTGGTGGTGTCCTGTCCGTGTGCCCTGGCGCTGGCAGTCCCTGCCACGCTGGCGGCGAGCACTGCACGGCTCGGGCGCAATGGCATGCTTGTGCTGCAAGGCCACACGCTGGAAACACTGGCGCAGACGCGCACGATCGTTTTTGACAAGACTGGCACACTGACCCAGGGTCGTCCCTCGGTCCAGGCGGACTGGCAGGGCGTATCGGCGCAGCGCCAGGCGGTGCTGGCCGGTCATGTGCTTGCGCTGGAGAGCGGTCAGGCCCATCCGTTGGCGCAGGCATTGAGCCGCTTTGTTGCGGCAGCTGAGGCCGGCAGCGTGCGCAGCGACATGCAGGTGACCCGGTCTGCGCTAGGGCAAGGGGTGGAGGGCATCTGCGACGGGGTGCGCTGGCGGCTGGGCCAGCCTGGCTATGTGGCCGCTCTCCGGCGCCCTGACGCTGAGCCGACAGTGCCCATCGTGCCAGTGCCAGTGCCAGTGCCAGACGCTGACGCAGGCGCCTTAGCCGTCGGCTTGCGACCTGCAGACGCAGCAGAGCCCACAGCAGCGACACCGGCACCGACGACACCTGCCCCCGGCAACAGCGACAGCGACAGCAACAGCAATGGCAATGGCAATGGCAATGGCAGCGTGGCCTGGCTCGGCACGGCAGACGGACTGCACGCCAGTTTCGTTTTTCAGGATGCGCTTCGACCGGATGCACAGTCCGTCGTCGCCCGGTTGCAGCAACTGCAGATCAGGGTGTGCCTGTTCAGCGGAGATCATTCGGCAAGTGTGCAGGCGGTGGCCGCCCAACTGGGCATAGCGGATGCGCACGGTGGGCTTACGCCGCAGCAGAAGCACGATGCAGTGCGTGCGCTGCAGGATGCACCGGGTGTCGGACCGGTGGTCATGGTCGGCGACGGCCTGAATGACGGGCCCGGCTTCGCCGCAGCCAACCTGTCAATCGGCATGGGTCACCTCGCCGAAGCGCTGGCACGTGGCACCGATGCGGTGATTCCGGCAGCCTCACTTGCAGTCCTGGCACAGGCGGTCAGCGAAGCGCGCGGTGCGCTGCGCAGGATGCGACAGAACCTGGCCTGGGCCACGGTCTACAACCTGGTCGCGATTCCACTGGCTGCAGCGGGTTGGCTCACGCCGTGGCAGGCCGGACTCGGCATGTCGGTCAGCAGCCTGCTGGTGGTGCTGAATGCCACGCGCGGCGGGCGTGCCTGATGGACGTGCTGGTGATCCTGATTCCCCTGAGCGTGGTACTCGCCCTGCTGGCCGCCGGGATGCTCGTGCTGATGAGCCAGCACGGTCAGTTTGATGATCTTGAATCGCCCGGCTTCAGCGTGATTGCCGACGACGACCGCAACCCGCCTCCGCTTGACGTGGATCAAGGTGCACCCGCGCCGGCTGCGCAACAATCAGCCGCACTCAACAAGGAGCATTTCAAGCCATGAACGCCATCGCCGCAGGTCTCGACCTGCCGGGCACCACCAGCACCGGTGTGCCGCCCCAAACCTATAACTACCGGGTGGTGCGCCAGTTTGCCGTGATGACGGTGATCTGGGGCATCGTGGGCATGGTGGTGGGCGTGTATATTGCCGCCGAACTGATCTGGCCAGACCTCAGTCTTGGGTTGCCCTGGCTGGGCTATGGACGACTGCGCCCCCTCCACACCAATGCCGTGATCTTCGCATTCGGTGGCAGTGCCCTGATGGCAACCTCCTACTATGTGGTCCAGCGCACCTGTCAGACCCGGGTGTTCAGCGACCGTCTCGCAAGCCTGCACTTCTGGGGCTACCAGCTGGTGATCCTGCTTGCCGCGATCACGCTGCCGCTGGGCATCACCACCTCGAAGGAATACGCAGAACTCGAGTGGCCGATCGACATCCTGCTCGCCGTGGTCTGGGTGATCTACGCGATCAATTTCTTCGGCACGCTGGCGATCCGCCGGGTGCGTCACATCTATGTGGCCAACTGGTTCTTTGCCGCCTTTGTGCTCACGGTCGCCATCCTGCACATCGTCAACAGTGCGGAAATCCCGGTGACGTTGTGGAAGTCCTATTCGGCGTATGCCGGTGCGCAGGACGCCATGGTGGAGTGGTGGTACGGCCACAATGCGGTCGGATTTTTCCTCACAGCAGGCTTCCTCGGCATGATGTATTACTTCATTCCGAAGCAGGCTGGCCGGCCGGTATATTCCTACCGACTGTCGGTGGTGCACTTCTGGGCGCTGATCTTCACCTACATGTGGGCGGGACCGCACCACCTGCACTACACCGCGCTGCCGGACTGGACGCAGAGCATCGGCATGGTGTTCTCGCTGATCCTGCTCGCGCCAAGCTGGGGCGGCATGATCAACGGGATCATGACGCTGTCCGGGGCGTGGGACAAACTGCGCACGGACCCGATTCTCAAGTTCCTGGTGGTGTCGGTGTCGTTCTACGGCATGGCCACCTTCGAGGGGCCAATGATGTCGATCAAGACGGTGAATGCGCTCTCGCATTACACCGACTGGGGCATCGGCCACGTGCATTCCGGTGCGCTTGGCTGGGTGGCAATGATCTCGATCGGCAGCATGTACTACCTGATCCCGCGCCTGTGGGGCCGTGACCAGATGCACAACATCGCGGCCATTTCTCTGCACTTTTGGGTCACCACCATCGGTGTGGTGCTGTACATCGCATCGATGTGGATTGCCGGGGTGATGGAAGGCCTGATGTGGCGCGCAATGAATGCCGACGGCACGCTCACCTATGCATTCGTTGAAGTGGTGAAGAACACCTATCCCTATTACTTCGTGCGCCTGGTTGGCGGTCTGGTGGTGCTCTCCGGCATGTTTGTGATGGCCTGGAATACCTGGAAGACCATCCGTGCCGGCCACCCGGTGGACGCGCCGATCGCTGCGCTGCACCCGGCCTGAAGCCCCGTTTGGACAGGACACAAGGAGTCTCGCATGTCATTTACCCATGAAAGAATCGAAACCAGCATCCCGTGGTTGGTAGTGCTGGTGTTGCTGGTCGTCAGTGTTGGCGGGTTGGTGGAAATCCTGCCGCTGTTTTTCCAGCAATCCACCACGCACGCGCTGCCGGGCATGAAGCCCTATACCGCCCTGCAGGTGGAAGGGCGCGACATTTACATCCGCGAAGGCTGTGTCGGTTGCCACAGCCAGATGATCCGTCCCTTCCGCGCCGAGACCGAACGCTATGGCCATTTTTCGGTGGCTGCAGAATCGGCGTGGGATCACCCGTTGCTGTGGGGTTCCAAGCGCACCGGGCCGGATTTGGCCCGGGTCGGGCAGCGCTATTCCGATGATTGGCATCGCGCGCACCTGAACAATCCGCGCGACGTGGTGCCGGAATCCAACATGCCGGCTTATGCGTTCCTCGCCGACGCCAGGCTGGATGGTCACGATACGCCGGCCAAGCTGCGCGCGCTGCGGACTGTCGGCGTGCCTTACGTGGATGCCGACATTGCTGGCGCGGCAGCAGCTGTGGCCGGAAAAACCGAGCAGGACGCCCTGATCGCTTACCTGCAGGGGCTGGGTATTGCATTGCAAGGAGTGAACTGATCATGGATCTGATCGAACTGCGCGTGGCGGCCACCGTGCTGAGCCTGACGGTGTTTCTTGGCATCCTGGCGTGGGCGTACGCCGGCCCGCAACGGCGTCGCTTTGAAGATGATGCTGATATCCCCTTCCTCGAAGACCAGCCGCCTGGCGCACGACACGCGCGCGCCGCAGCGCACCGTCCGGCGGTCTCCCTGCGCGTTCCGCCGCATGCCACTGGACGGAAGGGTCAGCCATGAGTCCCTTCACGTCTGGATTCTGGAATATCTGGATCACGGCGCTGACGCTGGGCGGCATTGTATTCTGCCTGTTCCTGCTGCGCATGATGTCGCGTCGCTTACCAGCGCTGGACCCCAACTCGGCGACAGGGCACGTCTGGGACGGTGACCTGCAGGAACTCAACCATCCGCTGCCACGCTGGTGGTTAATCATGTTCTATCTCAGCATTGCCTTCGGTCTGGGCTATTTGTCGCTGTTCCCGGGCCTTGGGGACTGGGAGGGTCTACTGCACTGGACTTCGCGCGGCCAATACGCCAGTGAGCAGGCGGCTGCCGAGGCCACCTTGAATCCCGTGCTGCAGAAATATGCTGCCATGGATCTGCTGCAAGTGGCCCAGGATCCAGTGGCCCATGAAATGGGGCAACGCCTGTTCCTGAATCACTGCGCGCAATGTCATGGATCCGACGGTGGCGGCCAGCGCGGCTTCCCGAACCTGCGCGATCAGGACTGGCTGTATGGTGGTGACCCGGTCGTGATCGAGCAGACCATTCTGAATGGCCGCCAGGGCCAGATGCCGGCTTGGGGAAACGTGCTGGGTGCGCAGGGCGTGCACGAGGTCGTGAACTATGTGCGCTCCCTGAGCGGGGCAGCGCATGACGCGACGCTCGCGGCAGCAGGCAAGACGCGCTTCGACATGCTGTGCGCCGCATGTCATGGCCCGGAGGGCAAGGGTAACCAGGCCATCGGCGCGCCCAATCTGACCGACAAGACCTGGCTGTACGGCGGCAGTGAGCAGGACATCACGCAGACCGTCACGTTCGGGCGTCATGGTCAAATGCCTGCGCACAAGGAGCGTCTGGGGGCAGGCAAAGTCCATCTGCTTGCTGCCTACGTGTATGGCCTCAGCCACTGACCCGGCAGGTGGCGGCAGCCTGTATGCCGCCGCGCCGACCATCTATGCGCGTGCGGTGCAGGGCTACTATGCGCGCCTGCGTTGGCTGATGGTGCTGATCACCCAGGGTGTGTTCTACGGCACGCCCTGGCTGGTGATGGATGGCCATCAGGCCGTGCTGTTTGATATTGCGAGTCGCCGCTTCCAGTTATTCGGACTTGCGCTGTGGCCGCAGGATTTCATCCTGCTGACCGGATTGCTGGTGGCGTGCGCGCTGTCGCTGTTCCTGTTCACAGCGGTGGCCGGTCGCCTGTGGTGCGGCTTTGCCTGTCCGCAGACGGTGTACACCAGCCTGTTCATGTGGCTGGAGCAAATCACTGAAGGCTCCTGGACCGCGCGCCGCAAGCTTGATGCCGGTCACTGGAACCTCAACAAGTGGGCGCGCAAAAGCGCCAAGCATGCCTTGTGGGGCATGTTGGCCCTCTGGACCGGGATCTCCTTTGTCGGCTATTTCACGCCGATCCGTAACCTGGTGCCCAGTCTGCTGGCGCGGCAGGCAGGCGGCTGGGAAACCTTCTGGGTGCTGTTCTATGGCTTCGCCACGTATGGCAATGCCGGCTGGATGCGCGAGCAGGTATGCAAATACATGTGCCCCTACGCACGCTTCCAGGGGGTGATGATGGATGCCGACACCATGACGGTGAGCTATGACCCCGTGCGTGGCGAGCCGCGCGGCGGACGCTCGCGGCAGAGCAGCGACCATGGTCTCGGCGACTGCATCGATTGCCACCTCTGTGTGCAGGTCTGCCCGACCGGCATCGACATCCGGCAGGGCCTGCAGATTGAATGTCTGAATTGCGGCCTGTGCGTAGACGCCTGCAACAGCATGATGCGCCGGCAGGGCTCGCCGACCGGATTGATCCGGTATACCAGCGAACGCTTGCTGGCACGCGCCGCGCCGTCCTGCCCAGGGTGCGCCAGCAATGGAGCGCCGGTGTGCGGCACAGTGGCCTGTCCGGCACCGCATCCGCTGCTGCGCCGCCGGGTGCTGTTGTACACCGGGTTGCTGCTGGTGGTGGTGTCAGCGCTTGGTGGGGTCCTGCTCACGCGCGTTCCGGTGCGGCTCGATGTGATGCGCGATCGCGCAGTGATGGAGCGTGACACGCCCGATGGCAGCCTGGAAAACGTCTATCGCCTGCAGGTGCTCAACATGAGCCATCACGCCCGCCAGTTTGAGGTGCACGTCAGTGGTGTGCCCGGCGTGCGGCTAGGGTCCGGCGTGCATCGCCTGGCAGTACCCGCCCTGAGCAGCGCACAACTGGCCGTGGACGTCGATGCCGATCTCGATGCGCTCACGCAGTCACGCAGCCTGATTGTCCTGAGTGTGCAGGCCACCGACGATGCCCGGGTGCAGGCATACAGTAAAACCCAGTTTTTTGCAGGATTGGGACGTCAGTTCAGTTCAACCAGGAGCCATTCGCCATGAATTCAGTCGTCAGCACGCCCACCCGCTGGTATCGCCATCCCTGGCCCTGGCTGCTGATGGCCGCGCCGCTGACGGCCATTTGCTGGGGCGCCCTGACGCTCTGGATTGCGATTACATATCGTGATCCGCTGGTCACGGAACATGCCTGGCAGGATGGCCAGGCGCTGGCTAACGGCAGGACGTCAGCGTCCTCAGCCGCTCCAGGTCGAGCAGCTGGATTGCCTTGCCTTGCACGGCCAGCAGGCCCTCGTCCTGGAACCGCGACAGCGTGCGACTGACCGTTTCGAGCTTCATTCCCAGATAGCTGCCAATGTCCTCGCGGGTCATGCGCAGGTGAAACTCGCTGCGTGAGTAGCCGCGATCGCTTAAACGCTGACTGAGATTGAGCAGGAATGCCGCCAGCCGCTCTTCCGCACGCATGCTGCCGAGCAGCAGCATCAGCCCCTGATCGCGCACGATTTCGCGGCTGAGGGTCTTGTGAAAGTGGCGCTGCAACGTTGGGATGGTGCCACTCAGGCGCTCAAGCGCATCAAAGGGCACTTCGCAAACTTCTGTGTCCTCGAGCGCGAGTGCGTCGCAGGCATGGCGATCCGTGCTGATCGCATCCATGCCGAGGATTTCGCCGGTCATCTGGAAGCCGGTGACCTGTTCGCGCCCATCCTCATGCAGGACGTAAGTCTTCAGGAAACCTCGACGCACTGCATACAGCGAAGTGAAAACATCTCCGGTGCGATATAGCGCTTCACCGCGCTGCAGGCGCCGTCGGCTGCTGATCAGGGAATCGAGGGTGGCAATCTCCTGCTGGTCCAGGCCGACCGGCAGGCAAAGTTCACGCATTGAACAGTTGCCGCAGACGGCGCGCAGGTCACGCAGGTTATGAGCAGTGATCGGTTGGATGGCTTGCATTCCCAGAGTCTATCTCGGGATTGCCTGAAGAGTATGTATTTGAGGGCGTTAAACATCCTGCAGATGCAGCCACGCCGGAGGCGCTGCATGCGATACGGGGACACGATCCACGATCCCATTCGAAAATCCCACTGGGCGTTTCACAGGGGCTGGCGCACGGCCCCGCTCCCGGTCTGAACCCAATGGCGATCTAACGATCGATGTAGGCATGAAAGTACATCTCAACGTAGGTATTCGATGGGTCCAGTTCCGCTCTGGACCGGCGCGGTGCGCAGGCGGGCTGTGAGCAAGGCCCTGATGGTGCGGGGCAAACGCCGTGAGCGGGCTAATCCGGAAAGTGAAACGCGGCTGGTGAAAACCCTTGCCGCGCAGGGGGTGCTGCGGAAGGATTAGCACGCAGCCGAGCGGCCACGGGAGGTCAGGACGGCCAGCGGAACACAAGCGGAAGAGGGGTCGGCGAATGACCGCTTGCCCTTTCGCGGGTGCCCGCTTTCGACCCTGAGCCGCCGGTCCACCGCCCAGTCAGGCCGCATCGATGGCTTGCCTCTCAGCGCCGTTTCGGTATACTTTTCATGCCTTTTCAGATCTTCCCCGGAACCCGTATGGCCTTCGAGTTCGATCCAGAGAAGAGCGCCGGGAATCTTGCAAAACATGGTATCGACTTCATTGCGGCCCAAGCACTGTGGGAAGACCCCGAGCTTCTTGAAATTCCAGCGCGGGTCAGCGACGAACCTCGATGGCTGCTCATCGGCAAGATTGGCACGAAGCATTGGTCTGCCGTAATCACACGGCGCGGTGGAAGCATTCGATTGATATCGGTCCGCCGGTCACGGGACGACGAGGTTGCCCTGTATGAAAGCAAAGGACTTTGATCACGAATTCGATGCCGGCGGATCCATCCTGGACCAGCTGGATCTCGGTCGCGCTAAACGTGCCGGCCTGGATGTCAAACGCGTCAATGTTGACTTCCCGAGTTGGATGGTCGAATCCCTTGACCATGAGGCGCAGCGAGTCGGCGTCACCCGCCAGTCCCTGATCAAGCTTTGGCTTGCAGACAAGCTGGCTGACGTCGCCAGCAAGCCACATTCATGATCTGCAGTTCGACTGGCCGATGAGGTCGGGTATGCCGCGATTCGGGTTCACGAAACGCGATGGTCCGAACTCGACCCAGTGCCGACATTCAGTTGCGGCCTCCTCCATGATCTCTGGGGGCCAAGTAGAAAGCCGTTCACGGTCCGCGCAAGGAGCAGATCTATTCGCCGAACTTCTCCACGAGCCAACCGTACGAACGCCGCAGGCTCGCTTCTCTGCTCAAGGTTTCTGCACGCAGACATGCAATCCTTGCTGGGGGACCACCTGTTCCACCTCCGTAGAGGCCGTATTCGCCTTCACAAGTCAAATCACGATATGCGATCCAGCTCCGTTCGGCCTTAACCAGTCTCGCAAGATCTTCGGGTCTGGACTTCAATACTTGACGAACGCGCTCGTATGTGCGGTTAAGCTTGTTGTCAGCCGTATGCAACGCCTCGTCGAAACAATTCGCCGTATCCGCAGTCGATCCTGGTTGATTGCATGGGGCGGTGCTTTCATTCGTCGATTGCGCCCGCACAGAACCTGCAACAACGACCAGAAAGGCCCAATTCAATATTCCAATCAGAACTGCTCTTGTATTCAACGGCATTTCCCCGTATGACATTCCAATGTCGACCCGAAGCGCAAGCAGAATGCCTTGAATACCGCGCCCCAAAGCAGCCGCATGCCAGAAAAGGCCGTTGCTCCGGTTCATCGCCATTAGCGCCTGACCATCACAAGAGCAACGGCGACAACCCAAGGGAGCGCGGCCAGCAGCGCGAAGCGATTGAATGGTGACCGCACCTTGGTCGCTGCTGCCAGAACGCCCCATAGAACGCCGCCAATATCAACGACTAGCATAACCAGCAGTACGGGCAACATCGCGGCTGTGAAGCGGTAAAAGCTGCCGTACATGCCGGTTGCATCACCGGCGCTCGCGGCACCACCAAACGCGACCCATTCGGCAAAGGCCACAAGATTCCCGGCAACCAAGATAAGCATAAGCACAGTTTGCATTGACCGGCTTGGAGACTGTCGCTGTCCAGGAACGTTGATCATCGCAAGGTGGCCCTACCGAAATGAGCATCCCGAAAGCGGCTCACCGCGACCACCGGCTTCTGGCCGGGTGACGCCCGCCACGAAGGAGCCGGTTTGCTGACGTTCACCAGTGTGCTAGCCTCGACTGCGGGGGTCAATAATCCCGGTGACGTCATCAAACGAAGACTGCCGCGTAGCTGCCGATTCCGGGCACGCCCGACGCATCGTCGAGGTCGATCCAAAAGGGTCACTCCCGATAGTCAGACCCTCCACCACCCGAGCCGCCTATCATCATGGTACTGCGCATTCCGCCGAAACTGGACAGCGATTCCATTTGAAACTGGACACCCAGTCCACGGCAACGTGGACAGTCGGAGCGAAGCGACGCATGGGGTGGATGCTGTTTACTCCTGATCGATCTCCCGCG
>CAITLJ010000070.1 GCA_903893215.1 uncultured Ferrovum sp. | reverse complement strand
TGGGCGAGTGCAGTCATGTCAAAGCGCCAGCTTGGCCAGTCGCTGGCTTGCCAGACGTAGGTACAATCGCCGCTTTTCATGCGGAGATTATGGGGCATATCCTCCGCATAAGCAATTTATTCACCGCATTTTCTGCAGCGAATAAGGCACCGGTCGCCGCAGTGCATGACCAGACTGTTTGTGTTGGGCCCTCTCGGAGTGGGCATGTCGGCATCCAACGCAGAGAAGAGCATCATCGAGGGGGCCAGCTTGATCACGGCGGACCGCAGACGCTTGCTGCAGTCACCCAAGGCGAGCCCTGTCAGCTACCGCTTGTTCGAACTGCTGCCGGTGATGCCGCGATTCACGGTGGAGCACGTTCGGAGCCGACTGGAGACGACGTTCCCGACCGCAAGCGCAGCGGTAAAGGCGCTGGAGGAATTGGGCATCGTCACCGAGTTGACCGGGCAGAAGAAGAACAGGATTTTCAGCTACCAGGCCTATGTGGAACTGTTGAGTCGCTGAGTTTTGCCTGCAGGTCGCCGTGCACCAGGGCAATCGGTTCGGAGCTGCAGAACCTCGTTGGCACGCATTGCGCACCGGTCCATCGCGTCTGCCCCTGCGTAGTGAGGAAATCTGAATGGGCCCGCAGTGGGCCCATGACTTCGCAAAAATACTTTTTATCTATTATTAATCAATACTTTACGTCTCCACGAACGCAGGTTCGATTCCCGCCGGGTGTTTCAAAGCGACTGCCGCACGGCCCGGCTCCCGGTTTGAACCCAATGGCGATCTGACGATCGATGTAGGCATGAAAGTACATCTCGAAGTAGGTATTCGATGGGTATTCCACCGAAGGGGAACATACCTACACCCATGGTTGAAAGGTCATTGCGAATAAAACCGCAGGGGGCGCGGCCAGCGGGGGGCTTCTCGGCCAGCGCACCCAATGCGGGGTCGCGCCATGCAACCTGAAACAGCGATTGCCGAAATAGCGCGCAGCAAGTGAAGAGGGGTCGCACTGAGGCGGCCTTACGGACGTACCGGCTTGCTCGCTGCGGGAGCCTGTCGCAGCCGCAGGGCATTGGTGATCACCGACAACGAGCTGAGGCTCATCGCCAGAGCCGCGATCATCGGCGAGAGCAACCACCCGGTGAACGGATAAAGCACGCCCGCCGCCAGGGGTACGCCGATCGCGTTGTAGACGAGGGCAAATGCCAGATTCTGCTTCATGTTCGCGACCGTCTGATCAGAGATAAGCCGCGCCTCGGCGATGCCGCGCAGGTCGCCCTTGACGAGCGTGACCTGCGCACTGCTCATCGCAACGTCTGTGCCTGTGCCCATGGCTACCCCGACATTGGCCTTGGCCAATGCCGGCGCGTCGTTGATGCCATCCCCTGCCATGGCCACGATGCGGCCTTCGCCCTGCAGTTTGGTCACCAGGGCTAACTTGTTCGCTGGCTTGACGCCACCATGCACTTCATCAATGCCCAGTCGGGCCGCGACTGCTTTGGCGGTGGCGATTCCGTCACCGGTGGCCATGATGACGCGAAGCCCCGATGCCTTAAGTGTGGCCAGTGCGGCCGCTGTGCTGGACTTGATGGGATCAGAGACCACCAGCAACCCGGCAGGATGCCCATCAATTGCCAGCATCATGACACTGGCTCCCTCCTTGGCCAGCGCTTCCAGCTGCGGCTGAAGGGGATCGATCGCAACCTTGAGTTGCGTCATCAGTGCGGCATTGCCCAGGGCCAAGGTCTTACCATCCACCACGCCCCTGACGCCGCTTCCGGAAACGGAGTCGAAGCCCGCAACCTTCTCGAGCGTCAAGCCCTTGCTGCGCGCTGCGGCGACGATGGCTGCAGCCAAGGGGTGCTCGCTGCCCTGATCCAGGCTGGCGGCCAGACGCAGCACATCGTCTTCGGCAAAGCCGGTCACAACCACCACGCGGTCGAAGCGCGGGTGCCCCTCGGTGAGCGTGCCGGTCTTGTCGACGATCAGCGTATCGACTTTGCGGAAGTTCTCGATCGCTGCTGCGTCGCGGAACAGCACGCCCTGGTTGGCCGCGTTTCCTGTGGCAACCATGATCGACATTGGTGTTGCCAGACCCAGGGCACAGGGACAGGCGACGATCAATACCGCAACCGCAGTGACGAGGCCATACACCCAACTGGGTTGCGGCCCGAACAGGCCCCAAGCGAAGAAGGCCAGCACCGAAACCAGGAGCACACCGACAACGAAGTAACCCGAGACCTGGTCGGCCATCCGTTGCATGGGGGCCCGCGAGCGCTGCGCCTGGACCACCATCTGTACGATGCCTGCGAGTACCGTGCCCTCCCCCACCTTCTCCGAGCGCATCACCAGCGCGCCAGTGGTGTTGAGCGTGGCACCGATCAGCTTGTCGCCGACTGCCTTGGCCACCGGCATCGGCTCACCGGTCAACATGGATTCATCGACCGCGCTGCCGCCTTCGGTCACGACCCCATCGACCGGCACTTTCTCGCCAGGACGCACGCGTAAGCGGTCGCCCACCTTGACGTCGCCCAGCGGCACGTCCTGTTCGCTATCATCCGCATTGATGCGTCGTGCCGTCCTGGGTGCCAGACCGAGCAGGGATTTGATGGCGGCAGAGGTCTTGGAGCGCGCCTTCAGTTCCAGCAACTGCCCGAACAGCGTCAGCGAAATGATCACCGCCGCCGCCTCGAAATAGACCGCCACGCGCCCCATGGACTGGAAGACCGGCGGGAAGACTTGCGGTGCCAGCATAGCCACGACGCTGTAGCCGAAGGCCGCGCCAGTACCCAGCGAGATCAGCGTCCACATGTTCGGGCTGCGATTCATCACCGACTGCCACCCACGGATGAAAAAGGGGGCGCCCGCCCACAGCACCACCGGCGTTGAGAACGCGAACTCTACCCAGGTCTGGGTACCAACATCCATCAAATCCAGGTGCGCACCGAACATGGCAAGGACGAACACCACGAGGGTTAGTGGGAGGGTCCACCAGAAGCGGTGCTGAAAGTCATGCAACTCACCGTCATCGTCTTCGCCGGGCACCGGCACGACTGGCTCCAGCGACATGCCGCACTTCGGGCAACTGCCTGGATGATCCTGGCGGATCTCCGGGTGCATCGGGCAGGTATACATCGTTCTGGAGCCAGCGGCCTGCTCCGACACCGCGTTCAGCGTGCGCTGCGCGTTTCTGTCCATCGCGGTTCCCTTATGACGTGCGGCCATCGTGGGCAAGTCTGCACAGGACCGCGCGGTCTGTCGGTTCGCTGCGCGTCCTACATGTCTGGCAGCAGCCAACCCTGCTTGAAACGCAGCAGGATGTGCTGGGTCTCGTGGAAATCGACCAGCGGATCACCACCCAGTACCAGAAAACTCGCCTCATAACCGGCCTGCAACTGCCCCAAAGATCGGCCCGGAAAAATCGCCATGGCGGTGTCACGGGTCCACAGGTTGAGCAGTGTGCGCCTGTCGAATGCCTCCAGACGAAGCAGGTTCATGGCCTCGACTACCGAAGTCTGGGCGTAATCGTCGCTGCCCAGGGCCAGACGCACACCGGCAGCATGCAGGGCACGCAGATTGGCTACCTGATTGGCCTCAATCAGGGCGAGACGGTTGCCGGGGTCATTCCGTGCGATCGACGTGGTGGTCACCACCGTTACGCCACGGGCGGCAGCATCAGCCACAGCGGCCGGATCCAGGACAAAGCGCTCGACATTGAAAACGCCAAAGGTATATCCCGGCAGATGGGCAATCTCGTCAACCCCTCCGCGCACTGCCACTGAAAAGTCTGCCGCTGTCTCGACGTGGGCGGTCACGCGCAGCCCTGCAGCGTGCGCACGTTCGCTCACCTTGGCCACCAGCGCCGGATCCAGCCCCTTCAGACCGCGAAATGCGGGATCATCCCTCCGCTTGGCGAAGGAGTCGGTGTAGAGCAGATAAATCTTGATGAAATCCGGATGGGTCGCCAGCAGCCGCGGCCAGACTGCGGCGAGATCCTGTTCATTGTCGACACAGACGTAAGCGTGGTCGCGATACCCACCGGGATAGGGGTTGCCCTCACGTTCCGCGACAAAGCGGTAAAGCAGGCTGGGGTGCCCATCGGTGGCGGTGATCCCCGCATGCGCATAAACCGCATCCACGCTGTCAGGCCGGTTGATCAAGGGACGCACGCGTTCCACCTGCTCCGCCACATCCGTCGGATTTTTCAGGTAGAACACGCCATCATGCAAGTAGCGTCGGATCAGCGCCGGGGCGAGAGCAAGGTCGTCCAGATTGTGGTTATGGGCCTCACCATAAGGCGGAACCACCCATGCCCCATGCAGATCCAGGGTGCGCTGGGGTGGTCCCGGCAGGACATCGACAAACCGCCCTTGCAGGACCAGACGTTCGTCCGCCACGAACGCGTTTCCGTCGAACCAGCGGCCATTACGGATCAACCAACTGTCCGCTGGACCTGGCGCGTCGCCGGATGGCCGATCGGGCAAGACCGCCGACGGCGTTGCTGCCGCAGTCGCAGCATCCACCGCATCCGCCGCATCCGCCGCGCCCGCCGCGCCCGCCGCGGCAAAAACGCCCAGCGCCACCCCCAAGGCACAACCCATCAGCCCAAGCTTGCGGTGGCGCAGAGGCCGACCTGCGACCGAGGGCGGACGCAGGGCAGACACTTCAGTACAGGGTGGCGATGTAGTTGGCCAGGTTTTCCATGTCCTCGGCGGTCAGGGTCTTGGACACGCTGGACATGTTCCCGGCATCGTTGGTGCGCACATGATTCTTGAAATCCATCAGCTGCTTGATCACATATTCTGGATGCTGGCCAGCCACCTTGGGGATCTCGTTCTGCCCGACGAACTCTCCCTGATGGCACATCGAGCAAAGCGTTTCGTCGGCCTTCTGTTTGCCGAGAGCCGCTTTACGTAGATCCGCCTTGAACGGCGTAGGCTGTTCTTTCTGAGCGGCAAAGTAGTCAGCATAGGCCTGCATGTCCTGCTTGCTCATGGCCGCTGCCATCGGCGACATCAGCGGGTTGCTGCGGCGGCCTTCCTTGAAGTCGCGCAACTCCAGATAAATATAGCGGGCATTCTGGCCGGCAATGATCGGGTAGGCGCCATCGCGCGAATTCCCCTGGGCACCGTGACAGGCCTCACAGACAGCGGCCTTGCTGGCCACATCCTCGTCCGCGCGGGCGGTAACAGCCAGCAGCAGGGTGGCCGCCAGCATCAATTCAACAACAAACCATCGTTTCACGATCGATCCTCTTGCCAAGTGACAGGGCCCCCGAAGGAGCCCTGTCGTTACTGCACTGAATACTCAGTGGGCGACTTAATTCAGCGCGAACACGAACACGCTGTTACCGCGCTTGAAGTCCAGCTGCGAGTTGCCGCCGGCGGCAACCGCAATGTACTGCTTGCCGTTCACCATGTAGCTGACAGCCGGCGCATTCACGCCCGCACCACACTGGAACTGCCACAGCACCTTGCCGGTTTTGGCGTGATAGGCCTTGAAGGCGCCATTGCCCTCGCCCGCGAAGACGAGATCACCTGCTGTTGCCAGCGCGCCGCCCATCATTGGCTCATCCGTCGGCTGCTGCCACAGGATCTTGCCGGTGTTGTAATCCACCGCCGTGACGTTACCCGACTGCTTGCCGCCCGGAATGGTCTTGAACGCCCCGCCCAGCCACAGCTTACCGCCCGGATACGCGGCCTCTTCGACGTGGTAGGTCATCGGCTGCAGCAGGTTGACGGCATACGCCGCACCGATTTTTGGATTGACCGCCATCGGCGACCACTCAACGCCGCCATTAGCACCGAGTTCCATGCGCTCGCCGGACGCCGTCGGCAGGCTCCACACCCCGTCTTGCGGCACCATCGGCTTCGACAGGCGGATCAGGTGGCCATCCTTGCGATCGTGCACATAGACATAGCCCGTCTTGCCGCCGTGGATGACGCCTTCGACCATCTTGCCGCTTTCGTCCTTCACGTCCACCAGTACCGGCGGGCTGACCGCATCCAGATCCCACACATCGTGGGCCACATACTGATAGTGCCAGCGGTATTCGCCGGTGTTCAGGTCAATCGCCACCAGCGAGTCGGTGTAAAGGTTGTCGCCCGGTCGCTTCGCGCCGTAAAGGTCCGGCGACGGGTTGCCAACCGTGAAGAACACCAGGCCCGCTTTCCGGTCAATGGCCGGGGTCATCCATACGCCGCCGCCCAGTGTCTGGTAGAACGAGGCATCGCGCGCCAATTCGGCCTTTTCGGCAGCGATGTCGCGGTGCATGTCGCGACCGGCGGCATCCTTGGTTGCGAAGACACCTTCATGGCCCTTCTCGGGAATGGTGTAGAACGTCCACACAAGCTTGCCGGTCTCGGCGTCAAACGCCTTCACAAAGCCACGGATGCCGTATTCGCCGCCATTGGTGCCCATCAGCACCTTGCCGTCGGCGACCACGGGGGCCATGGTTTCGCTGTAGCCCTTTTCGGGGTCGGCGATTTCGGTCTCCCAGAGCATCTTGCCGGTCTTGGCATCCAGCGCCACCAGTTTGGCATCCAGCGTACCCAGATAGACCTTATCACCGGCGACGGCGACACCGCGGTTGTTCGGACCACAGCAGTAGGTGGCGACCGGACCGAGCTTTTGCTTGTAATGCCACAATTCCTTGCCCGTGGTGGCATCGAGCGCATAGACATGATCAAACGACGTGGTGACGTACATCACGCCATTCACCACCACAGGGGCCGTTTCCATCGACTCGACCACGGCAGTCTGGAACACGAAGGCGGGCTTCAGCTTGCCGACGTTGCCCGCGTTGATCTGCTTGGCCATGGCGTAGCGGGTCTGGCCGTAATTGCCGTTCACATGAAGGTTGTCTGTCATGTTTTTGGCAGCGTTATCCAGCATGCCTTGGTTGACAGTCACGTTGGCGCGGATCGCGCCATCTTTCTGAGCGCCAGCGCCGGTAATTTCCTCGGCAGCCATGGCCGATACCGCAGCCATCACACTGGCGGTAAGCAACAGCGATCGCAATGATGTCTTCATACGTCAATCCTCCTTTAGGTCGGCCGCGAAGGCCCCGCTCTGAATGGGCGGTAAGTGTCGATTGTTATCGTTGATTTCCAGCTTCGTTGTCGCGGCAGGACAATTCCGCACACACGTCACAGCACTCGTGCATCCTTGCCTGCGCAGAATAGAATAGTGCAAACGATGCCCCAAAGGAAATCGCCTTGTCCGGCGTGCGCGCTGCGCGCAAGTCGGAGACCGGAGAGCCTGCGCACTCCAACTCCCCGTCCGCGCGGCCACGTAACCATCGCCATGCCGCTTCGCCCCGTCCGGTCACGCAAGACCGCATTTCATCCACCAGGAAAACTTGCATGCAGCGCACTACCCAAAAACAGACAATGCTCGCCAGCCTGCTCGCCGTGCTCCTCCTTGCCGGCCAAGCGCCGGCCGTAGCACAGGAGATCAATCTGAACGCCCGGCTGATGATTGCCGCCAAGCAGGACGATACCGTGCGCCTGGGCAACCTGATTGCCGAAGGCGCCAATGTCAATTCCCGCACCCGTGCCGGCGACACGCCGCTCAACCTCGCTGCGCGCAAAGGCAATCTGGCGATGGCGCGACTGCTAGTCGATCACGCAGCCGACCTTGAGCTTGGCAATGCGGCACAGGTCACCCCGCTGATGTCAGCCGCGTACGAAGGACATGCCGACATCGTTCGACTGCTGATCCAGCACGGCGCCAAGGTGGATGCGCGCGATCAGCTTGGCAAGTCGGCGATGGTCTATGCGGCAGGAAATGGTCACGTAGAGGCCGTAAACGCCCTGCTCGATGGCGGCGCCAACGTCGATGGCGTGTACGAAAATGGCCTGACAGCGCTGATGTGGGCCGCCGGCGAGGGGTATCCCGAAGTCGTACGGTTGCTGCTGGCACGCCATGCCAACACGGCGCTGCGAGATAACCGTGGCCTCACGGCCCTCGACATCGCCGAGCGTGCCGGCAAGACCGAGGTGGCGACCCTGCTGGCGGCCCATTCCTGAGCGCGCCGAGCGCGTCCGCCAATCCGCTGGGTCCGGCCAATGCTCGTGGACTGCGGCTTATCCTGTGTGGAAGCGCACATCGCAACATCCGCAAGACGCGCCTAATGACGTCCTCCCGGTGCACTTCGCATTGGAACCAGCGCTGGAGGAACAAGGCATGACGAAAATTCAGAGTTTGTATGCTGCCGTATTTTTGACGCTCACCGCATTGGTGCCAGGGACTGTCTTTGCCCAATCCACCAATCCGGATGCTAGCCCTGCAAAGATCGCGCCTGGCAGCCTGACCCCGAATCAGGATCCGGCTACCGGGACCATTTCGAGTCAGTCTGCTGACACGATGCAGCCAGCGGCGCACGAGGGCGCGAGTCGTAAGGCCAAGACGCTGCCGTCCAGCCAGAAACATAAGGCAGTTCCCGTGCCCGCACCAAAACCCATCGCAAGCCCGTAACCGAAAATGAACACTCAACGTTACATCGCAGCCAACGGGGCGCAGGTGGTTTCGGCATGGCGCTCGGCCGCTATCGGGATGTCACTCGTCGGACTCGGGATGTTGACTGGTTGCCAAACCGCCGAGCAGCGTGCCGAGCGGCAGGCAGACTACCTGGCCGCGGCTGGATTTCTGGTGAGACCCGCCAACACACCGGAACGTCAGGCGATGTTGAACCGCCTGCCCCCGCACAAATTCGTCAGTGAGATTGATGGCGATGACGTCCATTACGTTCTGGCCGACCCCTTGGTTTGCGGCTGTCTGTATGTCGGAACGCAGGACGCATATAACCAGTACAGGCGTGACCAGCAGCAACGGCACTTGGCGGACCAGCAAGTGTTGGCAGCACAAATGTACCGGGACAACGCCTGGAACTGGAGCGCATGGGGTCCTTGGGGTTCGTCCTACCGCTGGGGATACGGCGGTCGCATGGGCTGGTAATGCGCCGGGCGTGCGCCAGGCATTGGTGGCTAGCGCACTGAGCCGCTGGCAACTGCCCGGCAGTATTGACGCCATGAGCCCACTTATTGTGACCTCTCGCGTGCTGCTGACGATTGCCCTGATCGCGATCCTGACGCTGATCGCGTATGTCCTGCGTCCATTCCTGACCGCAATCGCTTGGGCCATTATCCTGGCTTACGTCAGCTGGCCGCTGCAGTGCCGCTTGCAGCGCCTGATGCCAGCCCATGCCAACCTCAGGGCCATGGTGATGACCTCGGCAATTGCCGCACTGATTATCCTGCCCCTGGTTACGATCGGCACACTGGCCGAGACGGAACTCGTCGCTGCCTATAACGCGACCAGGGCTGCACCGGACCAGGAGTCGCTGCAGGTTCCTGCTGCCCTGCGGGATGTTCCCTGGCTGGGCGGAGCGCTGCAGGCCTGGCTCACCGAACATACCTCGGGTCCGGGCTGGCTGAGCAGCCTCTGTGCCGAGTATGCCCAGCGCTGGGCCGGCGAACTGAGCCAGATCATGGGCGAAATCGGACGCAACCTGCTGACCTTGGCGTTTGCGCTGATGGCGGTGTTTTTCCTGCTGCGCGACGGAGAAGACATCGCGCGGCAGTTGAAGCAGGTGGCCACGAGTTACGTCGGGGCCAGAATACTTCCTTACTTTGCGACCGGCATGACAATGATCAATGCGGTGGTATTCGGCGTGCTGTTGGCGGCGATCGTGCAGGGCGCGGTCGCTGCGCTGGGTTACTGGCTGCTGGGCGTCCGTGCGCCGGTCCTGCTTGGATTCGCCACTGCGCTGCTCTCGGTCGTACCCTTGGTCGGCACCGGATTTGTCTGGGTGACCGTCGGAGTCTGGCTTCTGGCCAAAGGAGCTGTGTGGAAAGGGCTGGCGATGTTCGCGTGGGGTTTCGTGCTGGTTCATCCCGTGGACAACATACTGCGTCCCATCTTCATCAGCAGTGCCACGCACATGCCCCTCCTCCTGACGGTCTTCGGTGTACTCGGAGGTGCCAGCGCGTTTGGCTTGATCGGGATTTTTATCGGACCCGTGATCCTCGGGCTGGGCCTGACCATCTGGCGGGGTTGGCTGGCTGCAGCAACGCCGGCTGCCTGACTGACTGCGGTTTGGCCTGTGTGGAAACGCACATCGCAGCGTTCGCGGTACGCGCCTAATGACTTAGCAGTGCAATCCGCACTGCAATCAGAGGTGATGCAAATGAACAAGAATCAGGTCAACGGCGAAGTGAAAAACGTGGCGGGAAAAATCCAGGAAGGTGTCGGAAAGCTGACTGGCAAAAAGGAACAGCAGGTCAAGGGCGTTGCAAAACAAGGCGTCGGCAAAGTGCAGTCTGCTGTCGGTGACCTGCAGCAGAGCGCAGCGGACGCAAAGCGGCGCTAAGCCTTTGGCGCCAGCACCCAACCGGACAGCGGTGGCGACCCGGACCATCGCGCAGATCCGGTGCAGGAAAACTCACAAAAATTCCCTACAATCACGGAGCAGGCGATCAGCACGCCCGACCATGACTCCACAGGGAAGACTCAACAGTGAATTCAGAACCGCACTCCCCCCTTACCCGCCCCGTCACGGCCGTCGCGGGTTTCCTTCTGGCAGGCTGGCTGACCGTCGCGGCCACCGGTGCTGCTGCCGACGCGGATAACACCCAGGCGCCTCAGGCAGGCCCGACCGAAGCCGCGACTGCACAGCCACCCAGTGGCGCCAGCGATACCGAGTTTTTTGTGCAGAATGCCCAGCGGCCAGGAGTGGTGGCATTGCCCGGTGGTGCGCAGGGATTGCGTGTCCGGGCGGGCGAGGGAGCCAGCGCGCAGGGTGCAGAAATGGTGGTGCTCAATCTTGCGCAGCGCGATTTGCGCGCAGCCGCCGCCGATGTGCCTGGCGAGTTGCAGGCACGACTGCGCAAGGGCCAGCGCTACACCCTGAGCCAGCTTCCGGCACCGCTCGCGGCCGCCGTGCACCTGATGCAGATTGGCGATACCTGGGAGGTTTACGTTCCCGCAGCCGACCAGCACCAGTTGCGTCATCATGACGCCGGGGCGATTTCCCTGCCACGCAAGGCCTGCATATTCACCGTCGAGCTGCTCGCAGCGCACTAGATTGCATTGGCCGATCCTGTCGGCGTGAATGCCGCTGCCCGCCTCAGGGCAGCGCGGGCACCTGCCAGCTGCCTGCCGGATTCCAGGCGCCGGTCGCATCGGGTTGCAACAACAATCCTCCTTTGGAACCGAAATGTTGGGACGGCGCCAGGGTCAGCCGCGGATAGTGGGCGTTGGCCAGACGGTGTCCGACCACGCTTTCCATGCGCTCGAGAAGGTAGTCAGGGTAGTAGGCATCCACCATGTCCTTGAGGGATACCTTAAGGATCTCGCTGGCCAGCCAGGCGTCGGTCTGCACGTGCATGGCGGTGACCGGCAAGTTCTTGCTGCGCAGCCAACCGAGCGGAAAATTCATCGCGATCCGGCTGCGTGACGGCGATTCCCAGGGCGTGGCGATACGCGTCAAAGGCCGCAGTTCTGGCGGCAGCGCGGGTTCCTCGCCAGTGATTTCGGCCGACAGGTAGAGCCTGGACGGCAGTGTGCCCTTCCAGTCCGACCACCGGACCCGATCAGCATCCACCAGCCAGGCCACCAGAAAGTCTCCTTCCTGCAACCCGAAATCTGCCGCCAGATCCTTGCGCCACGTGCGATCCTCGATGCTGCAGTCCGATCCCATGGCCTGACGCAATGCGTTGGCGGCCGCAAGGGCAAGCGGATTTTCCGGGCGCACCTGCACGATGCGACAGGCCGCACCGGCGCGCGCGGCACGCACATCATCCGCAATCAAGGCCGCTTCCAGCAACACACCGCGCTGAAAATACAGGCTGCTGGCGCCGGGCTGGCGGGGCGGAAGGGGAATGGATGGCCAGAGCAGGGGCACGCCCGTCCGGGTCGCAAACTGGTCGATCGGCGACCAGTCCAGCCGGCCAACGCCACCCAGCATGGCCAGCGGCTGATCGCGCTGCGCGAAGGCCTGCAACTGCTGATCCCAGGTTTCAGCCGCCCCCTGCAGTGGCCAGCGCACCAATCGCCAGCGGCGGTCCACGTCCAGTGTGGCCGCATCCCGAGCCTGCCCGGTCGGCCCCAGCTGCCGGTTGTGATCCGCAAAGGCCTGCTGGAACACGGCAGCTGCCGCATCGGCCTGACCGGACTCCGCCGCCGGATCCTGCACCATGGCAAACACCAGTTCACCGCGCTCAGCGCCAAAGGGGGCACCGGGGGTCAGGGATGCCAGGTACTGTCGCAAGTCCTCCAGGGTGGCCGTATCGAGCTGATAACGTGGCATCACCCAGGACAAGGACGCGCCATCCGCACCGATTCCTTCGCGCACTGCGCGCGCGAAGGTGTCCACCGTATACGCGGGCCGCTGCGGATGAAAACCCAGCACATGGGGAACACTGCGGTCACGGCTGATCTGGGACGCTGAACGGCTAAGCAGACGCCAAGCCACGGGGGGCACGCGAATTGCCCCCTCAAAGGTGCCAAGCCCGCTGGCGCGGTGACAACTGATGCAGGCAGCGTCGGCGCCACGCAACACCGTGCCGTCGGCGCGCCGGGCCACCACGGGCTGACCCTGGCGGTCCAGGCCGGCGCCGTACAGCTGGGCACCAACGTCTGTATTACGTGACGCGGCCGGCTGCACACCTTCCTGCGCCCGCAGTGTTCCGGTCAGAAACAGGCACAGCCCCACCCATAGGGCGGCCAGTGCGATCCGGCTTGCCATCGGCAGCGCCCGGTTGGGCAGGCCCTGCTGGCCGTCATCCCCTCGCGCCAACAGCCTCATCCGTTCACGGCACGCGCCAATCGCCGTCGGCATGCACACGTCCGTCATCGTCCAGCGTGACCAGATAAGCCCCCTTGGAGGCATAACGTTGGTCGATGCCCAGACTCAGGTGGCCAAACAGGCCATTCTGGCGGCGGTGTGACAGCATCACCTCGCTGCGCTCGAGCAGATATTCGGGCACGAAACTGCCCTGCAATTCAGACACCATCTCCGACAGGATCTGGCAGGCGGTGTAGGTCTGAAACTGGATGCGTGGTGCGTCCAGTGCCAGATGATGGATGCGGAACCAGCCTTCCGGCAGTTTCATGCTGATCAAGCGCCGTTCGGGCAATTCGACCGGATACGTGAGTTTGGCGCGGGCACGCCAGGGTGCCGGCATTGGCGCACGCTCGAGGTCGCCGAGCAGTCCCGAAACCCAAAGCCCGGCCAAGGGCGGCACCCGAGCTGGCAGTCGCGCCAGTTCCTCGGGCGGCAGCCAGAGCACCAGATCGACCGCCTGCCCCGCTGGCGGGGCTTGCTCCAGTGGCGCAAACCATGCCGACCCTGGCTGAACCCGGCGCGTTTCCACCTGCCAGCCCTGCGCGCCCAGGCCGACGGCGAGTTGCTGCGCCGCCTGCTCGGCCGGGCCATCGGCAAGCAGCACCTGCAGCACCCGGCGGTCCGTGCCGTTGGGCGTGGCACTGGCGGCAGGGTCGGCCTGGGTCAGCGCAGTCTGCAGCACAGCGGATTCCAGACCCAGTCCGCGCGAGAAGTAAACCGAATAAAAACCGCTGGATGGCGGCGGGGTGTCCACATTCGGAAACAGGCAGGGCAACTGCGCGGATTCGCAGAAGTCCTGCACGGGTGCCCAATGCGCGCCACCAATCCCGGAGATCACGGCAAATGCCGGCGTGGTCTGCTGGTACTGCGCAAGCTGGGCGGCCCAGGTGTCGGGTGCGCCATGCAGGCGCCATTCGTGCAGCGCCCAGTGACGGGTGATGCGATAAACCACGCCACGCTCGGTGTGGGTGAGCGGCCGCGCTTCCCCGGCAATGATGTGCTCGCGGTCCTGGAAAAACTGGTGCAGGGTGGCCACCATGGCCTCTGCAGCCGCCGCAGGCGCTTCTGGCGTGATGATGGTGGCAAAGTCCAGCCGGTCCTGACTGACGCCCGGGAAGGGCCCCTGGGAAAGTTGCCGCAGATAGTCGACCAGCGCACCGATCTCCTGATCGGTCAGGTCATAGCGCGGCATCAGCAGGGACAGCGGTTGCCCATCACTACCCAGGCCCTCCCGGATGGCCCGACCCACCGTGCTTTCGGTATAGGGGGCGCGGAACTGCATGACCGAGGCCGGCATGGCGTCCGGTGCCGGGGCATTGTTGTTGCGCACGCGGAACAGCAACCCGGCGCTGATGCCGGGAATCAGGGTCTTGCCCTCCGACAGACCGAAACCACTGCGCCGATGACAATTGACGCAGGCTGCGGCACGCCCTTGCAAGGATTGACCCTCATCACGGTGCCCCACCACCGGAGTACCGTTGGCGTGCAGCCCCTGGCGATACAGCGTTTCGGCCTGGACCATGGACGCAGGCCGCGCTGCCCCAGTATCCGCGTGCAGGCTGCCTGGTGATGCGAGCAGACCTAGCATGAACAGCCACAGGCTGCCAGCCCGGAACCTCAGGCGCGCCAAGGCAGACTCACTGACCGGTAGCGACGTTGACCGGCTTGCCAAAGTGTTCGGCAGGCAGTGTGCGGTTGACCTGCACCGAATCCACCAGCAGTTTCTGTCCGTCCTTAAAACCTTCCATCCGCGTTTCCTGCCGGAAAGGCAACACCAGACCGTCCACATTGCGGTAATCGCTCAGGTAGGTATACATCGGCTTGACCTGCCCGTTGAACCGCCGCGCCCCTTCGATCTTTACTTCAAGCCACGATTGCGCATCCAGCCACACGCCGCGCTGATCACCACCAGGCAGGGTCAGTTGCAGATGATAGGCTGGCTTGCCCTCGACCATCTCCGGCGCCAGTTGCTCGACCCGGTAATGCTGACGCTGGGCCTCGATCAGCCAGCCATCCAGATCAGACTGGTCGCTGGCCAGCTTGAGTTCTTCGGCACTGTAAGGACTGGGATGATCCAGATAGTCGCCACCCAGAAAAGGCATCAACTTCCAGCCCTGCTTGCCGTCGTAGGTCTGCACCGCCACCTGGTCATTCACGACCAGTTCAAGGTGTGACTTGCGACCGCGCGCCACGTCCAGAATGAACGGGAGTTGCACGACCGGTGCGGACTCGATGTCACGCTCACGCTGGATCCGCGACTTGCGGCGTTCCTTGGCATCAGCGGTGGGGCTGGCATAGCCGTTGTCCGGATCGGGCCGGGCACGTCCGGCGTCCATCTTGCCGGTGAAATGCAGGGTGTTGACCGCTTTCCAGCCGGATTCGCCGCCCCGTGCCTGCAGGTTGCGGCTGAGCAGGGTCGCCACATCCACCACCGGCAGCTTGGGCCCGGGTTGACTGACGCGATCGGCCGGCGTTTGCCCCACAGCCGCCGGAATACCGCCAGAACTCGCCGAAGGGTGACCAGGGTTGCCACCAGCAACGGGTTCGGGAACGGCCATCGCAGTGCCGCTCAACGCGAGCGCCGTCATTCCGGCCAGGATCTTGCATTGCAGTGTGTTCATTGAATTTCCCTCCATTGCATTCATCGCATGCCGTCCTGCCAGCGCAACGCGCCGGCGAACTCTGTTCAGGCTGTGCCCGGACAGGAACGACGACTACTCCACCAGCAAACCATCTGCCCGAAAATTACCAATCACCACGTCCACCCGACCGCCCTTCGGCACGAGCTTGTTGGGATTGCCAAAAATCATGTAGTACACCCGGCCTTCCTCCGGGCGCGGTGTCTGGCGCAATTCGCCAATATTTTCCATGGCCGGCACCGCCAGGCGGGTGTCGGTGGCCTCGTCGATCACGTAGGCACGGGAACGCTTTTCCAGCAACGGCGCCGCGCGGTTTGCGTCCAGTACCTGATACTTCCACTGCAGCATCCAGCCAGACGACACCGCCCGTACTCCCAGGATGCGGATGCCCCACTTGCGCTCATAAAACAGGTCGTGCTGCTGGTGCCAGCGTTGCGCCGTCAGCGGCTCGGAATGCGCAGCAGGCGCGGCAGTCGCCGGAGATAACAGCGGTGCCGTAGCGGGTGCCGGACTGACCAGCCGGTCAATGTTGACCTCCTGCGCAAGTGCTCCCCCGGCCGCCAATAGCAGGATCAGTGCGCGTGCCGCCGGGGACGATGTACAGCAGGCAAACCAGGCTAACGGCATGTCGATGCTTCCTTGTTGGGCGCGGCGCATGGCCGCACCCCTTCAGTCTAGCCAAACAGCACTCAGGCTCAAGGCCCATATTGTGAACTTGTCAGGCAGGCCTCGCGGCGGCCACCAGCAGAAAGCCCGAGGCTTGCGCCCCGGGCCAAAATACACCCCCGGCCAAGCAGGCCCGGGTACATGCCGAGCTTATTGCCCCGACACGTAGACCGTGGTGCTCGTCGCGCTGGTGGCGACCGCGCCCTTGTTGTAACCAGTCACCGTGAAGTCGTAAATGCTCGACGTGGCCGGATTTGGGGCCGTCACGGTGAAGTTGAGCGTACAGCTTCCGTTGGTGGTACCCACCTTGGCCGGGATCGTGGCCAAGGTCCCGTTCAGATTGCAGGTGCCGGTGGTCAGCAACTGGACGGTCGCATTGCCAGTGGTACCGACCTTGACCAGCGTGCCGATACTGCTCAGCACGAAGGCGTCGTTACCGCTGTTGGTCAGTGTCAATTGACCGGTGGTGCTCGTCGTGGTTGCGCTGGCAGTCCCAAGGACGAAGGGCAGGATGTTGCTTCCCAGTCCGGTCTTCAGCCCGGTGCTGCTGGTATCGGTGATGGCAATCACCGACGTCGTGGCAGTTCCGCTGAAAGTGCTGGTCGATGCCACCAGTCCATTGCCAGAGATAGTGAGCGTCGGCGGAAACACCGTCGCCAGCGTACCGGCAGTGGTCGGCGCCCAGTTCACCACCACGGTGCACGTCCCGTTGCTGGCCACTGGTGCACTGACCGCGCAGGTGCTGGCGCTGCCGATGCTGAAGCCATTGTTGACGTTACCGGCCGTGTTGACGTTGGACAGGGTGGCGTAGAAACCCATCGCAGCCGCAGCCGTGTTCTTAACGGTGATGGTGGTCGAGGCCGTCCCGTTGACCGGTACGCTCCCGAGTGCGGTGGTACCGCTGTTGCTGGCCGTCGGTATCACCAGCGTGGCGGTCAAGGTGTCGGTAGCCGTCGGCGCAGCTGCCGGTATGTCGAGCGACACGTCATTGGCCGCCAGGCTGAGCACTGCTGCCGAGCTTGCACTCCCGATGGAGATCGCCCAGCTGGCGCTGAAGCTTACCGACAGGCCACAACTGCTGCCCGGTGCGAGCACCGTGGCGGTGGCACCGCTGGTCACGCAGGGCGTCAGCGTGCTGCCGGTCGGCACTGCACCGCCAACCGTGAAGGTGCCGATCACCGAAGTGGTACCAGCCAGCCCGGTGGCATACGCCGTGGTCGCGCCGTTCAACTGCAGTGCATCCACGTTGGCCGCCGGGTTGGTCACGGTGTAGTACCGCACGCTGGGACCACTGTTGGTTGCCGACGCAGTGGCTGCACCATTGCGCTCAGTGCTCCAGCTGTCCGGTTTCGGCGCAATGGTCAGGGCAGCCTGGGCGGCGACACCCGTGCCTTCCATGGTGACCACCGGCGTGACATCACCGGTCGAAACCGTGGCAGTCAGCGTCCCCGTCACGTACCCCGCAGCGGTAGGTGCAAAAGTCACCTTGATCTGGCAGCTTGCGCCAGCCGCCAAGGTGTAGACCACCCCGCTGCCCGTGCCACAGGCGATACCGCCCAGGGCGGCACCGCCGGTTGCCGTGAACGGCCCGGTAGCCACCAGCCAGTTGCTGCCAGCAGTGCTGCTGGGCGTGTAGGTGATCGCCGCACCAGTCGCGTTGTTCAGCGTGAGGTACTGCACATCGTTGGTGCTGCCCACCAGTGCCGAGCCATACGCCAGCGAAGCCGGCGACAGGGTGACGCTGCCCGTGGTGGTGGTGGCGGTGCCGTAATACTCGTCAGCGCCGATGTCCACTCCGGTGGCCGTGGCCGTGATCGCGCCGCGCGCCGGGTTGGCCGGACGGGCCTGAAGGTCGATGTCATGCGCCGTGCCAGCATAGGTGGCCGTCAGGTTGGAACCCAGGTTGTAAGCACCACCACTCTTTCCGGACAGATGGTAATCCCCCACCAGGTTACCGGCATTGGTCACCGCCCCAGTGGTCGAAGTGGTGAAGGTACTGGCAGGATCACGCAGCGACAGCGGACCGAAGTGTACGTCCACAAAGTTGCCCGACTCGTCCAGTGTGGCACCCGACTGCAGGGTGAATGCCGGCTGGAATGGCGAGCCCGGCTCGAACTGCAGGCCCGGGGTGATGCGCGAACCATTGCAATAACCCTTGGTGAACAGAGGATCATTTGCATTGTTGTTCGACGCGGTGGTGCCATTGGACAGCGTGGTGTAGCCAGCGGTGTTGCTCAACACCGAGTAGGTGGGATACAGGCGCTGCGACTGACCGGCCACCGTGGCGGTACCCACAGGCGTGGCCGCCACCGGCGTGGCCGGCAGCACCGGCTCGCCAATCGGCAGCAACAGCAGGATGGTGTAGTTTGCACCGGTATAAGTCGCGTTGTAGGTGATGGTCTGCGTGAGCACCCCGTTGGTACCGGGCGAAACTGCCCCAGCACTCGTGACCGTGTGCACCCCATTGAGTGCCGCAGCAGCCACAGCATTGAAGGTCGGATTGGCCCCCGTCCCGATAATGGTGGTGGCGCCGGCAGCCCAGGCGGTGTTCACCGTCACCTGACCACCCACCAGCACGGGGGCTGAGTTGGCGGGAAGGTTCAGGGTGAGACTGACCGTATAGGTGGTCACGTCATGGAATGTCAGCAAGCCCGGCGAGGCCACGGTTGCCTTGCTGGCTGTCACCGACTGGCTGGCAATGGCGGCCTTGACCGCAGGCGCAGCCTGGTTGGATGGCGTTGCCGACGTGTCAATGATGCTGCCCACATCCCAATACTTGGCGTTGGTGGTGTCACACGCCCCGGTGGTGGCCTGCGGTGCCAGCTGCGTGCAGTTGCCAGAGGTGGCATCTGTCCACGCGTTCGACGCACACAGGAAGGTCTGCGCATTGCTGTTGGCAGTCTGTGCTGCTGCCGACGTACCCAAGGCCTGCCTGGTGGTGAAGAAGAACGAACGGTTGTGCCAGATCACGTCATCGGTGATCACCGGGTTGGAGTTCTTTGACCCGTTGCCGTTGCCCGAATTGTTGACCGCCTGCGCAAACACCGGCGAGTTCGGTTCATCCGCAATCCCTGCCGGGCTGGGCACCCCCGTGGCCGGGCCGGTGCTCTTGCCCGCCACCACGGTATTGAACAGGCTGGCCACGATACCCAGGCTGTCGTTGTTGGACACCGTGTTGTTGACGATCACAAGCTTGGGCGAATCCACCAGCGAAATACCGCCACCTGCCCAACCAGCCAGGTTGTTGACGATGAAGTTGTTGCTGATCGTCTGCACATACGGCTGACCCGTAAAGGCATGCTGGATCAGGTCGTCACCGCTGGCATCCGAAATCCGGATGCCGCCGCCCGAACCGGCGCGGGCGAAGTTGCCCTGGATCAGGTTGCCGTCAATCTGGATGGCGCCGACCCCCAGCGAGGTGCCGGTGTTACCGGTACCGGTTTCGCCTTCCACTGCAATGCCGCCACCAAAGTTGGGGCCGGTCTGCTCGTAGGCTTCGTTGAAGATCACCATGTTGCTGGAGACGCGGCCATTCTGGGACAGGCCGAGCACGCCGATACCGGCACCGTCACCCGACGTGTAGTTGCCGCACACCCAGTTGTTGGCGACGCTGAAATTGTCGGAACCAGCGTTGACCGAGATACCGCCGCCCACACCGCTGGTGCCGACAGGCACCCCCGGCGCTGCGTTGGCTTCCACGGTGCCGTTCTGGTACACCGCATTGTTGTGCAGCGATACGTTGTCGTTGTAATGCAGGTAGCCATCGCTGCCTTGCACTTCCCCTTCCAGGTAGGGTTGACCGACGCGGATGCCACCGTTGAACTGACCGGCATTGCCGTACACCCGTGTGTTGGCGATTTCCAGATTGCTCGCCCAGCCGTTGACGTAGATGCCGCCGCCAGAATCGCTGCCGGTAATGCCAATGCCGTCAATGCGCGAGGCCGCACAACTGAAGTTGCTGAAACCACGCGACGCGGTGGTCGCTGCCACCGGGGTATAGGCATCGACTTGCAGGCGGGCATTTCCCGGCGTGCTGCCGGCCACCGGGGACACGGTCGGGGTGGCGGTGGAGTTGAGCGGAATCACCCCGCTGAATGGATTGGGCACCGCCACACTGCCGGTCGGGCAGGCGGCCGCAGCCACACTGGTGCTCGAGGCGAGCACGGTGATGCCGGCACCCTCTTCGGTGGCCAGCACCGAGGGCTCAAGCAGCACCACACCACCGGTGATCTCCTGACCAGGCAGCGGATCGACCTGACTCGGCAGGATGGTACCGGTAGCGCTGGTGATCTGATTTCCCATGTAGTCCAGACCGAACAACACATTGATCCGGTCGCGCCAGTTCTGCAGCTTGGTGTTGGGGAACTTGGTGGCATTGATCACCGTGCTGGCTGCGCCAACCCCCTGCAGGCGGACCGGCTTCCACATGATGGCGAGTTCCGGATACTGGCCGGCATCGACGATGATCATCTGGCCGGGGCGCGCCAGGTCGATGGCGTCCTGGATCGGGTGCGGTGTGCCAAGGGCATTGGCCACCGTGTTGGTCGGTGCAGGCGCTGCGACGTAATACGGCGACACATAGCCGGCCGCAGCCGAATTCTCGATGGTCACCGTGGCCGCATCGACGCTGGCACGGCCAGCAGCGGTGGTCACCACCAACTCGCCGGTACGGTATTCGCTGCTCAACTTGCCGGCCACCTTGATCACCGGCACGTTGACCACGATCTTGGCATCGGTCCAGCTGGCAATCGCCGAGGCCGGCAGCGCGATGCCACCGATGCTCACCGTGCCTGCCGTGGTACCAAAACCATAATGGCGGGTGATGAACATGGTATTCGAGCCGGCGGTCAGGCCGGTAGGACCGACATAGTTCGGATTGAGCACCTGCACGTCACCGCGGGCGGTGATGGTGAGCGGTACGCTGAGCGACGTGCCGGTGGCCTTGGCCAGATCCAGGTAGGGGCCGACACCCGAGGCGGGCAGTACCGAACCGCTGGCGGCGTTTGCAGCCGTCGGCGTCCAGTTGCCATCGACGCGGGCAATCGCCGGGTCGGCCGCCGGATACTGGCAGTCCACCGGGTTGTAATGCTGGGCGAAGGCCGACACCGGCAGTACCGGAGTATCGAGATAGGTGGTCACGCCCGGCAGGAAGGGCCAGTTGTAACAGAACTCGCTGTAGGCCGGGTCATACGCCGGGTCGGTGACGTAGGTATTGAACGTGGGACTGAGCGGATTGCTGTCCAGGATCGGGCCACGATCGTTCATACAGGTGGTCAGCATGTTGGGGGAGTAACCCGACGGGTTTGGTACGTTGGCTTCCCAGGTGGAGACCACCAGGCCATCAAACGTGCCCCACTTGTCGTTATAAGTACGCAGGATCTCCACACCGTTGTAGTCGCGGATCGAAACCGGCGCATTGGGCAGGGCAAACTTCTCGCCAAAACTCGGGTTGAACGGGTCGAATTCGGCAGCCGCGTCGTTGAGCATCAGGCCGGTGAAATGCGCAGCAATCGGCGTCGGCGTCCAGAACTGGAAGTCGGCGACCGCTTGCGCCTGGTCCACCACGGTGACTTCCTTCTTGTCACACAGGTTGCGGTGCTGACCGGCAAAGGGCGCCAGTTGCTGGGCCTGCGGGAACACCGTCAGGTAGTCCGGCACGATATGGTCGCGGCCAGCACACGGCGGGAAGTTGCTGCCATAGTTTTCGGTGTTGTAGAGCTGCACCATGCCACTATTACCGATGGTGGCCTGGTCCGGCATGATGAAGATGTTGGACAGCGTGTTGAACTGCTGCGGTACGGCCGCAATCCAGGCGTCGCCAATCAGGATGTTCTTGTCTTCTTCCTTGGTGATTTCATAGCCGGCCGGCGGCACGGCTTCGACGATGTACTTGCCGGCGGGCAGCACGTACTCGATGCCCGTGGTGCCATCCGGATAGGTCTGGGTGATCGAGGTACACACCGAACACTTGGTGGCCGCGCCATTGGCGAAATGGCTGCCAGACGGGAAGTAGTAGCGACCGTCATAGACCGCCGGCTGCACCTGATTGAAGCTGTGCTGACCGTCGTAGCACTTGAACAGGTTGGCGGGGCCCATGGTGTAGGTGATGAACGGATCGGTCGGCAGGTTACCCGGACAGTTCATGTTGGACACGCTGTTTGCCGCGTTGGTCGGATCAACGTGCGTGCCCTTGACCCAATCGTCCCAGCTCAGGCTGGTGGTGGTGTCGACCAGCTTGCGACTCACCGTACCGTCGGGATTGGTGCTTTCCTGATACAGGTTGACGGTGACACGCGGGATTCCAGGCTCGGACAGGTTCTGCACCTTCAGGCGCGGGTCGTCAAAGGCGCGCACCGAGGCAAAATAGACCATGCCGGCGATACCGCCGTTTTCGCCTGGCGCATAGGGCTGCTTGCCCCAGTCGAGCAGTTCGGTCTGGTTGATGAAGCCCTGCATGCCTTCCATGGTCACCCAAGGCGGATCGATGCGGCTGGTGGTGCCGCCGGCGCCCTTGGTCTTGGTCGTTGGCGTGACGGCATGGTCGCTACAGCTGTTGTTGCTGCAATAGTAGGCACCCGGCACCTGAAGGCTGCCCGGCAGACCAAAGGTTTCGGTGGAATTCAGCAGGCCGGTGTAAGGACCGGTCTGGTCGGGGATACCGCCCGCATCATAGGTGACATGCACGCCCGTGCTCTTGAAGCGGGTAGTGTCGGATTCCAGCACGTACCAGTTGAACAGCGGGAACAGTTCGTTATGGTCTGCGTCACCATTCAGATCGGTGATCAGACGGTTGGAGAAGGTACCGTCACGGAAACGCACGTTCATTGGCAGACCGGTCAGCCCCGGTTCACCCGGATCGCGCACGCCGTTGCCGTTGATGTCCAGAAAAGTGGATTCCTGCAGACGGGTGAACCAGATGAACACCGGAATGTCGTTCACGCTGACGTTGCGGTTGGGCGTGGCGGTGGCCGCCGATACCGGGTCAGGAACCTGCACCAGCTGTTTGGCCTTGATCTGATCCAGCCACTCATCCCACACGAACAGTTCATAGGTGCCATCGGGAATGCCGGTCAGCTTGAACGTGCCCAGGTCGGGATCGCACGGTGCCCAGGCCACGGTCGGCCCCTCGGTATTGCCGCCGGTGATGCTGTTGATCGCCACATAGCACTGGGTGTAATTCATGCTGGCACGTGCACAGGCCGGATTGGTGTTGCTGCCGGTCGGACCGCAGCTGTCGTTCAGGGTGGCCATCGGCGGGCGGTCGAAATGCAGGCCGGTGATACGGCCAGAAACCGTACCTACCGCGCCTTGCGCCACGTTGGCTTTCTGCACGGCGGCAATGTGGTCCGGATTGATGAAGCCGATGAAGCTGTGGAAGCCCGGCGGTCCAAATTCCTGCCAGTACGCCGGCTCGCCCGGATGCACGAAGCTGTCGTTGTTGAGCGTGCCTTCCAGGGTTGATACCTGGATCCACTGCTCGCCCGCATGCTCACTCCAGGCCGCCGGGTGCATCTGCACGTCGAGCCGGCCCGGAATCACGTTCTTCACCAGGGCCATACCGGTGTAGGGGCTGATGTCCTGGCCCGCCGCGTTGAGCACTGGCAGACAGGTGTAGATCATGCCCACCGGGGCGCTCTTGGCGGCCGGGCACAGGTTGACGTTAGGCGTACCATCCGTCGCCGTGCCAACGATGTTGACCAGCGCGTTGTACATCGGCTGGTTGAACACGTCATAAGTGATCTGCCCCGCCTGATCGCCCGAGGAACCGCGGGTGTCGTACAACACGACTTCCCAACCCCCAAGGCCCACTTCGCCTTCGTCCACGTCACCGTTGGTCGGATTGTTGTCCTCGAAAGCGAGGAACGACATCTGACCGGCAGGCACCGGGTTGGGGGGCAGCGTGACATTGACAGGCGTGAGTGCCGCGCCGGCATTGGCCAGTTGCGTGCCGGCGATCGGCGCGCCGCCCATGGTGTGTCCGGTCGAAGTACCACCAGGCGCAAGCAAGGGTGCTGCCGCATCACCCGGCAGAATCGAAATGTAATACACCGCCGGATTGCCGCTGGCATCCAGGGTGGGCAGGTTGACGTCCGCCGGAAAGCTGCGGTAAGCAGGCGCACCGAGCACGCCGCCCGTGGTCTGGGCATCGTTACAGCTCGATGGGCCGGTACAGCCCGTCGCCACGATGGGCATGAAGCTGGTATGAAAATTGGTGGCCAGCGACTGTGGCGGGCTGCCGAAGAAGGCGGCACCCGTGGCCGCAGCGAGCTTGACCCCGGTGACCGACGCTGGAAGCGCCACAGTAAAGCTACTGCCACTTACGCTCTTGACCACATAGATACCGTTGGCTGCGCCGGCCGTGCTGGTCAGCCCGGACAACTGGATCGACGTGCCAACGGCGGGCAGCACCGACGGCGCGGTGGTCGAACCGGTCAGGGTGAGTACGGTACCCGCCTGGGTGACACTGGTAACGGTGGTGAACGTGGCGGTGTAGCCCACGGTGCCGCCTGTGGCCGACGTGTGGTAGGTGAGATCCTGCTCGATGATCCAGCGGTAGTCCGGCTGGCCGGTGGGCAGGCCCGCCACCGTGGTGCCGGTGGGCAGCGCCTTGCCGTCCGTGCCGATCAGGTTGAGCACGATGCCACTGCCTTTCTGAAAAGTCAGCGTGACTACGCCCGGGGTGGCTGCCGTCAGCCCCTCGCTGTCGGTCACGGTGTACGAGAAGGTATAACTACCGGGCGCACTGGCGCTGGCCAGCAGCGATCCATCCGGATTGACGATCACGCTGGCGGTGCCACTGGTGCCCGTAACAGCTACGGGCTGGGTTACACCGGCAGCCATCATTTTCAGGTTGGCCGGGTCGCTGGCAAAGGCCAGCACGCCGGGTGAATTGACGCGCAGCAGGCTTTGCATGTTGCTGCTGAAACTGCCGCTACCGGCTGTTGGCGGACCTTTGGGAACCGTGGCGACCAGGGCGGCAGCGGCGTAGACCGTGCTTACGCCATTGCCGTAGTAGGTGAAGCTTTCGGCGGTCTGGGTGACCACTGCACCGCTCACCTTGGGGGTGTAGGTAAAGTTGCCGTTGGTGCTCAGGGTGACTGAACCGGATACCAGCGTCAGGGTGGTGCTGCCATCGGCATTGATGGTGACGGTGCCGCCGCCGGCCGATGTGCAGGTGGTGGCGCCGGCCACCGGAGCAGCCGCACACAGGCTGGCACTGTGGACACCGATGTCATTGGCCAGCACGTTGCCGGTCACGCTGGTGGCGGTGGCAGGCACCGTAAAGCTGTCGGGGTAGGCCGCCACGCTGACCGGCGACTGCCCGGAGAACTTGACGGTGCCCGCAGCCAGGCTGGCTGCCGTAGTGCCTGCAGGAGCCACCCCAAGATAGGCCTGCATGCCTGCTGACGGTTTGTTACCGCCAGACAGTGACAATTGCCGGTCAAATACGCCATACGCCGCGTCCGTGTAAGCGGTACCGACAGCTTTGGGGCTGACCAGCACATCGCCGGTCTTGCCGGCGGCAAGATGCAGTTCGTTCTGCACCTTGTAGTTGCCCGGCAGCACCCAGCCGTCTTCGGCCACCAGGCTCATCGGCAGGCCGACTGCCGTGGGGATATGCGTCTTGTTGCCAGCATTGAGGAAGCGCAGCAATACCTTGCCGGTGCTGTAAGCGGAATCCGCGATCAGGCTGGTCGACAACCAGGGCTGGGTAGGATCGTAGCTTTGTCCGTTGACCAGAAAATACGTGGCAGCGTAATTCACTGCAGCGGGATAGCAAGCCACCGTGCCGCCCGGTTGCTGGACGCAGGAGGGATCACTGAACAGCAGGGTTTCGCTGGTTCCCGCCCGCGCTGCAGCATCCACCTGGGCATTCTGCACCGGATCGATTTCAGACAGCAGGAAAGTGGCATCGGCATCATATGCCACCGCCGACGTGCCAGTGCCGTAGGCAATCCCCGGCTGGGCCGCAGTGGCTGCCGTGGCATTGGCGGCAACAGGCGCCTGGGTCACGATCAGCACGCCATAGAGACCCATCGGCGCCTGCAGGGAGGGATGGGATCCGGTTTCGTAAAGATAGGTGCCCGGACGCAGGGCATTCCAGGTGTAGGCTACAGCGGCACCTGGCGCCGCTTCGGGGCTGAACGAGCGTGCCCGGTTTGGCTGTGCCTGCTGCAGGCCGGTAACGGGATTGGCCAGCGGCGTGAAGTTGGCCGCGCCGGCGTTCGGGAACGTGGTGCTGGTCGCACCGCTGTGCACCGGACTTGCCACCTTGTTCGGGCTGCCCAGACCGCCACCGGTGCCGATCTGTCCGATGATCACCAGCGAGGTGGATACATTGGGCAGATTGTTGAACAGATGTACCGTCAGGCTGTTTCCGGTGGGCACCACGATGGTGGGACCCTGGGCCCAGGGCGCGGGTGTGGTGGTCGCCGAACACGTGGTACCAGTGGCCGCACCCGCCGTGGTCGGAGCGCTGATCGCAGAGGTCGACGTGGTATCCAGACAGTAGGCCCACATCGGTACCTGCGTCCCGTCGGGCAGCGTGGTGTTGGTCCTGACTGCCTGCAGGTCGACATTGGTCACCGCAGCAGAGGCCGCGCCCATCACCAACAAACCTGCAATGCCAGCCATCCAGCGCATGGCGCGCGTCCTGATCGAAGTCATCATGATTCCGGTTCCTTTAATCAAAATTGGCGCCATCACTGCGTTTCATCGATGAAGGCCGTAGGAGGATCGATGATCAGCATCATCATCATTCCGCCCGGGAAAACGTTGTTGGTGGTGATTTCACGCTCGTCATGGGAGTGCCACATGTAGGCATACCCCCCCGTGCTGACCTGCTTGGCAAATGTTGGCGCGAGCGGATTCGGCGTGGCGGCCTGAATACCAAGATAAGGCGTGCCGGAATACCACTGGCCAGTGGCCACCACGGCCGGATCAGGCGGCGTGACCGGTATCGGCTTGTTGTGATCCGCACAATACTCGCCATAGTTGGGCGAGCCTGCCGTCAGGTTGCCGCTGGCATCGAAGGCGGGAAAAACCGCAGGTGGCGTGCTGTCCACCGTATAGTGGCCGGTGATGTCGGCATAACACGGAAACGGATCGACGGCAGCGTTACCGGTGGCCGTAGGGCCCTGCGGGAAGCCGGCACCCGCTGCATTCACGTTCTGGGCATGACCGTAAACGTCCCAGTTCAGACCTTTCGCCGTCCAGGTGAACAAGGTGTCGAGGGTCTGGCCGGACGTGGTGGCAATGGTGTAGTACAAGGGACCGGCCACCCGGTTCATCGGCTGGATCACCCCGCCCGCCAGCGTGCCGCTCACCGGTGCGTTGTCGGTGGCCGCCAGCAGCAGGTTGCCGTCCCGCGCGATGGTGCGCGCGTGATTGCCGTGAAAGTGGAACGGGTGCTGGATGCGGCCCTGGCCGATAGTGCGCATCAGCACCACTTCGCCCGGATGCATGTGCGGGTTGCCGTTGTATGGCTGGTTGGGATACTGCGCCAGATAGCTACCGTCCATGTCATCCGGCATGGAGCGGCCATTGATCATGAAATAGTTGGGACGGTAGGGCTCGACCACACCGGATGCCGGGGTGCACCCCACTCCGTTTTTCGCCGCGCACGCACTCACCTGACTCTCGATGGCACTGTGCAGGGGGCCGCTCATCTCGTGCCACTGAAACAGGTACTCGCGGTCATAACAGGTTTGCGGGTGGTCGTAGGCGTTGGCCGCCAGCGAGTAGGGGCCGGTCTTGCAGGGGACTGGTGTGCCGGCGGCATTCGGGTTGGACTGCGTGGCTGCGGGCAGAACGATCACTGCGCCAAACAGGCCCATGTCAATCTGCAGATCCGACTGGGTGCCGGAGTAGTAAGCGTAGGTACCGGGCTTGGTGGCGGTGAAGGTGTAGGTCACCGCCGCACAAGTGGCACTGCCCGCGGCACAGGGCACCGCCTCATTGGTATTGGTACCGGCCACTCCGCCGCTGGCCGTCACGGCAAATCCCGGAAACAGGATCGAG
The DNA here is from genome assembly GCA_903893215.1 of uncultured Ferrovum sp. Classification (GTDB taxonomy): domain Bacteria; phylum Pseudomonadota; class Gammaproteobacteria; order Burkholderiales; family Ferrovaceae; genus CAIVHB01. Next base: position 130,122 of record CAITLJ010000070.1, on the reverse strand, counting down.
GTGTTGCCAGCCACACTGGGCAGGTTGTTGGTGAGCGTGACGGTGACTGTGGCGCCCTCCTTGACGATCAGCGTGGGCCCGGGCACCTGCATGGTGGGACAGCCAAGGTTGGCACCGTTGCTTGCACCTGGAGCGAATGGCACGAAGGTGGGGCTTGACCCGCTGGCGCAGCCATAGCCCCAGCTGTATAGCGCGCTGCCATCCGGCTGGGTGAGCCGCGATGGCGCCGCCACCAGTGCAAAGGTGGGGGCAGCGGCCGTGCTGCCCGTTGCATTACCGGTGATTCCGGGTACCGCCGACCAGGCACCGACGCTGCCCAGCAACAATGGCACTGCCATTGCAAGGGACCGGACCGCGCGGTGGCGAGATTGAATGGCTTGGAAAACAGTCGTCATGGCATGTCTCCGGAACAAACGGATCCTGAGCGGGGCCCGTCACAGGCCCGACAGAGCTAAATTAAGAAAATTTAATAATGAAAGCGGTTTGCTTGCCTGGCGCTCCGAACCGTCATTCTTCCTGGCGGGGCGCCTGGCGCTTGCTTACTGCACGAGGATTTCGGTCATCATCCCGCCGAAGTTCTCGGCGTCATTGACCAGATGGTCCAGTTGCGGGCTGTACAGGAAAAAAGTGCACGGCGCGGCAGCAGTGCAAGCTGCGTAGGCGGAATCGCTGACATCCAGGATCACGTCTGCCGATTCACCGCCGCCGATCGTGATCGAGTTGGTGTTGTAGGCCAGGTTGTTGCCAGCCAGATCGCGCAGCATGCGTGCATTCCAGCCCACCACCGTCATTGGTACGCCAATCGTGCCCAGGGTCGAGAGTTCGGTCACGCTGAGGTTGGACAAGCGCAGCAAAGCGCGCGTCTGCCCCCCCGTACTGCGATTGATGACGATGTGGCTCGGCAGCGGCTGACTGGGCCGCGCCAGGCCATCACTGGCTGCCGTGGATTGCGTACCGGTCTGCGCATCCGGGTTGCCACTGGCATCCACCGCCCCCGGAGTCACATCGGCCACCGTGTCGGGGTAGCCACGACCGGAGAGCAGATAATACTTGTCCTTCATGCCCGCAAAATCTTCCGGATTGAAGGTCATGCCGACGTAGTGGAAGTTGGGATCAAAACCCATCATCTGGATGGGATATTCCACGTCATACCGGGTGGAGCCATCGCCGTCGTTGTAGGCAAATTTCTGCGGCACGGCCGGCTGCGTATAAAGCACGGGGGCGGTGGTGGCCGTGGCCCCTGGCACCGGCGGCGCCGAGCACAGGATGTCCTGCACCACAGCGCCGGAAGACAGGGTCATGGTGGCGCAGGACGGGTTGGCCACCGTGGTGCTTGCCGGCGTGCGGTTCTGCCGTGGACGCACGTACAACTGGCCCACCATGCCCATCTGCAGATGCTCGGGCGGGGTGATGTGGCAATGCCAGAAGTAGGTGCCGGCATCCGGTGCGGTGTAGTAGTAGGTCATGCTGCCGGCAATCGCAATTGCCACCGAATCATCGGGCACCCCGTCGAAGTAGCTGGATGCGTTGGGATAGCCGTGAAAGTGGATGGTGTGCTGCTCGAACAGGTCAGGGCGCATGATCATGCCCACGTTCGACAAGGTGAGGAACAGCTCATCGTCCTCGTCAATCGCGATCAGCGGTGCTGGCTGGTTGGCCGACAGCACGCCCCAGTTCATCAGCTGTGAGGGATCGTAGATGCCGGCATTGCGGTTGGTCGGCAGATTCTTGTTATAGCTGGGATCAGGCGTCAGGCCATCGGCAAAGTAGGGGCTGTTGAATGAACCCTGCGGCACACCACCGGCCGCGCCGGCCGGCACATAGGCGGCACCGTTGAAATCGGCCGCCGTCTGGGTGCCCGGCAAGCCCAGCGACAGCAGGTCCAGCCCGGAACCCGGACCGAAACCGAACATGTAGATCTGGTTGCCGTCTGCCATGGTGGCGTAACCATCGGTGCCGACCACCTGTTGACATTTGATGTTGCCGGCCACCGCGGCCGGGTAACCCGGCACATTGCGCGTGGCCAGGGCAGCCGCCTTGGCATAGGGATGGAGGGCCGTCCCTGTGCCAGTCGAACTGACATCCGGGCACTGCACCAGGAAGGATTGAGCAGCAGCCTGCAGCGAGACGCTCAGGGCGAGCAACGCGGCGAACGGGGTAAGCAGATGACGAAGTGACATGGGCGTCTCCGGGGCAGAGCGATCTTGATTCAGATTATTGATCTCTCCAGCCGGGAAAGCTTTGCAGGAATACCCGCAAAAAAACGGCGACTTGACCCTAAAACTGAAATTTTGTTCAGGAGACGGTGTACTCCATTTATCAAGAAAAGTTCCGCATCATCCGCCGCCACCCTCCCCGGCACCGATTAAGACCGCAACATCATGATTATATTTAAAAAAAATATTCACGACGGTCAAACCTGCAGATCTTCCACAACATTCAGGGTAATTTTTACCCTCCATACAGAGCAAATAAGGCATCGTGGTAATTCCAAATAGGAATTAAATCTGCCAAAAATGCGACGTCAAGACGGAGTCGGCCGGCAGCATCTTCGACTGAGCTTGGCATTTCCCCACGAAATTGCGCCGCCGAATTTTACTTAACCCACGAGCAGCCTTGCATTCGTACTGGACAAAATCAGCGAAAAAGCCATTTACACCCATTTGTCCAGCGCATTTGCCCAGCCAAACAGTAGGTTACGCATTAAGTAAATGACAGCTACAGGGTGGCGGGGACCCGGGTAGGGTGGCTGGTAGGGGTCTCAGTCGCGGTCAGTGCCCTGCCCCACCCGGGCGCCAGGCTGGGCCGGCTTGTCGAACCACCAGGTCAGCGAGACAAAGCCCAGTCGGGGGGCTCCAATGCTGCGGAACTGCTCGGTCTGCCCCTGGCCCGTCACGTCGAAGGTGTGACCGGGCTGGTTGAACTGGTTGACTGCCAGCAGCCCAACGGAGGAGTAAACGCGATTGAACAGGTTGTGCACCACCAGGCTCAGTTCAAGCTGGGGCTGCAGTGCGTAATGGGCATCGAGGTTGACGACGGCATACCCGGGCACCTTGCCATTGACATCGTTGTTGGCCGTATCACCAAATGCATAGGTGGAGGTCTGGGTCAGCAGGTTGCCACCGATGGACCACTGCACACCCTCGGCATAGTGCGCCTGCAACTTGAGCACGTGGCGGGGGAGTCCAGGCAGCTGTGCGCCCCTGGGGACGATCAGCAAGCCCGACACTGGATCGGCAGCCGAACTGTTCGAGAGCACCGCCAACGGCGACTGGAAGGTGGCATCCAGCAAAGTGTAGTGCGCGCCAAGATCCCAGTGACCGGTGCGCCGGGCAAGCCCCAGCTCCAGTCCGCGACGCTGCGTGTCCCCGACATTGCTGAAATAGCCCTGGGTGGAAGAGCTGGCGATGAACTGGATGTCATCCTGCAGACGCGTCTGGAATACCGCTGCGGACCACGACACCAGGCCGGGCCATTCACCGCGCGCACCAAGTTCGAGGGTCCGGGACACGACCATCTTGAGGTAGGGATCGGTCGAAAACGACACCGGCAAGGCGCATGGGTCGGTCGGGCTGGCGCAAGTCAGCTCGATCGGGGTAGGTGCCCGCATGCCCTCGGTATAGGACACGTAGGTGGAAAGGGTTTTGCCAGGATTAAAATTGAGGCCGACTGACGGATTGAAACGCGTGTAAGTGTAATCCCCGCCCTCCGGCGGAATGCTGAAATTTGCCGGGTTGTAATAACTGTATTGCGTGTTCACACGCGCACGGTTGTACCGCCCAGACACCGTGAGGGCAAGGTCCTCGCGTGCAGTGAAGGTATCCATCACATACAGGCCGGTATAGTCGGTGCCACCGTTGACCCCCACCTGCGCCACAATCGGCGCAGTCGACAGGGTGGTGCGGTCGGCGGCAGCCAGCGCGCTCTGATTGCCTTGCGAGAAATCCGTGCGACCGCGATCAAAGCTGAAACCGACCGTGATGGAATTGTCATGCCCCCACCATCTGGCGGTATCCGCCAACTGGGTCGACACACCAACCGTGTTCTGACGGATCGAGTCCGTGACATTCTGCGCATTGGGACAATCGGGCAGAAACGGGGTCTGTCCGGCGCATGGCAGGCCGTTTAGATCCACCTGGGCGGGATCGCCGTAGTTGCCGTTGGTATTGCTGTTGAAAATGCTGGTCACCACCCGACGGTAATACACTCCGCCCGACAGCAAGACATCCTTGCCGAAGAACTGGCTGCCCTTCAGATTGACCTGGGTGAGCTTGTTTTCCGAGTAATCGGGGCCGGTATAAATCTGGTGCAGGTTGTCCAGGAACGACAAAGGCAAAGTCTGGTTGCCATTGAGGGTGTTGTCGACCAGGGTCAGGGACAGATCCACATCGGTATCGTCATCCTGGTAGCCGGTCTTGGCGAACAATTGCTTCACCGAACTGGGATTGCTGTCAGCCCAGCCGGAATCCCGATACAGATTGGCGGCAACGAAGTAGTCCACGGAATCGCCGTGTCCGCCACTTTCCAACTGGAACTGGCGACGGCGCGCAGAGCCGGTGTCCACGCTCACCTGCGTACCGGGAAACTGGAAACCACTTTTGGTGATCACTGACAGCGCTCCGCCCAGGGTATTCAGGCCAAACTGGGGATTGGCCCCCGGCATGAGCGTGATGTTGGCGATGGCGTTCTGCGGGATCAGGTCCCAGTTCACCACATCGCCAAAGGTCTCATTCACCCGCACGCCATCGACGAACACCGACAGGCCCTGCGGCGTGCCGAGATTGGGCGAGGCCTTGAATCCGCGCACATTCACGTCGAGCTGATAGGGGTTGGACTGCGTATCGTTGACCGTGACGCTCCCCAGGCCACCGTTCAGCGCGTCGGACAGGTTGTCGTAGCCCCGTCCGTCCAGGTCGCGGTTACCCAGCGTCTGCACGTTCGAGGGCACCTGATTGAGCGGAACCCCGATTCCAGGCAGGGGCGCGGTGCTGACCACATCGATCGTGGGCAACTCATAGACCGCCCCGGGATTGGCCATGGCACCGGCTTCTGCAACACCGGCGGCCGCCTGCGGCTGCGCAGCCATGACGCTTTTCGCCAAGCCCGCCGCCACGGCAAGGGCGACCGCACGCGCCAGATTGATTTGCTTCATCCTTCTCTCTCTCCACTGCTGCATGTTCTGGTTTTTCTGTGCATACGTAGCTGCACCGCCGCAACGGTACCACCCGGCCGGACGCCCGAGGGCGCCGCCGGCCAGCATGTGCAGTGTGAAAGAGTGCCAAAGAAAAATCCCGGGAAATTCTCCCGAGATGGATGTCGATGCCCAAAATGCGGCCGGTGGCAGATTACGCGGAGCCCAGCGACGCCATATCGATCACAAATCGGTACTTCACGTCGGCCGCGTCCAGGCGCACGAAGGCTTCGTTGATCTGATCCATGCGGATCACCTCGATGTCCGAGGTGATGCCGTGCTGTCCGCAGAAATCGAGCATCTGCTGGGTTTCAGCGATGCCACCAATCAGCGAACCCGCCAGCGACCTGCGCCCGTTAATCAGCGGCAAGGTACTGAGGTCGGCCAGCGCGCCAAAATAGCCGATCAGCACCATCACGCCGCCGCTGACCAAGGTCGGCAGGTAAGCGTTGACGTCATGCCGCACCGGCACCGTATCGATGATCAGATCGAACTGCCCGGCCACAGCGCGCATTTGCGTCGGTTCGGTGGACAGCACGACATGGTGGGCACCAAGACGCAGCGCATCCGCCTCCTTGCCAGGGGAGCGACTGAACAAGGTGACCTCGGCTCCCATCGCCCGGGCCAGCTTCAGGCCCATGTGGCCCAGCCCGCCCAGCCCGATCACCCCAACCCGCGTGCCCGCCTTGACCTGCCAGTGACGTAGCGGCGAATACATGGTGATGCCGGCGCACAGCAGGGGCGCGCTGCCCGCCAGGTCCAGCCCGCTGGGGATGCGCAGTACAAAATCCTGCCGCACCACGATGGTCTCGGCATAACCGCCCTGCGTACGCATGCCGTCGATCCGGTCCACGTCATCGTAGGTCTGGGTCGGATTATTCTGGCAATACTGTTCCAGCCCCTCTGCGCAGCGCTCGCAGTGATGGCAGGAGTCCACCATGCAGCCCACCCCGACATGGTCGCCCACCCGGAAGCGGGTAACGTTTTCGCCCACGCGTGTGACCTGACCGATGATCTCGTGGCCCGGCACCATGGGATAGTGCGCATGCCCCCAATCGTTGCGTACCTTGTGCAGGTCGGAGTGGCACACCCCGCAATGCAGGATGCGGATCACCACATCATCGGCGCGCGGATCACGGCGGTCGATGCTGAACAAATCGAGGCGCCCGGACGCGGCGTGAGCGGCATAACTCTTGATGGCATGGGACATGGCATGGATTCCTGATCAGGGCGCCGGAAACGGAAGTTTTCGGCAAGCCGGCATTGTGCTGGCCGCTGCCAGGACGCTCTGTGCGGCCGAGCGGGCAGTGCGGTCGCGCGTGCGGTGCGGGCTGTGCGCTGTCGTACACTGTTGCCATTGCCCTTGCGACATACTGAAGGGCCGATGCAGGTTTCAACCGGAAACGCCATGACTGATCAACCATTCCTGCTGCTGCGTCCTCACGCAGCGGCCTTTCTGTCGCGCCTGCTACGCACGATCGCAGGCCCCCTTCTGCTGCTGACCCTGCCCATGACCAGTCACGCCATTGAAGAACCGGACTACACGGTGGTCCAGCAACTCGGCGAGATCGAGGTACGTGAATATGCCACCTACACGGTGGCCGAGGTGGTGGTGCCGGGCCCGGCAGACGCTGCTGGCAGTGCCGCTTTCCCGATCCTGGCCGGCTATATCTTTGGCAAGAACAAGGGCGAGCGCAAACTGGCCATGACCGCCCCGGTCACCCAAAGTGCAGAGCCCGTCAAGCCGGCCCCGATCAAGCTGGAGATGACTGCCCCGGTCACCCAGTCGCCGACGGCAGGCGGCTACCGAGTGCAGTTTGTGTTGCCCAAAGGGGTGACGGCAGCCAATGCGCCGGAACCCCTGGACACCCGGGTGAGCCTGCGTGACATCGCCCCAAACCGGGTAGCCGTGATCCGCTATTCGGGCTTCTGGACCGAATCGAATTACACCGAACATCTGGCCAGGCTGCGGGACGCCCTGCGCGCCGCCAACCTGCCAACGACAGGCGAACCAGTGTATTCCCGCTATAACGCCCCTTTCAGCCTGTGGTTTTTGCGTCGCAACGAAATCTGGCTGCCGCTCGCCGGCTGAGCGCCACGTCATCATGACCTGCTGATCGCCGGATCCGCCCCGTCGACGCGGGACGGATCAGTCTCGCATCGCACCATTGCCTCCAGACATCCCACTGTAGCCGCCGGCCCCGCAACCAGGGGGGGCCGGACGCGGCAATGCAACATGCCCACCGACCGCCACGGCCGCCGCAAAATCCTCGCAAAAGACTCGCCATCACCGCGAACGGCAGTTATATTTGCGCCTGATAACGATTGCAGTACCGAAGAGTGCTGTAACAGCCGACGTGGAGGAAGCGCTGGATGCTGATGAAAGAAACGCAAGCAAATGTGTTGCTGGACCAGATTGTTGACCGTCTGGTGCAACACCCGCTGGTGATCGCCAACGTTGCGGTCTGGCCGGCGTTTGCAGCGCGTCTGCATCGACATTTTCCACAACTGCTGGGCGAACTGACCCTGCTCTACGGACAACGCGAAGACTTCCCGACCTTTCTGGAACAGCTGGTCTCCGGGGCTTTTTGCGCCTGGGCCGAGCGTCCGATCGCGCTGCGTGAAAACGACGCCGTCCGTGAGTCAGACCCGAACTGGTTCCAGTCAGAACAGATGCTGGGTGGTGTTTGCTACGTGGACCTGCATGGCGGCAACCTGCGCGGCATCCTTGCCCAGATCCCCTATTTCAAGTCACTGGGACTGACCTACCTGCACCTGATGCCGCTGTTCCGCTGCCCGGACGGCAACAGTGACGGGGGCTATGCCGTCAGCAATTACCGGGAGGTCAACCCGGCGCTGGGGACCATGCAGGACCTGCGCCTGCTGGCCGCCGCCCTGCGCCAGGAAGGCATCAGTCTGGTGCTGGACTTCATCTTCAATCACACCTCAAACGAACATGTCTGGGCACAGCGCTGTCTGGCTGGCGATCCGGAATACCGGGACTTTTACTACCTGTTCCCGGACCGCACGCTGCCGGACCAGTACGATCGCACCCTGCGCGAGATCTTTCCGGACCAGCATGCAGGCGGCTTCTCGCAACTACCGGATGGCCGCTGGGTCTGGAGCACGTTCAATACCTTTCAGTGGGACCTGAATTACAGCAATCCGGCGGTCTTCAAGGCCATGGCGGACGAAATGCTGGCCATCGCCAATATCGGCGTGGAGTTCCTGCGCATGGATGCCGTCGCCTTCGTCTGGAAGCGTCTGGGTACTGACTGCGAAAACCTGCCCGAAGCGCATACGCTGATTCGGGCGTTCAGTGCGCTGGTACGAATCGCAGCGCCCAGCCTGCTGTTCAAATCGGAGGCCATCGTGCACCCGGACGATGTGGTGAAGTACATCTCGCCACAGGAATGCCAGCTCTCCTACAACCCGCTGCAGATGGCGCTGCTGTGGAATACCCTGGCCACCCGCGAGGTCAACCTGCTGCAGCAGGCGCTGGAGCAGCGGCATGCCTTGCCCGCAGGCACGGCATGGGTCAATTACGTGCGTAGTCACGACGATATTGGCTGGACCTTTTCGGACGAGGATGCAGCGCAGTTTGGCATCCACGGCTTCGATCACCGCCAGTTTCTCAACCGCTATTATGTAAACCGGTTTCCCGGCAGCTTTGCGCGCGGCGTACCGTTCCAGGATAACCCGGTCACCGGGGATTGCCGTATCTGCGGCACCAGCGCCTCACTGACTGGCATTGAACAGGGCGATCCGCTGGCCGTATCCCGCATCCTGCTGCTCTACAGCGTGGTGCTGAGTTCTGGCGGCATTCCATTGCTCTATCTGGGCGATGAGGTGGGGGCCGTGAATGATCATGGCTACAAGGACGATGCCGCCAAGGCCGACGACAGTCGCTGGGTGCACCGGGCACCCTATGACACGCATGGCCATGCCAGCCGCAACGACCTCACAACCACGGCGGGGCAGATTTACGACGGCCTGCGGCGCATGATTGCCGCGCGCAAGGCGACACCAGCATTCTCCGGCAACGCGCTGACCGGATTTCGCAGTGGCAACCCGCACGTACTGGGCTACCAGCGCGGCCTGCCGCATCAGCCCATGCTGGTGCTGGCGAATTTCAGTGAACACGCGCAAACGGTGGCCGCCGTGGTGCTGTCCGGTCAGCCTGCCGGGGCGCGTGACCTGATCAGCGGTCAGACAGTGCCGCTGCACTCAGACCTTAAGCTCGCGGCCTATCAGGTGCTCTGGCTGGACTTACGTACCTGAGCGCTTCAGCCGGTGCCGAGCTCGTGCCGGCTGCCAGTCAGCTTCAGCAGTCGACTCAGAACCACATGCGACGAAACTGCGCCTCGTGGTCGCGGAACTGGTGCTTGAGTGCGCCCAGCACGTGCAGTGCCAGCATGACGTAGAGCACATCGGCAAACCACTCGTGAATGTCGCCCATCTGGTGATGCATCGCTTCACGTGCCGCTGGCGCCATGTCGGTGAGCCAGGCCAGCCGTGGCAGGTTGCCCATGCCAAACCACTGCAGCGGGTGGCTGGCCGCATCCTTCCAGGCCGAGTCATGCAGCCAACCGGAAATCGGCAAGGCCAGCAGCAATACGTAAAACACCATGTGAACCGCAAACGAGAGGCGCTTCTCCCACAAGGCATGCTGCGCCGGCGCGGCCGGCGGGGGATGTCCGATGCGCCAGAGGATGCGCAGCAGGGCCAACCCGATCACCGTGATCCCGATCGACTTGTGGGTATCGATGACGGAACGCGCCCATTCATCGGGCACCGAATCGACCGACCAGGCCAGCACCACATTGGCGATGATCAGTGCAGACACCGTCCAGTGCAGGACGACGGCAATGCTGGTGTAGCGGGATGCAGCGGGAAGGGACATGGTCGGCAACCTGTTTGATATCGGGGAACGACAGCGCGATGCTACCCGAACTTCGCCTTGAACAGATTGGCGTGCTGTCAGACCGTCCGCGCGGAGCGCGGCATCACTCGCCCTGCATCCTTGCCCGGGCCGGCCACAGCGCCAGCAGGGAAATCACGGCGGCGCCCGCCAGATAATAACCAACCGCCTGCAGGCCAAACCGCGTGGCAAGGCCGGTCGCCACGGACGGCGCCAGCGAGGCGCCCAGAATGCCGGCTACCGTGAAGGCAAGCGACGCGCCGGTGTAGCGCACCGAAGTGGGAAAGATGGCTGCCAACGCGGTGCCCAGTGGACCATAGGTCAGGCCCATGCAGAACAGGCCGACCGCGAGCACGGCCGTGGTCGAAACGATGTCGCCCGCGTGGAAGAATGGCGGAAAAACCAGCCCGAACACAGCGATCAGGAACGACGCCAGACAGAGCATGCTGCCGTAGCCGATGCGGCCGGCGATCACCGCCGAAAGCGGGATGCCAGCCGCAAAGAACAGCACACCGACCATCTGCGCCACCAGAAACTGGTTGCGGGCATAGCCGAGGGCAGACGTACCCCAACTCAGGGTGAACACGGTCATCAGGTAAAACAGCAGGAAAGTGGTGAGGGCGCCAAGCGAGCCGATCACCAGCGCGCCCGAGTGTCGCGCAAATACCTCGCGCATCGGAAAGGCCACCCGCTGCTGCTTGTGCATGGCCTCGACAAAATCCGGGGTTTCTTCCACCGCCAGGCGGACATACAGTCCCACCAGCACCAGCACCAGACTGGCAATGAACGGAACACGCCAGCCCCAGGCCAGGAAATCTGCATTGGAAAGCGACTTGCTGAGCGCCAGGAATACACTGCTCGACAGCAGGAACCCGACCGGTGCGCCGAATTGCGGAAACATGCCGTACAGCGCGCGCTTGCCCGGCGGGGCGTTTTCAGTGGCAAGCAACACTGCGCCACCCCATTCCCCACCCAGCCCGAGCCCCTGGCCAAACCGGCACAGCGCCAGCAGCAGCGGTGCGGCAATGCCGATCGAGGCATACGAGGGAATCAGTCCGATACCGACCGTGGACGAGCCCATGGTGAGCAAGGCCGCCACCAGCGTGGCCTTACGTCCCACCCGGTCACCAAAATGACCAAACACCACCGCACCGATCGGGCGCGCAAAAAATGCCAGCGCGAAGGTCACCAGCGACTGGAGCACCGCGGTGGCCTGATCGCCAGGTGGAAAAAACAGCCTTGGAAACACCAGCACAGCGGCCGTGGCGTAAATGTAGAAATCAAAAAACTCGATGGTGGTCCCGATCGCACTGGCCAGCAGAACGCGGGCCGCCGAATTGGACTTGGCTTGCAGGGGCGCGGCAGACGACATCGACATGATCCGGAGGAAGACAGCCGCGCAGGTTAACACTGGCCCGCGGTACATAGTAAATCCGCCCAATCGGCAACCCGCAACGGTCGCCGGTCACCCCCGCTGATCGCTGCACCATCGCAAGGGAATTCATGACCGGCATGCTGGCTGGTATGCTGGTGCTCAGGGTAACCGGGACACGGAGCGGGCATGGCTGACGAAAAAATCAAGGTACGCATTACCGAAACCGATGCGCTGATCGAAGTCACCGTCCTGCGCAAACAGGCCACGCTGATCGAGGTGATGCTTGGCACCGGAGCGCACAGCACGCGCTGTACGCTCACCCCCAACCGGATGGAGAGCGCCTACGCAGGCAGCGCGATGGGCCGTGAGATCGTTTATGAACGCAGTCGCAAGGCGGTGCAGGCGGAGCTTGATCGCAGTGCCCCCCCGCGCGATTTCCGCCGTTGAGCGTGGATACCCAGCCCCCCATCCTGCCCCTTGCCAACGATGCCGACCTCGACACCATCCTGGCAACCACGCGGAAACTGGCCGCCACCTTTGAGCAGACAGCAATCGCGCGCGATGCGCGCGGCGGCCATGCCGCCAGCGAACGCGCCCTGATCCGTGCCAGCGGACTGCTGCGCCTGACCATTCCGCGGGTCCACGGTGGCATGGGGCAATCATGGCAGGTGTTCTTCAAGACCCTGCACCTGCTGGCGCAAACCGACAGCGCGCTGGCGCATGTCTATGCCTTCCATCACCTGCAGACGCTCACCGTGCTGCTTTACGGCAGCCCGGCGCAGCAGGCGCACTTCCTGCCGCTGACGATCATGCACGACGTGTTCTGGGGCAACGCGCTCAATCCGAATGATCGTCGGACGGTGGCCAGCAAAACGGGCGACGGCTACCGAATCCACGGCCCGAAAAGCTGGTGTTCCGGCTCGGTCGGGGCCGACTGGCTGGTATGTTCGGCCTGGCATGAGCCTGCCCAGAGTCTGCTGATCGGGGTGGTGCCGGCCAGCGCACCCGGCCTGTCGGTGCAGGGCGACTGGGATGCCTTTGGGCAGAAGCAGACCGACAGTGGCACGGTCACGTTCGAGCACGTGGCCATGCCCGATCACGCCGTGCTGCTGCCGCCAGGGGTGCAGCCTTCGATTCGCGCCACCCTGCGCCCGCTGGTGGCGCAACTGATCCTTGCCACCCTCTATTCGGGCATCGCGCGCGGTGCGCTCGATCACGCCTTGCGCCATACCCGTACCCTCTCGAAACCGTGGTTTGCCTCCGGGGTGCCCCGTGCCTGCGACGACCCCTTCGTACAGCATCGCTATGGGCAGTTGTCGGTGCTGGTCCGTCCGGCCGAGGTGATGGTCGAACTGGCGGCGCAGGCGGTCGACCGGGCGCTCGCCCTTGGCGACACCATCACGGCCGAACAACGCGGCAGCGCAGCCATCGCCGTGGCCGAAGCCAAAGTGGTGGCGCATCGGGCTGCACTGGAAGTCAGCAGCCTGATGTTCGAGCTCACCGGTGCCAACGCGGCATCCTCGCGTTTCGGGTTGGACCGGTTCTGGCGCAATGCGCGCGTGCACACCCTGCATGATCCGGTGGACTACAAGTTGCGTGATCTGGGCCGTCAGTTGCTCGACGGGCGCTGGCCCGACCCCACCTCCTACTCCTGAGCCCCCGTATTCCTGAACCCTTGCGGCACGGTCGGTCGTGCGCACATCAGCACAGCGCCGGGCCCTTCCCGGCTGAACCGCGCGAGGGCTTAGCCCATTGCCCCGATGAAGCGCGCCAGCTCCGGCGTGCGCGGTGCGCTGAACAGGCGATCGGCCGGTCCTTCTTCATGGATGCGTCCGTCGAGCAGGAAGACCAACCGGTCGCTCACCTCGCGCGCAAAGTCCATTTCATGGGTGGCCATCAGGATGGTCATCCCTTCGGCCGCAAGCGCGCGGATCACCGCCAGCACTTCGGCAGTGAGTTCGGGGTCGAGCGCCGAAGTGATCTCATCGCACAGCAGCACGTCGGGTGCCAGGGCCAGCGCCCGCGCAATCGCCACACGCTGCTGCTGGCCGCCAGAGAGCTGATGCGGCCAGGCATTCAGCCGGTCGCCCAGGCCCACCTTTTCCAGTTGCACGCAGGCAAGACCGTGGGCCTCCTTGCGCCCCCTGCCCTGCACGGTGTGCAAGGCCAAGGCCACGTTTTGCACGGCAGTCAGATGCGGAAACAGGTTGAACTTCTGAAACACCATGCCCACCCGCTTGCGCAGGGCGCGGATCCGATCGGGCGGCGGCAGCCCCTGCAGCAGCTGCACGTCCCCCACTTGTACGCTGCCGCCATCGAGCGGTGCCAGGCCGTTGAGGGTACGCAGCAGCGAGCTCTTGCCCGAGCCGCTGCGCCCGATCAGGGTGAGCACCTGACCGGCGTGCACTTCAAGATCGATGCCGCGCAGCACCTGTTGCTGGCCATACTGCTTGACCACCCCCTGCAGCCGGATCAGCGGGGCGCCTGCTGCCATTTCAGTGCTCATAGCGCACCCGATGTTCCAGCCAGGCCTGCAGCGCTTCGAGCATGATCGACAACACCCAGTAAATCACTGCAGCCGTGAGCAGCATTTCGACGTAATGATAGGTGGCACGGCCATAACTCTGAGCCAGAAACATGATCTCCCACGAGCCCATCACCGAGACCAGCGAGGAGTCTTTCAGCATCGAGATGAACATGGCTCCGACGGCCGGAATCGAGGTCTTGAGTGCCTGCGGCAGGATCACCCGCAAAAGCAGGCTGGTGCGGGTCATGCCGAGTGCCTCGCCGGCCTCCCATTGTCCGGCGTCCACCGCCACGATGGCCGCGCGAAAGATCTCGCTCATGTAGGCGCCGTAACATAGGGCAAGTGCCGTGATACCCGCCGGGATGGCCTCAGGCACCGGGCCCAGCTGGGGCAGTCCCAGGTAGATCAGCAGGATCTGCACCAGAAGCGGCGTGCCACGAAAGAAAGAATTGTAGAAAGTGGCCAGACCGTAGGCGACGGCGCTGCCCGACAGCTTGCCCAGCGCCGCCACCAGACCGAGCACCCAAGCCACGGCCATTGCGGCCACGCTCACCAGCAACGTCAGTGGTACGCCTTCCAGGGCGCCATCCGGGTTGAGTTCGAAGCCGAGCAGACCCGGCAGCTTTTCGCGCACGATGCCCAGATCAAGGTCAAAACGCGCCACGAAAATCACAAACAGGCCGAGCAGGCCCAGCCAGACCAGCGCCACCCGCACCGAAAAACCGGTGCGGGTGCGCGAAGGTGTCAACGGCATACGCAGGGCTCCATCAATGTCGGGTGACGTCTTCGTCCAGCCACTTGCGCGACAGCTGCGCCAGGGTGCCGTCGTGCATCAGGTCCTTGAACGTGCGCACCATCAGTGCATCCCACTCGGGATCACCGCGATCGGTGGCGATCCAGTTTGGCTCCAGATACAGCGGCGCGCCCACGATGCGGAAACGCCCCGGGGCACGCTTGAGGCGCATGCGCGCCGTGTTGGCGTTGGACACCAGCGCATCGATGCGCTTGCCAGCCCCCAGCGCCAGATCCTGATAGGCCAGATCCTCACTGGTGTAAGGCGCGATGCGCAGGTCATCAAACGGGAAGCGCAGCGGCTGGCCGTCGCGGGTTTCCACCACCAGCTTTTTCTGCAGGTAGCGCTCGTAGGACGACCCCTGTTCAGCCCCGACATGCCGTCCAGCCAGGTCGCGGATCGACTGGACTGCAGTGTTCTGCGCCGTGGTGACCAGCACCGCCGGCGAGTCATAGTAGGCAATCACGAAGTTGAGTACGGCGGCCTTCTGCGCATCCGGCGTGAGCGAGCAGATGCACACGTCATAGCGCCCCCGCCAGTGCCCGGCGGTGAGGATTTCCCAGGAGGGGGTCTCCACTTTCAGCTTTACGCCAATTCGCGTGGCGACCGCACGCGCCACATCGATGTCGAAGCCATCCATCTGGTTATGTTCGTTGAGGAAAGTGAAGGGCGGGTAACTCGGATCGACCACGTTCACCATCACGCCGGTGCGCTTGACGCGGTCGAGCGTCTCGCCGGCCTGCGCCACCATCGACAGGACAAGGCTCAGTCCAAGGACCATGCAACAGAACACCATCCGTCGGGGCAACGCAGTGGCATGGCGCATGGGAAGGCGAAGGGCGGGCAGCAACATCTGGACATCCTTGTTCGGAAAGTGATCGGACCGCACCGGGTCAAGGCGCAATGACGCGCGGCGTTCGGGCATCCAGCGCAGCGCGCAGCGCAGCCACATGTTCCGGACCGATGCCACAGCAACCGCCCACCATGCTGGCGCCGAGTGCCCACCACCGTTCGGCGAACGCCGCATAGCCCGCCGGAGTGAGATCGTCACGGATCGGATCCAGGCCGGCATTGGCCTCGGCTTCTGCGGGCTGGGGCGGAAAGGCGTTCGCATAGACGCCAACCGGCAGCGCCCGGCCACCTTCGTTCAACACCCGGATTGCCTCGCACACGGCAGCCGCCATCACCTCGGGTTGGCTGCAGTTGAACAGGAGGGCGGTGGCGTTCAACCGCAGCGCGGTCTGCACCGCCGCAGCCACCGATTCTCCCGAGCGCAGGCTGGGTGTGGTTGCCGCGTCTTCACCATCCTGCAGGGTGAACGACAGCCACAAGGGCCGGGGGTCGTTGCCAAGCACGTCACGCACCGCCTGAGCTTCCGCCGTGGTGCTGAGGGTTTCAGCCAGCCAGAGGTCCACGTGGGGTGCCAGCGCCGTGACCAGCACCTGCAGTACGCAGCGCATCTGCGCTGCATCGAACAGGTCGGCGCGATAGGAGCCACACACCGGCGGCAAGGAACCAGCCACCCGAGGTGCCGGCCGGCTTGCGGTGCGACTTCCAGCGGTGCTGCCGACAGCGGCCCGCTGCGCCATCCAGCGCGTCACGGCGTCGCGTGCCAGCTGTCCGGCCAGGGCCGCCAGCCGGGCGCCCTGGTCAGCAAAACGCGACTCGCCCAGATGAAACGGCACCAAGGCATAACTGTTGGTGGTGATCAGGTCGGCTCCGGCAGCCAGATAAGCCTGATGCACTTGCGAGACAAATTGCGGCCCCTCCAGCAAGGCCAGCGCTGACCATTCCGGTTGGCGGAAAGGCGCGCCCTGACGGGCGAGCTCACGGCCGGTACCGCCGTCCAGGATCAGCAGTGGGGGTATGGTGGACATGGCGACATCACTCACAAGACGCACAACCGGGGGGTACCTTCCGTCCAGGTGGTCACCTGTCCGATCACGGTGGCATGGGCAAAACCCTGCGCTTCGAACACCTGCAGCACCCGGTCGGCCACCGCTGGCGTGCAGCTCACCAGCAGGCCGCCACTGGTCTGCGGATCGCTCAGCAGCGCCTGCTCGACGGCAGTGAAACCGGCTGGCATCGCCACCTCCGCGGCATAACCGGTCCAGTTGCGCCCGGAAGCCCCCGTGACGCAGCCGCTGCGGGCGAGCGTCTGCACGCCCTCAAGCAGGGGGACGGTATTCCAGTCGATCTGCACCGTGACGCCCGCGCCGCGCGCCAGTTCGAGGGCATGGCCGGCCAGGCCAAAACCGGTGACATCGGTGAGGGCATGCACTCCTTCGATGGCCGCCAGGTCCGGACCGGGAGTATTGAGCTGGGTGGTGGTGGCCAGCAGCCGGGCGTAACCGGCTGCATCGAGCACCGTTTTTTTCAGGGCCGCTGAAAGTATCCCTACCCCAAGCGGCTTGCCCAGGATCAGCACATCCCCCACCCTTGCCGCCGAATTGCGCCGCACCCGGTCCGGATGAACCAACCCGAGCACCACGAGACCGTAAATGGGTTCCACTGAGTCGATACTGTGGCCCCCGGCCACCGGGATGCCCGCACGCGCGCAGACCGAGCGCCCGCCTTCCAGGATGCGACCGATGGTGGCCGGGCTGAGCACATTCACCGGCATGCCGAGCAAGGCCAGCGCCATGATTGGGCGCCCCCCCATCGCGTACACATCCGAAATGGCATTGGTGGCCGCAATTGCACCAAAATCAAAAGGGTCATCCACCACCGGCATGAAGAAATCGGTAGTCGCCACCAGCGCCTGCTCGGAATTGAGCTGATAGACAGCCGCATCATCGGACGTTTCGAGCCCCACCAGCAGTGCGTCGGGTACGGGAAATGTCGAACTGCCACGCAGGATGTCGGCCAGCACCGCCGGGGCAATCTTGCAGCCACAACCACCACCGTGTGCAAGCGAAGTCAGACGGGGTTCGTTGGCGGCCGTATCGGGCGACGGGACAGGGATGGGGTGATTCATGGAGAACGATCCGGGTTGAACGGGTGATCCGGGCCTGCGCGGGGTGCAGGCTGGTGCAGCGGGGGGCACGGTACAGCCAACATTGTGCATGGAAGCGCCAAAAATTGCTGGTCCGGCCTGCCTTCTCACCGGCCCGGATTGGTATCATGGCGCCCGGGGCGCATTGTGCGCGCGCACTATTCCGTGCCAGTACTCCGCCCCTCAAACGAGAGTTCAAAAATGTCTGCTTGCTTTCGGCAACTGCTGGTTGCCCTTCTGTGTGTGCTCGTCCTGAACGTGGCGCATGCCGATTCCGTATTCCGCATCACCGTGATCCCTGACGAAGCGCCCACCGAACTGGCACGCAAGGCGGCGCCGCTGGTCAGGTATCTGGAGGCAAAGCTGGGTACCCGGGTAGAGTTCACTCCGGTCACGGATTACGCCGCGGCCGTAGAAACCCTGATCAACCACAAGGTTGACCTGGCCTGGTTTGGCGGCTTCACCTTTGTGCAAGCCTCGCTCCGTTCCGGCGGCAAGGTGATCCCGATCGTACAGCGTGAGGAAGACCAGCAGTTCCATTCGGTCTTCATCACCAGCGATCCGGCCATCCGGTCGCTCGCTGACCTGAAGGGCAAGGACTTCAGTTTTGGTGCTGCCAGTTCCACCAGCGGTCACCTGATGCCACGGCACTTCCTGATCGATGCCGGCTTCGACATCGACAAGGGATTTCATCGGGTCGCATTTTCTGGAGCCCACGATGCCACGGTCGCGGCTGTGACCGCCGGCAAGGTACAGGCCGGCGCTCTCAACGCTTCGGTGTGGCAAAAATTCGTCAATGAAAAAAAGGTCGACACCGACAAGGTGCATGTCTTCTACACCACGCCGCCGTTCCATGATTACAACTGGAGCGTGAGCGCCGACATGCCTGCGGCGCAGCGCAAGACACTGACTGACGCCCTGCTGGCGCTCGACCGCAACACGCCGGAAGGCAAAGACATCCTGGACCTGCAGCGCGCCACCCGTTTCGTGCCGGCGCACGCCGAAGATTATCGCCTGATCGAGAACGCCGCCCGCAGCGCGGGTCTGCTCTGACCGCGCAACGGTCACGGTAACGCCATGCGGATTGAGCTGAACGGCCTGTCGGCCGGACCGGACGCTGCGCGCCCCATCCTGACCAACCTCAACCTGCAGATCGGTTCTGGTGAGCAGGTGGCGATCATCGGCCCCTCGGGCGCCGGCAAGACCACCTTGCTGCACGTGGCCGGGCTGGCACTTGCCCCGGTGCAAGGCACGGTACGTCTCGACGGGGAGGACGGATGGACCATGCGCAGCGGGACGCGCCGCCAATGGCGTGCTCGCTTGCTGATTGCCCCACAGGCGCCACCATTGCCGCCGCGCCAGCGGGTGGTGACCGCAGTGCTCGCCGCACGACTGGCACAGATGGGCTTCTGGCGCAGCCTGGCCTCGCTGATTGCACCACGCGACCTGGAAGCCGTGGCGCAGGCACTTGCGCAACTCGATGTGGCCGACAAACTGTTTGAACGGGTGGACCGCTTGTCCGGCGGCGAGCGTCAGCGTGTCAGTCTGGCGCGCGCGCTGCTCTCGCCCGCGCGCCTGTGGCTGATTGACGAACCCCTCTCGGCGCTCGACCCCAGCCGGGCCCGCCAAGTGATCGAGGTGCTGACCTCGGTTGCCCGCGCACGCGGCGTCACCGTACTCGCCTCGTTCCATCAGGTGGATGTGGCCTTGGCGTTTTTTCCACGCATCCTTGGGGTGCGTGCTGGCAAGGTGCTGTTCGACCTCGCCCCGGAACGTGTCGGCCCCGCCGAATTGCGCGCGCTTTATGGCAACGATATTGCGCTGGGTGACCTGAAGTGAGCCGCGGCGCACTGCCGGTAACATCGTTGCACGACCCGCAGGGTCCGGGTCGGTTGCTTGGCGCGGTGCTGAGCCTGGCTGCCGTGGTGTGGATGATGCACCTGACCGAATTCGACCCGGCCGCACTGGTCGATCCGGCCAACCAGCGCACCGCCCTGCACTTTGCGGCCGGCCTGTTTCCGCCCACCCACGATGCAGGTTTCCTGCGCATGATGCTGCAGGAAACCTGGCGTACGGTGGCCATTGCGACGGCCGGCACCGTGCTCGCGATGCTGCTGGCACTGCCGGCGGCCGTGCTGGTCACACGCGTGTTGTCGCTGTCCGCGCTGGGCGGTCGGGCCACCCGCAAGCCCTGGCTGCCAAGGGCTGTGCGGCAGGGTTTGCGGCTTCTGCTGGTGCTGCTGCGCAGCGTGCCGGAACTGGTCTGGGCGCTGCTGCTGGTGCGGGCGGTAGGACTCGGGCCCGCCGCCGGCGTGCTGGCCATCGCGATCACTTACAGCGGCATGCTGGGCAAGGTTTACGCCGAGATTTTCGAGTCGGCCGACAGTGCCCCGACCGTCGCCCTGCTGCATCAGGGTGCCGGCCGTGTGCAAGGCTTCCTGTATGGACTGCTACCCCAGTGCAGCGACGAGCTGATTTCCTACACGGTCTATCGCTGGGAATGTGCCATCCGGTCCTCGGTGGTGCTGGGCTTTGTCGGCGCCGGAGGCTTAGGTCAGCTGATCGAACAATCGATCAGGATGTTCGCGGGGGGCGAAGTGAGCGCGCTGATCCTGGTGTTCATCCTGCTGGTGGTGCTGGCCGATGCAACCAGCGCCTTGCTGCGGCGGGCCTGGGCATGAAGCGCCCCGCTCCGGTGGATGCCGGCGCCGCCAGTGAGCGCAGCCTGCGCTGGATCAGTAGCGGTGTGTTGCTGTCCCTGGTGGCGGCCAGCTTCTGGTCGCTCGACCTGCGCAGTAGCGAACTGCTGTCACTCGATTCCGCGCGCCGGCTGGCAGACTTTGCGGCCGAATTGCTGCACCCTGACCTGCAGGCCGCCTTCCTCGGCAAAGTCGCCGACGCCACGCTCGAAACCCTGGCGATGTCCACGCTTGGCACGCTGTTGGCGGCCCTCCTGGGTTTGCTGGTGGCGTTCCAGCGCAGGCTGATGCACCCACCGATGGCGGTGCTGCGCGCCATCCCGGAGCTTGTATGGGCAAGCCTGTTGCTGGTGGCACTCGGACTTGGTCCGTTTGCTGGCACGCTGGCCCTGGCCCTGCACACCACGGGCGTGCTGGGCAGGCTGTATCTGGAAGCCTTCGAGAACCTTCCGGACGGCCCAGCGTTTGCGCTGACAGCAAGCGGCGCGTCACCAGCGCAAGTGTTCCTGTATGCACGGCTGCCGCAGGCATTGCCGCAACTGGCCAGCTACACCCTGTATCGTTGGGAAAACAACATCCGCGCCGCGGCCGTACTTGGCGTGGTGGGCGCGGGGGGGCTGGGTCAGATGCTGTCCTTCCACCTTGGCCTGTTCCAGCTCGGCAAGGCCAGTACCGTGATCCTGGTCACCCTGATCCTGGTGGCGGTGGTGGATGCCGCCAGCGGTGTCCTGCGCAGGCGTCTGGGCTAGTCCCGTCGGGCCCGGGGGGCGCAGATCGAAGCGCGCTCGGCGCAGGCAAGCGATCAGCGCAGGCAAAAGCGGCGCTGCGCGCACAGGCCAAGGCCACGCCCCACCGTGCCGAGCATTTCGCCGGAGCGGATCGGTACCCCGGCACCGACAATGGCCGGTATCACCCGCGTGATGAGCGGCGACATCGCCATACCGCCAGTCACAAACACCAGGTCCGGCTTCACGCCTGCCGCATCCACGGCCGCGCGGGCGAGCGCGCGTACCTTGTCGACATGCCGCTCCGTGGCTGCCTCGAACAGGCTGGCCTGCACCTCCAGCGCAAGACCGGACTCCACAAACCCCAGATCCACCGGCAGTTGGTCCTGCACCGACAGACCGATCTTGGCGGCCTCGGCGCTGTGCACCAGCCGGTGCTGCAACTGCAATGCATGCACGGTGATCATGCGTTCCACCAGTTCCGGGACTGCCGACTGATGAACCAGTTGCTCCAGACGATATTCGCCGTTGGCAAACCGCGTTTGCGCCGGCACGCTGCGGATCGAAATGGCGTCGTGCAGCAGGTCCTGCGGCAATGGCAGGCCGCTCCTGAGCAGGGTGTCCTTGCCGAAGGCCGGCATGAGCGCGCGCCAGGCCAGCGACTCGTCAAAGTCGGTGCCGCCGATCCGGTCACCCGACACGCCCAATATATCGTCGCTGCGATCAGGCTTGCCGGCCAACTCCGGTCCAAGACGCACCATCACGCAGTCGGTCGTGCCACCACCCACATCCACCACCAGCACTACCTGGCCGGCCTTCAGCGAGCGCTCATATTCATAGGCCGCCGCCAGCGGTTCCAGCTCGAATTCGGCTTCGGTAAATCCGGCACGCGCGGCCGCGCGCAGCATCACATCGAGTGCCTGGGTATTGGCTTCCTCGCCCCGGGTACCGTGGTATTGCACCGGTCGGCCCAGGATGGTGCGCGTCAGCTTGCGGCCAGTGGCCGTCTCGGCTTTGTGACGGATGTGCTGCAGCATGATGGTGATGATATCTTCGAAACGGTCCAACCGTTTCTCATCCATGTCGCTGCCCAGAAAGGATTTCGGTGACTTCACCAGCACCCCACTGAGCGGGTCGGCGAAGTAGGCCCCCAGGGCCGGGCGACCGAAAATCATCGCCTGATCGCCCTCCAGCATCGAAAAGAAGGACTGATCCCAATAGGCCCGCTGGGCTTCGCTCTGGGCTTCGCGCTGGAGGGCGTCGAGCACCACCTTTTCGAGCTCGGCGTCGGAGAGCACCACCCCGCCATCGGCGCGTGCGCGTGCCTGCTCGTTACGGGCGCCCCTCAGGCGCTGCTCGAATTCCTGTTGTTCGACCTGGCGCATCGCCACGTCACGGCGGGCCGTGAAGACCACGGACGGCAAGGTCAGATGCTCGCCGTCAAGTGGTACCGCCGTCACCGAGTGCGCGTCCGCCACATAGGCACAGCAATTGGAAGTGCCAAAGTCGATACCGATTGCCGCCATACCTGCTCTCTTGCTGGAATCAAATGAAAACACCACCGGCACGAAGGCCGGTGGTGCGGTTGCCTGACAGCACCTGGGGATTATGCCGGGAGCAGCCACGACATACAAAAAAGCACGCAGGACGGCCTTGAAAGTCCACGCCGCCACCCCATTTTCGGATCAGGTGGATGCCTGCGGGGTCCGCCATCAACCCGCAACTTGCTTGTTTACAAGGAGAGGAATCATGACTTACCCATTTGGCCGCAACCTGCTGCTCAGCACCGTCGGTTTCGAACGCCTGATCGACGCTTTCGAACAGATTGAAAACGCCGAGGGCAGCAGCAAGGCGCAGAGCTACCCCCCTTATAACATCGTGAAGACCGGCGACAATGATTACGCGGTGGAGATCGCCGTAGCCGGCTTCGAAGCCAGCGATCTGGACATTACCGCCGAAGGCAACCGGCTCACCGTGACCGGCAAGGTGAAAGCACAAGGCAAGGGCGAATATCTGCACAAGGGTATTGCCACCCGCGACTTCACGCATCGCTTCACGCTGGCCGAAACCGTAGTGGTACGCGCAGCCGACATCCATAACGGGCTGCTGGTGATCGACCTGCGCAACGTGATCCCGGAGGAAAAATTGCCGCGCAAGATCAACATCGGCGAATCCTCACCACGTCTCGTGGCCACGGACGCTGCCGCCTGATTCTGCGCAGACGCGCCTGACAGCAGTTCAGCCGCGTCGAGGCAAACCGGACTGCAGCGACCAGCTGGCTGCTGCAGTCCGTTTTTGTGCCGGCGTGCCTTGCTTGGTGGCCCATTCCAACCGGCTGGCGCTGGACCGGTCGGAGCACACTTGCGCTGCCAGCATGCCCCTGGGTGCGTTGAGGCGGGTGAACATGGCACCCTTGCCAGCACAGTGCGCGGCAAAACGGGCAGTCAGATCGGTGGTGATGCCGGTGTACAGGCGGCCGTTCTCGCACTCCAGCAAATAAACGAACCAGGCCCCTTCGGATGGAGGGGTGTCCGCACAACCCGAGACATCCGGATTTGACGTGGCCGTTGCGATGACCACCTCAGTCACCCTGCACCAACCCTGCACCCGATGCTGCCAGCACATGCTGGACCTGCGTACCCAGCACACCACCTTCCAGCGTGATCACGTCACCGGCCTGCAGGTAGCGCGGCGGCTTCAAGCCCATACCGACCCCCGCTGGCGTGCCGGTCACGATCACGTCGCCGGGCAGCAGCGTCATGAACTGGCTGACGTACGACACCAGTTCGCGCACCGGAAAGATCATGTCAGCGGTATTGCCGTCCTGCATTACCTGTCCGTTCAGCGCCAACCGCAGTGGTAACGCCTGCGGATCGGTAATCTCGTCTGCAGTCACCAGCCACGGGCCCAGCGGACCAAAGCCGTCAAAGCTCTTGCCCTTCACCCACTGACCCTTGCGCCGGATCTGCCAGTCCCGCTCGGACAGGTCATTGGCCAGGCAATAGCCGGCCACATGCGACAGCGCCTGCGCTGCAGTGACCTGCCGCGCCAGCGTGCCAATCACCACCGCCAGCTCCACCTCCCAGTCGCTGGCGACCGACCCGGTCGGCAAGGTGAGCGGATCGTCAGGTCCCGCCAGTGCAGTGATCGCCTTGGTGAACACGATCGGCTCGGGGGGGATTTCCAGACCGGCCTCCTCGGCATGAGCACGATAATTCAGGCCGATCGCCATGAACTGGCGCACACCTGCCACCGGCACGCCCAGCCGGGTGCCCGGTGGCACCAGCGGCATCCGCTCGAGGTCGATCGCCTGCAGCGCCTGCAGGCGCGCTGGCGTCAGCCACTCCGGGGTCCAGTCGCTGACCAGCAGGGACAGGTCGCGCGCGCGCCCCTGTGCGTCCAGAGCCCCTGCCCGTTCCGCGCCGATGGCGCCATGCCGCAATAATTTCATCTTCGAATGTCTCCCTGGGTCAGCGCATGCGATCGCGACGCGCCAGATCCGGAAACAGGCGCAGCCAGGAGACGGCCACCACGATGGTGCCCACGCCACCCAACAATACCGCCCCCACTGGACCGAGCAGGTCTGCCGTCACACCCGATTCAAACTCGCCAAGCTGGTTTGATGCGCCAATGAAAATCCCGTTCACAGCAGCCACCCGACCGCGCATCTCGTCCGGCGTTTCGAGCTGGACCAGCGTGAGTCTCACCACCACGCTGATATTGTCGGCTGCGCCGGTGGCCATCAATGCCAGCAAGGACACGAGCATGCTGTGCGACACACCAAACACCACGGTGGCCACCCCAAAAAAACCCACGGCCGCCAGCAGTGCATGACCGACCCGACGTTCCAGCGGCCAGCGCGTCAGCACCAGAGACATCAGGAAGGCGCCAACCGCCGGCGCAGCGCGCAACAAGCCCAGCCCGACCGGCCCGGTATGCAGGATATCCCGCGCATAAATCGGCAACAGCGCCGTGGCGCCCCCCAGCAGCACGGCAAACAGGTCCAGACTGGTGGCGCCCAGCAGCACCTTGCGCTGCCAGACAAAAGCCACGCCCGCCAGCACGCTGCGCCAACTGGCCGCCGTGGTGACCGGACGATGGTTGTATCGCACCAACCAGGTCAGCACGGCCGCCGCCAGCAACAGCGCGGCGCTGCACAGATAGACCACTACAGCGCCAAAGCCATACAGCACGCCGCCAAGCGCCGGCCCGGCAATGATGGCGGCCTGCACGCCGCCCGAACTGATCGCAATGGCTCGCTGCAACAGCGCCGCCGGAACCAGCAAGGGGGTGAACGCCTGCTGGGCCGGCATCTGGAAGGCACGTACCAGACCGAGCACCACCGCCACCGCATACATCAGCTCGCGGCTGGCCAGGCCTTGCGTGGTGGTGAACACCAGGGTGAGTGCCAGCATGGCTTGCACCAGCATGCAGCAGGCAAACATGCGCCCCCGGTGCAAGCGGTCCGCGAGGTGGCCTGCAGGCAGGGTCATCAGCAGCGCCGGGATGAACTGGAACAGTCCCACCATGCCGAGATCCCAGGCACTGGAGGTGATGTCGTACATATGCCACGACACCGCCACCATCAGCATCTGGTTGGCCGTGGTGCCCAGGATGCGCGCCAGCAAAAACCGCAGGAAGGGTGGATGGGCACGCAGTTCGCTCCGCGCCGTGACGAACCTCACCCGGCTTCGGGGGCTGGGTTGAGCGAGGGACTCAACGCGCTGCGTTCATCGAACACTGTGCAGGTGCCCTCGTAATGCGCGCCGCCCACCTGCGCAAAGTAGTTAAGGATACCGCCATCGAGCTGATAATGATGCGTCATGCCCATCTCGTTCATCAACAGTGCCGCCTTCTCGCAGCGGATGCCCCCCGTGCAGTAACTCACCACGGTGCACCCGGTCAGATCATCACGCACCCGTGCAATGGCAGCAGGAAATTCACTGAACTTGTGCAGGCCAAGATCGACGGCACCGGAAAACCGGCCGGCATCCAGTTCGAAGCCGTTGCGGGTATCGAGCATCACCACCGGCCGACCCGCGTCATCAAAACCGGCATCCAGCCAACGTTTCAGGGTGTCAGGTTGCACGGCCGGCGCGCGTCCGTCGGCTGGCCGGATGGTGGGATGGTCCATCCTGATGATCTCGCGTTTCAGGCGCACGCGCAGCCGGCGAAACGGCGCGCGATCCGACCAGCTGTCCTTGGTGTTCAGCCCCGCAAAGCGCGCATCGGCCCGCAGTGGCCCCAAAAAAGCGGCGACGCCTGCGGCTGGGCCTGCAAGAAACAGATTGATCCCCTCGGGCGCCAGCAGGATCGTGCCGAGCAGGCCCTGCGCTGTGGCCGCATCCTGCAGATGCGCGCGTAACGCGGGCGCGTCGTTGATGGCAACGAAGCGGTAGGCGGCGATGTTGAGGATGGCGGGCACGGCAGCATGATACGTTAAACTCTGGATTCCCGAATTGCTGCTGTCATGCGCCCGACCGGACCGGACCGGGCTGTGCCTGAAAAATCCTCATGAAAACGCTGCTGATCCTGATCACTGTGCTGCTGGTGCTTGCAGGTGGTGTGTATGCCGGCTGGGCCTTTTGGTACAAACCCATGCAGGATCGCATCCCGGTGGCCGCCATCGAACTGAAGGGGGTACGTCTGGGCGATGACATCGAAGACGTGCAATTTGCCTTCGGGGCGCTGCTCAAGCATGCCACGGTGGGAGACTACGAGGTGTACCAGTATCCCCTGCCGGCCAGTGCCGAGGGCGATGCTGGTGCTGGTGCCGGTGCCGGTGCCACCCCGGCAGCGGGGGCTGCTGGCGACGCCGCCGCTGGCGGCGGCGCCAGCCCGGTTGCGGCGCCAGGGACAACGGATGGCGGCCGCAAGCCGCTGCGCATATTCACCCACGACAAAGTAATCACCGGGCTCAACTATCGCTGCACTGCAGCCAGTGACCCAACCGCCATTGATCAGGTGCATTGTGGTCAGGCTGTGAAGGATCTGGTCATTGCGTATGCGGGGCTGGACCTGCGCCAGTACTGCACCGCGGACGATCCGCTGCTGCGCTTCATCGATCTGCCCCGCCTGGGTAAATCCTTCTTCATGCAGGCCAATCACGTGGCCGAACTGTGGATCCGCAAGGTGGACGAAGCACCGCAATTTCTGGATGGCGACCGCTGGAAGGCCTGCGGCCACAAGCACCCAAGCGCGCTCTAGTGCGCAGAAACCTGCAGGCCGTGGCAACCCAGTGTTCGACTTTGCGTGGCAACCGCTTCCATTGAATGAGAAAAACCTGATGATACCCACCCAACCTGGCCTTCGGGTGCTACTGCGCCACCAACGGCATGTGTCGGGCGCGCAACGGCTGCTGCTGACCCTTGCACTGACGCTCCTCAGCATGGGCGCCCGCGCCGATGTGCCGCCCGCGGCGCATGCGCTGTTTTCCCGCATGCAGGCGGCCGGCCTGTCGTTCGGACCCGGCGTGGACGAGACCAAGGTAGTGGTGCAGGACACTCTGGTGCATGGCCTGTTTCTGGTGCGCTTGCGCGACTCAGGCGAAAGCCTCGGTTTCATCAATGCGCAGGCCACGCTGGTGGGGGGTGGTAAACGCGGTTTTGCCGTGTTCGACCAGCCGGGCAAGCCGGCACGCCGCCTGAGCGGTGCCGAAGTGCTCGGTTTGCGCACCGAAATCCTCGCTGCCATTGACTATCCGCAACTGGTGCCAATCCGCTACGGCACCGGTGGCGCGCGGCGCATCCTGGAAATATCGGCGGTGGATTGCCCGTCCTGTCAGCAGTTCGAGCAGGCCCTTGCCAGTCTGGTCGCCACCCCGGGGCAACTCGACACCACCTTTTACCTGGTACCGTCGGCGCTGGTGCCAACGGAAGACGGTGGCAGCGCAGCGTGGCAGACTGCGGCGCAGGTCTGGTGTGCCGAATCGCCCGGCCAAGCCTGGCAGGACTGGTGGCAGACGCATCAGGTTCCGGTGACTGCGGACTGCCGCTTCGATGCCCGATCAGCCCAGCGCGAAGCGGGCATGCTGCGCAATATCCTGCGTGGTGTGGGCATCAATGCGGATTACACGCCCACCTTCGTGCTCGAGGACGGCACGCTGGCAATGGCAGAGGGACCACGCACCGCCGCCTACATCCGGCAGACCTTTGGCGCGTCGCAAGGTCCGACGGCGCCGCCTGCACCCCTGCGGCGCTGGCTGGCACCCGACCCGGCGCCCTGATCCAGTCAGTTGCCGGCCTGCAGCACCGGCGCAACCCACGCCGGCAGGGCCTGATAGCCGAACAGGTAGGGCACCGCGCGAATGGCGAGCACCAGCCCGCCGTGCTCGGGGGTCTGGCCAAGACGACCGAGCACTTCATCGCTGAGCGGGTGGATCTTTGCGGCATCCCGTGAACGACTGAACACGCCAAACTGCCACTGGTACACCTCATCGATTTTTTGACGATACGAATAGGCGTGATCGTTATCGTTGTAAAAATCGTCAAACCGTCCTTGTCCTAGGTAGAGCGCATTGGAACCCTCATAGCCGGCGCGCTGGCTGGACGCCGGGTCGGGATTGACCAGATACGTCCAGTCCCCGGGAATGAAATTACCGGCAGGCACATCGTGCTGAAGTTGAAGCAGCTTGCCCACGCGTGGCAATTCGCGGGGATCAAAATCGCTTTCGAATGACCACATCGCCGGCGGTTCGATGTCGACCAGGGGATCCTGGTCTGCCAAAAGGCGCGCTTTTACCAGCGCAAGCCGACCGGCGTCCGGATGCACGCGGCTGTAGTAATCCAGTACTGCCTGCGTCACAACAATCTTGGCTGCCGTGTAGCAGCCAAAGGAATAGCGTGCCTGATGCAGAAAGACATCGCGCAAGGCACGCTCCACCGGCACCTGCGGCCGCGGGGTGCCCTTCACCCACCAGGTGCCGTTCCAGCGTGCCGGTCGACCGTCAGGGAAGGTCCAGTCCAGGTTCTCCGTCCAGGCCACGATCAACTGGCGGATCGCCACGTGATCACGCAAGGCCTGAACGTCGCAGGCGCTGCCGGAAAATTCGGTCAGGCGACCATGCTGCATCAGCGCGAGCAGGATTTCCTGCTGCGACACTGTGCGCACCCGTCGCATTCCATGCGGTCCGGGCAAACGCACCATGCCAGCCTTGACCCCGAATTGCGCACGCCGGTAAAAATCGAGCGTAACGAAATCCGCATCTGGCGTGGCAAGCACAAACGACAGGGTGCCCGCCGCCTGGTCCACAACCTGACGGTACTGCGCCGGCCGCACGCCAGACGCCCGCAGCAAGCGCCCGATTTCCGGCGCCAGCGCGGCCAGACGGTCAGGCGCACAACGAAACCGCAAGCCCTCCGCGGCGCCCACCGGGAGCGCCGGTGCTGCCACCGCGGGCAGCTTGACCTGCTCTATGAGAGACTGCGGGGCCGGCACTTCGGCGGCCATCACCACGGCAGAAACTACGCAGAGCCAGACTGCCGCACGGCGAAAAATTCGATTGAGCCGTGGCAATGTTACCAAGATGGATACGGCGTTTTTCGATTGATCACCTAGCATATCCCTGGCCCATCCGCTGCGTCCTGACGATCCTCTGACACTGCGCCATCGTCCGGCCGCGCCAGCAGCCAGCCCAGCAACAAGCCGGCCACCAGCCCGCCCAGATGCGCCGCGTTGTCTATACCACTCTGGGTGGCGCCGTAGCCCAGATTGATCAGGATGAACACGATGCCGCTGGTTCGCTGCTGGCGGATCACACTGGCCGGCACCTGATGATCCGCGCGCAGAAACCAGGCGAGGATGGCGCCGAACACGCCAATGATCGCGCCCGAGGCACCGGCACTGTTCACCTGCGGGTTCCAGAGCGCGCTGGTCAGACTGCCGCTCAGGCCGGCAGCGAAATAGATCACCAGAAAACGGCGAGGACCAAACAGCCGCTCGGCGAAGCGGCCGCCGCTGAGCAGCGCCCACATGTTGAAGGCCAGATGCAACAGGCCGAAATGCAGGAACATCGAGGTCAGCAAGCGCCACTGTTGGCCGTGCAACGTCAACGGGGAAAAGTTGGTACCCCAGGCCAACAACACGCGCGGATCCGGTTCAAGCACACCAGCGCCGGTGGTGGCGGCCAGCGCAAACACCAACAGGTTGATGGCTACCAGTCGTCGGGTCCAGCGCGGCGGCGGATGTGCAACGTCCAGACGGTCCTCGAACTGGTGATGTTCTTGCAGGGCTTGCGCAGCGCCGGCGGTCACGTTGGCAGGCAATGCCAGGCGCGCCGCCTGCGCGCTCGCCACATTCCGACACCACAGTCGAACGCGGTCGACCAGCCGATCCTCACCCAGTACCTGAAAAGCTACACTGCGCCCTTCGCGCACCACGTTGAAGACCTGCGCCACCTGCCAGCTACGCAGCCCCTGCAGGGTCACAGTGACGCCATCACACACCAGCACTGCGTCGCCGCGCAGCCCGAGCGTGTTGTCGCTCAGTCCGGCCTGCCACCACGGCCGGCTGAGCCGGACCGGAAAGCGTCGTTGTGACGCCCGATCGGCCGGCAGCGAAACGGGGGGCGGGGGCGGCATTGCTTGCATGGCCACTTTTCTCGACGCGGAATGACAGGATATTCAGGGTAGTCTGCCGGGCACCGATCGCTCAAGCCAATGCACGCCAATTAAGCCAATCAAGCGGTCAAACAGCTTGATTGGTGCTCGAATACGCTAGAGAGCGGATTCGCAAGCATCAAAAGCACTGGCACACTAGCACAATAATTCCAATACAGAATACAACAGCATGGACCGTTTACGAGCAATGCACACCTTTGTGCGTGTGGTGGAAAGTGGCAGCTTCACTGCCGTGGCACGAGAACTCAACACCACCCAGAGCGCCATCAGCAAGCAGGTGGCCTGGCTGGAAGCCGAACTGGGTGAAACCCTGATGGTGCGAACCACGCGGTCCCGCTCCATGACCGAGGCAGGTCGACTGTATTTTGAAGAAGCACGACGTTTACTCGCTGAAATTCAAGACCTTGAACAACTCATTCGCAGCGGCCCCCAGCGCCTGCGGGGCAGCTTGCGGGTGGCCGCCTCTGTGACCATGGGCGAGCAACTGCTGTTGCCCGTGGTAAATAAATTCCTCGAGGACAACCCGGAATTGCAGGTGGAATTGCGGTTGAGCGACGCCTATATCGACCTGATCGAACAGGGAATCGATGTGGCAGTGCGGGTGGGTAAACTCAGCGACACGCGACTGCACGCGCGGCAGATCGGCCTCAGTCAGCGCCAGCTTATTGCCTCGCCAGAATATTTTCGCCAAAGCAAAACGGTTCCTGGCAACCTCACCCATCCCCGCCAATTGACTGACCACAAATGCCTGCTGTACACCGGCACCACCGATCCCGGCGCCTGGGAGTTTCTCCCGCTTGAGCACCAGGGTAGCGACAGTGCCGAGCGTGTAACGGTCCGCATCAACGGCCGACTGCTGACCAACAGTTCGGCGGCGCTGCGCACCGCGATCCTGCGTGGTCACGGTATCGGCTTCGTTCCCGGCTGGATGTTCATCAACGAACTGGCCAGCGGTGACGTGCTCGCCTTGCTGCCCGACTGGAAACCGGCACCGCTGCCAATCCATGCCCTGACCACCCCGGAACGACGCAACTCCATGCGCGTGCAACGCCTGCTCGATGCCTTGCAGGACGGTCTGCAGACCCGCCTGCAGGCCACCTGACGGCCCCTTCCCTCCCGCCGCGGAGGGTGTATGCTCGCGGCTTACTTTTGCACCATCCTCGATCATGCTGTTTCGCCGCCTGCTGTTCTGGCTGTCGGCGCGCCTGCCAGCGCGCCGCATTGACCACGAAGGCCAACCTTATCTAGAGCGTTACTACGTGGCGACCCTGCCCGGTCTGCGCATCTACCTGCACCGCTTCGTGGGCTCCGACCCCGACGGCGTGCATGATCATCCGTTTCGGCACTCCTTGGCCGTGATACTGGCCGGCTGGTATTTCGAGGATCGGCTGCAGCCTGATGGGTCCGTACGCAGACGGGTGTGCCGCTGGTTCAACCTGATCGGCCCCATGGACTTTCATCGGGTGGTATTGCCCGGACAGCAGGATGTCTGGACCCTGTTCATGCACACCGCCCGGGTCAAGCACTGGGGTTTTCTGCGCCGTCCGGAGGGGGCAGCGCCAGACTCACCGCCGGTCTATGTGGACCAGTCCCGTCCGCAGGATCCGCCTTTTTCGCAATGGCATCTCAGCGCACCGGACGGCGCCGCGCTGCGACAAAACCAGCCAGTGCCGCCAAGGCAGAAATGAAGCCTCCCCAGGTCATGTCGGCCAGGGTCAGGTCGAGCGACCAGACCCTGAGGGTGGCGTAATTCGACAGGTCATACGTGCCATAGGCCACCACGCCAAACAGGGCGGCCTGCAGCGCGACCTGCTTCAGGCTGGAACGCAGGAACAGGGCGGGACGCAGCACGAACCAGCATACGCCTGCGATGTACATCAGATAGAACAACACCGCTGGCACAAGGCGTGGCAGCGGCAGGAGCAGATCGCCCATGCGTTGATGATAGAAATCCACCATCACGGTACCCAGCCACAGGTAATCCGCCACCACCAGCACCAGCAGGGCCGGCACATAGGCACGCAACCACTGACCGGGCTTCATGCTGCGCACCCGCATTGCTTGTATTTCTTGCCCGAACCACAGGGACAGGGATCGTTGCGCCCCACCTTGGACTGACGGCGCACCGGCGTGTCCGGCAGCACTGCACCGCGCAGTTCCTGCGCGTCAAGCGGGCCGCGTGCCGGGCCAAACCAGTGGTGAATGTCGCGCACGGTTTGCGCCAGACCGAGCGCTGCCTGCTGGTGCTCCACCAGCGGCAAGCGCATCTGGTGCAGTTGCTCCAGTGATTCGGCCACCCCATAGAGCCGGATGGTGGACAACCATGCCGGCTGCGCCGCTTCCAGCGCCTGCCAGGCCTGCTGGTCGAGCGCAAGTCCGCGCAGGAATCCGGCACACCATTCGTCAATCACCAGCACGGGGCCGTCGGCCAACGCCTGCGCTTCGGCGCGGTCGAGCGTCTGGTTGGCGTCAGCGTCGATGCCTCCAGCCGCAGTGACACCCACTGCATCCGCATCACCCATGGTGGTGGCTGGCACCAGCGCCAGCTCCGGTGCGGCCTCCCCTTCCATCAGGATCGGCTCGTAGATGTCCGGTTGATGCTGCAAAGTGAGCGCCACGTCGGCCGCATGCCGCAGGATCAGGCTGAACAGATGGCGCGACTCGGCCTCGTTGGCAAAGTCCGGCCGGCCACGGCCGTCCTGACAATCCCACACCCAGCGGATCCAGGTTTCCGGCGAGTGCCGCGCGGGTGCGCAGGCCAGTGCCGCGACAAAACCATCGAGCATGCACAGGTCCATGGCCTGATCCAGGCCGCGCGTCTCGAGCAACAGGTCGTCGAGGGCTTCAAATTCTTCGTCAGTCAACGGCTCATGCATGTCGGGTATCCTTGCGCTGTGCCCGAGTATACCGCTCCCCGCGGCACAAGCCTGCAAGGGTTGGCCCTCCCGACATCACTGCACACTGCGCGCCTCTGGAACTCATGGACAAGCA
Organism: uncultured Ferrovum sp.; assembly: GCA_903893215.1. GTDB lineage: Bacteria > Pseudomonadota > Gammaproteobacteria > Burkholderiales > Ferrovaceae > CAIVHB01. The sequence continues at coordinate 96,288 of CAITLJ010000070.1, read as the reverse complement.
CTACCTCACGCCACTGTTCACGCCAAGGACGATCCTGGTATTCGCCGGACAGCCTGACCAGCCAGAACGCCACACGGCGGAGGCGCGTCTGCTGCATGCCGCGCTGCGCGCCCAGCCTTTCAATGGCCCGCTGCGCTTTGTCGATGTGCTGACCTCTGGTTCGCTGGCCGACCTTGCGCAGACCCGCGCCGATCTCGCCATCCTGGCGCTGCCGGCCAGCGAACTGACCGAAGCATTGGCGCTGGCGGGCCGCATGACCTGCCGCTCGGCATTGATATTGGCCAGTGGCATCGAGGCCGGACTGGCCGGTGAACTGGCCAGCATTGCGGCACGTTTCGGCATTCATCTGCTTGGCCCCAACAGCCTGGGATTTCAGCGACCGGCGCTGCATCTGAACGCCAGCGGCATCGGTCCGCTGGCGGCTGCCGGTCCACTGGCCCTGGTGTCCCAATCCGGGGCGCTGACTGCCGCCATGCTCGACTGGGCCAGCCGCAATGCGGTGGGGTTTTCCAGCATCGTGGCACTGGGCCGCAACACCGCGGTGGATCTGGCAGACGTGCTGGACTATCTTGCCAATGACGGCCAGACCCAGAGCATTCTGGTGTACATGGAGGGCATCACCGACGCGCGTCGTTTCATGAGCGCGCTGCGATCGGCCGCCAACGCCAAACCTGTGGTGGTGCTGAAGGCGGGGCGACAACCGGCAGGCAACCGCGCAGCGCAGACCCACAGCGGCACCCGGGTGGGTAGTGATGACGTGTTCGACTCGGCGTTGCGGCGCGCTGGCGCAGTGCGCGTGCGTTCCTTCGTGGAGCTGTTTTCTGCAGCCAAATGCCTGGCCTCCCGTTATCGCCCGGTGGGACCGCGGCTGGCCATCGTGACCAATGGCGGAGGGCCCGGCGTACTGGCCGCGGACTGGGTGAACGAATTGGGCCTGCAACTGGCGCATCTGTCTGCCGACAGCATCGCCAACCTGCAGCCCCGCCTGTTGCCGGGTGCCTCGCTGGTCGACCTGATCGACCTGGGCGAAGACGCCAACCCGCAACACTATGCCATGGCGGTGCGCGCTGCGGACCAGGACAGCCAGGTGGATGGCATCCTGGCCATCCACTCGCCCAAACCGGAAGTGGACGCTGCGGCGATTGCCACCGACCTGGCCGCAGTGCGCCACCATCTGGGCAAGCCGCTGCTGACCTGCTGGATGGGCGATCGGTCCGTGCAAGGCGGTCGCGAGGTGCTCAATGCCAACGGCATTCCGACCTTTCGCACCCCAGAAGCGGCGGTGGGCGCCTTTGGCAACATTGCCTCGTTTTACCAGAACCAGCGCCTGCTGCAGCAGACCCCGGCACCACTGAGTGCCATGGCAGCGCCTGACATCGAAGGGGCGCAACTGCTCATTGAAAGCGTGCTGGCCGAGCGGCGTCAGATACTGACCGAGATGGAGTCCAAGACCCTGCTCTCCGCCTTCCACATTCCGGTCACGCATACGGTGCTGGCGCGTACCGCCAACGAGGCGATGATGATCGCCACCCAGATGGGCTTTCCGGTGGCGCTAAAAGTGGATTCGCCAGACATTCCGCACAAGTCGGATGTGCAGGGCGTGGCGCTCGACATCAGGAGTGGTGCCAGCGTCCGCGATACCTGGCAGACCATGATCGACCGTATCCGCGAGCACCAACCGGATGCCCGTGTGAACGGGATCACGGTGCAGAAAATGGCACCCACCCTACGCGGACGCGAGGTCTGCATCGGACTGGTGCGGGATGACCCGTTCGGACCGGTAATCACCTTCGGGGCCGGTGGCGTGATGATCGAACTGATCAACGACCGCGCCATGGAATTGCCGCCGCTCAACCAGTTTTTGGCGCGTGGCCTGATCGAACGCGCGCGGGTGGCCGAAACCCTGGGTGAATGGCGCGGCGCCCCGGCCGTGCAGATGGACGCGCTCGAAAAAATCCTGCTCCGTGTGTCCGAGATGGTCTGTGCCCTGCCGCAACTGCGTGAAATGGACATCAACCCGATCATCGTCGATGACCAAGGCGCGGTGGCAGTGGATGCGCGCATTGTGGTCGACGGTGCGCTGCTGATCACCAGCGGGCGCAGCGTGCACTATAGCCATCTGGCCATCCTGCCCTATCCGGCACGCTACGAGCAGCGCGTGCCGCTGCGCGGTGGCGATGAATACGTCATCCGGCCGGTGCATCCCGACGACGCACAGATGCTGCAGCAACTGGTGGCGGGCCTGTCGGCCGAGAGCCGCTACATGCGCTTTGCCTCAACCCTGACCGAATTGCCAAAGGCCATGCTGGCGCGCTTCACGCTGATCGACTACGACCGCGAGATGGCCCTGGTGGCAGTGCAGCGGCAGCGTCCGCAGGCAGGTGAATCGCTTGCAGCCGATACCGGACGGATCATCGGTGTGTCGCGCTTCGTCACCAATGCTGACCAGACCAGTTGCGAATTTTCGCTGCTGGTGGCCGACGAATTCAACGGCCTTGGCCTGGGATCACGACTGATGGAGAGCATCATGCAGGTGGCGCGCGAGAAAGGTCTGACGCAGATGGAGGGACTGGTGCTGGCCAACAATCCCTCCATGCTGAAACTGATGCATGGCCTGAACTTTGAAGTGCGCCCTTACGCCGAAGACCCGGACTTCATGCTGGTGACGCACGTGCTCTGATCCAGACGGTCGCGACGCGACAGCCTGCCCAACTGCACGGCAGCAAGCAGGCTGCATGCGGCACCCAAGGCCAGGATGGCTCGGGTGTCGAGTACTGCGATCACCGCGCCAACCAGTGCCGCCAACAGGTTGGAGATGCAGAACACGGTAGAAACCAGGCCCATGATCGCCCCCTGACCATGGGTGTCGCCGAACCGGCGCGACACTTCGGCCTGCACCAGCGCGTTGTAAAGGCTGATCGGCAGGCCGGCAAACACGATGGCAACCAGACCCAGCCGGGCGCCGGACAGGGCCACCATCAGAAAGCAACCCGCCGACACGAGGGCCGCAAGGGCGCTGCTGGCCATCGGCACCCGCGGGCGCAGTCGTCCGGCCAGCACCGACGCACCCGACATGACCAGGCACAGGATGGCCGTCACCCAGGCGATGCCGCGCGTATCCATGCCGGGGATTTCGACCAGCCAGACCGGGTAAAACTCATAGAACGCCGTGAGGCCGAGGGTGAACAGGAACTGCGGAACGAACACCCGGCGCACCTGCGGGTCGGCCAGCAAACCCAGCGCCTGTTGCTGAAACAGCACACGCCAGCCACCGCCGGCAGCGGGACGGGCGGGCCGGTCGGCAGCTAACACCAGGCGGGTCAGCGCACCACTGATCACCAGAGCCACGGCAGCCACCGCGAACGGCACCACCACGCCAAAGCCCAGCGTGATGCCTGCCAGCAGCGGTCCGACCAACCATCCCAGATAGAGCGCACTGTTGAACCAGGCGAAGGCCTGATTGCGCGCCGGTCCGTCGATCTGATCCGCCAGCATGGCGCGCGCCACCGAAGCGTTACCCTCGGCAAGACCGGTGGCAAAACGCGCCAGCACAAACAGCGGATAAGAACCGGCGACCAGCGCCCAGGCGCTCAGCGCGTGTCCGAATGCCGCGCCAAACGCGGTCACCAGCAGAGTGGAGCGGCGACCGTGGCGATCAGAAAACGGACCCAGCAGGCTGGCACCAATCAGCAAGCCGAGCGGGTTGACCGCCAGCGCAATGCCGAACAGCAGCTTGACGGGCAGACCAAGGAAAGCGCTGATTGGGCCGGGTGTCGCCCCCACAAACAGGGGGGGAAGGATCGGATAGGGAAGCGCGGCCCCCACCGTGGAGAGATGGCCAAGCAGGCAGGCAGCCAGCACCAACAGGGCCTGATGACGGGTGAAGCGGACGGATTTCATCCGTCGGATGATACGCGCAAAAAAACGGGGCACCGCAGTGCCCCGTCCAGTTTGGCGCGCTTGCGCGCTCAGCGGCGGTCGTCGCCCCGCTCGCGGCGGCCTTCGCCGCGGTCTTCGCCACGACGCTCGCCGCCGTCTCTCCGATCACCCTCGCGGCGGCCTTCTTCGCGCCGACCTTCTTCGCCGCGGAACTCCCCGCCGCGCGCCTCGGGATGCGCAAAACGCGGCTCGTACTCGCGGTGGTACCAGTCTTCCTTGACGAAATACACCGGCACACCACACGCATGGTACTCGGCGCAATGCCGCCGCCAGTGACGCTGATGGTCAACCGGCACATAGAGGTACACCGGCGGCGGCGGGGCATAACCACCCTGCTGGATCAGCACGGGTCGTTGCACGATCACCGGCGGTGGTGGCGCGCCGCCCAGGTCGATCCGGCCATACACGCCGGGCTGGGCCAGCGTGATCGAGACGCCCAGATCGGCAGCGGATGACACGCCAATACTGCTCAGGGCAAGAAAAGCAAAGGACAGGGTGCGCTTGGTAAGCTGCATGTTTGAACTCCTCGAGAGTGTTGCGGCTGGAACTCGGCTTGCATCCATTCAACGCCCGCACGTACCCGCCGGTTGACCCGGCAGGACAATCAGCCGGGCAGGTGATCGAGATCCGGCGCCTCGTGCGGATCAATGTGCGTCATCAGGTTGAGCACCCGATGACGCTGCAGCACCCGCCGGCGCGCCTCGACGCCAATGTCGTGCCCCTCCACCACACTGATGTTGGCCGCCACCACGATATGCGCGTCGGCCACGATCAGGTCGGCCATCTGCCGGGTGCGCAGCTCGTGCACATCGATCACACCGGGGGTCTGCAGGATGGTGTCGCGAATGGCCAGCACCTCGCTCTCGTCGGCGGACTGGTCCATCAGTTCATTCATGGCGTTCCAGGAAAACGTCCAGCCCATCTTGGCGATCAGGAAGCCCACGATCAGGGCCGCGATCGGATCCAGGATCGGATATCCGGCCAGATTGCCAATGATGCCCAACCCGACCACCAGCGAGGAAGCGGCATCCGAGCGGGCATGCCAGGCATTCGCAACCAGCATGCTGGACTTTACCCGGCGCGCCACGCGCAGCATGTAGCGAAACAGGCTCTCCTTGGCGACCAGCACCACTGCGGCCACCCACAGGGCCAGCGGGGTGGTATGCGCAATCGTATCGGCATGCTGCAGCTTGCCGGCGGCTGTTCCCACCATTGCCACCCCCACCACCAGCAGCAACAGGCCGAGCACCAGCGAAGCACCGGTCTCGAAGCGCTGGTGGCCATAGGGATGATCGTCGTCGGGATCTTTTTGGCTGTGCTGGTTGGCAAACAGCACCACAAAATCCGCTACCAAATCGGACAGCGAATGAATGCCGTCGGCCACCAGGCCTTGCGAACGGGCAGTCAGCCCCACCCCAACCTGTGCCGCAGCCAGCACCGAGTTCACCGCAACGCTCACCCAGGTGCTGCGCGCCGCAGCTTGCGCGCGCTCCGCTGCGTTGACAGGGCTGTCTTCGTCAGCAATATCGCGCTGGTGGGCATGGGGGTGCATCGACGGGATCCGTGGGGTCTGGGCTGGTGAATTCTGGACGGGGGCGGCGCGCGACCGGAGCGCGGCGCTTTGGGTACACTACCGCCATCATAGCCAATTTGGAGCGATCGATGCACCGCACCACCCTGCTGCGCGTTGCAGCGCTGCTGTCTGTCCTGCTGTTGCCACTGTCAGCGCAGGCCCACCGTCAGAGTGACCCGCCGCACCAGACCCTGCCATTGGGCAAGTTCACACTGGAATCGGGTCAGGCGATCGAGGATTTCTCGCTGTCGTACGTTACCCACGGCACCCTGAACGCCGACAAATCCAATGCGATCCTGATGGTGACGGCCATCGGCGGCAACCATCACCGCCTGGACTTCCTGATTGGCCCGGGCAAGGCGCTCGACACCGACAAGTACTTCGTGATCTGTACTGACGCCATCGGCAATGGACTCACCACCTCGCCGTCCAACAGCACCTTGCAACATGGCCCGAAGTTTCCGGAGTACAACATCCGCGACATGGTGAACTCGCAGTATCCCCTGGTCACCCGGCATTTTGGCATCCGCAAGCTGGTGGCCGTGGTGGGGGCCTCGATGGGCGGCATGCAGGCACTGCAGTGGGCGGTCAGCTATCCGGACATGATGCAGGCCATCGTGCCGATCGTGCCGCTGGTCAACACCCCGGGCTGGACCGTGTCGGTGCTGGAGATGCTGCGCCGGTCGATCATGAGCGACCCGGTATACAACGGTGGAAGTTACGAGAAGCCGCCCGAGGCCGGCATGCGTCTCTGGGCCAGCTGGTTTTCGGGCGTGATCCTGCGCACGCCGCAGTATCAGGACAAGCTGCTCGCCACGCCGGCCAACTCGCTGGAATTCATTTCCAAAGCGGCCGACAACAACTGGAAGAATGTGGATGCCAACAACTGGATCTCGCAGTCACGCGCCTATGAACGACATGATCTGGGCACCACCAAGGGTTTCGGTGGCGATACCGTGAAGGCTCTCAAATCGATCAAGGCGCGCACCCTGATTCTGGTCGGCACCGGCGACTTGCTCAATCCGGAAGAAAATGCCCAGATTGCGGGCCGCGAAATTGCCGATGCGCGGGTGGTCAACATCAACGACCGCGCCCCGATGGGGCACTTCTCGGCCGCCGGTGCCACAGCCGATGAAGTGGAAGTGATGAACCGCGAAATCCGGACCATGCTGGACTCGCTCACTATCAAAGCGAAGTAAGCGGGCGCGTCTGCAAGCCGGGCACCGCTCCGGACAAGAGCGGTATTGGCAGTCGCGGCGGGACGACGGTCAGGTCACCAGGGCAATGCTTCGCCCTGGTAGCTGAAAAACCCGCCGGTATCGGCAGGTGTCAGTCCGGCAATCACGCGCAGCAACGCGTCCGCCGCCTGTGCAGGACTTTGCACCTGGAGGCCGGTGCGCGCGAACGGCGTCGACAGTCTGGTATCGACCGTACCGGGATGCAGGGCAACGCAGATAGCCTGTGGCGCGCGGCGCTGCAGTTCGATCGCTGCGGTATGGACCAGCTGGTTGAGTGCCGCCTTGGAGGCGCGATAGCTGTACCACCCGCCGAGGCGGTTGTCGCCAATGCTGCCCACCTTGGCGGACAGGCTGGCGAATACCGGCCTGCCTGTGCGCGGCAACAGCGGCAGGAAATGCTTCATCAACAGGGCTGGACCGATTGCATTGATGGCAAAGGATCGGGCCATTGACTGCGGGTCGATCTGACGCAGGCTTTTTTCCGGCTGCACCTGCGCATCGTGCAGCAGGCCGGTGGCATCAATCAGCAGGCCCAGCCGACCCAGACCCGCCACATGGGCAGCACACGCCATGATGCTGGCCTCATCAAGCAGGTCAAGCGCCGGTGTGGTGCGTCGTCCCAAACCGATCACTGCGCTGAACTGATCCTGCCAGGGCGACGTCCCGAGCGCAGACAGCAGCGCGGCACCGATGCCGCCGTGGGCACCCACAATCACGGCCAGACCGATTTGCCCGTCGGCAGCGGCATTCATGAGAACAGGGTGAGCAACAGCGACAACACCGCACCAGCGGTCAGCGCCACGCGCAAGGGCAGATACCAGGCAGGCAAACGATGCCGGTAGGCCAGCAGCATGTCCACCCGGAAATGCAGCGCAAACAGTCCGATCAGCGATATCAGGGCAGCTTGTGCTGGCATCAGCAGCGCAACCCAGGCGACCAGCGCCGGTACCACCGACCAGCCGAACATGGCCCAGCGTTGTGTGTGCGAATCGATCGGCAGGAGCATGGCAAACGCCCAGTGCAGGGCCCCGACAAAGCTCAGGATCACCGCGCCATAGGCGATTTCGGCATGCACCCAGAAGGGCCGGCGCGGCACGTCGAGGGTCGCAGCCACGCACAGGAAGGCAAACGGCATCAGTCCACCGAGGCCAAGCAGGCGGGCGGGAACGGGCATCGACACAGGAACGTGATCAGTCATGGCAAGCGGGCGTGGTCAACAAGGAACAGGAGCCCACCAGTCTACCGAAAGCGGCGATCCTGCAGCACAAGCCCCCGCACCTGCCCGGCGCAAACGGCAACCCGGCCATCGCCACCATTTTCAACCGCCCAAGCCCAGCCAATGGCCCCATGCGCCAAGCGCGGCACACGTCAGGATCACCTGTGGCACGCTGCGGCCAAAACGCAGCAGGGCCAGCGCTGCAGCCAGCATCAGCACCAGCGCCAGCCCATCCATGCGCTGCAGGGTCGCCGGAATCACGGCTGCCAGATCAGCCACGCCGCGAACCTGCAGGCCAGTGCCGGCAGGCCAGAGGACGTGCAGGGCAAAGAACAGCGCCAGATTGACGATCACGCCCACCACCGCCGCTGTGATTGCAGTGAGTGGTGCCGTCAGGTGCACGGAATCGCGACTGGCCTCCACCAGCGGCCCGCCCGCCAGCACGAACACAAAAGAGGGTAGGAAGGTGAACCAGGTGACCACGACGGCCGCCAGCGCGCCGGCCAGGAACAATTGATCGGGGCCCAGCAAGGCGTGCGCATAGCCGGCCATGAACCCGACAAACGCCACCACCATGATCAGCGGCCCCGGCGTGGTCTCGCCAAGGGCCAGCCCGTCGATCATCTGGCCGGCGCTGAGCCAGGCAAAGTGGCTCACCGCCCCCTGATACACATAAGGCAGCACCGCATAAGCGCCACCAAAGGTGAGCAGCGCCGCCTTGCTGAAAAACCAGCCCATGGCCAGAAACGCGGGTTGCGTCTGCGCCACCATGCGCAGCGCCAGCATGGGCAGCAACCAGCATGCGGCCCCCACCAGCACCACGCGTGTCAGGCGGGCGCGATCAGGTCGGGCGTGCAGCGGTGACGGCGTGTCATCATCAATCAGCGCAGGGCCATAACCCTTCAGCGCGCCGCCATGCGCGCCGCCCAACTGGAACAGGCGCGGGCGCCAGCGCCCACCCAGCACGCCGAGGGCAGCCGCTACCAGTACGATCAGCGGAAACGGCAGGTCAAAAAAGAAAATACCGACGAAGGCGGCCAGCGCCAGGCTGCCCAGCACACTGTTGCGCAGCGTGCGTTTGCCGATGCGATGCGCCGCTTGCAGCACGATGGCGGTCACGGCTGGCTTCACCCCGTAAAATACGCCAGCCACCAGCGCCAGATGCCCGAAGGCGGCGTACACCCAGGACAGGCCGATCAGCAGCACTAGCGAAGGCAGCACGAACAGGCCGCCCGCCATCAGCCCGCCCGCATTACGATGCATCAGCCAACCGATGTAGGTGGCGAGCTGCTGCGCTTCCGGACCGGGCAGAACCATGCAGTAATTCAGTGCGTGCAGGAAGCGTCGCTCCGAAATCCAGTGCCGGCGCTCCACCAACTCCTGATGCATGATCGCGATCTGACCGGCCGGGCCGCCAAAGCTGACCAGCCCAAGATGCCCCCAAAAACGCAGGGCCTGCAGAAAGCTGACGGCGGCGGGACGGGAGGACATGACGCTGACTCGTGATCGGCTGGAACTTGCGCTGTGCCCGCCCATCCTACGCGGGTCGTGACCGGGTGCGCAAAGGCCGGGTCAGCTTTGCCGCCGCTTGCCACCCGGCATTCCCTACTGCAGGCCGTGCCAAGTTTTGCATGATTTGACATGTGGTCCGCCCGGAGTCGGCCGGGCGGGCATGCTAACCTGCCGCCATGCGTAGAATCCTGCTGCAATCCTCCATTATCTGCCTGCTGGCCCACGTCGAGGCCCATGCGGAGGTGACCGACCCTCCCGCCAAGGCCGGGACCCTGGACCCGATCGCGGTTACCTCGGGGCGCTTGCGTGATGCGCGCATCGACCTGTCGCCCTCGGTAGGCACCACAGTCTACTCGATCGACAGCAACGGTCTGGAGGCCCTTGGCCAAGGCAGCGCCAGCAGCTTTGACGAGGTGCTGCTGCACCTGCCGGGCGTCAGCCAGGACTCCAAAGGGTCCGGCGGCCTGCATGTGCGTGACGACCATGGCAACGTGCAATACCGCATCAATGGCATCCAGCTACCGGAGAACCTGTCCGGTTTTGGCACCGCCATTGACACGCGTTTTGTCGAGCGGCTGAATTTTCTGACCGGTGCCCTGCCCGCCCAATACGGCCTGCGCACGGCTGGTGTGGTCGAAATCCAGACCCGTGAAGGGCACATCGCGCCGGGCGGCCAGATCGAACTCGGGCTGGGGGACCATGGGCTGCTCGAGCCCTCCGCACAAGTGTTCGGCAGCGACGCCACCCACACCTGGTACGTATCGGCCAGTGGCCTCGCCAGCGCGCAGGGTATCGAAAACCCGCAACCCTCCGACAGCGCCCTGCATGACCAAACCCGCCAGCAGCGCGCCTTCGTCAACCTGAGCTGGTTCGTCGACCAGAACACCCGTGCGGGCCTGATGCTTGGTGCCTATCACGGCAGCTTCCAGATTCCCGACACCCCGGGACTGGGCGCCAATTACACACTGCAAGGTCTGAGCAACGCACTCAACGGCCAGACCAGTGTGGCCTCGGCCACACTCAATGAGCAGCAACAGGAAAACAACCGGTTTGCCGCGGTATCCCTGCAACACACCGAAGGCGCCGTCAGCTATCAGGTGTCGGCGTTTCACCAATACTCCAGCCTGCAGTTCCAGCCTGATGTGGCCGGTGACCTGATCTTCAACGGGGTGGCCACCGACAGCCTGCGCAGCGCCAGCAGCAACGGACTGCAGCTGGATGCCGCCTGGAAGCTAAGCAGCCAGCATACCCTGCGCGCTGGCGGCGCCTACACCAGCATACTGAGCAGCACCGGTACACAGGCCACCCTGTTTACCACCGACACCCAGGGTCTGCAGGACAGCACCCTGCCGGTACAGCGTCAGGACGGGAGCAGTACGGCTGGTCAGCAGACCAGCCTGTATGCCCAGGACGAATGGCACCCCGACGCGCGCCTGACCCTCAACTACGGGCTGCGCCTTGACCATGTGCGCGCCTATCTCGACGAACAGCAACTCAGCCCGCGCCTGAACGTAGCCTACAAGCTCAGCGACAGCAGCCTGCTGCATGCCGGCTTCTCGCGCTACTTCACCCCGCCGCCACAGGAACTGTCCGCACAACGCTCGATTGCGCTGTTTGCCGGCACCACCAATGCCGCCGCCAGCCCGGTCGCCGATGCCGTGCGCTCCGAACGCAGCAGTTACTACGACCTTGGCATCGCGCACACCGTAGACAGCCATCTCACCCTGGCTGTGGACACCTACCTCAAGGAGGCGAGCGATCTGCTCGACGAGGGCCAGTTCGGACAGGCGCTGATCCTGTCGCCCTACAACTACGCACAAGCGCGCGTGCACGGCATTGAACTGTCGGCCACCTACAGCGACAGGCGCTGGTCGGCCTACGGCAACCTGGCATGGCAACGCGCCATGGCCAGCCAGATCGTGACAGCGCAGGCGCTGTTTGCACCGGGTGAACTTGCCTACATTGCCGCCCACCCGATCCACCTTGACCATGACCAGACCTGGACGGGTTCGGCTGGCGCGAGCGCGCATGTGGGCGACAACCAGATCAACGCCGATCTGGTGGCCGGCAGCGGCCTGCGCCGCAGCAGCGCAACGGTCCCCAATGGCGACCATCTGCCGGGCTATGCGGTATTCAACGTCTCGGCCAGCCACGCATGGACCGTGGGCGATGACCACGAGATTGAACTGCGTGTGGCGCTGCTCAACCTGTTCGATCGCAGCTACCTGCTGCGCGATGGCACCGGGGTGGGCGTCGGCGCCCCGCAGTATGGCTTGCGCCGCACGCTGTTCAGCAATCTGACCCTGCGTTTCTGACATCTGGCAGGGCTTGCTCTACACTGCGTCCCATCGATCAGACCGGGTGATGTCGGCGCGTACACGGCATTGCCCCCCATTGCAGGATCCGCGATGAGCAAGCCGAATCCACAGGCCGCGCAGGCACCTGCTGCACAGGTACAAACCTTGCTGCAGGCCTTCAATCAGGGACTTGGTCCGCACGCTGAGCAACTGGCCACACAGATTGTGCAACGCTTTCCGGCCACTGCCGTGGCGCAGAGTGTGCTGGCCGCGCTGCTCGCCCAGCGGGGTGCAATGGCGCAGGCCCTGCCGCATTTCGACGCTGCGGCACAACTGCAGCCGAAGGTGGCCGAAGTCCAGTTCAATCTGGCGCTGGCCCTGGTCAGCCTGCAGCGCCACGCCGATGCGGTGATCGCTTACCAGCGCGGCCTGCGCCTGAAACCCGGGGCCGTCGTCGCACATTTCAATCTGGGGGCTGCCTTTCAGGCACTCGGCCAACTGGCGGATGCGGCGCGCTGTTATCAGCGCGCCGCAGACTTGCAGCCTGGCTACGCAGAAGCCTGGGGAAATCTCGGCGCCGTGCAGCAGCTGCAGGGGCAGCTGGACGCCGCGATCAACGCCTATCGCCGGGCTCTCGACATTCCTGACCAGAGTGCCGCGGTGCAGGCACGCCTGCAGATGAGTCTGGGCAGCGCCTTGCATAACCAAGGGTCGCTGGACCTTGCCATTGCCGCCTACCAACAGGCGCTGCACCTGCAGTCGGGACTGGCCGAAGCCCACGACCGGCTGGGTGCTGCGCTGCGGGCGCAGGGCAACAGCGAGCGTGCCGTGGCGCATTTCCGCCAGGCACTGCAGTTGCAACCCACGCTGGGTTCCGCGCACCACCATCTTGCGGTGTTCCTGCAGGATAGCGGCGACCATGCGGCAGCCGCCGTCCACTTCCGCCAGACGGGCAACCGCCAAGACACCGACCGGGCGCTGTACTGCCTGTACAAGGCGCGCGAGTTTGCGCAGTGGCGCAGCGAGCTTGCCCTGCGCCTGCAGCAGCCCGACGCCCATCATTCCCCCATGCTGGCCACCTTATCGGCGCACCATGCCGTGAATTTCGGTACCGATGATCCGGTCCGTTTCTGTCCGCAACCCTTGCAGCACATCCTGCATGTGGGGTTGCCCGAACTCCGGCCTGGCAGCGCGCTACTGCGCGACCTGCTGCAGGCAATTGCCAACACTGCGATGGCGGAACGCAAACAGGGACGGCTGCACAACGGTACCCAATCGGCTGGCAACCTGTTCCGTCGTTCCGACCCGCCGATTCAGGCACTGGCGGCTTTGGTGCGCGATCAGGTGGCTCACTATAGGCAGCAATTTGCCGCCAGCCCCTGCACCCTGATCGAAGCGTTTCCGCACCAGCCCGACTTCATGAGCTCCTGGTTCATCAGCATGCGCCAGGGCGGCCACCTGACATCGCATATCCACGAGGAAGGCTGGATCAGCGGCTGTGTGTATCTGGCCATGCCCGACACGCCGCCGGGACAACTGGACGGCAGCATCGAGTTCAGCACCGATGGTGACGACCACCCGCGCCTGGGTCAGGATTTTCCGGTGTGCACCATCACGCCTGCCGTGGGCGATCTGGTGCTGTTTCCTTCCTCGCTGTTCCACCGCACCCTGCCCTATCAGTCGGACCAGTTGCGTATCTGTGTCGCCTTTGACATTGGCCCCGGCCGTGGTCGCTGAACGCCGGCTGCGCTGGCCTCGGTCTGGGCAGGCCCCCGGCATCAGCCTGGCAGTGCTGGCAGCCGTGCTGTTCGGTGCCAGCACACCGGGTGCGCATTGGCTACTGGAGCGCGTGCCGCCGGTGCTGCTCTCCGCGCTGCTGTATCTGGGCAGTGGCATCGGACTTGGCATCCTGTGGCTGGCTGGCCGGATCCTCAGCGCACGACCACGGACGGGCAAGAATTCCACCGACGCCCTGCAGGCATTGCCGCTGCGGCTCTCCGCCAGCGCGCACAACATCCGATCGGCCCTGGCGATGCGCGAGCAGCAGCGCGCACTCTGGCATCTGGGCGGTGCGATCGCCTGTGGCGGCGTGCTCGCCCCGATTGCCCTGATGCTTGGCCTGCAATCCACCGCTGCCAGCAGCGCAGCGCTGCTGCTCAACCTGGAAGGCGTGATGACCGCCGTATTGGCCTGGTGCGTGTTCGGTGAGAGCGTCGACGCCGGGGTAGCGAGCGGCATGCTGTGCGTGGTGGCGGGTGGCCTGTTGCTGGCCTGGCCGGATCAGGCCGGCGCGGTAGCTGTCCAGCCTGACCAACTGCGCGGGCCGCTCCTGATCGCACTGGCCTGTCTGGCCTGGGCCGTGGACAACAACCTGACCCGGGGTGCCGCCAATCTGGATGCGCGCGCCATTGCCTGCTGGAAGGGACTGGTGGCTGGCAGCGTCAACCTGCTGCTGGCCAGCGTGGTGGCCGGCGGCGTGCAACCCTTGCTTGACCAACTGCAGACGGTGCGTGGCAGCATTCCATTGGCATTGCTGACCGGGTGTATCGGCTACGGCATCAGTCTGGTGGCCTATGTGCGCGCCCAGGCATTGCTCGGCGCAGCGCGCACCGGCGCGTGGTTTGGACTGGCACCGTTTGCGGGCGTCAGCATCGCCCTGCTGGTGTTGCGCGAGCCAGCGCCTGCACTGCTGTGGCCAGCCGCGGCGTTGATTGCGCTGGGCCTATGGCTGCATGTACGCGAGCGACACGCCCATTGGCACCAGCACGAGGCGCTGGAGCATCAGCATGCACACATGCACGATGCCCATCACCAGCACGCGCATGATTTCGCCTGGGATGGCACGCAACCCCACACTCATGTCCATACGCACGCGCCCTTGCTGCACCGGCATGTGCATTTTCCGGACCTGCATCATCGTCATGGCCACGCCACGCAACGCCACGCCGTTGCAGACTCCCCCAACGAAGCCGGGTGAAGCAAGCCTGCTACTGTTGCGCTGACGTTGCCTGGGCAGCCCGCCAGGCACTGGGACTTTCGCCGTACCAGCGTCGGAAAGCGCGCGTGAATGCGCTGGCGTCCGAAAATCCGAGCAGGAAGGCCACCTCGGTGATGCTGAAGCGCGGATTTGCCAGATACGTGCGTGCCTGCGACTGGCGAGTGGACTCCAGCAAGGCCTGCCAGCTGGTACCCTCCTGTGCCAGACGACGTTGCAGGCTGCGCGTGCTGAGCGCCAGGTTTTGCGCCACCTGCTCCTGGGCCGGCTCGCCCTGCGGCAACAGACGGGTGATGGCCGCAGCCACCCGCTGCACCAGATTTGCCGCCTCCAGCCGCTCCAGATAGGCCATTGCCACCAGATCATTCTGCTGCGCCAGATCCTGGTTGGCAGTTTCGAGGGGTCGTGCCGCGTCCTGCGCAGAAATCACCAGCATGTCGAGCGGCTGACCAAACAGCAAAGGTGCGCGCAGAATGTCGGTGAATGCCTGCAGGTTGATTGGCTCAGCGCGGCACAGGGCAATCCGCAATGGCTGAAAATCGCTGCCGAGCAGGCTGCGGCAGGTACGCAGGCTGATCGACATCAAGGCATCCACTGCCGGGTCGGCCGGGCGGGCGCTGTGTTGATCGTAAGGCAGCACCAGCTGCCACTCCACCGGCCCCCGGCGCAGCTCCAGCCGGAAGCTGTTGGCCACGATCGCAAAAAAACGTGCCATGCGCTCAAAGGCCGCACCCAGCGTCGGACTGGCCACCATGGTGTAACCCAGCGAATGGAACGTCGTGATCCGTACATGCCGTGCCACCCGCAAACCGAACGCCTCATCCCCGGTGCGCGCCACTGCCAGATGCCACAAACGGGTGCTGCCCTCCTGCGGGTAGCGCGCATCATGGCTGCCCAGCAGGTCGGGATCGAGTCCTGCCTCGACCATCAACGCGCGACCATCCACACCCGCCGCATCCAGCGCGGCAACAATGGCGCGCACCCAGGTGCCAAGCGTAGTGGCCGCAGTCATGCAGATTGGCAGCGGCGGTCAAGTCGCTGGCGGCAAAGGTCAAGCGAACGGTACATGGGCTCCCTACACTGCGGTTCAATCATTTCGATTCCACACAATCGCTGAGTGTGCCCCGTGACCGCAATCCATGCCATGACTTCCGTTGCCGAATTGCCAGACACCCACCTGTCATCCGCTGAACTCCTGCTGGCGCGTCAGGCGGCCACCCAGACCAGTCAGGGGCTGACCGACGCACAGCGCAGTGCGCTGATCCGCCAACGCATCATGGCCGAAAGCGATCGCCTGCGTGCTGCGCATCCCTGGCTGCTGAAGCAGGACCGCATCGGCGCGAGCCTGCTGGCCGTCTCGCTGGCCGGCATGCTGTTGAATGCGTGGAGTTATGCGCAAGGCTGGCAGCCGGCCTGGGTGACCGTGCTGGTGGCCGCGTTCTGTGCCTCGATCACCCATGAAATCGAACACGACCTGATCCACTGGATGTATTTCCGCAAGCTGCCCTGGGCCCACCATCTGATGATGGCGCTGGTGTGGCTGGCGCGGCCAAGCACGATCAATCCCTGGGTACGTCGCCAGTTGCATCTGGACCACCACAAGTTCTCTGGGACCGTGAAGGACATGGAGGAGCGCGCCATCACCAACGGGGTGGCATGGGGGCCGCGTCGTCTGCTGATGGTGGGCGATAATGCCCTTTCGCTGATCCTGCGGATGATCTGGACCCCTAAGTCGGCATTGACCAAGCGCATGCTCAGCCCGGGCTTTACCACCTACAGCCCGTTGACCACGCTGCACTGGACCAGTTGGCACGCCTTCCTGCTGCTGCACGCCGGCAACCTGATAGCCAACCTGCAGGGCCATGCCAGCCCATGGCCGCAAAGTATCCAGTCCCTGCTGCCGGCCCTCGATTTTGCGGTGGTGGTGTGGTTCGGGCCGAATGTATTGCGCACCTTCTGCCTGCATTTTGTCGGCAGCAACATGCACTATTTCGGGGACGTCGAAGAGGGCAACCTGATGCAGCAATGCCAGGTTCTGACGCCCTGGTGGATGGCGCCAATGCAGCTGTTCTGCTTCAACTTCGGTTCCACCCACGCCATTCACCACTTCGTGGTGCGTGATCCGTTCTACCTGCGTCAGATGACCGCCCCTGTGGCCCATCGCGTGATGCGTGAGATGGGCGTGCGCTTCAACGATGTGGGCACATTCTGGCGTGCCAACCGTCGCATGGCCTGACGTTGCGGCCGGCCAAGGTTCAATCTTGATGGAGTGCTTACCGTGACGACTATGGATACCCTGACGGCGCTTGCCGAGTTGCCCGATACCCGGCTGTCGACCGAAGAACTCCAACTGGCCCGTCAGGCCGCTGCGCAGCCCGCGCCGGCACTCACCGACGCACAACGCAGTGCGCTGATCCGCCAGACCATCATGCGGGAGGGCGACCGTCTGCGCGCAGCCCACCCGTGGCTGCTGCAGCAGGACCGCATCGGTGCCGGCATTCTGGCCGTGGCGGTAGCCGGCATGCTGCTCAATGTCTGGAGCTATGCCCAGGGCTGGCAGCCGGTATGGGTGACCGTCCTTGCGGCCGCCTTCTGTGCATCGATCACCCATGAGCTGGAACACGACCTGATCCATTCGATGTACTTCCGCAAGCTGCCCTGGGCCCACAATCTGATGCTGGCGCTGGTCTGGCTGGCGCGCCCGAGCACGATCAACCCTTGGGTGCGCCGCAAATTGCATCTGGACCACCACAAGTTTTCCGGCACCCACAAGGACCTTGAGGAGCGCGGTATCACCAATGGTGATTCCTGGGGATTGCGCCGGGTGCTGATGGTCGGCGACAACGCCATGTCGATCCTGCTGCGCGCCGCTTCCCTGAAGGATCCGGCACTGCGCAAACGTCTGCTCGGGCGCGGGTTTCTGGCTTACAGCCCGCTGGGCGTGATGCACTGGGCCAGCTGGTATGCGTTTCTGGCGCTGCACGCCGGCAATGCGCTGGCCACGCTCAATGGCCAGGCAAGCCCCTGGTCAGCCAGCACGCTGTCGTTCCTGCACCTGCTGGACTTCGCCGTGGTGGTGTGGCTGGGACCGAATGTGCTGCGCACCTTTTGCCTGCACTTCGTCAGCAGTAACATGCACTACTTCGGAGACGTGGAAGAAGGCAACCTGATGCAACAATGCCAAGTGCTGACACCGTGGTGGATGCTGCCCCTGCAGCTGTTCTGTTTCAATTTCGGCTCTACCCATGCCATTCACCATTTCGTGGTACGTGACCCCTTCTACCTGCGCCAGCTCACCGCGCCGGTGGCCCATCGCGTGATGCGCGAGATGGGTGTACGGTTTAACGACCTCGGCACCTTCGGGCGTGCCAACCGCCGCATGGCATGAGGCGATGGGCGCCCGCCATCCTGGCGCAAGCGCTGGGATGGCTTCTGGCCAGCTTCATCCTGCAACAACTGGCGCCGGCCTGGCGCGGCACCTTTCCGGAGGCTGCCATGGCCGGCGGCTGGGCAGCCATCTTCAGTCAGCGGCTGCACGAACCAGGCTGGCGCAGCCCGATGCAGTTCGGCTTCAGCCTGGCGCTTTGGGTGGGCTTGCACAGCATCATTCCAGGGTGGGCCTGGGCCGTGGCATTTGCCCTTAGCTTGCTGATGTTTGGCGGCGGTCTGACCGGCCGACGCGCGCCGCTCTACCTCACCCAGTCGCGTGCACTCGATGCACTGCTGGCCTGCGTGCCCGAAAATCTGGACGGTAATTGTCTGGATGTGGGCGCCGGTCTGGGCAGCTTTCAACGCCGGCTGGCGCCCCTGCGGCCGCGCCTGCAGTTCCGTGGCATTGAACGCGCGCCCCTCACCTGTCTGCTGGGCAACCTGCGCTGCCGGCTGGCCGATTGCGGCCACATCACCATGGGCGACCTATGGCAGGCCGATCTGCAACGCTACGCCGTGGTTTATGCATTCCTGTCACCAGAGGCCATGCCGGCCCTGTGGCAGAAAGCCCTCGAAGAAATGCAGCCAGGCAGTCTGCTGCTGGTAAATGCCTTTGCGGTGCCGGACGTGACGCCCCAACAGGCCGAGCGCTATGGCGACGGCGACAGCGACGTGATTTACGCTTATCGCTTGCCTGGACCGCGCGGTCCCTGACGAAAGCCGCCTGCGGGACGCTCGCCACCAGATGGCCGACCAACCCGCACGGTGTGGCCGGTACGCTGAGGGGGCGCACCATCCAGACGTTCGGTTGGCAGCAAAAAACGCCATTTGCCGATTGGCAGTTCGCCAAGCAGCACCGGTCCGATGCGGATGCGACGCAAGCCAATCACGCGCAGACCGACCAGCTCGCACATGCGGCGGATCTGGCGCTTGCGCCCTTCACGCAGCACGAAGCGCAGCTGATCCTCGTTCTGCCAGTTCACCCGCGCCGGCTTCAGACGACGCCCATCCAGCTCCAGCCCGTGCCGCAGCAAGGCCAGTCCGCGGTCATCGAGCCGCCCCTCAACCCGCACCAGATATTCCTTTTCGACCTGCGAGTCTTCCCCGATCAGGGTGCGTGCCACCCGGCCATCCTGGGTGAGGATCAGCAGCCCGGTGGAGTCAATATCAAGGCGACCCGCCGGTGCCAGCCCCACCGCCTGCATCGGCTCAAAACTGTTCGGGCTCAGGTCTTCCACCCACTGATTGTCGACGGTGAACAGCAGGCTGGCCGGCAGATGGCCGTCCTCGGCCTGGCCAGAGACATAGCCGATCGGCTTATTCATTACCACCGTGGCCAGCTTTTGCTGGGCTGCCCGCGCCTCCTGCGCGATCGTGATCGCACAGCCAGGGTCTACGCGGACGCCCAGTTCGCGCACATGCACACCATCCACCTTCACCCAGCCGCGCTCGATCCAGGTGTCCGCCTCGCGACGCGAACACAGGCCACGCTCGGCCATGACCTTGGACAAACGCGGATTTTGGACCGGATCAGACATGAGCTTGGTGAACAGGGAACAGGGTGGCACTGTAACGCGAAGCGCACCCTGGCGTCAGAGGAATTGCGGGCCTGCCGCTCAGGCCGTCTTGCGGCGCAGCGGTCCGGGCTGTAAGGGTGCCGTAAGCCGGAAAGTGAGGTTGATGCGCATCCCGGTGCAGGGCTCCTTGGGGATCGCATGCTGCCAATCCAGCTGACTGTGACCGTGCATGACCAGCAGGCTGCCATGGGTGAGCAGGCCGGCCAGTCGCTGGCGTCGGCCGTTGGCCGCCGCCGCCGTGCTGCGAAACTGGAACGTGCGGGTGGCGCCAAGAGACAGCGATGCAATCACCGGTGCAGGCCCCAACTGGACCTCGTTGTCTGCGTGAAAACTCATCGAGTCCTGACCATCACGATACTGGTTGAGCAGCACGCTGTTAAAGCCAGGAGCGGCGGGCAGGTGCTGCTGCACCACCTGCGCCACCTGATCGCGCAGTCGCGCCAGTGGCGGCGGCAAGGGGCAGACCGGATGAGTGAAACCGCCATAGCGATAGGCTTCTTCGCCATACCATGCGACCAGTCGCGGTACCGGGATGGGGCGACCGCCAAAGGAGATGCTGCGAGTCTCCCAGGCCACGCCATCAAGCAGCCAGTCCAGCCACTGGTCAGCAAAAGGCTGCGGCAGAAAGCCGGGGATGAACACCAGTTCGGGTGCGTCGACAGGCAGCAGGTGTGCAAGGAAATCGCCCCGCTCGGGGCGGGGCGACTGGGGCAGTTCAGGCAGTCCTTCAGGGTTCATGCTCGCATGGACTGCGCGGCGCGGCCAAGGTTGCAAGGGCCCGGCAGCCCGGCCCCAGGGCCGTCAGGAGCCAGTGCCAACACTCACGGGCGCAATCAGACGGGTGTAGGTGCCGGCAGGCAGGCTGTCCAGCCGTTCGGCGGGCAGCTGACCGCGAAATTTCCAGCCCTTCGGCGTCTTGACAAAGGTGAAGCCAGTGGCGGGGTCGACAAAGACACTGAAGTCGCTCGGCACGGGCGACGCGGTACGGGCGGTGGCGGCGTCGATCAGTATGCCACCGCCCGGCTCGGCGGCTTGGGCGAGGGTGGCAACACTGAGCAGACCAAAGAGGGCAAAAGCAAAAGTACGCATGATGGAAGGTCCTGGAGGGGTGAGAGATGGGGTGTCTAAATGACGTAGAGTCAGTATGCTGCATTGCGTCAAAACCGCCATCAGTGTTTCCGATCGCAGCCATCAGCCCTGCTTATCGGCAAGATCTATATGATTCAGATGACTTTTCATCTGTGCGACGGCGCACCGGCACGCGCCGCGCTTGCGGCGCGCGCGGTGGCGCGGCAATCTGATGAACGCAACGTCATGGGTGCAGTGCAGGCCGGAGACTGTTGCCAATTTCCCCTGTTCCGGATGCCAGACCATGAGCCAGCCCCCAGCAGCGCGGCCCCCCGTGCCGCCATTCACCGCAGAAACTGCAGCGCAAAAGGTACGTGCCGCGGAAGACGGCTGGAACGGGCGCGACCCGGCCAAAGTCGCACTGGCTTACACCGCCGACAGCGTATGGCGCAATCGTGCCGAGTTCCTGCAGGGTCGGGATGCCATCGAAGCCTTCCTACAGCGCAAATGGGCGAATGAGCTCGACTACCGCCTGATCAAGGAATTGTGGGCATTCACCGATCACCGCATTGCAGTGCGCTTTGCTTACGAATGGCATGACGCGGCCGGGCAGTGGTACCGTTCGTACGGCAACGAGAACTGGGAATTTGATGCGTTGGGCTACATGGCCCGACGCGTGGCCAGCATCAACGACCTGCCGATCCGGGAAGAAGAGCGCAAGTTTCATTGGCCGACCGGGCGCCGGCCGGACGACCATCCCGGTCTGAGCCAATTGGGACTGTAGGGCAGGCCAGGCTGGCAGGCCGTTTCATCCCACCGCCGGAATTTGGCGTCGGGAATACAGGGCGGGATACCCGCGATTCCGTGGCTGTGCGCGCACGGAATCGCGGCATTCGGGCTCAGTAATTGCGGGTGCTGTCTTCCAGGCTGGGCGCAATCCCGGCCAGACGCTGATTGAAATCATCGAGCAACTGGTCATTGGCGTCGAGCAGCTTGCGCACGTCTGCCAACAGGGCGGCGCCCGCCCGGGTCAGCGTGATCGAGCGGCCGGAACGGTTGAGCAGGCGCGCCCCGAGGAAACATTCCAGCTTCTGGATCTGCAGGGTGATCGCAGATGGCGAACGATCCATGATGATGGCGGTCTCGCCAAACGATCGCCCATCGGCAATCAAGACAAAACTGCGCAAGATGGAGAGATCCAGATGACGATACGACGTCAGGTTCTGCGCAATGTTGGAATCCATAATTAAGTGTCCTTTCTCGGAACAAGTGTGCAACGTTGCGTTGGTGAGGCCTAGGCCCCTAAGGATGCTTTAAGAATTCTTTTCTTAATCATCAATCTACAGGGATAATTTTAACCGACACTGTAAGTATAAGCGCAAGGGTTTGTTGTGAAAATCTGTGTTGGTGAACGTCACCTGATACCTGCGTGCTCTGACCGATTTTTACGATCCATCGTTCGTTTTTTCGGCCCAAACAGCTAAACTGCTTAATTATCTCGCTCAGGCCGGGTCAGGTGGCTATTTGCAAAGCACAATCCGGTTTTCTTATGCCTTCCATGGTCCGTTCTCCCCTGTCGGGTGCTGCAACTGCTGTCAGCGCTGTCATCGTCAATCAGCGCAAAGCGCTTGTCCGTCTGCTGGTGCTGGTATCTTTCGGAATCAGCCCGACCGCCCGCGCGCAGCTGCAGGACGACCCCGCATTGCGTCCGATCGACCCGCCGCTGCGCCTGCATGGCGCCGGACAACTGGGAGAATCACTGGACAGCCTGACGCCGCCGCCGGCCAGCGCAATGGCGCCCGCTCCGGCGTCCGCAGCGTTGCCGACCACCCGCGCCGTCTCGCTGGAGACCGTGCTGGTGCCGCTGGGTTTTGACCTGCGTGGCTTCAAATCCTTGCCAGATGCCGAACTGCAGGCACACTACGCGCCCCTGGTCGGCAAGTCAGTCACCCTGCAGCAAGTGGCCGACATTACCCAGCTGGTCAACGAAACCTATGCCGCACGCGGCTTTCCCACCTGCTTCGCAGTGGTGCCCAACCAGGACCTGGCCGGCCAGATCGTGCGCGTACAGGCGGTGGAGGGCTACGTACGCGACATCCTGATCGAAGGCGATGCCGGCCCGCTGCGCGAGCGCATCCTTGCCATTGCCGGCAAGGCGCGTGACGAGCACCCGCTGACCCGTGCCACCTTCGATCGCATCACTGCCCTGCTGGCCCAGTTGCCGGGCCTGAAAGCCAATCTGGAAATTCCCCGAGCAAGCACGCTGGAAGGCGCTACGGTGATGAAGGTAAAGGTGTCACTGAGCCACTTTGCAGTGGCTCCGGGCATGGTGCAGTCCGGCACCTCCACACGGATCGGCGCGGGGCTGCAGGAAAAAAGTCTGACCCGGTATGGCGAGCAGCTGACGCTCTCGCTGTTTCCGTCGTTTGGCAGCGCCCAGGACAGGCTCTATGCGGTGGGTGCGCTGCTACCAGTCAGCAATAACGGCCTGGCACTCAAGCTGGATGCCAGCGAGATCCAGGTCACCCCGCAAAACGTACCGGTGGGCAGTGGTGCAGTGCTGACCAACGAACGGGTGGTCAAGAAAATTTCTGTCGGACTGGCCTTTCCCCTCATGCTGGCGCCAGATCGCAGCGTGCTGGCCAGTGTCAGCGTTTACGGCACGCGCGACCGCAATACCTACACCAACCCGCAAAACGACCGTAGCGTGCAGATTCGCAGCGAGGTGCGCGGTGTGCAAACCGACCTGAATGCAGTCGGCACCTTCAGCAGCGACAGCCTTCGAGCCGGCGCCAGCGTCGTGCACGGCCTGCCGGATGCCGGCGCGAGTCAGGATTTTGTGGGCGCAGCCCCGGGTCTGGTGCCGCAACAGCGCCTGGACTTTACCAAATCGATTCAGAATTTCACATGGGTGCATGCCTTTGACGGCACCCCGGTATCAACGGTGCTCAGTGCCTATGCGCAGGAAACCGGTCACATCCTGCCCCCGTCAGAGCAGGTTTTCTTTGGCGGCAACCGTTTTGCCGCCGGTTATCCGATCGGCGAGCTGATTGGCGACAGCGGCTACGCCGCCTCACTGGAGCTGGGTCGCGACAGCTACTTCAATCTCAGCGCCCTGCGTTTCTTACGCCCCTACCTGGCTGCCGACTCGGCGCATGTGCATGCCAACAATGTCACCCTGTTGCACGACACCACCATTTCCGGGGCATTGGGCTTGCGCTTTGGCGACACCACACGCTACACCGTGGACCTGTCGGTGGGACTGCCGCTGGGACAACTGCCTGCGCAAGGCACCAACCGGCCACCGCACTTCAACTCGAACGTGCAAGTACAGTTCTGATCGCCAGACAATCATAGATTTAAATTTAAACCGATTAATAAAATCGTTTCGCTCACGAAATTCGTTCGATTTTCGTAAATATTTCTCAAGACCTCACGCATGACTGCCGATAAGGCCTCCAATGCGTGTCGACAGACAATCAAACCGTTCATCGCTTGCAGCCTGCGGGAGCCTGATCTCCCGGTGCTTCAGGCCATGGTATGCGCTCCTGATTGGCAGGTCGCACGCGTGTGTTTGTGCCACCCAAAACCAAAAAGGAGCTGTTCATGCGTATGAATCTGATTTCCGTGTGCGTCACCACGTTGGCTGCCCTGCTATCGCTGCCCTGCAAGGCGGAAGTGATCATCGATCAGGTAAAAGAAAAATTTACCCTCGAAGCGGCCACACTCAAGGTGGGCGACAACGCGATCTTCAAGAACTCGGATCCAGTCAAGCACAACCTGACGGTCATGACACCGGACGAGGAAGCCGCCGACCTGGGCATGGAAGCCCCCGGTGCCACGGTCAAATACCGCTTTGAAAAAGCCGGCATTTATGACGTGCGCTGCTCGATCCACCCGCGCATGAAAATCAAGATCAAGGTGGAATGAGACCACCCGGGCTGCGCTTCGCCGCCAGATCCGTTCTGGTTGTATCGGTTTTCAGGCAAGAGGGAAGGATGAAACTACAGAATCTGAAAGTAGGCAGCCAGCTGTCGCTGGCCTTTGGTGGCATGGCAATCCTGATGGTGTTGGTGGCCAGTTTTGCGATCGTCAAGCTCGATGGCGTACGTATTGAACTCACCACCGTGACCGAGCAAGGGCTGCCAAATGCGGTCAACGCCGGCAAGCTTGCTGCCGATATCCTTGAAGAGACCCGGCTGATCCGCACCCTGTGCCTGACCGAGTCCTTCAATGCACGCTCATTGATTGACCGGATGCAACGCGTGGCAGTACAGGGCCAGCAACACTTCGATTTTCTGGAACAACATGTCAAGGCACCTACCATCCAGCAACAACTGGGGCTGGTGCGGGCCGCACGGGACCGTTATGAACCGCTGCGACTCAAGTTCATTGCCTTGGTCGAGGCGGGAAAGTGGCAGGATGCACGCAGTTTTGCCCTGGAAGACATGCATTCCGATGAAATCATGTATGTGCGCATGGTGAGCAAGTTGGTCGACCTACAGGAACAGCACACGGCAGCTTCAGCGCAGGTTTCCGTGGCAAGGATTGCAACGGCGATCAGCCTGATGCTGGTGGCCGGGATCTGTCTGATCGTGCTGGCAATCGCCGTTGCCCGCACGATCACGCGATCGATCGTGGTCCGGCTGAAGCAGGCTGCAGAGGTAGCCGGCACCATTGCCCAGGGCAATCTGCGCGGCGACGTGCCTGTACAGGGACGGGATGAGGTGGGTAACTTGCTGGAATCGCTGGCCGTGATGCAACGCGGTCTTGGCAGCCTGGTGAAGGAGATCCAGCAGAACTCCGCCGACATGGCAGTGGCCGCGGTGCAACTGGTCTCCAATGCCGATCAGGTAGTCAAGGCCTCGACGGACCAGGATCACAAGGCGACGGTGGTGATGAATTCCGTCGCGGAACTCTCGCTCGATATCCGTCAGATCAGCGATCGGGCTGCCGAAGCGGCCAGACAGACCGAGCAGTCGGCGGCACTGTCGAAAACCGGCGAGCAGGCGGTTTCACAAGCCGGCGCTGGGATGAGCGTGATCGCGGAGGATGTCAACACCACAGAACTGATGGTGGGGGAACTGAAAACCCATTCGGAAAATATTGCGGAGGTGATCGGAGCGATCAACGCGATCGCGCAGCAGACTGACCTGCTGGCGCTCAACGCAGCCATCGAGGCGGCGCGGGCTGGAGAAGCCGGACGCGGTTTTGCGGTGGTGGCGGATTCGGTACGCAACTTGTCCGAACGCACGGCAAGCCTGACCCGCAGCATCACCGGGACCGTGGAAAAGCTTCAACTCAGCTCGGAAAGGATTTCTGCGGTCATGCAGCAGTCAGTGGGCAACGCCTCGGCAGGCGTCGCCAAGGTGGATGATGCTGGCCGGGTGATCAGCACAATGGCGGCCGGCGCCGCGCGGGCCTTTGCTGCAGTCCGGGAAATTGACACCGCCCTGACCCATCAGGGCGCGGTCGGGCGCAGCATAGAAGACGAAGTCGGTCAGATTGCCAGACTGGCGCGAAGCAACAACCAGTCCAGCAACGAGACCCGCGCGGCGGCCGCAGCGCTGCTGGCCGTGGCTCAAAACCTGAAGCTTTCCGCGATGAAATTCTCCATTTGAAGGACTGGGCGGCTACGGCACCGGAACCCGTCGATCACTGCGGACGCCAGGTTTTCGGAATCAAAAATAAGCCTGACCGCAGTGCGCGATCAGGCTTTTTTCATGTCCGGTAACACGAGGGTACCGGGCAACCCTGTTGGGGCTCAGTGAATGATGCCCCCCGTGGCTGAACTGAGGGCGCCGGTCACCGGGGACAGCAGCGAGGTCAGCGGCGACAGCGCCGCCGCGCTGCCGGACGTGTTGATCGCCGAGGTGACAGGAGACAGCGCGCTGGTGCCGCTGGCGCTGGTCAGCGCCGACGTCACCGGCGCCAGCGGATTGCCTGCCGTGCCGCTGGTCAGCGCCGACGTCACCGGCGCCAGCGGGTTGCCTGCCGTGCCGCTGGTCAGCGCCGACGTCACCGGCGCCAGCGGATTGCCTGCTGAACCAGCCGCAGAAGTACCGCTGAGGGCAGACACCACCGGTGCAACCAGGGGCGCCAGCGGGGTACTGGCCGTAGCGGAGGTCAGCGCTGAAGTGACCGGAGTCAATGCGCTCGTGGCAGGTGCCAGAGCGCTGGTGACGGGCGCCAGGGGACCGGCGGCCGCACCGCCAGACACTGCGGAGGAGGCTGAAGCGATTGAGGTGCTGGCGCTGTTCAGGGCTGAGGTGAGCGGCGCCAGCGCGGTGGTGACGGGTGCAAGCGCCGTGCCGACCGGGGCAAGCGCCGAGTTGACCGGTGCCAGCGCAGCAGTGACCGGTGCCAACGCCGAGGTGGCCGTAGTGAGCACCGAGGTGACCGGTGCCAATGCCGTGGTGACCGGCGCCAGCGGGCTGGCTGGGCCGGTGGCGGCCGATCCAACCGCATTCACAGCGGTGACGACCGGCGTCAGCACCGAACCAAGGGGGGAACCGGTCGTGGTGGTGGACACCGCGGTCGTGACCGGTGCCAGCAATCCACCGTTGGGGGCAGTGCCAGTGACAGTGGTGCCAGCCCCCGAACCATTGCTGCTGGTCGAACCACTGCCACCGGCATTGCTGCTGCCGCCGTTGGCGTTGCCACCGGCACTCGCTGCGGCCGCGATGCCCGACGCGGCCTGACCGGCTGCCTGTAGTGACCCGCACCCGGCAAGCAGGGAGGAAGCCAGAAGTGCCGCCAGCAGGGCAGAACCGGTTTTCATGGAGCGGATGGGTTGTTGTTGATTGTTCATTGAATGACTCCTCCTGTAATGACGGACCTGGCCGTTGTGGGCTGCCTGGTTGTCTGCACGGTCAGACGCTGATTTGCGCAAAAAAGATAAACAAACGTTCGATTTAACTGGATCAGACAAGCTTGAAGCCATCGAAAAACCGAACCTGCTGCCTCTCTGACCGCTTCTGTCACCGCTTCTGTGACCCAAGTGTAGACCACAACCAGATCGATGCAAGCGTATGCACAGATCATCAAAATCTGCCAAATACCAACTTAGAATGATTTTTTATTTTATTTTTCAGAGCCTTACAGCAAACCTGACTTGTAATTTACGTTAACTTAATCTG
The DNA here is from genome assembly GCA_903893215.1 of uncultured Ferrovum sp. Classification (GTDB taxonomy): domain Bacteria; phylum Pseudomonadota; class Gammaproteobacteria; order Burkholderiales; family Ferrovaceae; genus CAIVHB01. Next base: position 68,305 of record CAITLJ010000070.1, on the reverse strand, counting down.
GATTTAATGTGACGGCGCTGAATTTTAACAAAAATAGCCAGGCGGCATGGGCACCAAATCACGCGACATCAACAAGACAGGCGGATGGCGGCTGACGCAGGGAATCCTCCGGTAAAGATTGGTGTCACAGAAAGACGGCGCTAAACTCGGCACCAGCCGAAGCGAGAGCCTGCGCCAGGGCTTTTACCGGCCCCATGCCAAGCCGCAGCCGTTTGCAAGGCGCATTCAGACCAACCAGCACAGGGATCGACTGTTACCGACCATGCCTATACCACAGCGCAACAGCGTGATGGACGCCTCGTCCCTGCCGGCAGCACGGCGGCTTGCCGTCAGGCCCGTAATTGCGCGCATGCGCGCGCTGGCCAGCTTGGCCTGGGCACTGGTGCTGGTGCCTGCAGCCATGCACGTGTCAGCCGCCCCGTTGCCAGCCACCACCACTGGGGTGGGCGCACCAGCTGCAGACGCGTCGGCGCAGACCACCGACGACCCGGGCAGTTTCGTGCAATTTACGCATGAAGACGATTCCAACTGCCAGCTGCGTGATGGCAAGAAAATATTTGTTCACAGTACCCATCCCACCCGACGCATCCGGGTGTGGCTGGATCGTTACTATCAGAATGTGGGCACCGGCGACCGCGGTCGCTCCGATCTCGCGCCAGCGGCCGAAGCCGAACCGCTAGGCTGCGATACGGTAATGAATGGTGCCCAGGAATGGCGCATTGCCCGTGCCCTGTTCCTTGACTGAAGTCCTTCTGGAGCGCCCATCGCTGCGCCTGATCGTGCAGACACCCGCCCTGCTTTCCTGCCAACCAAGCGCGCCTGCCCATCGTTGACCGCGCAACAATCTGCTCGTGGAGCCCATTTCAGATGACCCTGCCCCCCATTTACCGCCTGTTACCCCTGCTGCTGGGATGTGTGCTCACGCCCCTGACAGCGCATGCCAGGCTCGGCGGCGATGAAGCCAGCGTGTATACCGACGCGCAGACACTCGGTACCCAGACCGTCAAGACAGTAACGACCGGCTACGCGCGCATCGACCTCCCCACCGCGCATGGCGTGATCCATGAATACCTGACGCCAAACGGCACGGTGTTTGCCATCACGTTCGGCGGGGGCCCGACTCCGCCGCTGGATGTGTTGCTTGGCACGTACCTTGATGCATTCAAGGCGGGGCAAGCGCCACAGCCCGGCGAGCGGCGTAACCTGGTGATCAACACGGCCACCCTGAAAGCCTTTCTGAGCGGCAGACCCTATGCAATCTCCGGGCGCATCTGGCTGCCCACCCTGACCCCTGCCAATGTGACCGTGGAGTCGCTGCAATGACGATGTCGTCCCAGTTCCGCGCCCTTACCCTTGCCGCTCTCAGCGCCCTGCTGCTGAATGCCTGCGGGGGGGGCACCACCACCACGACCACCACCACGCTGAACAACAATGGCGGTGGCACTACCGTTCCATCCACCAATGCCGGTTCGGCCACGGTCTGCCCCGCATCAACGATCCAGAACACGGTGGCGCGCAACGGCAATGGCCAGGCCTCGACCATCTATATGGACCTGTGCCCGATCACCACCACCAGCACATCTGGCACCCAGCAATTGCGTACCTCGGCCAATATTCCATACGTGTCGGTGTACCTGTGCGCACCGGGCAGCACCACCAACTGCGCCTGGATTGATCACATCGAAGTGGATACCGGATCCGAGGGACTGCGTGTGCTGGCCAGCGCCATCCCCACCAACGTGCTCAACGGGATGACGTCGCAGACGGCCAGCAGCTTTGCGCCCGCAGCTCCCCCCGGCAACATCGGTGAATGTTATGCCTTCGTAAGCTCTTTTTTCTGGGGCGGCGTCCGTTCGGCCGACGTCACCCTGGGCGGCACGGTTGCGCCGCCCGGCAACCCGGGCAGCACCGGGCTGACCGCGCACAACCTGCACCTGCAGGTGTTGAATGACCCCTTGCTGAACATTGGCCCGCCGCAGGGCAACTGCGGCATTCAAGGTCAGTCCAGCACCAACCTGGTGAACACCGCCAACGATATCCGTGCCAACGGCATCCTTGGCGTAGGCCTGTTTGCAGATGACTGCCACACGCCACTCCCTGTCGGTAGCAGTGGATCCTGCAATCCGAATGGTTCGCCGGCCGGATATTATTCCTGCGCGAACAACGTTTGCACCCCCGTTGGGCCCGGTGCGTCGGGCGGGCCGATCAATGTGGGCGCCTCGGTGGCCAATCCAGCATCCGCGGTAGGCAAGTCCGGCGTCAGCATCACTCTCAATTCCGCCGCCACCAGCAACAGCACCTCGGTGGCTGGCGTGCTGAATTACGGTTTCACAACCGCCCCCAGTAACATTCAGGTGGCCGACCCGGTAAACGCCTACATCACCAGTACTGTGAACGGCGTCAATTACCCCGTGGCCAACGCTGGTGGCAGCTACGTCGACAGCGGTTCAAACGCGATCTACTTCAGCAACCAGGTCACTGGCACCAGCCTGCCCGACCAGAACATCGGCAATCTGGCCAGTTGCACCACCTCGGCCAACCCGTTCGCGTGTATCTCTGGGGCGTCCACCCTGACCCTGCCAACCAGCATGGGCAGTTACCTGGCTGCCTCCGGCACCTTTACGATCAGTCCTTCGCCCATCGTGAACGACGCGCAAAGCCTGTTCAACGCATCGAACGGCCCGGCGTATGAGGGGCTCGCAATCGTGGATGCGGCTTACACGGCGCCCGGCACCTTCGCATGGGGGCTGCCATTCTTCTACTCGCGCACGGTGTACTTCGGCATCTACGACGGTACGGCCAACACACCGTATTACGGCTTCTAGGTCGCGATCAGACACGCCGCCACGGGTGAGCACGCAACGGTCCGCCTGCAAACGCCGCGCCAACCCCTGGTTGGCGCGGCGTTTGTCCATGAAGCGAGACGAGCTTTCTGACGCCAGCTTAATAAAAAGAAGGAAAACTTTGTACAACAAGGGGTTCAAAACTGCCGTACCAGTGCTACTGTCAGTGTCAGTTCACTCATTCCGCTTGAATCCCGGCGCTGCGCCATGTCCTCGCTGTTTCCGCGTTCCCTGTCCCAGCCCGTCCCGGCCAACCCCGCGCAGACCGACCCCTTGACCAGCAGACGCGCCTCACCTGCACTGACCAGCGTTGCCAGTGGCGCGCCGGGCATGCTGTTCAAGTTTGTCAGCGACGACAAGGGCTTCGGCCATTTCACTTATGCCAACGATGGCGCCCTCAAGGTGCTGGGACTCTCGCCACGGGCATTGTGCACCCAGCCCAAGCGCTTCCTCGACCTGGTGCTGGAAGAGGAGCGCGGCAGCCTGTTTGAAACCATGGAAGCCTCCCGCAGCAGCGGCATGGAATGGAACTGGGAAGGCCGCATCCGCGTGCCAGGCTGGTCGGACATCAAATGGATCAACCTGCGCGCCACGCCACGCAAGCTTACCGACGGCCGCATGGTCTGGGATGGGCTGGTCCAGAACATCTCGCTGGCCAAGCGCCGTGAAGCCAGCATGGCGTCGGCACGTGACCAGATCGCCACTCTGGCCGCCCATCAGGAACGGGCGCGCGAGGACGAGCGCCTGCGGCTGGCGCGCGAACTGCATGATGATGTTGGCGGCAATCTGGCCGGCCTGAAAATGCAATTGTCGATGCTGATGGCGGCATTGCCGGCCGAACTGCGCGACACGCTGGGTTCCCAGGCCGATGCCCTGAACGCACTGGTGGACCGCACCATCGACTCCACCCGGCGCATCTCGGCCAACCTGCGCCCACCCACCCTGGAACTTGGCCTGATCGCTGCACTGGAGTGGTATCTGGACGACTATTCCAAGCGCACCGGCATTCAGGTCAGTTTTCATGGCCCGGCAGATGATTTTGAACTGGCCGAGTACCGTTCGATTGGCATATTCCGGATCTGTCAGGAGGCCCTCAACAACGTGTGCAAGCACTCCGGCGCAGCCACTGCCGACGTGACCCTCACGCTCGACCACGGCACGCTGTGCCTGCAGGTGCGCGACACCGGGCACGGATTTGATCAGGGCGACCCCACCCGCTCGGATGCTTTCGGTCTGCGCGGCATGTTCGAGCGCGCCAACGCCCTCGGCGGCACCTTGCAGATCCACAGCAGCCCTGGTGGCGGTACCCGGGTTGAGCTGAAAATGGAACGGGTGGTTTAAGGTAAACTCTGGGTTCTGAGTGCTGACGCGCTCGCACCGCTTAAGCCATCCGAACCTCATGTTGAGTATCCTGATCGCTGACGACCATGCCATTGTTCGCCAAGGACTGAAGCAGATCGTCTCGGGCACCGACGACATGCAGGTGACAGCCGAAGCCGCCAGTGGCAACGAAGCCATCTTGAAAATCCGCGAAAGCGAACCGGACATCGTGCTGCTCGACATCTCGCTGGGTGACCGCAACGGCATCGATGTGCTCAAGCAGATAAAGCGCGAATACCCGAAAGTACGAGTGCTGATGCTCAGCATGTTTCGCGAGGACCAGTACGCGGTGCGCGCCATCAAGGCAGGCGCTGCGGGTTACCTGAACAAGCAGAGCGCGCCGTCCGAACTGGTCAGCGCGCTGGCGCTGGTGGCACGAGGCCGGCGTTACGTGACCCCGGAAATCGCCGAACTGCTGGCCGACAGCATCAACGACGATCAGGACAAGGCACCGCACGAACTGCTGTCCGACCGCGAATATCAGACCATGCTGCTCATCGCCGTGGGCAAGGCGCCCGGCGAGATTGCCGAGGACCTGGCGATCAGCATCAAGACCTTCAACGTCTACCGGGCGCGCATCCTGGAAAAGATGCAGCTGAAGAACAACGTGGAGCTGACCCGCTATGCGCTGGAGAATGCGCTGCTGAACTAGGCAACCCTGCGCCGCAAGCCATGACCACACCACACCACGCTATCATCACGGGTTCTTCAGGTTCGATCGGCACTGCACTTGCGCATCGCTTCCGGCAAGCCGGCTTCCGGGTGTGCGGACTGGACCGCATCGGCAATCCGGCAACACACCTCGACACATTCATCGAGGTCGACCTCAACACGTTTGCGCAGGACATGGCCTGCCGCAATCAGGTGTTCGACCGGATCAGGAACTGGACCGCCGGACATACCATCGACGTGCTGGTCAACAACGCCGCCTATCAGTACGTCAGCCAGCACCACCCGCTTCCGCCGGAAGAGTTGAGCAAATCGTACAACGTGAACCTGATCGCGCCCTATCTGCTGATCACGCATCTGGCGGACTGCCTGACCCCGCAAACAGCCAGTGTGATCAACATCGGCAGCATCCATCGACAACTGACCAAACCCGGCTTTGTGGCGTATGCCACGACCAAGGCAGCGCTGGCTGCCTTGACCAAGGGACTGGCGCTCGACTTTGGCGACCGGATGCGGATCAACTGCATCGAACCGGCTTCGGTAGAAACGCCCATGTTGCTGGAAGGCTTCAAGGATTTTCCGGAACGCAGGCAGGCACTCGAGCACCACCACCCGCAACAACGCATTTCAAGCCCGGAAGAGATTGCGGAACTTGCCTGGCTGATTTCGTCCCCTGGCATCCGCTTCCTGCACGGGGCCTGCATCGACATGAGCGGCGGCATCTCCAGCCGCCTGCATGACCCGGCCTGAGCCGTTGGCCATGCTGCATTGCCGTCTGCGCCGATCGCGTGAGGACACCTGACCCATGCATCTGATTTCTGTCATTGTCCCGATCTACAACCTGGACGCCTACCTGTTCCAGTGCGTCGACAGCATCGTGCGACAGACCTACCAGAGGCTCGAAATCATCCTGGTGGACGATGGCTCCACCGACAACGCGATTGAAATCTGCGAGTTCTTTCGCAAGGCCGACCCGCGCATCAAGGTGATCAGCAAATCGAACGGTGGTCTGGTATCCGCCCGAAAAGCCGGGCTGAGCGCGTCCAGCGGCGATTACCTGTTCTACGTGGACGGTGATGACTGGATCAGCCCGGACTGCATCGAACAGTATTACCGGCTGGCCCGGCAGCATGATGCCGATATCGTGATTGGCGATTACCAGCGCGAATTCCTCGGCAATTTTGTCACCATGCGCAATGCAATTGCACCGGGACACTACGACCGCCAACGGATTGAACGCGACGTGCTGCCGCGCATGATCAGTGACGGGCCATTCTTCAACCACGGCATCAGAACCTATTCCTGGGGCAAGCTGTACCGCAGGGCTGCCATCGAAACGCTGCAGCAGCGCATTCCGGATGAAATCATGGTGGGCGAGGATGCGGCCCTGGTCTACCCGGCCATCCTTGCGTCGGACTCCCTCTGCGTCTCCGACTATGCGCTGTGCAATTATCGCCAGCGGCCAAACTCCATCCTGAAATCGACCAGCTTCGACGCTGGCGAGACCGAGCGGATCGCCACGGCATTCCGGTATCTGGCCGCGGCGCTGGACAGCAGCGTTGCCGATTTTGGGATCACCCGCCAGCTGCAATCCTACTTTTCTGCCATCCTGATCATCCGCAGCGGCGGATTTATGGCGGATCCCGCAAGCTATGCCCGCCACAACATCTTCGGCCCCCTGCAAGCCGGCGCCCGGGTGGCCTTATACAACTCGGGGTCGTTTGGCCAGCATGTGTACAAGCACCTCAAGGACAGTCAGCACTTTCACCTTGCAGGCTGGTATGACCGCGATTTCAAGGAAAACCGGCTGCTCAGGATGCCTGTGGATGATCCGGCGTCACTTTCCGGTGCGGACTTTGACCATTTGCTGGTGCCTTCCTTCGACGTAGCCATCCACAGGGAGGTGCATGATCTGATGGTCAATCAGGACCTACCCGCCAGCAAGCTGCGCTTGGCCACCCTGGAAACAGCCTGCCTCGAGGCCTTCATCCAGGCCACTGGCCATGACCCGATCACCTTTTGCCGCCTGACGGCAGCGGAGCCCAATGCAAACCGCCCATGACAACCGCAAGATCGTGATCCTGGGCGGCAACCCGGAAACCGGGGCGCTGGTCGATGTGGCCAACCGGATGGGGCTGCAGACCATCGTGCTTGACCCCTACCCCGGCTCGCCGGCCAAGAAAAATGCAACGCGCGCCTATCAGGTCGATGTCACCGACCTGGACGCAGTGGACGGTATCCTGCGGTCCGAGCGGCCAGGCGGCGTGTTGGTGGGGGTGGCCGATCCGCTGGTGCCGTTCTACCAGAAAATCTGCGCGCGGAACGGATTTCACTGCTACGCCAGCGAGACGATCATCAGCGCCCTCACGTCCAAGGCACAGTTTGCCCGAACCTGTGCGCAACACGGCATTGGCGTCACCCCCAGCTACCGCGTGGATTACGCGTCGCCCGAACTGCCCGGCGAGGCCCGCTTTCCAGTGGTGGTGAAGCCGGTGGATGCCGGGGCAGGCCTGGGAATTTCCGTATGCCGCACGGCGCTGGAATTGCGGGCCGGCATCGGCAAAGCCTTGGCCGTGTCGATCCGCAAGGAACTGATCGTGGAAAAATACATGTCGTGCGACGACATGTTCGCGTATTACACGTTCGTGGATGGGGTAGCACATCTCTCCGCGCTGGCTGACCGTTACAAGACTGGCAAACAAGGTCAGTTCAGCGCCGTCTGTATCGCCGCCGAATATCCGAGCCGGCATGCCCAGCGCTTTGTCTCCGAGGTACACCCGCAACTGATCCGGATGTTCACAAACCTGGGCATCACCAACGGCGTGTTACTGATCCAGTTCTTCGTCGACCAGGCGGGTTTTTATGCCTACGACCCCGGCTTTCGCCTGCAGGGCGAAGCGCCGCACCTGTACCTGAAGCACTTCCACCGGTTTGATCAGCGCGCCATGCTCCTGCAGTTCGCGCTGACAGGACGGATGTTCGAGGGCGACTTTGCGGAGGTCAACGACCCCACCTTTGGCGGCCATCATGCCACCACGCTCTGGGTGCTGCTGAAAGCCGGAACCGTTGGGCACGTGGCCGGACTCGATGCGGTCAGGGCCCACCCCCAGGTCATCGAGGTGCTACAGCGCTTCAATGCTGGCGACGTGGTCACCGAAGACATGACCGGTACGGAGCGTCAGGTGTTTGCCCGCATCTACACGGTAGCCGACACGCCCGCACAATCCGCTGAGGTCGTGCACTTCATCAGCAAGACACTGGCTGTCCTTGACGCGCATGGTGCAGACATGATCCTCGACTGGCACACCAGGGACGCCGCATGATGCCCCACGATGTGTTCCACTTTGGCAAACGTACCGCACTGATTACCGGCGGGTCGCGCAACATCGGTCTCGCCATCGCCGCCAGGTTTGCCCAGGCCGGCATGCAGGTCGCCATCCTTGGTTCCAGCGCCGACCATCTGGCGGAGGCCCTCGCCGCCCTGGCACAGGACGGCCACACTGCCACGGCGTGGACCTGCGATATCTCGGATATCAGCAGCCTCGCCCCGGTACTCGGGCAAATCCATGCCCGGCATGGCTCGATTGACGTGCTGGTGAATTGTGCAGGCCTGCTTGACCTGAGCACAGTGGAAGACACCGCGGAGGAAACCTGGGATGCCGTGCTGGACGTCAACCTGAAGGGCACTTTTTTCGTCACCCAGAAATGCCTGCCCTACCTGAAAACCGGCACGGCGCCGCGGATCATCAATATCTCGTCCAATGCAGGACGGATGGGTGGCTATGCCAATGGCATGTCTTACACCGCCTCCAAGGGCGGCATGATTTCGCTGACCTACGGCCTGGCACGCAAGCTTGCACCGCACGGCATCACGGTCAACTGCATCGCGCCGGGCACCATCGAATCCGACATGTCACGCCGGCGCGATCCCACCACCCAGCAACAATTGCTGGAAAAATTTCCGCTTGGCCGGATCGGCAGTGCAGACGAGGTGGCCGCCGCTGCATGCTATTTTGCCAGCCTGGAATCCGGCTTCACGACAGGCGCCGTGCTTGATGTGAATGGTGGAATGTTCATGGGGTAGTCGAGTCGCGGAGCATGACAATGAAATTGTTTGACCTGACTGGCCAGCGTGGCCTGGTGGTGGGTGGTGCCGGCGACCTTGGCTTCGCCATGCTGGAGGGACTGGCCGAGGCCGGCGCTGCCGTGGTGGCGATCGACATCGATGACCGGGTGCACGTGCGCGCCGACACCCTGCGCGCTGCAGGCTTTACTGCACACGCCCTGCAGGTGGACATCCGCAACCGCGCTGCCATCCGGCAGTCGGTGACGGATGCAGTCCGTCTGCTCGGCGGCGACATCGACATTTTGGTGAATGCGGCCGGCATCCAGCGCCGCGCCCCCAGCGAAACCTTTGCCGAAGCCGACTGGGACGAGGTGCTCTCGATCAACCTGACGGCGGCCTTCCTGTATGGGCAGCAGGTTGCGCCGGGCATGCTCGCCCGCAAGCGGGGCAAGATCATCAATGTAGGGTCGATCATGAGCCAGTTCGGTGGCATGACGATCCCTGCCTATGCGGCGTCGAAAGGCGGGCTCGCGCAACTGACCAAGGCGTTTTCCAATGATTGGGCAGCCCATGGCATTTGTGTGAACGCCATTGCACCCGGCTACATGGACACCCAGCTGAACACGGCGCTGATCAGCGATGCCGCCCGGAGTACGGAAGTGATGTTGCGCACTCCGGCCAAGCGCTGGGGCTTGCCCGCCGACGTGAAGGGGGTGACCGTGTTTCTGGCGTCGGCGGCGAGTGACTTCGTGACTGGCGCGGTGATTCCCGTTGACGGTGGCTATTCGTCGCGCTGAGGATCGCGGCTACGGCAGGCCGCCCCCTGCGCCCTGCCCGGTCCCTAACCCGCTTGACCACGCCACGACAAGGGTTGAAGCTGCCGTCATCCGAGCGCCTCACGTTATAAGGACCCAGCATGACCCTGCCTTCCGAATTCGATAACCTGCATATGCCCATGGCGCGGGACTTCATCAACGCCACCCGCAAGGTGTTCATTGAACGGTTCCTGCGGCCGACCGACGTGATCTGCGACATCGGCAACCAGGGCAAGCACATTCCGGAATTGCAGCCTTATCACCTGGTCACGCTCGATATCACCGACACCACCGGACCGGACGTGGTAGCCGACATCACGCGCCACAACGCGCACATTGCCGATGAAAGTTATGACGCGCTGATGTGCACGGAAGTGCTGGAACATGTGGTGGATCCCTTTGCCGCGATCCGGGAATTGCGCCGGATCGTGAAGACCGGCGGCTTCATCCTGTTCACCACGCCCCTGAATGCGCGCATTCACGGCCCGGTTCCGGACTGCTGGCGGTTCACCGAATTCGGGCTGAAGGTGATGTTGCGGGATTTCGAGATCGCCTACTTCAACAAGCTGGACACCCCGGGCAGAAACCTGTTTCCGCTGCACTATGGCGCAGTGGTCAAAAAGGTGAGCCATACCGCAGAAGAGTCGGATCCGCGCTCCATCAAGTTCGAGCGCGTGGACTGAAGAACCTGGCTGGTCGTTGCGCGAATGGCAGCGGATTCTGCCCGGTCATTCAGGACAGCGGTAGCATCCCGGCTTCATCGTGCTGATGCGTCACCGCGCTGGACATGATTGCGCGCCCGCCAGCTCGCGTCCTGCCAGCAAACTCGAACAGCGCATCGATCACCCGGGTCTGATCTTCTTCGGACAGATCCGGGTAGATGGGCAGGCACAACACCTGACGCGCCACGGCCGTGGCGACCGGCAGGTTGGACGCTGCCGCGGACGGCATGCCGCGATACATCGGAAACTCGGAAATCAAGGGATGGAAGTAGCGCCGGGTGAAGACATTGCGCTCCTTCAGGCGCGCATACAGCGCATCGCGCTCCATCGGGTAATCCGGCCCGATCAGCACTGGAAAATAGGCGTGATTGGATACTCGTTCGCCGGCATCACCGACGCAGATCACCCCGGGCAGGTTGCGCAGGGCTTCGCGATACCGGGCGGCAATCCGCGCCCGGGCGGCAATGGCCTGATCAATCGTCTTGAGTTGCAGCAGGCCAAGCGCCGCGTTGAACTCGCTCATCTTGCCGTTGATGCCGGGCGCGACCACCATGGTCTCGTCAACGAAACCGAAGTTTTTCAGATGGTCGATGCGCTGCTTGGTCTTGGCATCCGGGCAGATGATGGCGCCGCCTTCAAAAGTATTGAACACCTTGGTGGCGTGAAAGCTGAGCACCGAGAGGTCGCCATGATTGAGCACGCTGCCGCAGTGACATTCCACGCCAAATGCGTGCGCCGCGTCATAGATCACCTTGAGGTTGTAGTTGTCCGCAATGGTCTGGATGGCTTCGACATCACACGGGTGGCCATAGCAATGCACGGGCATGATCGCCGTGGTTTGTGGGGTGATCGCCGCCTCGATCTTGCTCGGATCCATATTCAGCGTATCCGGATCGATGTCGACAAATACCGGGCGGATGCCGTTCCACAACAAGGAGTGCGCAGTGGCCACGAAGGAATAGGGGGTGGTGATCACCTCGCCTGTGATTCGCAGGGCCTGCAGCGCAGTCACCAGCCCGAAGGTGCCGTTGCTGAACAGGCTGATATAAGGCACCCCAAGGTGTTCGCACAGCGAGCGTTCCAGTTGCACATGAAAAGGGCCGCCATTGGTCAGGACGCGCGTCTCCCAGATTTCAGAGAGGTAAGGGATCAGTTCGCGCAGCGGCGGCAACTGCGGCTGCGTCACATAAATCGGTTTTTGGCTCATCCGGAACGCCCCTTTCAACACTGTCAGGTCATCGCGACCTCCCGCCGGGGCTCGTCAGCGCGGCTAGCACCCTAACCGCGGGACGAGATCCCGGACTTGAAGGCTACTGGACCGCGGACAGGCGCTGTCCGCCGATAAGACCACCTTACCGCGCCCTTTTCGAAGAATCGGCAACGCGGACCCGGCAGGATACTGGATGCCTGTCATCGACCGTCCGGCCCGCTCCCATGATTGAGACTCACGCCCCCGCAACCCTCGAGCAAACGCTGGCCAACGCCTGCGAGAAGGCCCTCGGTTACCACGTGCAGGGCGAGCTGGATCTGGCCGAGCAGGTATACCGGGCGATCCTCGGCGCGGATCCCCGCCACACCACCGCAAACTACGCCCTCGGCATGTTGCTGTTGCAGGGCCGGCAAACCCGCGCGGCCCTGCAACATCTGGAGGCAGCGATCGGTCTTGCGCCGGGCAACGTGGATTACTGGACGGGTTACATCGAGGCATTGATCGCGGACGAGCAGAAGGACAAGGCAGCACAGATCATCCGGGTAGCCGAAGCTTATGGTCTCGACGCACCAACCAGCGCTGAACTTGCCAGCCGGTTAAATCACCACCTCCCGCCGCAGGTGTCGGGCGGTGCGCTCATCAAACCTGCCAAGTCAGGCAAACCGGCACAACGCAGGGCCAATCCGGTCACGGCAAAAGAGAGCTTTGCATCCCGTCTGTCGCGCTTGCCGGCCAAGGCGCAACTCAAGAAGGCAGATGATCTGGTCGCGACCGGTCGCCTGACCGAGGCACTGCGCCTTGCACGCGACCTGATCACGGATTTTCCGACCCATGGCATGGGCTGGAAGATGCTTGGCGTGATCCAGGCAGCGCAAGAAGGTACGCGCCCCAGCGACCACACGCTGGACGCCCTGCGTCATGCGGCTGACCTGATGCCGGACGACGCCGAAGCCAGCTTCAATTACTTTCATGCCCTGATCCGGGCCAAGCGCACCGGCATGCTGCGCGAGCGGCTCGAGAAATTCGTCGGACTTCATCCGGATCACCCGATGACACTCGGCCTGCTGGGCATGTGCATTCTCACCGATGGTAATGACCCCGAGCGCGCCATGAACATGCTGCAGCGTTCGATCGATACCGACCGGAGCAACGCGGCGCTGTACTCCAGCTGGCTGTTCGGTAAGCTGGAAGCGGCCAACCCGGATCCCGTCGATATCCTCGATGCGCACAAGGCCTACGATCGACGGTATTGCGAGAATCTGGTGTCACAGTGGCCCAGACATAACAACGACCGCAATCCCGAGCGCGCATTGCGCATCGGTCTGGTATCCGGCGACATGTACGACCACTCGGTGGCGGTTTTTGTCGAGCCGATCCTGGCGGCATTCGCGCAACGGACGGACTACCGCTTTCACGTCTATTACAACAACCTGGTCGTCGACGAAGTCACCACCCGCCTGAAAGGCTTGGTGCCGTGCTGGCGCGACGTGCGGGCTCTCAGCGACCGGCAGTTGGCGGACCGCATCCGCGAGGACCAGATCGACATCCTGATCGACCTGGCGAGCCATACCGCCGAAAACCGGTTGCTGGTGTTTGCACGCAAGCCCGCCCCGATTCAGGTCACCTGGATCGGCTATCCCGGCACCACGGGCATGCGGGCGATGGATTACATTTTTGCAGATCCGTATTTTTTGCCACCAGGCCGCTTCGACGACCAGTTCACCGAAAAGATTGTCTGGCTGCCGGCCGCGGACCCGGTCAAACCACCTGCGCATGCACCCGCCATCAATGTATTACCGGCCCTGCGCAACGGACATATGACCTTTGCCAGCATGAACCGGCTGAGCAAGATTACCCGCGAGACGGTCGCCGCCTGGGGCGCGCTGCTACGCGCCCTGCCGGACGCCCGTTTGATCATGGGCCACCTGCCTCCGGCAGGCATACCGGACCGGATTACGCAGGCCTTCCGGGAAGAGGGCATTTGCAGCGAGCGCATCGTGTGCCGGCAAAAGATGTCGATGCCGGAATATCTGGCGATGCACAGCGAGATCGACCTTTATCTGGACAGCTTTCCCTACAACGGGGGCACCACGGTGCATCTGGGCCTATGGATGGGGGTACCCACATTGACGGTGGCAGGCATCACGCCGGCCGGTCACCAAGCGACCGCCGGCCTGCGCAAGGTGGGACTGGGAGCCTTCGTGGCCGACACCCCTGCGCAACTGGTGGACCGCGGCCTGTATTGGGCCGGTCATTTGGACGAACTGAACACGATCCGGCTTGGCCTGCGCGATCGCATCATCCACTCCCCCAATCGCCAGATGGCCAACATCCTGGTCGGTCTGGACACCGCATTCCGAACGATCTGGCGCCGCTGGTGTGCGGATCAGGCACCGCAGGGTTTCCTGGTGCCCACGACCGCCACTCCCCCGGAGCAAACAGCGACGTCCGATTGAAAGGCAGGACCTGTACGGCAAACAAAACGGCGCCGGGCGGCGCCGTTTTGTTTGGGGCGGGGCGCGCCCACACGCCGTGGCTTAGCGTGCGTTGCTGTAAATATAGGACGTGGTCGATGCCAGGGAGTTGAACTGACCGGTCAGGTAACTCTGCGTGCTGTTCAGGGATGCAATGGTGGTATCGAGCGCTGTGAACTGGGCGGTATAGGTAGCCTGCAGCAAGGACAATTGCTGGTTGACGCGGGTGATTTCGTTGTTGGTCGAAGTGATCTCGGAATTGAGGGTATTGGTGGCCCCGGTGATCAGCCCGGCAGCACCATTGAAGCTGCCGGCCAGACCATTGAGCACATTGGCAAACCCCTGTGACAGCGCAAGGGAGCCCCGGGCACCGCTGCTGCCACTGGTCACCTGCACGGAGATACCATCTACACTGCTGCCGGTCAGACCGATCAGGGTTTGTCCGCTACCTCGCGCTGGCAAGCCGTTGATGGTGCCGCTGATGTCGGTGCCCTGCTTGGTGGCCGGCGCACCGCCCAACAGGCTGGTCACTGCCGAACCCGCTGCACTGACAAAGGAATGGCCACCATAGCTGGTACTGGTCATGCCCAGCACACCGTTGGTCTGACTGACAGTGGCAGATACCCCAGCCTTGCTGAAGGTGGCATTGCCGTTGATCGCGCCCTGCACAGCGCTGGCCAGGGTGGCCGGCGTATACGTGCCAGCAGGCAAGGTCAGTGATGCCGTCACGCCGTCAATCACCAGGGTGAGGCCGTCGTTCGAACCGGCAGTGATGGTGGTGCTGGCCGCAGCAGAACCGGTCAGTGAACCCTGGGTGGCCATGGCACCAACCGTGATGGCATATTTTCCGGCCGCCGCCCCCGGTGGTGCGCTGACAAACTTCACTCCTGAATCGCTGGCTACGGCGTTCTGGGCGAACAGCGACGCCACTTCCCCGGGATTTGCGCTCAACACGCTGGCAAGTTTGGTCGAGTCGAGGGCAAGGGAGCCGTCTTTCTGAAAGGTGATGCCCACATCGGCCAGCGTACCGCTGTTGCCGTTCACGTCCGTCATGGTGCCGGAGAGTGTGCGGCGCAATTGCGTCTGCACCTGCTCCACATTGAACTGGCCCGCCAGCGGGCCGGCCGTGCCTGTGCCACCGCCCGGTGCGGCAAGCGTCGACACTGTGCTCTGCAGGGTGTTGTAGGCCTGCACAAACGCCTGCACGTTGGTGGTGGCGGCTGAATTGTCCTGTGCCACGGTAACCGTGGACGCGCCCGTGCCGGTCAGGTTGAGCTTGACCCCGGCAATGGCCTGGCTGACCGAGTTGGAATCACTGTTGATGGCAAGGCCGTTCACGGTGAGGGCGGCACTCTGCGCAGCCTGGGTTTGCGTGAGGTTCTGGGTACCGGCTGGATCCTCACCCAGCAGGGATTGCAGGGCAGGATCACCGCTGACGCTTATTTTCATGGCGCTGTGCGCCCCGGATTGGGTGCTGCTGAGGGAAAGTCGCCATGGGGTGCCGCTGCCATCATTGACCAGACTGGCGGTCACGCCAACGCCCGCCTTGTTGATGGCGTCAGCAATACCCTGCAGCGAATTGTTGCTGCTGTCGATGGTGACGCTGCCGCCGCCCTTGGTGGAGTCCTGGGTGAAGGCGGCACCGCTGTAAGTCCCGTTGGTCACGCTGCCGCCGCTGATCGCCCCGAACTGGAAACTGATCTGGGTGGAAGCGCCGGTGCCGATGGCAGCCGATGTGCTGGTCTGGCCCGCAGCAACCAGCGTTTGCGCCTGCGCCAGCTGGCTCACGTTGACTGCGTAGTTTCCAGGCTTGGCGGTCTGGTCAGCGGTAGCGGTCATTACCGTGGTGTTGGAAGGCGTGGCCGTCAAGGCCTGAAAGCCTGATGCGCTGGTCAAGCCGCCCAGGGCGGTCTGGAAAGCATAGGTGGCCGCACTCAGCTGACCATAGGCGCTGAGCTCGGTCTGATAACTGGCAATCTGCTGGTTGTAGAGCGTGACCGGGGCTTGCGCCACCGACATCAGCTGGCTGACCAGTTGACTGACGTTCAGGCCAGAACCAATACCCGCCGAAGCCAGCGTGCCTTGGGCCGAGGTGTTGGCCAAATTGCCGGTATTGGGTGTCGACGCACTGGCGGTGCTGCCCGTCGTAGCGTTGCCAGTGGCGTTCGTGCTCAGGCTGGCCAGTGAGCTGCTGATGGTGGATGACATCGTGTTATGCCTTCTCGTTCACAAGCTGCTTTTGCAGCGTGTCCACCACGCTGGCCATACGCAGGAACTCCTCACTCGGAAATTGCTTGAGGACCTGGTTGTTGGTGATATCCACCATCTTGACCACAGTCTGCTTGGAAGTGGGATCCACCTGGAACTCGAGCGAGGTGGAATTCTGCTGCAGCATCTGGTTGGCCTGGGTGAGGGCCGACTGCATGTCGAGCGTGCGCGTCGGCTTGTCCGCGGGACTTTGTCCTGCCGGGGTGGCCCCAGACATTGAGACCTCGCTTCCTGATGCTTGCCCCAATGCGTTGATCGCGCCGGAAGCAGACACGCCAAATGCCGGCACATCGCGGGCCGGCGGCAAGGGGGAACCGATTGACGAGATATCCATGACTAGGTACTCCATGACTACATCTGGTGCCCGCTCATGCAAATTGCATCAGAAGGCATCCGGCGCCGGGAACCTCGGGGTTCCCGGCGCCAGTTGCTTTAAGCGCCAGGCGCCATCGATCAGCCCTTCAGCAGCGACAGCACCGAGTTGGGCAGGCTGTTGGCCTGGGTCAACATGGCGGTACCAGCCTGCTGCAGGATCTGCGCTTGCGACAGGTTGGCAGTCTCCGCGGCAAAGTCGGTGTCGCGGATGCGGCTGCGGGCGGTGCTGAGGTTGGTCGACGTCTGTTGCAGGTTGCTGATGGTCGACTGGAACCGGTTCTGCGTAGCACCCAGCGTGGCACGCTGGCTGTCCACCTGGCTGATGGCGGCGTCGAGCACGCTCAGTGCGCTGTTGGCGCCACTGGCAGTGCTCAGGTCGACCTTGGTCAGGTTGGTCTGCGTGGCGCTGAAATCCGTGCTGTCCAGACCGACGTTGGTCAGGCCATTGGTGGCGGTGGTACCGTCATTGGCCAAGGAGAACGCAGCGGAGGACGTCAGCGTGAGTTCACCGTGGTAAGTGGTGCCGGTGGTACTGAAGGTGCCAAGACCGGTTTCGGTGGCGGCAGCCGTGGTTGCCGATGCCGAGTACGACACATTCACGTCGCGACCATCGGCTGCAGAGAGGGTCACCGCGCCGGTGGTGTTGTCGTAGGTGGCGGTGACGCCCGATTGTGCCGAGATGGCATTGATTGCAGACGACACGTTGGCACCCTGCGAGACGGCATCGGTACCCGCAGCGATGGCGCCCACCTGGTGGCCGTTGATCAGCAGGTCACCCGAATTCAACGCGCCGAAGGCGGACGGTGCGCTGGCAGTGGTACCACCGTTCACGGTGGTGGTCGCCGTTGCCGAGACACCCGTGTTGGAAGTTTGCGCATTGATCGCGGCAGCCACGGAAAAAGCCGTGGAAGCGCCCTGGCCATCGGTGGCGCCCAGCGGGCCTGCCACCGATGCGCCGATTTTGGTGCCATTGATGCTGATGGTCTGCGCAGCCGTCAGCGCTGTGCTTACACCACCCGACAGGGTGCTGGTACCGCCATAGCTGCCCAGCGTGTTCAGGGTGGCGCCCTGCAGGCTGACACCGATCGTCTGGTTGGCGTTGGCACCCACCTGGAACTGGGCACCGCTGAAGGAGCCGTCCAGCAGGTTCAGACCGTTGAACTGGGTGGTGCCCGACACGCGCTGGATTTCACCCAGCAGCGATTGTGCTTCCGCATTCAGCGAGGCGCGGTCGCCGGCGCTGTTGGTGCTGTTGGCGGACTGCACTGCCAGCTGGCGGATGCGCTGCAGGTTGTCGCTCACCGCGCTCAGCGCGCCGTCGGCGGTCTGTGCCAGCGAGATGCCGTCGTTGGCATTGCGGCCGGCCTGGTTCAGGCCGTTGATCTGCGAGGTCATGCGGTCCGAAATCGCCAGGCCGGCAGCGTCGTCGGCTGCGGTGTTGATACGCAGGCCGGACGACAGGCGCTGCAACGAGGTGTTCAGGGAACCCTGCGACTTGCTCAGGTTGTACTGGGCCTGCAGCGAAGCGTAGTTGGTGCTGATGTATGAAGCCATTTGTAAGTCTCCTAGTCTTGCTAAAACAAGCCCTGTTCAGGGGTTCCGGCGGGGTCCGCAGTGTGGGACCGGGTTCGCCGCGCTTTAAGTTCGACGGTCAATGAGCGCCGATGTAAGCCATAACGGAGACCTGTGGGAGAACTTTAAACCGGCACCTGAAAAATCTTTCTGGCCCGTGTCAAGCCTAAAACATCCTACAAGTGCGCCATCGTCAAAATAAGGACTGGTTTCCGCCTTATATGCCGTGCCGGGAAATACCGGGGTTTTTCCACCTTCATCGCCCGCAGGAAACAACAACGGCACGCGGAGAATCCGTCCTGCAGTTCAAGTTGCAGAGTCTGGCGGCCGTAAAGCATTCATCTGGGCAGCATGCCCGGGTGAGGTGCAGCAGCGGCCGCCGGTTAAGACGAATTCATCGGAAGGCAGCGAACATGAACCCCACCCGCAGCATGCAAGGCCCGTCCAACAACACGGAGCCATCGACATGTTTGGACCCTCGAAATTTGGCACGCGTGCCTATGAACACACTGGCGTGGAGACTGGCGTGATGGCTGCCGATCCACACAAACTGATCCAGATGCTGTTCGAAGGCGCCCGCGTATCGATCTCGAAGGCGCTGTTTGCGCTCGAGCAAGGCGACATCGCACGCAAGGGTGAGTCGATCAGCCGCGCCGTGTCGATCATCGTGGAGGGGCTGAATGCCAGCCTCAGCTGGGATGCCAATCCGGAAATGGCCGACCGACTTGCTGCCCTCTATGACTACATGGCGCGGCGGCTCACCGAAGGCAACATGAACAACGACCCCAGTGCCCTGCGCGAGACAGATCGCCTGCTTGCCGAACTGGAAGGCGCCTGGCGCCAGATCGCCCCCAGCCGACGTGCCAACATCGGAGCCAATGCCGAACTGCAGGCCACCGCCTGATGGTTGCGTTGGCCCCGAACGAAATCATGCAGCTGTACTCCGGCATCGCACGTCTGATGAGTGCGATGGTGGAGGCCGCCAATACCCGCAACTGGGAGACCCTGCGCGACCTGGAAAACCAGTGTCGCCCGCTCACGCACACCCTGATGGCGCGCGAACCGGATGTTGAATTGCCGGAGGAATTGAAACGTGACAAATTGCTGCTGCTCAAACAGATCCTGGCGGATGATGCAGCAATCCGTGCAGTCACCCAGCCCTGGATGGACGAGTTGCAGCAACTGATCGGCCGTGCCAACCAGCAGCAGAAACTCAACAAGGCCTACGGTCCGGGCCTGCATTAAGCCAACATGTCCCCTCTTTCCGCGGTCACTGCCGTGGGCGCCGTGAAGGTGGTCGGTGCCCAACGCAAGGCTGCGGATCCGTCAGCACCGAGCGCCGATACGGACGCAGCAGCCACCGCAGCCGACACCCGCCTGTCGGACACCGCGCGGCTGCTGCAGGCACTGGATCGCCTGCCCGACCAAGGCGCCACACCCGGCAAGGCCGTGGGCACCGCCGCCCTTCCCCTGCCGACCAGCGATGGCACGCCTGGTGCGGCCAATCACCCGGCGTTGCGTCCCTTGCTGCCCGCCCCTCCCGTCCCTGCCAGCATTGGCACGACTGCCCTGGCGCAAGGCTTGCAACAGGCACTCGCCAGCAGCGGCCTGTTCTACGAGGCGCACCTGCTGGAGTGGGTGACCGGTGCGCGCGACCAGTCCGCGATTGCGCAGGAACCTCAGGCACAACTGCCAGCACTGCACCCGTCGGCCCTGCCCGCCAGCGTTATCGGGAGCGGCCCCACCAGCGCCAGCCAGACCGGCTCCACCAACGGCATCGACAGCAGTGCCACCAACGGCATCCAGAGCAGAGCCACCAACCATACCGCCGTGGATGCCAATATCGTGCATCCGCTGGCGGTGCCACTCGTGCATCAGCAACTGCAGGCGATCGACACACAGGTGGTGCACTGGAACGTACAGGCCTGGCCCGGCCAGATGGTGCAACTCAGCGCCCATCCCCTGCTGCAGATCAACGAATCCATCCGGTCTACCCTGCCGGAACATGCCCCGAGCGACCACACCGACGAGGATCGGAGGTCAGCCAGCGAAGCCCGCAGCCTGGCAAGCGCTGGCTGGACAAGTACCTTGCGCCTGCAGTTGCCCCACCTGGGTGAAGTGCGGGCCGAGATCCACTGGTCTGCCAGCGGCTGCCGGGTGCAGTTGCTGACCCATGCGGGTAGCGCCAGCACCTTGCGCCAGGGCCTGCCCGCCCTTGGTCAGGCGCTTGGCGAAGCCGGCCTGCGCCCCGAAAGCCTGCGCGTGAATACCGAAGCAGGCGGTCATGCGCTGGACATCGTGCAATGACCGATCGGCAATCGCCCCCGCCCGAAGCGCAGATCCGTGCCCACCAGCAGGCCATTGCCCTCGCCTACGACCCTGGCCGCGGTCCACCGCAGGTGGTGGCCAAGGGCTATGGACTGGTGGCGGATGCCATCCTGGAGCGCGCGCGCGCCAGCGGCGTGTATGTGCATGAATCACGCGAACTGCTCTCGTTGCTGATGAAACTCGATCTCGATGCCCACATTCCGACCGAGCTCTACCTGGCCGTGGCCGAATTGCTGGCCTGGCTACACCGTCTCGACGCAGGCTTGATACACTCGGGCGACGCACCGCCTGTTCTCTCCCTACCGGAGCACGACGTTCCATGATCCGTTTTCCCGTGCCTCTCGATGCCGATCTGAATCCGATCAGCGAAGAGGACCTCAAGCAATACGCGATTCGTACCCCCAAGGCGGTGGAAGCCCTGTTCAACTCGGCCTGCATCGAAAGGCAGCCGGTGGCGCTGCGCGGTGCGGGCAACGACCGCCGCGCCGTGGGCGAACTCACCGAAGTCCGCGCTGGCAGTGCATTGGTGCTGACCGGCGCCGACGATGACATCGATTTCATGCCGCTGGCCAGTCAGGAGCAGGTGGATTGCATCGTGCTGGTGGAGCGGGTGACGGTTCGCTTCATCGCCAAGGTGCGCTCGCTCCGCATCCTGGAAGGACGCCTGATCCTCGAAACCGAGTGGCCGCATCTGGTGCTGCGCCGTCAGCGGCGCGAAAACTTCCGCATGCCGATGAGCGGTGGCCGGGCGCCGATCGTGTTCCTGGGAGACAGCGCCGAGCAGGCGCTCCGTCCCTTCCGGGTGGTCGACCTGAGCGGTGGCGGCCTGTCACTGGTGGTGGAAGACGGCGGCCACGAATTCACGATCGGCGACGTGCTGGTCGGTGTGCGACTGGAGTTGGGCCCGCTGGAAAGCGTGTCGCTCAGCCTGCTGGTACGTTCGCGCGAGACGTGGACCCTGCCCACCGGCGACAATGCGTGGCGCTACGGGTGCGCCTTCGAAAACCTGAGCGGTTCGGCCGAGCAGTTGATCCGCCGCTTCGTGATCCATGCCGAACGCACCAGCCTGCGCGCCCGCAACGTGCGTCCCTGAATATCCGGCAGGTTCAGATCTGCATGTTCATGATGTCGTGGTAGGCCGACACCAGCCGGTTGCGCACCTGTACCGCCCCCTGAAAGCTCACATTGGCCTTCTGCATGGCCACCATCACGTCCTGCAGGTCGACGTTACCCTCGCCTTTCTCGAAAGCCTGACCGAGCTTGGCGGCCTGCTGCTGGCTGGAATTGACCTGGGCAAGCGAGGCCTGCAGGGCATTCACGAAACTGCCACCACCGGCGGCGCCCACCCCCTGGGCGCTGTCATCGGACAGGCTGAGGCGTCCGCGCAGCACGCCGCTGCCGGCCTGCACACCCTGGGCGCCCTGCGCCGCCTGTCCGGCCGCTGCTGATCCACTGGCTGCGGTACCCAGTCCGCTCTGGGTGCGCGCCTGTGCCATGCGCAACTGCGCGAGCACGTTGTCGATGCCGGCGGCAGGACTGGACCCGATGCTGTTGATGGCCATGAAGCGGACTCCGCGTGATTGGGATGCGATTGCCTGCACTCTACGCGCGCGGGCAAGCCTTCTGCACCGCGAATAAACGCACTTCCGGGGGGTTTATTGCTGCTTTGGTGCAATGGCGCGCTGAGCATACTGGGTGCATGACCAGCGCATTCCGGCTGCCTGCATCACCTGCCACATCCGATCACCGCCAACCTCACAGGGCTCCAAACGTATGGCTGACACCGACCTGCTGACCGCCGACCAGGCTACGCCACCGGCGAAGCCTTCCATGGTGTCGGAGGTGCTGAACAGCCCCAAGCTGGGTGCGTTCGTGACGCTGGCTGCCGCAATCGCCCTGGTGATCGCGGCCTGGATGTACAACCAGCAGCCAGACATGAAAGTGCTGTATGGCAACCTGAGCGACCGCGACGGCGGTGCCATCATCGCCGCCCTGCAACAGATGAATGTGCCTTACAAGTTCACCGACGGCGGCGCCATCCTGGTGCCTTCGGCAAAAGTCCACGAGGCGCGCCTGCAGCTCGCCCAGCAGGGCCTGCCCAAGGGCGGCACGGTGGGCTTCGAATTGATGGAAACGCAAAAACTCGGCACCAGCCAGTTTCAGGAGCAGGTCAACTATCAGCGCGGCCTGGAAGGTGAACTGGCCCGTACCATCCAGGCCCTGGCTGCCGTAGAAACCGCCCGGGTGCATCTGGGACTGGCCAAACCGTCGGTGTTCCTGAAGGATCAGGAAAAACCGACCGCGTCGGTGATGCTGACACTGCGTGGCGGCCGTACGCTCGATCGCGGCCAGGTCTCTGCCATCGTGCATCTGGTCTCCAACAGCGTGCCGGACCTGCCGCCAAAGAACGTCAGCGTGGTCGACCAGTCCGGCAGCCTGCTCAGCGACGCCCCGCGCGACGAGAACTCCGCGCTCGATGAATCGCAACTGAAATACGTGCGTGATGTGGAACAGGGCCTGACGCGACGCGTCGAAAATATCCTCGGCCCCTTGCTTGGTATGGAAAATGTGCGTGCCCAGGTGACCGCCGAACTGGATTTCACCCGCGGTGAAAAAGCCGACGAGGTGTTCAAGCCCAACCAGGACCCCACCGCCGCTGCCGTGCGCAGCCAGCAGAGCACCGAATCACACAGCACGGACGGCACTAAGGACGGCGGTGTGCCGGGCGCGCTGACCAATCAGCCGCCCGCCGACGCCAAGGCGCCGATCACGGCCGCCAAGACCGCCGCCCCAGCCCCGGCCACCCCGGTGCCGAGCAACGACAACAAGGAATCCACCACCAATTATGAAGTCGACAAATCGCTGATCTATACCCAGCGCCCGGCGGGTAGCGTGAAGCGGCTGTCGGTGGCAGTGGTGGTCAACAACAAGCAGGAAGTCGACGCCAAGGGCAAGGTGACCTCACGTCCACTCACGCCGGCCGAGAACGCGCAGATGCTGCAACTGGTGCAAAACGCGGTGGGTTTCGACAAGACGCGCGGCGACGTGGTGAACCTGGTCAATGCGCCGTTCAATGCGACCGAAAAGGTGCCGCCCGCGGCAGAACTGCCATTCTGGAAAAACCCGGACAACATTGAACTGGCCAAGGACATCGGGCGTTGGCTGTTGCTGGCCGGGGTGGTCGGCTACCTGTGGTTTGGTTACATCCGGCCAGCCTTCCGCAAGATCAATGGCACCATCGAACCGGAAACGCCGGCCACCCGCGCCCAGCGCGAAGGCCTTGACGTGGTGGAAGGCGACAGCGACGAACTGCGCGCGCTTGGCAGCAGCGAGCGGGTGCAAGCTGCGATGGCGGCATTGACTGAAGCCCCGGCGGACCAGCAGAAAGACCCCCTGCAGCTAGATATCGAGCAGCTGAAAGTCATGGCGAAGGAAGATCCCAAATTGATGGCCACCGTGTTGCGCGGCTGGGTCAACGGTTGAGGCCGCGACAATGAGCAATGAAGGAGTCGCAAAGAGCGCCATCCTGCTGATGGCCCTGGGAGAGGATGAAGCGGCCGAGATCCTCAAGTTTCTCGGCCCGCGCGAGGTGCAGAAGCTGGGTGCGGCCATGGCGACGCTGAACAACGTCAGCCGCGAGGATATCCAGGGCGCGGTGACCGAATTCAAGAGCGAGATGGGCGAGCTCTCCCCGCTGGCCGCCATGGACCAGTCGGATTACATCCGCAAGGTGCTGCGCAAGGCACTGGGTGACGACAAGGCTGCCGGCCTGATCGACCGCATCCTCGCCAGCGGCGAATCCAGCGGCATCGACGGCCTGAAGTGGATGGACCCCGGCGCCGTGTCCGAGCTGATCAAGAACGAGCACCCGCAGATCATTGCAACGATTGCGGTGCATCTCGACCCTGACCATGCCAGCGAAATCCTGGCGAATTTTCCGGAGCGCCTGCGCAACGACACCATCCTGCGCATCGCCACGCTGGACGGGGTGCAACCCAATGCCCTGAAGGAGCTCAACGATGTGCTGGCGCGTCTGCTGGCCGGCGGCGATGCCACCCGCAAGGCCAAGCTGGGCGGTATCAAGGCGGCGGCAGAAATCATGAACTTCATGGGCAAGGCCAACGAAGCCTCGGTGGTGGCCAACCTGGAGGCGCATGATCCAGCCCTGGCCGAAAAGATCCGCGACGAAATGTTCACCTTCGACGACCTGATCAACATCGACGACAAGGGATTCCAGCGCATGATGCGCGACGTGTCCGCCGACGTGCTGGTGGTGGCCTTGCGCGGTGCCCCGGAACAGCTGTGCGACAAGGTGCTGCGTAACATGTCCAAGCGCGCTGCCGAAACGCTGAAAGAAGACCTGGAGGGTCGCGGCCCGGTCAAGGTGAGCGAAGTCGAAGCCGCGCAAAAAGAAATCATCAGCGTGGTAAACCGTTTGGCCGAAGAAGGCGAAATCATCATGGGCGGCAAGGGTGGTGGTGACGACGCCTATGTCTGATCATCCGTTTACGCCCTCCGACAAGGCCCGCCGTTGGTCGCCGGGCAATTTTGAGGCGGCCTCCTCACGCGCGCGGCCAGCCGCCGCCGCTGCCGAACCCACGTTCGAGTTTCCGACGGCAGAAGCGCTCGAGGCCCTGCAGGAGCAGGCCCGTACCGAAGGTTATGATGCTGGCTACCGCGAAGGACTCGTGCGTGGCGAACAGGAAAGTGTGGCCCTGCTGGCGTTCTCGGACGCCTTCCACGCCGAAATCACCCGACTCGATGAGGCGGTGGCGGCCGAAGTGGCCAGCCTGGCCATGTCGATCGCGCAGCGCGTGATCGGCGTGGCGTATCGCACAGATCCCGGCCTGGTGGCCCGCGTGGCAGAGCACGCCTTGCAGGCGCTGCCGGCCAACTTCGAACCTGCACGGATTCAACTGCACCCGGCCGACCTGAACCCGGTGCAGCAACATCTTGGCGAGGAGTTCGCTGGCCGGCGCATCAGCCTGAGCGCCAATCCGGCCGTGACGCGCGGTGGTTGCCGGGTACTTACGGCCACCACGGACATCGACGGCACACTGGAAAGCCGCTGGCTGCGCGTGGCCGAGGTGCTGGGCGGCCAACCCTGGCCCGGGCTGGACACGGTGCCCGCGCTCGATCAGGAAGCCACATGAGTCAAAGCTCCGCCAGCCCGCTGCGCACCCGTCCACACGTGAAGCGCTGGACCGACTATCTGAGCGACTGCGCCGAGCTGGTGCAGATTGCCGAACCGGTGGCGATCACCGGCCGCCTTACCCGCGTCGCGGGCCTGGTGCTGGAAGCCGTTGGCCCCAGACTGGCGGTGGGCAGCACCTGCACGGTTGAAATGCCGGATCGGCGCCCGGTGGCTGCCGAAGTGGTCGGCTTTGCCGATGACCGCCTCTATCTGATGCCGCAGCAGGACGTGTATGGACTGGCGCCCGGTGCCAGGGTGATTCCGGATGAAGCCGTGCGCACCCTGCCAGCCGTGGGCCGGGTCAATCATCCGCGCCGCCGCCCGTCCGACCGCTCGCGCCATTTTCCGGTGGGCGATGCCCTGCTGGGCCGCGTGGTCGATGCCAACGGTCACCCCCTCGATACGCTGGGCCCGCTGATCCATCCCGAACTGGCCCCCCTGTATGCGCGGCCGATCAACCCGCTGCAACGCACGCCGATCTCGCAGGTGCTGGACGTGGGCGTGCGCGCCATCAACAGCATGCTGACGGTGGGACGTGGCCAGCGCATGGGGCTGTTTGCCGGCTCCGGTGTGGGCAAGAGCGTGCTGCTCGGCATGATGGCGCGCTATACCGAAGCCGAGGTGATCGTGGTTGGCCTGATCGGCGAGCGGGGGCGCGAGGTGAAGGAATTCATCGAGCACATCCTGGGCGAAACCGGTCTGGCGCGTTCGGTGGTGGTGGCGGCCCCCGCCGACCAGTCCCCGCTGATGCGCCTGCAAGGCGCAGCCTACGCCACCGCCGTGGCAGAGCACTTTCGTGACCAGGGGCGCAATGTTCTGCTGATCATGGACTCACTCACCCGCTACGCCATGGCGCAGCGTGAAATTGCACTGGCGATCGGGGAGCCCCCAGCCACCAAGGGCTACCCGCCTTCGGTGTTTGCCAAGCTGCCGCAACTGGTGGAGCGCGCTGGCAATGGCGCCGCCGGCGCAGGCTCGATCACCGCCTTTTACACGGTGCTGACCGAGGGGGATGACCAGCAGGATCCGATTGCCGATTCGGCGCGCGCGATCCTCGACGGCCACGTGGTGCTGTCGCGCGCGCTGGCCGAGCAGGGCCATTACCCGGCGATCGACATGGAAGCCTCGATCAGCCGGGCCATGACCAATCTGGTCAGCGGCGACGAGTTCCGTCAGGTGCGCGACTTCAAGCAGATGTATTCGCGCTACCAGCGCAGCCGCGACCTGATCAGCGTGGGCGCTTATAGCCCGGGCTCTGACCCGCAACTGGATCGCGCCATTGCGCTCTACCCAAAGATCGAGGCCTTCCTGCAGCAGGATCTGGATGAATCGACGGGTTACGCCGAGTGCCGCACCCGTCTTGCCCAGGTGCTCGCATGAGTTCGGCCAGAACCCTCGAACTGCTGATCGAACGCGCCACCGAAGCCTATGACGAGGCCACCCGAGCGCTGGGCCTTGCCACCAGCTACCTCGACCAGCAGGCGCAAAAGCTTGGCATGCTGGAAAACTACCGGCTGGAATACCGCAAACGCATGGAGAGCAGCGCAGGCGCCGGCCTGCACATCAACGAACTGATGAATTTTCGGCGCTTCCTTGGCCAACTGGATCAGGCCGTCGACCAGCAGGCCCGCGCCCGCGACCACGCCGAAAGTGCCTGCGCAGCGGCACGCCAGCGCTGGCAGGACCGCCATCGCGAACTGAAATCCTTCGAAATCCTCGCCACCCGCCGCGTCAAGGCGGCCGAAAAGGTGGCCGCAAAAAAAGAACAGAATGAATCCGACGGGTATGCCGCACGCATCGCCCTCCACCGCAAATCGCCTTTCTGAGGAGCCCTCCATGCGCGCCATCCAGCCCCTTGCCAGCCAGACCGTGGCCGCTGCCGATACCGGCGGCGCCAGCGGCAAAGGCCCCGCCAGCACGGCCGACGGCAATGCCTTTGCCGCCTTGCTCGCCAACGGTCTGCAGGCAGCCCCCATTGCCATGGCCAACAGCAACCCGGCGGCGGGTCAGGCGCTGCCTGCCGCTGCCATCGACAATGCTGTCAGCGCGCAGACCACCCTGGCCGATCAGCAACGACAGGAACAGCAAGCCGCTGCGCGGGATGCCGGACAGGCGCAACGCGCCCAGGCGCGCGCGCAGGCCGACGCAGAGCGTGCAGCCCAGCAAGCCACCCAGAATGCCAGTCTGGCGCAGGCGCAGGCGAATGCCAGCCTGCAAGGCCTGCAGGCGCAGCGCGACGTGCTGGCCAGCGCGGCCGCTAACCAGAGCGCCAACCGCCAGAACACCGCCAGCACGGCGCTGCCGACCCTTGCTGCAAATACCGGCCTGGCCGCCTCTGGCGCAGCCAGCCTCGCGCCGGGCACGGCGCAGGATGGCAACGCGGCGGGTACCACGGCCAACGCCAACGTGAGCGCTGCAGGCACCAGCCCCACCGGATCGAATCAGGAGAGTTCATCGGCGGAAACCCGCAGCAGCGAGATGCGCGATGGCCAGCAAAACCAAACGCAGCATGGCGGTGCCCAAAGCGCCAGCATGAGCGGGCATCCGACCGCCGGCGCCGCTGTTGCGCACGCTGATTCGGGCGGCGGCAATGATGCGGGCGCAGCTGGCGGTGCCGGCAGCGGCACCACCTTTGGTCAGCCCCTCGCCAACGACGGGAGCGCAATCACCTCAGGCGGCAAGGGCAGCACCGACGGCGGACAAACCGGTCTGGCGGCCGGAGCGGCGGACAGCGCAGGCCCTGCTGCGGTCAGTGCCAATCTGCAGAACCTGGCCAATGCCCTGCAAACCAAATTGAATGCCAGTGGGGCGGGCAACAACGCCGCAGGCGGCACCGGTCTGGCCGGGGCCGCCATGCTCGACGGCCCGTTGGCTGGCATGGCCGGATTCACGCCCGGCAGCGCTGCCGGCGGACTCGGGGGCCCCGCCGCGGGCACACTGGCGCCTGCGCTCGCCGGCCGGACCGACAGCACGGGTTCGGCCAGGGGCGAGCTGGCACCCGACAGCCGTCTGGCCTTCAACCCGCTGGCACAGGACGCCCTGCAGCAGAGCGCTGCCAGCAACCCGGCAGCCGTCGGCCCGACCCTGCCGGTTGCCCCTGCGGTGGGCGATACGCGCTGGGCTGCAGCGCTGGGGCAGCAAGCGCTGTTCATGGCTACCCAGCAACTGTCGAGCGCACAACTTTCGATCAACCCGCCGCATCTGGGCCCGGTCAGGATCACGCTGGATGTGCAACAGGGACAGGCCACAGCCAGTTTTGTCACCTCGCACGAAGCGGTACGTCACGCCATCGAAAGCAGCCTGCCGCAACTGCGCGACATGTTCGCCGCCGCCGGCATGGATCTCACCCAGGCACAGGTGCAGGCCGATACCGGCGGCAACCTGGCCCGCCAGTCGCAGCAGCAAGCGCCGCAGGACTGGCAGACAGCAGGTGGCAGCACCGACGCGATTGCTGCGGCCGGCAGCCTGCAGGCAGCCACGGTCAGCGCGCTGCCCCAGGCCAGCACGCGAACTGCCGCGCAACGCGGGCTGCTCGACACCTTCGCTTGAGCCAAATCCGGATATACGCCTGAAGCAGGGCTTTTTTCAGGGGATGCCGCCCGCGACCGGCTGCGCATAATCAGTTCATCAAACCTGAGGAACCGGTCATGGCCGACGCAGAACACAAGGAAGACGAAGCCCCCAAAAAGAAGAGCAAGCTGCCGCTGATCATCGGCGGCGTGGTGCTGTTGCTCGCGCTGGGCGGCGGCGGCTATTACTTCCTGGTAGCCAAACCGGCGGCGGCCAAGGCGGCCGAAGAGGCCGCTGCAGCAGATGAGGCGGATGCCGGCGACAAGGCCAAGGAGGGCGACAAGACGGTCAAGCTGGATGCGGACGGCAACCCGATCAAGAAAAAGAAAAAGAAAAAGAAGAAAAAAGGCGACGAAAAAGCCGAGCCGCCGGCGTACTTGAATCTGGACCCGTTCACCGTCAACCTGTCGGACACCGAACAGGAGCACTACCTGCAGGCCACCGTGGTGCTGCAGGTACCCGGCGAAGCCGGTGTGGAAGAAATGAAGAAGCACACCGCGCTGGTGCGCGACCGCGTGCTGAAGATCCTCTCAGGCAGCAAGTCGGGCGACCTGCGCTCGATCGAGGGCAAGCTGAAGCTGGCTGACCAGATCGTCGAGCAGATCGCCGCCGCAGCCGAAGAGGACGACATCGAGCTGCCCGAAATCAGCCGCGTGTTCTTCACCGCTTTCATCATCCAGTGACCATGCGCCACACGCCGGCCCTGCCTGCCCGGAGCCCTGCCCCATGACGATGAGTGACGAAATCCTCTCGCAGGACGAGGTCGATGCCCTCTTGAAGGGGGTCACCGGGGAAGAGGACGCACCAGAGGCATCGGCGGAAACCGTTGGCATCCAGCCCTACAATCTTGCCAAGCAGGAGCGGATTGTGCGTGGGCGAATGCCTACGCTGGAAATCATCAATGAACGCTTTGCGCGATACCTGCGGGTGGCGCTGTACAACTTCACCCGCCGCAACCCGGAGATCTCGGTCGGTCAGGTGAAAGTGAGCAAGTACGGCGAGTTCATGCGCAATCTGGTGGTGCCCACCAACATCAACATCTGTCACATGCGCCCGCTGCGCGGCTTGTGCGTTTTCATCTTTGATCCGAGCCTGGTGTTCCTCACCGTGGACAACCTGTTCGGTGGCGACGGCCGCTTCCACACCCGGATCGAGGGACGCGACTTCACCCCCACCGAACAACGCATCATCCAGCGCATGCTGGAGCAGGTACACGAGACCTACGCACGTTCATGGGCACCGGTGCACAAGGTGGAATTCGAGTTCGTGCGCAGCGAGGTGAACACCCAGTTTGCCAATGTGGCCACGCCGAGCGAGGTGGTGATCACCACCACATTCCACATCGAGATGGGCTCGGGCAGCGGCGACCTGCACATCTGCCTGCCGTATTCAATGATCGAGCCCGTGCGCGACCTGCTCAGCTCGTCGATGCAGGGTGAACAGATCGAGGTTGACCGCCGCTGGGGCCGCCTGCTGTGCCAGCAACTCAAACAGTCCGAAGTGGAACTGGTGGCCACACTGGCCCAACGTCAGATCACGGTGGATGACCTGATCGGCATCAAGGCCGGCGACATCATCCCGATCGACATCACCGAACAGATCCAGTGCACGGTCGACAGCGTGCCGGTGCTCGATGCGCACTACGGGGTTCATCAGGGACGTTACGCACTCAAGGTGGACCGGCTGCTCAACACCGGCAACCCCGACACCGACGATTAAGGAGAAATACATGGCAGACAACGAAGCCCCGGTCGACGATTGGGCCGCAGCACTGGCCGAGCAGGAAGCCGCCACCACGGCACCCGAAGCCCAGCCTGCCGCCATCTTCCAGCCGCTGTCGGGTGACCTGCCACCCGGCCAGGGTCGCGACATCGACATGATCCTGGATATTCCGGTGCAGCTCACGGTGGAACTCGGCCGCACCAAACTGCCGATCAAGTCACTGCTGCAACTGGCGCAGGGTTCGGTGGTGGAGCTCGATGGTCTGGCAGGCGAGCCGATGAATGTGTTCGTCAATGGCTGCCTGATCGCGCAGGGCGAGGTGGTGGTGGTGAATGACCGCTTCGGCATCCGTCTGACCGACGTGATCACCCCCAGTGAACGGATCCGGAAGCTCAACCGATGAGCGGCGCGCTGTTTCAGGCCTTCGGTGGTCTTGCCATCGTGGTGGCGCTGATGTTTGGCAGCGCGTGGATCTTCCGTCGTAGCGGCGGCCTGCAGGCCATCAACCGCGGCCCGGTAAAGATTGTCGGTGGCGTCCGCGTTGGAACCCGCGAGCGCGTGATGGTGCTGGAAGTGGCGGATACCTGGCTGGTGGTCGGTGTCACGGCGGGGCAGATCAATGCCTTGCACACCCTGCCGCGCCAGCTGGAAGACCAACCCTCCGCCACGCAGACTCTGGCTTCGCCGTTCCCGCAATGGCTGGCCCGTTTCACGCCCAACGGCAGCAGGGATTCGACATGAGTACCGGCGCCGAGGGCAGCGTGACCGCGTTTGAGCAAGGCGATCTGACCGCAGGGCGCATGCTGCCGGATGGTCGCGGACCACTCGACGCAGCCGATGTGCTGACAGCGCAACCACGCAGGCTGATGGCCGTGGAAGAATTGCAGCTGGTCGCCAGCGAGGCCAGCAGCGTGGTGGCCGGACCGGACCTTCAGCTGATCGCCATGGAAGACCGGCGCTGGCGTGTCGTCGCGGAGCGCGGACCCGCCGCCGACCAGCCTCGCAGCGTGATCGCCACCGAAACGCCACATCGGCGCACCGGTCCCAGCCGGATGGCCTCGCATGCCGGCGTGCGCGGCAGCCTGGAACTGGGTGGCCTGCTGATTGGCGCGCTGTTACTGCTGGCTGTGGTGCTGCTCAGCCTGCTGGGTGCAACGCCCGCGCATGCCGAAAGCGCCCTGTTGCCGGCACTGACCGCCACGCCGGGCGCTGGCGGAGCGCAAACCTACAGCCTGAGTGTGCAAACGCTGCTGTTCTTCTCGGCCCTGTCCTTCCTGCCGGCCCTGCTGCTGATGACCACGGCCTTCACGCGCATCGTGATCGTGCTGGGCCTGCTGCGTCATGCATTGGGACTGCAAACCTCCCCGCCCAATCAGGTGATCATCGGCCTGTCGCTGTTCCTGACCTTCTTCGTGATGGGCCCCACGCTGGACAAGGTGTACAGCGAAGCGTGGCAGCCGTTCCAGGCCAACCAGATCGGGTTTGAAGAGGCGCTCAATCGCGGCAGCGCCCCGCTAAAGGGCTTCATGATGAAGCAGACGCGACAGGCCGACCTTGCCCTGTTCGTCAAGATTTCGCACGAGACGGCACCGGCGGATGCCGACGCCGTGCCGATGCGGCTGCTGGTACCCGCCTTTGTCACCAGCGAACTGAAGACCGCGTTCCAGATCGGCTTCGCCATCTTCATCCCCTTCCTGATCATCGACCTGGTCACGGCCAGCGTGCTGATGAGCATGGGCATGATGATGGTGTCCCCCAGCATCATCTCGATGCCGATCAAGCTGATGCTGTTCGTGCTGGTCGATGGCTGGCAGCTGCTGATCGGTTCGCTGGCCGCCAGTTTCATCACCTGACCATCGACAAGGACCCGCAAGATGACTCCTGAAAGCGTAATGACCATGGGCCGCGAGGCCATGCAACTGACCCTGCTGGTATCGGCGCCACTGTTGCTGGTGGCGCTGGCCGTGGGCCTGCTGGTAAGCATCTTTCAGGCGGCCACCCAGATCAACGAAAGCACCCTGAGTTTCATTCCCAAGTTGCTGGCCGTCTTTCTCACCCTGGGGGTGGCAGGCAGCTGGATGCTGGCGCAACTCACCGACTACACCCGGCAACTGCTCACCAGCATTCCCAGCCTGGTCAGCTGAAAGCGCAGGGGACAACGCCACGTGATCAGCTTTACCGATCCCCAGCTGCAAGCCTGGCTGGCCCTGCTGATCTGGCCGTTGGCGCGCATCCTTGGCGTGTTCATGACGGCCCCCTTCTTCTCGGACCAGGCCATTCCGATGCAGGTCAAGCTGCTGCTGGGCACCTTTATTGCACTGGCGATTGCCCCGACGCTGGGCCCTCTGCCGGACGTGACGGTCGGTTCCTGGGCCGGCCTGGCCATCCTGATGCGTGAAGTGGCGATTGGCAGTGCCTTGGGACTGATCCTGCAAATCCTGTTTGGCGCTGTCAGCCTGGCCGGCGAACTGGCTGGCACCGGGATGGGCCTCGGGTTTTCCACCCTGTACGACCCCACCAGCGCATCGAGCACTACTTCGCTCACTGCAGTGCTGACCACTCTGGCCGCGCTGGTGTTTTTTGCGATCGACGGCCATCTGGCGCTGATCGGCACACTGGCCCAGACCTTCCAGACCCTGCCGATTGCGGCCGGTGGCCTGAAGCTTGCCGGCATCCATCAACTCGCGGCCTATGGTGGCGTGTTGTGCATGCATGGCCTGGTGCTGGGCTTGCCCATCACCATGACGCTGATCATCGTCAACATTGCGCTGGGCATGCTGTCGCGCGCTGCGCCGCAACTGAACATTTTTTCGATCGGCTTCCCGGTCACCTTGGGGGCCGGCCTGCTGATGCTCACGCTGGGCATGCCGGAGTGGCTGCGTGGCTTTGATGCCTTGTGGGGAGTGGCCATCAGCGCAGTGGCACGTGCAGCGGCCAGCCTGTGATGACGCGGCCCCCAACGCCACCGACGCACCACGGCTTCAAGTTTTTCCCGAAGCTGCCGTTGATTCTGCTCAGGACGCCGCGTGATCCGCTGCATGTCAGCCCCCCGCGTGTGTCCCCTTAGGGAGTTTCCAGCATGCACACCAAGATCCTGACCCTGCCCCTGACCCTGACGGTCGTGTCACCCGCCCCGCTGCCGCGCTGGCGGCTGCAATTGCGCACCTGGTGGCTGGGGCGCAAGGGTCGTGCTGTTGTAGAGGCCTTGGGCTCGGGCAGCCCGGTGGCAAGGACTACGCCCGCCACGCAGACCCTGTCGATCAATGCCCGGGACGCGCATGCCCGGGGTCTGCTTGAACTGAACCTGATGCTGGAGCGCGCCCGGGCGGCGGGGAGCGTTGCGCGCAGCGCCGAGTAGCTCTTCGCGACAGCCGCGCGGCCCGGGCGGGGCCGCAGCGGCTGCAACGCCCCGCCGTGCTATTGGATGTAGTTGAACAGCGACAGCCCCGCCACCTGGGTGAATGACTTTTGCGCCGCCGCCAGCGCGGTCTGCGCTTGGGTGAGCGTGCTCACCGCCGCAGTGAAATCCACACTGGTGATGGTGGTCAGTTGCTGTTGCAGGGTGATCGCCTGCTGCGCCCCGGTGCTGTCAAGGCTGGTGAGTTCATTGATCCGTCCACCCACCGTCGCCTGGTTGAGGTCAACCTGCGTGAGTGCCGCATCGATACCTGCGTTGGCCTGATTGATCTGGTTGGCATACTGCGTGCTGCCCGCAGTCCCCGAGCCGGGGTTATTCAGCGCGTCAATCGCCATCTTCATGATGCTGAAAATGCTGGTCGAGGTGCTGGGTTCGACACTGAAGCTGTCGCCGTTGACCGGCGCCCCAGTCACGCTCACGCTCATGCCGCCAAACTTGATCGCCTGCCCGGAGGTGAAGGGCTGGTTGGACAGCACGCTGGCAGGGATGCCGGGACCGTTCGGGTTGGCGGGGTCCGGCGTGGTCTTGGTCAGGTCCACCACACTGTAACTGGTGGCCGGCCCGGGCGCGATGGTGAACTGGTCGCCGGCAGCAGGTGTACCGGTCATGGAAAAATTGGCGCCCATCACGCTGATGGCGCTGCCTGCGGTATAGGCCTGGTTGGAGGCCACGGTGGCGCCGGACGTGGTATCGATCACACTGTAGGTGCTGCCGCCGTTGGCAAAGCTAAGCTGATAGCTGTCATTGGTGCTCAGGCTGCCCGCTGGATTGGCGGCAGCGAGCTTGGCTGTCCCTGTATTGCTGGCAGCGGCCGAAGCCGCCGGGGCCCCGGAAAACTGGATGGCGTAATTGTCATGGGTCAGCTTGGTCGGGTCGGTCACGCTGCCCTGATCGATGATGCCGCTGCCCAGGTTACCCACCGTGGCGCTGGTGGCAAAGGTGCCGTTTCCGGTGGGCACCGAATCGAATACCGAAGGCCCGGCCAACGTGGTGGACAACTCTCGCCCATCGTTGATTTCCACGGGGCGCGTGCCGGTATCCCCCTGATACAGGGTGGCCGACGGCGACAGGGTGAAGGTATCGCCGAGCGCCGGCGTGCCGTTCAGGGTGAGCTGTACCCCGTTCACGGTGAATTGGCCGCCGCTGGCCACGGTGCCGCCGGCCTGGCCGTTCACGGTGTAGGTATATTGGGTAGGACTGATGCTGTTGTCCGTCTGCGAAATATTGATGCTGGCTGCCTGACTGGCCGTGAGCTGGCCCGAGATCGTATTGACAGAAAGGCTGCCAGACCCGGTATTGCCGGCGGCGGACGCCGTGTTGGCGTAGTTGCCCAGCACGTAAGGCTGGGTGTGTACCTGCCAGCCCGCAAACAGATACTCACCATTGCCATCCTGGGTGTTCGCGTAGCCCTGCAGTTCCTGCATCTGCTGCTGCAACTGGGTGGCGATCGCCTGCTTCTGCGAGGGATCGAGCGAGGCATTGCCCGCCTGCACGATCGAACTTTTCACGCTGGTCAGCAGGTTGGTGACGGAGGTCAACGTGGTGCCCACCTGGTTGAGCTGCGACTCGGCAGACGCCCGGTTGTTGGCAAAGTTGGTATTACGCGAAATCTGCTGATTGAGCCGCACCGCACTGGCAGCCCCCACCGGATCGTCTTCCGGCGACAGGATGCGTTTGCCGGTGGACACCTGCTGTTGCGCCGTGAAGACGGCCTGCTCCTGGGCGTTCATGGTGGCCACCGATGTGGCATACATGTTGGCGGTGGAAATGCGCATGATTCGGTACTCCTCGCTACGACTCAGATCTGCAGCAGTGCCTGAAACAGCGTGGATGCAACCTGCATCACTTTTGCCGCCGCCTGGTACTGCTGCTGGTATTTGAGCAGGTTGGCCCCTTCTTCATCCAGGTTCACCCCGGAGATGGACTGCTGCTGTGCCTGCAGATTGCTCAGCACACCATCGGCCGAGGCCGACGTGGCCTTGGCGACCGAGGCTTGCGAGCCCACATCAGCCACTACCCGGCTGTACTGCGCCGACAGGCTGAAACTGGTGCCGGTGCCGGTGCTGACCAGACCCAGGGTCTGCAGGGCCGCCAGGGCGCTGGCATTCTCGTTGTTACCCGCGCTGCTTAAGCCACTGCCTGCCGCGGCGCCGCCTCCCTGGTTTTGGCCCAGAGTAAAGGTGTTGCCACTGGCGGGCGTGGCGGTGAGCGACAGGGTGAGACCATTGAAGCTGATCGGTTGTGGCACACCATTGGTGACCGTCAGGGTGCCCGTGACTGCGGCCGCCCCCGAACCTGCAGCCGGAGTGATGGTATAGGCGCCACCGGCGGCAAAGCTCACGCTGGCGGGAAACTGGCCAGACGTCACACCGGACGCGTTGATCCCGGTGACATTCATCGTGGTGTTGCTACCGACGGTACTGCCGGGGGTGATCGAGAACTGACTGGCGGCGGCAATCTTGGACGGATCGGAAATTGCCAGCGTGATTCCGGTCAACGTGGTCTGGTACGGCTTGACCGTAAAGCTGTCACCCGCTGCCATCGCCCCCGATCCGCCCAGACCGAAGTTGATGCCAAACTGCGCGGCAGGGGGCAAGCTGGTACCGGTATACACGGTGGCAGGGGAATTGAGCGTGACGCCGGTGTTCGGGTCCTGCAGCGATTTGAGGGTGTAGTTGGTGCCGTCAAAACTGAGCTGGTAATCCGTGGCCTGGATTGCCGATGGCGTACCCACGGTGGCCGTGAGCACTGCGCCACCGGTGTTGGTCGAGGCGGCCTGAACGGACATTGGCGGCAGGTTGAAGACGGTGCCCCCGGTGGTGCCGGACAAGTCCACCCCCAGCGCGTGCTGGTTATTCACTGCACCCGCAAACGTCGTGGCCAGCTGGGCCAGATTGCGACTGGCCGGATCCAGACTGTCGGTGCGAAATTGCAGGGTGGCACCCAGATCGCCACCCGTGATCGCGCTGTCGGCCAGTTGTACCGGAGTGCCATTGGTGCCGGATGCATAGGCCACGTGCATCTGGCTGCTGTCGGTGGCAGAGGGCACGGCCTTGAGGGTTTGCGCCGCCCCCCCCACCACCAGCGACTGTCCGTTGCCGATGAACACGTTCAGGCTGCCGTCGCTCTGCGACACGGTGCTCACCGCAACCAGTTTGGACAGGCTTTGCAGGGTCTGGTCACGCTGATCGAGCAAATCATTCGGCTTGGTGCCGTTGCCGCCGGCCTCGGCCAGCGAGATGGCCGCGTTCTGCTTGGCGATCTGGGCCGACAGGCTGTTGATGGCCGTCACGTCGCCGCTGATCTGGGCGTTGACGGTATCAGACATCTGCGCCAGTTGCCCGCCGACGCCCTGAAACGCATTGACCACACTTTGCGAGTCATTGAGCAACTGCTGGCGCGGCGGAATCGCCGCCGGATCGGCGGCCACTTTTTGCACGCTGGTAAAAAAGGTCTGCATCGAGTTGCCGATGTCGGTGGTGCTCGATGCAAGCACTTGGGAGAGCTGCGAAACCTGC
Source organism: uncultured Ferrovum sp. (assembly GCA_903893215.1). Classification (GTDB taxonomy): domain Bacteria; phylum Pseudomonadota; class Gammaproteobacteria; order Burkholderiales; family Ferrovaceae; genus CAIVHB01. Next base: position 30,161 of record CAITLJ010000070.1, on the reverse strand, counting down.
GTGTAGTAGCTGGCATTGGCGCTGGACGAGGCCTGCGCCGACATCACGCTGGCGTTGACATACGTGCTGGTCTGCCGCTGGGCGATCAGGTTGTAGTCCGTCGACACACCACCAATCGGCACGTTGGTTGGCAGTTCGCGCGTATACCCCGGGGTGGCCGCATTGGAGATGTTGTTGCTGATGATCGACAAGGCCTGCTGGGAGGACGTCAGTCCCACCAGGGCATTTGAATAAAAGCTGTCGATACTGCTCATGGGTGTGCTCCTGTGCCAAGGGTGGCCGGCCGCTGCAGCGCGATTTCACCCAAGACATCTGCTCGGACAGTTAACGGCGTGCTACGACCATTCTTGAATGACCGCTCAGACACGGATGTTGGTGGTCGCCTGCAAGGCGCCCTTCAGTTTTTGTGCATACGCGGGGTCGGTGGCGTAACCGGCGCGCTGCAAGGCACCGGCAAAACCTGCCGCATCGCCAGTGCCGGCCGCAGTGGCGGCGCGCGCATAACGCGCGTTGCCGCTGAGCAGGTTGGCGTAATCCTGAAATGCTTCGTCATACGAGGCATAGGCGCGGAACGGCTGCACCACGCGCTGGGTCTGGCCGTTCACCACCTCGGTGGTCTCAGCGGTCGCCACACCGCCACGCCAGTTCGGTCCCGCCTTGATGCCAAACAGGTTGTAACTGGGCGAGCCGTCGGCCATGCGCGGCTGATGCTTGCCCCAACCGCTCTCCAGGCCGGCCTGGGCAATCATGAAATCGGCCGGAATACCGCTGCCTTCGCTGGCGACGGCAGCCGACTGGGCCATCGCGCGCTTGAAGCGCGCCGGTGCCATCGAGGTTGGCCCCACCACGCCGGCTGCGGGGGCAGTAGCGCCGGCTGCGGGGGCAGTGGCGGAGGCAGTGGCGTCAGTGGCGGGGGCAGTGGCGTCAGTGGCGGCGCCTGGTGCGATGGTGGGCCGGCTGAACTGGCGCACGATCATGTCGGCCAGTCCCAGCCCCTTGCCCTGGGTCAGATGCGCTGCATATTGCTCGTCGAGCATGCCGGTGAACATCTTGGTCTGCTCATTATCGGTGATGCCATCGGACGAGGTGGCCTCGCGCATACTCTTCAGCATCATGTTGACGAATACCGATTCAAACTGCTGCGCCACCTTTTGCAAGGCAGCGTTCGGCGCACCGCCGGCCTGATATTTGAGGGCATTCAGCGCGGCCGGATCGAGCGCCAGGCCGAGCGATTTGGGCGCGGGGCTATCCATCAGATGATCTCCAGATTGGCGTGCAAGGCGCCGGCGGCGCGCAAGGCTTCCAGGATCGAAATCAGGTCACCCGGCGTGGCGCCCAGCGCGTTGAGTGCCTTCACCACCTCGTTCAGCGAGGCCGCGCCCTTGACAATCTGCAGCGCCCCCCCTTCCTGCTTGATCTCGATGGTGGACTTGCTGGTGTCGCGGGTCTCGCCATTCGACAGCGCATTCGGCTGGCTGACACTGGGATCGGTGTTGATGGTGACCGACAGGCTGCCTTGCGCCACGGCGCAAGGCTCGAGCATCACGTTCTGGTTCATCACCACGGCACCGCTGCGCGCATTGACCACCACCCTGGCCGCGCCCTGCGCAGGGCTCAGCGGCACGTCTTCGAGTTCCGCAATGAAGCTGACCCGCTCGTCTTCCTGATCCGGTACGCGCACATCGATCACGCGACCATCGATCGACGTGGCGATCTTGTCTTTGAAATGGGCATTGATCGCTTCCTGCATGCGCCTGGAGGTGCCGTAATCGGTGTCGTGCAATTCCAGATGCAGCAGACCGTTGATGGCCACCCGGGTGGGCACGGCGCGCTCCACGGTGGCACCGCCGGAAATGCGACCCGCCGACAGCTGGTTGATCTGCGCCTTGGCGCCACCGGCCGACGCACCGGCCCCACCAATCACCAGGTTACCCTGCGCCAGGGCATATACCTGACCATCCACACCCTTCAGCGAGGTGAGCATCAGCGATCCCCCGCGCAGGCTTTTGGCATTGCCGATTGACGCCACCACCACGTCCAGGCGCTGGCCCGGCCGGGCAAAGGCCGGCAGCTCTGCCGTGACTGCCACTGCGGCCACATTCTTCAGCTGCAGGCTGGTGCCCGGTGGCAGGTTCACGCCCAACTGGCCCAGCATGGTGACCAGGCTCTGCACGGTGAAGGGGGTTTGTGTGGTCTGGTCACCGGTGCCGTCCAGCCCCACCACCAGACCGTAACCGATCAGCTGGTTGGGGCGCACCCCCTGCAGGCTGGCCAGGTCCTTGACCCGTTCGGCATGTGCCTCACTGACCGCCCAGACCAGCAACATCGCCAGGATCAGCAGGGCACGCAGACGCAACAACAGCTTGGATTGCACGATGGACAGACTCAGAAAGGAGACACATTGAGGAAGAAGCGCTGCAACCAACCCATGCGCTGGGCCTCGTCGACAAACCCGTTGGCCTTATATTCGACACGCGCGTCCGCCACCTGGGTGGACGACACCGTATTGCCGCTCAGGATGTAGTCCGGGTTTACCACACCCGACAGGCGCACGAATTCGGTCCCCTGATTCACGGCCACCTGCTTCTCGCCGCTGACCACCAGGTTGCCGTTGTCGAGCACCTCGGTAACCGTCACCGTGATGGTGCCGGTAAATGCGTTGGTGGCGGCGGCATCGCCTGCCCCGGCAAACTTGCTGGTATTGGAGGCGGTGATCGAGGCGTTCTGCAGGCCAAAGGTGGGCAGGCCGGTGATCGGCGAGATCGCCAGTGCCGAGGAACTGGCGCGCGAGGCGTCGGTGGAGGACTTCTTGCTGGCCGACGTGTTCTCGTTGATGGTCACGATCAGCGTGTCGCCCACCGAGCGCGCACGGCGATCCTCGAACATGGGGTGATAGCGTCCGCCAGACGTGGACTGGAAGATGCCCCCGGTCGGTTCAGCCTCGGCCACCACCTTGGGCGGACGCGCGGTCATCGGCTGTTGCACGATCGGCCGCGGCGGTGTCTCGACACAGGCGGCAAGCAGCAGGATGGAGAGCAAGGCCGCGCCGTGCGCGGTCAGGCTGGTTGCGGTCGCTTGCGCCCGCCGGATCAGGCTGGAATCAGCTTGGGTCATCGTCAGGCTCACATCTGCGACAGCTTGGCCAGCATCTGGTCAGCCGTCGAAATGGCTTTGGAATTGATTTCGTAAGCACGCTGGGTCTGGATCATGTTGACCAGTTCCTCCACCACGTTCACGTTCGAGGTTTCCACATAACCGGAATTGAGAGTGCCAGCGGCGTTCTGCCCCGGCGCCGTGGTGGCCGCAGCGCCGGACGCTGCGGTTTCCTGATAGATATTGCCGCCCTTGGCGGTGAGGCCAGCCGGGTTGGGAAACATGGCAAGCTGGATCTGCCCCACCTGCACCGTGGCGGCATTGCCCGGCTGGTTGACCGATACGGTGCCATCGGACGCAATCGTGACCGAGGTGGCATTGTTCGGAATCGTCACCGGCGGCTGCAGCACGTAACCGTTGGCGGTGACCAACTGGCCTTGTGCGTCAGTCTGGAAGGCCCCGTCACGGGTGTAACCCGTGGTGCCATCGGGCATCAGCACCTGGAAATAGCCCGAGCCCTGGATGGCCACATCCTTCGAATTGCCGGTCTGGGTCAGGTTTCCCTGGGTGAGGACGCGCTCGGTCGCCACCTGTTGCACACCGGTACCGACCTGCAGCCCCGAAGGCAGCTGCGTCTGTGTGCTGCTCGGCGCCCCCGGCTCACGCAGGGTCTGGTACACCAGATCTTCGAACACGGCCCGCGAGGCCTTGAAACCATTCGTGCTCACGTTGGCGAGGTTGTTGGAAATGACGTCCATCTGCATCTGCTGGGCGTCCATCCCGGTCTTGGAAATGGCAAGGGAGCGATTCATGGTGTTCTCTCGTTCAGGTGCGTCAGTCAGTCAGGAAGGATCAGTTGAGCGACAGCAGCGACGAGGCGGCCTTGTCGTTGTCGCCTGCCGTGCTGATCATCTTGGTGTTGAGGTCGTACTGCCGGGCCAGCGAAATCATGTTCACCATCTGCTCGGTCAGGTTCACGTTGCTGCCCTCCAGCGCACCGGGCGCCAGTCGCACATTGGCGTCGCTCTGCACCGGCTTGCCGTCCGCCGTGCGGAACAGGCCATCGTTGCTGCGCGACAGGGCGCGAACGGCCGGGTCGACCAGCTTGATCCGGCCCACTGCGGTGGTGGCCGGTGGCGTGCCGGGCTGGGTAGCCGACACCGTGCCGTCGGCCGTGACCGTGACATCCGTGCTGCCGAGGGGTACGGTGATCGGGCCGTTGTCGCCCAGCACGGGATCGCCATGGCGGGTGGTCAACGCACCGTTCTTGTCCACCTGCAGATTGCCGTCACGCGTGTAGCCTTCCTTGCCATCCGGACCATTCACGGCGATCCAGCCGCTGCCCTGTACCGCCACGTCGAGGGCGCGGCCGGTCTGCTGGATCACACCAGGGGCCAGATTGGCGCCCGGCGTGCTGTCGGTGACGAAGGTACGCGTGGCCTGCGCCGGACCCACCACCGGCACGGCGCGAAACGATGCCAGCTCGGCGCGGAAGCCGCTGGTGTTGGCATTGGCGAGGTTGTTCGAGACCGCCGCCTGCTGGTTCATCGTCTGTTTCGCGCCAGTCATGGCGACGTAGATCATCTTGTCCATTCAGGTACGCTCAACGCAGGCTGGTGATGGTTTGCAGGATCTGGTCTTCAGTCTTGATCGTTTGCGCATTGGCCTGATAGGCGCGCTGCGCCGTGATCATATTGACCAGTTCGGCGGTCAGGTCGACGGTGGAGGTCTCGGTGGCCGAGCCCTGCAACTGGCCCAGCGAGCCGGAACCCGGCGTGCCGACCATCGGCTGACCTGACAGCGAGCTCTGGCCCCAGGCATTGTTGCCGATCGGGGTCAGGCCATTCGGATCGTTGAAGGTGGCCAGCACCAGCTGGCCGAGCGGCTGCGAGGTGCCATTCGAAAAGTTGCCGTTGATCGTGCCATCGGCACCGATGTTGAAATTGTTCAGTTGCCCGGCGGCATAGCCATCCTGGGTCAGGTTGTTGACCGCAAAACTGGTGCCGTACTGGGTGGTGCCCTGCAGGTTCAGGTTGATCGACAGCGGCGTTGCCGTGAAGGCGGTCCCGGTAGTCGCTGTGGTCGGGTAACCCAGCGTGATGTTGGTGCCCGCAGCGGGCGAGGTCATGTTGCCGGCCGAATCGAAGGTAAGCTGCGCGCTGGCATAAGCGGCGGCGGTGGGCGGCACCGTGGTGGCATCGGCAGCGGTCGGCGCGGTGCCATTCACGCTCATGCCCGGGGCCACGTTGTCGAGCACGGCAAACACGTTCCAGGTCTGGCTGACCGGCGGCACGGCCGCTGGATCGGCCTGCGCAGTCAACATGTAATAGCTGGTCAGGTTGTGCGAGTTGCCTTGCGAGTCATACACCGTGGCCGTGGTCGAGTTGGTGTAGGTGGACGGCTGGGCGGGATCAAAGTTGGCCGGATTCAGCACGGTGGCGGTGCGGCCATCCAGGTTGAGCGACTGGGTCAGGTTGCCGGTGGGCTTTGGTGCTGCCGCCAGCGTGGTGATCTTCAGGTCGGTGGCCACACCCTGCTGGATGGTGCCATTCGCCACGCCATAACCGGTCACCTTCTGGTTGTTGCTGTTGACCAGATAGCCGTTCTTGTCGATCTGGAACTGGCCGTTGCGGCTGTAGGAGATCACGCCGTTGTTGTCGAGCCGGAAAAATCCTGAACCGTTGATCGCCACGTCGAGCGGATTGTTGGTGGTGGTGATGTTGCCCTGGCTGAAATTCTGCGCCACCTGCGCCACGCGGGCGCCCATGCCGACCTGGTCGTTGGCGGCACCGTTGAGGGTGTTGGCATAGACGTCGGCGAATTCGGTGGTACTGGCCTTGAAACCCACGGTATTGGCGTTGGCCACATTGTTGCCGATGGTGTCCAGGTTGACCTGGGCTGCGGACAAACCGCTCAGTGCCTGCTGAAAACTCATGAGTGTGCTCCTTGGTTCAGGTTCAGTTGATCTGCGCGATCGCGCCGAGGGCCACGGTGCCCAGTCCGGCCACATCCACGCTGATGCCGGCCGAGCTGTTGGTCACCCCGGTCACCTTGCCCTGTACCAGCGGCGTGGCCGTCACGGCTGTGCCGTTGTTGGACGCAGTGACTTCCAGCCTGTAGGTGCCTGCCGGTGCGGACACGCCGCTGGTGGTCAGGCCATCCCAGGGCACACTGACCACACCGTTGGATTGCGCGCCAAGGTCAATGCTCTTGACCACGTTGCCAAAGCTGTCCTTGATGGTGGCTTTGACCGTATCGGCTGCCGAGGTCATCGAGACGCCCATCTGCACTGGCGTGCCTGGCGTAAGGGAAAACTGACTGCCCGGACCGAGTACGGTGTGCCCGATCAGCGAAGCCGACTGGGCGGTTTCTGCCACGTTGTTGCTGGTCATCAGCGAACTGACGGTGGAGTTGAGCTGGTTGATGCCACTCACCGTGCTGATCTGCGCCAGTTGCGAGGTCATCTGTGAAGAATCCATCGGGTTCATCGGATCCTGGTTCTGCAACTGCGTGGTGAACAGCGTGAGGAACTCGTTCTGGATCGAGGTGCCGGTGGGCAAGCCACCGCTGGATGCGCTGGACGAGGTGCTGCCCGCGCTGCCGGACGTGCCGTTGAGCAGTGCCAGCTGGGCAGCGGACAACGTGCCCTGGGTGTTGGAAGTGATGGTGGAAGACATTCAGGAAGCTCCTGTTATTGACCCAGGGTGAGGGTTTTTTGCAGCAGGGATTTGGCGGTATTCATCACCTCCACCTCGCTCTGATAGGACCGTGAGGCGGAAATCATGTTGACCATCTCCTCCACCGGATTGACGTTGGGATAGGTCACATAGCCATCCTTGCTGGCCAGCGGATGGCTGGGCTCGTACACCGTGCGCAGCGGGGTGGGGTCTTCCACCACCGACGCCACCTTGACGCCCTTGTCGATGTTGCTGCCCATCGCCTGGGCACGAAACACCACCTGTTTGGCGTGATAGGTGGTGTCGGCACTGCCGGTGGCGCTGTCGGCGTTGGCAAGGTTGCTGGCCACCACGTTCAGACGCTTGGATTGTGCGGTCAGCGCACTGCCGGCCACGTCAAAGATGCGGGAAAGAGGCATGGTTCAGGCTCCTTGGTTGACGGTGCCGGCTCAGGCCGACTGCATGGCGGCGATCAGGTTCTTGATCTCGCCGCTGAGTTGGGTGATGTTGGCCTCGTAATGCATCGCGTTGCCGGCAAAGGCCGCACGCTCAACGTCCATGTCGACCGTGTTGCCGTCGACACTGTCCTGCACCGAGGGGCGATACTTGAGCTGCGCGGCAGACTGCACCAGGGCATGCCCCACCGGATCGAGGCTGCTGCTGGTACCCAGGTGACCGGCAGCGGTATGGGTGAGGCCGCTCGCATCGAGAGCGGCGCCCTGCCCCGCCAGGCTGGTGCCATTGGCGCTGAAAACGCTGCCGTCACCAACGGCGCCGGCATTGGCTGCGGCCGCCGTGGCATTGCCATTCAGGGCGGTGGTGAGTGCCTGGCCAAAGTTGAAGTCGCGCGCCTTGTAGCCCGGGGTATCCGCGTTGGAAATGTTGGATGCCAGCACTTCCTGCCGATGGCTGCGCAGGGACATGGCCGTCTGGTAGTAGTTGAAGAGACTGTCCAGCGTCTGGTTCATCGCGGATTCCATTTTTTTTGCGCAGGCCCTAAAGCCCTCTGCTGATGGCACCGATATTACGTAGACGGGCAAAGCGACGATCCCGGAATAAGGCCCGCTCTTGCGGCCTATTTGAGGCTTTCGCCGTCGGGTGCGCAGCCTAGAATCGGACGCATGCACACTGGAGCATTCCCCATGCTGAATACCTTTCCGGACACCACGGCCTACCAGACCGGCGTGCCTGGTGGCACCCCGGACGAGCAGAGCCCGCGCGGTCCGAATCTGCGCCTGCTGTGCCTAATGATGGTGGTGGCGCTGTGTACCCTGTTGCTTGCAATCAGCGAAGTGCTGGCCAGCGAGGGCAACCCGCGTGTCGACCCGCATGCGCTTCAGGTTGCCGCGCGGGAGCTTCTGCTTAGCGAAACCAGTGCTCTGGGCGAACCGCGCGTGACCGTGAACGAGCCCGACAGACGCCTCGACCTGCCTGCCTGCGCGCAGATGGAAGCCTTTCTTCCACCCGGCGCCCGTGCCCAGGGCCGTACCACCGTGGGGGTGCGCTGTACCCAGCCCACCCGCTGGGTGGTCTACCTGCAGGCACAGGTGCAGATCTTTGGCCACTATCTGGCCGCGGCGCGTCCGCTGGCTGCCGGACAAATGCTCTCAGCCAGCGATCTGGTTGACCGCAGTGGCGACCTGACCGACCTTCCTCAGGGCAGCCTGAATGATCCCGACGCTGTGATTGGCCGCCAACTGGCGATGGCCGTGAATACCGGCCAAGCGCTGAAACGCGATGCACTCAAGTCCATTCCGGTGGTGCTCTCCGGCCAACCGGTGCGCCTGCGGGTGATCGGTCACGGGTTCGAGGTGAGCGGCGAAGGCACCGCCGTGGCTGCCGCAAACGATGGCGCGACCGTGCTGGTGCGCACTGCGCGCGGAAACGTGGTGAGCGGCATTGCGCGCATGGGCGGCGTGGTGGAACTCAGGATCTGAAAGGTGGACCCCGGGCTCCGGCATGGCCCGCTCCAGCGTTTTGTCTGAAACAGACAAAACGCTGGAAGTTTGTGGACTTTTGTGCTCGGATAGGGGTAAAGAAAACCTTGCCGCGGCCGTTAATTCAGGTAATCGAAAGTACAGTGGAGCAGTGACATGAAAATCGGCAAGACACCAGGTTCGGTCGGTGGCGCCAACAGCGCCTCCGGCAGCAACTCGACGGCAGGCGCACAGCGCTCCGGCGGTGCTGCCAGTGCCGCACCGACGGGCGCCAGTGCCAACACCAGCGGCGCTGCCCAGGCCGACAGTGCCAAGGTCACGCTGAGCCCGGTTGCCGCGCAACTGCAGGCTGCGCTGGCCGCCTCGGGTTCCGGCGAAGTGTTCGACACCAAGCAGGTGGCCTCGATCAAACAGGCCATCTCCAATGGCTCGTTCCAGGTCAATCCGGAAAAAGTGGCCGACAAGCTGATCCAGAGCGTGCAGGAAATGCTCAATTCACGCAGTGCCCAACAAGGCCAGGGAGCTTGAAGCGATGAACATGGCGGCGACTTCCGTTGATCATGGCGTGCCCGCTGCTGCGGCAGCCCTACCCGCCGACCCCGCGCTGGTGCCGGATCACCAGCGTCTGCTGGCTTTCACGGCAGCGCTTGAAGCCGAAAAACAGGCACTGATCGAGGGCCGTACTGACGACCTGAACGCGCTTGCGGAACACAAGCTGCAATGCGCCAAAAGCTTCGAGCGTGACGTCAGCCCAACATTCGCAGCCCTGCTCAAGGACACCAGCCAGCGCCTGCGCCTTGGCCAAGCCCCCAGCCATGCTGACGCACTCGTACTGCATGCCCGGGTGCAGGCGGCACAGGAACTCAACCAGCTCAATGGCAAGCTGATCGCCCAGCATCTGGGCCAGATCGGCCTGCGCCTGTCACGCATCGAGCCGGTCAATCCGGCCCGGCAGACTTATGGCCGCAACGGCCTGGGCAATAGCAGCCGTCCGGGCCGCAGCTTCGGCGCCGCCTGAACTACCCCCCCCCTCGCGGCTGTAGCGGTGCAGCCAAATCGTCGGCGGTGAGCCGTTGGGCAGTCCTCGAGCCCTCCAGTCCCGCGAACAGCACGATGTCGATTTCATTAGACAAGTAGATGGGTTTTTACACTGAATTATAGGTATCCGATCGGTATGTGGGATTGTACAAACCCCCCTACTTCTCTAATGAAATCACCATTGCCATGGACGGCCGGTAGTCACCCGCGTGACAGATCCGGACTACGAAAGCCCTAAACCGGCTCAGGAGGAGGCCGGCTGGCAGCTCGAAGAGCTCCAGCCGGAATCTTGGAAAACAGCACGCCGTAAATCAGGTCGGGGCCAGGGTGCCTCAGGTGGCCACCGAGCTCCAGGCGCGTTCACGCAGCGCAGCACGCAGGCGGGCCACGGCCTGGCTGTGCAACTGGCACACGCGCGATTCGCTCACACCCAGCACGGCGCCAATTTCACGCAGGTTGAGTTCCTGCTCGTAGTACAGCCCCATCAGGATCTTTTCGCGCTCGGGCAGGTTGCCGATCGCCGCGATCAGGCTGGTGCGCAGGTCGTCATCCAGCAGGTTGCCCAGCGGGTCGTTGCTGCGGTCCGGCGCATTGCGGTCGAGGAAGTGATCATCGTCCTCGTCGTTGTAATCCTCATAATGGATGAGCTGGTAACCGCGCGCATCCTGCAGCAGTTGCTGGAATTCGGCGAGCGGAATGCCCATGTGCTCGGCCAGCTCGGTTTCCTTTGGTGCCCGGGCCAGCCGCTGCTGCAACTGGTTGATCGCTTCCTCCACCCGGCGCATGTTCTTGCGCTGGCCGCGTGGCAGCCAGTCGCTCTCGCGCAGCTCGTCGAGCATGGCACCGCGGATCCGTTGCGCCGCATAGGTCGAGAATTGCGCGCCCTGTTCTTCCTCGTAACGATTGATCGCATCCAGCAGACCGATCATGCCCGCCTGCACCAGGTCTTCCACGTCCACGGAGGGGGGCAGCTTGGAAATCATGTGATGCGCAATTCGGCGAACCAGCGGCGCGTGTTCCTTCAGGATCAATTCCTGATTCACTCGTCCATTCGGTTTGTACATGACTCAGCCTCGCATCGGGTGACTTGCCAGGCCAGCAGCGTCGGCCCGGAAGAATGAAGAACGGTCCGGACCACCCAGGCCGCGGCTGCGCCAACGGATCAGGCTGTCGGCCATGCGGCGAAAACTGGAAGCCGCGGCAGCGGCAGGCTCGCTCGCCACCAGCGCGCGACCCTGACTGGCGGCGTGGCGCAGATGCTGGTCAGCAGGCATCACACCGAGCATCACCAACTGCACGCCGGCCCAGCGGGCCAGCGCATCGGAAAGGTTGCGGTGTACGCGCTGCGCCTCGCGGACACTGGTGACGCCGGTGACCAGCAGGCGGAACTCGCGCTTGCCACTCGACAAGGCCAGGCGCTTGATCAGACGATAGGTGCTGGTGATCGAGTCGCTGTTGGGCGCCACGCTGAGCACCAGCTCATGGTCGAGCAACGCGGGCGACACCTGATCGCCGGTCTCGCCGGAAGGCAGGTTTACCAGCAAGACTTCGATACCGCCGGGCAGGGCCTGCAGGCACGAGACAAGACGACGGGCAGCTGCGCTGCTCCCCGCGAGGTCAGCCACACCGGTGCGCGCCGGCAATACCGGAATACCCTCGGGACCTGGCAGGATGGCGGCTTCCAGCGCGCATCCACCGGCCAGCACGTCGGCCAGTTCGTGCCCGCTGCGCCGCTGACTGGTCAATCCGCCGGGATGACCGGCAGCCGCATCAATCACCAGCACGCCCACGCCCGCCAACCGCAACGCGGCGGCCAGGTTCAACACGGCCCAGGGGCGACCAGCGTCGCCATGTGCCGAAGTGAGTGACACCACCTGAAGGGGCACACCCGAAAGCATGCGGCGCAGGCCATCCGCCTGATCTGCCCAAGCCTCAGCCATGGATCACCCCGCGATTGGCCTGCGTGGCCTGGGCTGCCTGGGCTGCCTGGGCTGCCTGCACGGTAGCCGCGTTGACGGTGATCTCCATCGGAAAATCAAGATCGACCGCACTGTAATTGGACTGCTCGGGTGCGCGCTGCAGTGCCGACTCAACCAGCTTGCGCGCATCCGCCAGCTGCAGGTCTTCTGGTACGCGCTGTCCGTCAGCGGCATAGAACACGCGCAAACGGTGACGGATGGCCGTATCGATGGTGGCACCCAGGGTGACCGCCTCGTCGAGTTTGCTGAAAATGCAGCCAGCCAGTCCCTCGCCCTTATAGGCGCGGATCACGTCATTCAGGGTTTCTCCGTGACAGGTAGCGTTGAGCAGGAGCAGGCGTTTGATCGGCACACCGCAGTTGGCAAACATCTCGTGCTGCTCGTTGACCATGCGGTCGCGCTGCGACAGGCCCACGGTGTCGATCAGCACCAGCTTGCGGTTCTTCAGCTCCGCAAGGGTGCGTTTCAGGTCTTCGGCATCCTTCACTGCGTGCACTGCCACCCCCAGGATCTTGCCGTAAATGCGCAGTTGTTCCTGCCCTCCAATACGATAACCATCCGTGGTGAGCAGAGCCAGATTTTCGGCCCCATGTCGTACCACAAATCTGGCTGCCAGCTTGGCCGCCGTGGTGGTTTTACCCGCACCAGTGGGGCCCACCAAAGCAAACACGCCGCCCTGATCGAGCAGTTCGGCTTCGCTGCCGGCTACCGACAGGTTGTTGACCAGGGCATTGCATGCAAAGGCCAACGCCTCGGCATCGGAACAGCTTTCCGGCAGCCGCGCGCTGACCTTGCGGATCATCGGCGTGCTGAAACCGGCCGCAGACAATTGACGCGCCACCCGACCTTTGACTGGCGACAGCCGCGCTGATTCGGTGAAGGTGTTGGCGCCCATCTGGTCTTCGATCATCAGACGCATGCTGCGCAGCTCGACCATCACGCTGCGCACCCATTCTTCGCCCGGCATCGTGCCGCGCGTGGCGACCGGATCGTTGCTCTCGCTGGCCTCGATTGACTGCGGCATGGACTGGATCAGGCGAGCCGCCTGATTGCCCACGGTCGGGGCGTTGGCAAGGGCGGAGGCAGCCGGACTGGCGGCTGCCTGCGTCGGGGGGGCCGTGCGGGTTGCATTCAGCATGCCACCCAAGGCCTTCACTTCGTTGGCAAGTGCGGCCATCAGCGGGTCGTTGGCGGTGGCCAGAGCCTCCAGCTGGGCCCGTGACGACAAGGGTTGCTGCCCTTCGGCGCGGCTTTCCTGCCAGAAAGCGGCGGAATTCGACTGCAGCTCCAGCCGGTCCGCGGGGGCCGACGTGCTGGAAGGCTTGAAGCCACTGCGCTGCAGGACCGGCGGCAGAGCCTCGCGCGCCAGCCGTCCGCCATTGTCGACCGACCGGCGCCGCAACACGGCGGGGGCGGGGCCCGACGCCGTGACAGACGCCGGGGCAGGTGCCACGGTGGAAGCAGGCACCGCTGCCGGCGCGGGTGCAAACGCCGGCTCCTCGCGGGCGATCAGGCGTCGGGGGGCTACTACCGGTGCCGCCGCCGTACGCGGCTCAAAAATCGATTCGATGGGATCCTGGCTGACGCGGCCCCGCGTCATCACAACCGCGTCCTCGCTCATGTCCAGCGGCGCGTTGCTTTCGGCAAAGGCGGCGGCCGCGTTGGCCTCGGCGCGATGCACCTCCATTTCGGCTGCTGGCATGGCAAGGATTTCCACCCCGCCGCGCACCATGCGATTGGCAAGGATCACGGCATCGGGCCCGAGGTCCTCGCGCACTTGGCGCAGGGCGTCACGGGATGATTTGGCGGTGAATTTGCGGACCTTCATGCTCTACCTCCGACGATGGCCGTCACTTTCAGGGTACGTTGATCTGGGATTTCGCCATGCGCGAGCACGCTCAGGGCGGGTATGGTCCGGCGCAGGAAGCGCGCCAGCAGCGCACGCAGGGGACCCGGCACGAGCAGCACCGGCGTGACGCCCTGGGCCTCCTGCTTGGCGGCGGCATTGGCGGTTTCGCGCAGCAAGGTATCGGCAAGGCCCGGCTCGAGGCTGGCGCCCTCGCCTGCGGCGCCCACGGCCTGGTTGAGCACGCCTTCGAGCTGGCTGTCGAGCGCGATCACCTGCACATCTGCGTTGCCCGGAAAAATCTGCTGCACGATGGCGCGACCCAACGCCGTCCGCACCACCTCGGTCAGGTCGCTCGGACTCTGCACACGGGCGGCGTGTTCGGTCAGCGTGTCGACGATGGTGCGCATGTCCCGGATATGCACCCCCTCAGTGAGCAGGTTCTGCAGGACTTTCTGCAGCGCCGAAATCGAGATCAGCTTGGGCACCAGGTCATCGACCAGTTTGGGAAAGGCCTTGGCCAGGTGATCGAGCAGTTGCTGCACTTCCTGACGGCCGAGCAGCTCGGCGGCGTGGTGCGTGATCACGTGGTTCAGATGGGTGGCCACCACCGTGCCGGCGTCGACCACCGTGTAGCCCAGCGAGAGTGCGCGGTCGCGCAGGCCGGCCTCAATCCACACGGCCGGCAGGCCGAACGCGGGATCCCTGGTCGGCGTGCCGGGCAACGTGCCCGAAACGCGGCCGGGATCAATCGCAAGGAACTGGCCAGCAAAGGATTCGCCGCGCCCCACTTCGACGCCTTTCAGCACGATGCGGTAAGCGCTGGGACGCAGTTCCAGGTTGTCGCGGATATGGATGGCCGGCGCCAGAAAACCAATCTCCTGGGCGAACTTCTTGCGGATTCCCTTGATCCGGCGCAGCAGTTCGCCGTCCTGGTTACGATCCACCAGCGGAATCAGACGGTAACCCACTTCCAGTCCCAACACGTCCACCGGCATCACATCGTCCCAGCTGGCTTCGGCGTTCTCCGGACTGACGGGAGGTGCGGCGTCGGGCACCAGGTCGGTGGCCGGCGCTGCCTTCGGTTGTGACATCTGCCAGGCAGCAGCACCGAGAATGCCGGAAATCAGCAGAAAAGGAATATGCGGCATACCCGGCACGATGCCCATCAGGCCGATGATCGCGGCCGTGAGGCCCAACACACCCGGGTTCGACAACAGTTCGACGGCAAGCTGCTGGCCAATGCTCTGATCGGTGCTTACCCGGCTTACGATCACGCCGGCGGCAGTGGAGATGATCAGCGAGGGCACCTGCGCGACCAGGCCGTCACCGATGGTGAGCAGGGTGTAGTTGCGCGCGGCGGTGGCAAAATCGAGGTCGTGCTGCAGCATGCCCACCACCAGGCCGCCCACAATGTTGATCACCAGGATCACGATACCGGCCACGGCATCGCCGCGCACGAACTTGCTGGCACCGTCCATCGAACCGAAAAAGTCAGCTTCCTGCGAGACGGCGCGGCGGCGCTTGCGTGCCTCGTCCTCGCCAATCAGGCCGGCATTCAGGTCGGCATCGATGGCCATCTGTTTGCCGGGCATGGCGTCCAGGGTGAAACGCGCGGTCACTTCTGCAATGCGGCCTGCACCCTTGGTGATCACCACGAAGTTGATCACCACCAGGATGATGAACACCACGATACCGACGGCGTAGTTGCCACCGACCAGAAAGTGGCCGAACGCCTCGATCACCTTGCCGGCCGCGTCCGGGCCGGTGTGACCCTCGAGCAGCACGATGCGCGCCGACGCCACGTTGAGCGACAGGCGCAGCAAGGTGGTGAGCAGCAGCACTGCCGGGAATGACGCGAAATCGAGTGGCTTGAGCGAATTCACGCCAACCAGCAACACCATGATCGACACGGCGATGTTGAAGGTGAACAGGATGTCGAGCATGAAGGCCGGCAGCGGGAGCACCATCATGCCCAGGATCATGATGATCAGCATGGGCCCCGCCATGCCCTTCATCTGCAGGTTGCGCACAAAACCCGGCAGGCGGTTGAGCAAGGCGTTCATACGCTACGCACGCCGCTGGCAATGCCGCCCAGGCGGTCGATCCCGATGGTCTGGTCGCTGGTCGATACAGCGCCGCCTGCGGGGCCAGCGTCCCGCCTGGCAGAAGCGCTTGCCGGCCTGGCCGCTGCGGCAGGCAGGTCGTCGAGCGGCAGGATGGCGCTGGCGGGCACCGCCACTTCCTCGGGTACCTCGACCACACGCGGCTCTTTCGGACGCGCACCGTTGCCGTCCTTCCACGCCCGCAACTGGAACAGGTAGGCCAGCACTTCGGCCACCGCACCATACAGCACCGGCGGGATTTCGCGCTCAAGGTCCGCGTGCTTGAACAGCGCACGGGCCAGCGGCGGCTGTTCGAGGATGGCAATGCCATGCTGCTCGGCCAGCGCACGAATCTTCAAGGCAACCAGATCGCCGCCCTTGGCCACCACGCGCGGCGCCCGCATGCCCTGGCTGTACTTGAGGGCCACCGCATAGTGGGTCGGGTTGGTGACCACCACATCAGCATTCGGCACTTCGGACATCATGCGGCGGCGTGAGGCCTCGCGTTGCTGCTGACGGATGCGCGCCTTCACTTGCGGATCACCATCCGACTCGCGGGCTTCCTGGCGCAGTTCCTCGCGCGTCATCATCAGGCTCTCGTGATGACGCCAGAGCTGATAGGGCACATCGATCGCCACCACCACGGCCATGCCAGCCAGCAACACATACGTGCAATGCTGCAGCAGGGAGATGCCATCGGTGATGCCATGCTGCAGGTCGACATGGCCAAGGGCCAGGGCGGCGCCCTCGCTCTTCCACAGGTACCAGCCGGCCAGACCGCCGATCAGCATCGCCTTGAGCACGGCCTTGACCAGTTCGGACAGGCCATTGATCGAAAACATGTTGCCCAGCCCCTTGGCAGGCGACAGCCGGCTGAAGTCGGGCATCAGGTTCTTGGTGGAAAACAGGAAACCCGAGAGCACCAGCGGCGCGACCAGGGCAACGAAGAATACGGTGCCCAGATACGGCAGCAGCTGCATCAGGGCTTTGTGACCATCGCGCGCCAGGAACTCCAGCATCCATTCCGGGTGTTGTACAAAACTGTTGTCGAAGCGCAGGGCGCGGGTCATGTCACCGCGCAGACCGTCGGCGATGCCCTGCCCCAGGATGGCCAGGCCAACCCCGGAAGACATCATCACCGCAAAGGAGGAGAGCTCGCGTGAATGAGGAGCCTGCCCGTTCTCACGCGCCTGCTCCAGCCTGCGTGGTGAGGGTGACTCCGTTTTTTCAAGATCGCTTTCTTCGGCCATGTTGCGCCTGACTCCACCGCGATGACCTTGCCTGACCAGGAAGGCCGGGACCAATGTCACATCGTGATGAAATTATCGGTTGCGCAGGGAGGGGCCAAAGAGCCAAGGAGACCCGGTAAAGCGGGCTTATTCAAGCTTGCCGATGCTGGCGATCAATGCGCGGTAGCACCATCGACGCTGCAGGCGGGCAATCACCCGACTGCACCACCTTCAGGGTCGAAGGCAGTTACGGTCGGGTGCGGACAACAGGTTGCCGGAGGGGACCAGCAGCAAACCGATCAGTGGGTGGCCGGGTCCATCGAATTCAGCCAGGCGCGCGCCTGCGCCTGGCCAATGCCACCACTGGTCCAGCCAGTGTCGTCGAGCAGTTCCTTCAGATCGAGGATCAACACGATCTGGCCGTCGCTCGATAGCGTGACGCCAGCCACACCGCGCGGCTTGAAGCCTTCCAGTGACTTGATCACCACGTCGTCGCGACCCGCGAAAGAGTCGATGGCAAGAATGAACTTGACCCCGGCAAACTCGAGCAGCACGCCACCCGCATTGGCACCCTGATGGGGCCAGCCAAGCAGTGTGGCCAGCGGAATCACGGGAAGCACCTCCCCGCGCACCACCATGGTGGCCTTGCCGGTGACATGTTGCAGTTCGCCAGGAATCATCGGCAGGATCTCGCGCACCAGTGACAGCGGCAGGGCGAAGGGCTGTTCGCCCAGGCGCACCACAAGCACCGGCAGGATCGCCATGGTCAGCGGCAGCGAAATGGTGAACCGCGAGCCCTTGCCGGGTTCCGACAGCACATCGATCTCGCCATTGAGGCGGTGAATGTTGGTCTTCACCACATCCATGCCCACACCACGGCCCGACACGCTCGAAACTTCGGTCTTGGTCGAGAAACCCGGCATGAAAATCAGGTTGATACTGGCCTTTTCGTCCAGTGTGTTGGCTTCCTGCGGGCTGATCACGCCCTTCTCCACTGCCTTGGCGCGAATGATGTCCGGGCGCATGCCGCGACCGTCGTCGACAATCTCGATCACCACATGGTCGCCTTCCTGACGGGCGGACAGCTGCACGGTGCACTTGGCCGGCTTGCCGGACTGCAAGCGTTCCTCCGGCCCCTCCACACCGTGATCCACGGCGTTGCGCACCAGATGGATCAGCGGATCGTTCAGATCCTCCAGCATGGTCTTGTCGATTTCGGTTTCTTCACCCACCAGCACCAGTTCGACTTCTTTGCCGAGCTGGCGGGCCAGATCGCGCGCCAGGCGTGGATACTTGCTGAACAGGCGGCCGATCGGCTGCATCCGGGTTTTCATCACCGCGTTCTGCAGGCTGCTCACCAGCAGGTCGAGTTGCCCCACCGCTTCATCCAGCGCACGCAGGGTATCGCCATCATTGCGGCCTCCCAGCAGGTCGGAGCGCAGGCGGGTAAGACGGTTCTTGATCAGGCCGATTTCACCGGACAGGGTGAGAACATTGTCGAGCCGTTCGGTATCCACGCGGATCGTGGTTTCCTTGCCGGCAGCCACCGCCATCTGCATGTTGTTGCCACCGCGCGCCGGATCCGCCGGCACATCGCGGCGCGACCGGACAGCGGTGTCATTGCCATCGGCTGCCGTGTCACCGTCGTGTCCGGTTGCCACAGGCTGGGGTTGAGGATTGCCTTCACCGGTCAGTACGTTCATCAGATATCCCCAATCGGGTTTGCCATTCACCTGCGGTATGAGCTGTTGGTCGGCCGCCACGGCGGCCCACTTGCTGCCGTCATTGGGGGCGGCCTTGCTTCCCGCTCCGTCATCGGCCTGCAGCACCTCTCCGGCCAGTACCTTGTCAAGGGCCGCCAGGATAGGCATTGGGGCAGGCGCAGGCTGATTGCCGTGTGACAGCGCGGCAAACATCTGCCGTACCTCGCCAGTGGCCGCCATGATCACGTCCATCAGCACGGGATCGAGGTGCAGTTCGCCCACGCGCAGCTTGTCGAACAGGTTCTCGGTGCGGTGACACAGTTCCACCAGCGCTGTTGCGGCCAGAAAACCGGCACCGCCCTTGATGGTATGGAAGCCCCGGAACACATCGTTGAGCAAAGCCCGGTCAGCCGGATTTTTTTCCAGGTCGACCAACTTGTTGTCCACGTCCGACAGCAGCTCGGACGCTTCCTGCAAAAAGTCCTGCAGCAGTTCTTCGTTTCCGGAAAAGTCGCTCATGATCAGAATCCGAGAGTGGCCAGCAGGTCATCGACCTGCGCCTGGGTGGTGACCACATCGGCGCGGCCATCGGCACTGATTACCGGTCCGTTCATCAAGCCATTGGTGGCCATGACTTCCGCCCGGGTTTCGGGGCTGACGTTTTCAATCAGCAGGGTGACCAGTTCGGCTTCCATGCGATGCGCCATATCGGTGATCTTGCGGATCACCTGACCGGTCAGATCATGGAAATCCTGCGCCACCATGATGTCGCGCAGGCAACGGCTGGTATCGCTGGCATGGGTCGGCACGGCATCCAGGTAGGTGCGGGTATGCGCGACCAGCGCCTCAAATTCGCTGACCGACAGGCGGTTGTCGAACAGCGCCTGCCAGCGCCCCGACAAATTGCGCGCCTGCGTACCCATCGCTTCCTGCAGCGGCAGGGCGGTTTCGGTAAGCGTGAGCACCTTGTTTGCCGCATCACCGGTCAGGTTGGCCACGTAGGCCAGACGGTCGCGGGTATCGGGAATCGCCGCTGCGGCGTGCTCGATCGCCTTGTCGTAGCCCAGTTCACGCAGGCTGTCGTGCAGGCTGCGGGTCAGATGGCCGATACGAGAGATCAGCTCTTCCTGGCCGGACTGGCCGTCGGCGGCCAGGGCCGCGTTGGCCGCGCTGAGAACGGCCACGGCAGGGGTCCCCGCCAGGTGATCAACAGCGGCTTCCGGGTTGGCCGGCACGGGTTCCGGCTTCACCGGGGTGGGCACGGTTGCCTTGGCCACAGCGGCCTTGGTCGAGGCCGCCTTGGTGGCGGCCGGCTTCGACGGTGCACCCGGGGGCGCAAAGTCCCGGGCATCGGCAATGCTGTCAAACAGCGCTTCCAGATCCGGGTTGTCGCGTTCTGCGTTACTCATGGTCTTTGGTTCCTCAGGCGCCAGCGGCTTCCATCTTGGCAAAGATCTTGCCAAGCTTTTCGTCCAGGATCGCCGCAGTAAACGGCTTCACCACGTAGCCGTTTGCCCCGGCCTGGGCTGCTGCAATGATGTTTTCCTTCTTGGCTTCAGCGGTCACCATCAGCACGGGCAGGTGTTTCAGGTTTTCATCGGCGCGGATGGTCTGCAGCATGGTCAAGCCATCCATGTTCGGCATGTTCCAGTCCGCCACCACAAAATCGAAACGGCTGGAGCGCAGCTTGGCCAGTGCCACCACGCCATCCTCGGCTTCGTCGACGTTCGAGAAGCCAAGCTCCTTCAGCAGGTTGCGCACAATCCGACGCATGGTCGAAAAATCGTCCACCACGAGGAATTTGGTATTGGGATCAGCCATGGTTACTCCATCAGGCGGCAACGTGCCGCAGCAGCAGTGGGCGCAGTGTTTCCGCCAGAACTTGTGAATCGAACTTGGCCACGTAGGCATCCACGCCCACGCTCTGGCCCATCGTGCGATTGGCTTCAGACGACAGCGAGGAGTGCATCACCACCGGGATTCCGTCAAAGCGCCGGTCGGTCTTGATGTTACGGGTCAGCACATAGCCATCCATTTGCGGCATTTCCGCATCGACCATGATCACCTTGATCAGGTCGCTCAAAGCCTGACCTTGCTGCTCGGCATAGGCGGCCTCGCTTTTCAGGCGTTCCCACGCTTCAAGGCCATTGGTGGCCTGCTTGTACTTGATACGCAGGCGATCCAGCACTTCCACGATGCGCTTGCGGGCAATCGTCGAATCATCGACGAAGAACACGGTGAGATCTTCCTCGCTCTCGATCGGGGCGACGTCGCGCATACCGTCCTCGCCGAACGTCTTGATCAGGATTTCTTCCACATCGAGGATCGACACCAGCTTGCCGTCATCAAGGTGGGTAATCGCAGTGATCATGCCGTGCTCGCCGGTCAGCAGCGCTTCGGGCGGCTTCACGTCCGACCATTCGACACGGATGATGCGGTCCACATCGCTGACCAGGAAACCCAGCACGCGGCGGCTGTACTCCATTACCAGCATGGCCTCGCAATGGCTTTCAGCCGCAGTCTGCACGTGCACGATGTTGGCCAGGTTGACCACTGGCACAATGCGGCCCCGCAGCGAGATCACACCTTCCATTCCATGCGGCATGTTGGGGGTGCGGGTGATCGGTGGCGTCTGGCACACTTCGCGCACCTTGAATACATTGATGCCGAAAATCTCCGAGGTGCCGAGCGAAAACAGCAGGATCTCCAGCTTGTTGGAACCGGCCAGGCGGGTGCGCCCGTCGATGGTGTCGAGCAGGTTGCCCGGGGTATTCGATTCGTGGGATTGACTGGTTTCCATATCGCCTCAGGCCAGATAGCGCGTCACAACTTCGGCGAGGCGCTGGGGTTCGAATTTGGGTATGTACTCGTCCACACCGTTGGTCTTGCCATGCGCCTGGTTGGACTGACCGGACAGCGAGGAATGCATCACCACCGGAATTCCGGCAAAGCGCGTGTCGGCCTTGATGTTGCGGGTTAGCATGTAGCCGTCCATTTCCGGCATCTCGACGTCGGTGATGATCAGCTGCACCAGATCCTTGACCGACTGCTTGCGCGAATCGGCGTAATCCGCCAGCCGCCGCAACTCGTCCCAGGCGCGGCGACCGTTGATCGCCGACAGATAGCGCACCTGCATCACGTCAAGCGTGCGCTCGATCTGCTTGCGGGCCACGCTGGAATCGTCGGCAAAAAACACCGTACGCTCGCCGCCCACGTCCAGCGGCTGGATGTTGCGGAAGAAGATGTCATCGTCGATCTTGGTGGTTTCGGCCAGGATGCGCTCCACATCCAGCATCATCACGATGCGGTTGTTTTCGAGTTCGGTCACCGCAGTGACCATACCTCCCATTTCCACGGCCAGCATGTCGGGCGGCACCTTCATCCGCGACCAGTCGAGGCGCAGGATGGTATCCACGGCCTCAACCAGAAAACCCTGGGTGTGACCGTTATATTCGGTGACGATCATGATCTCGGGCTTGGTCTCGGTCTCGACATGCGCATACCGCGCCAAATCGATCACCGCAGTCAGCTGCGAACGCAGGCTGACCATGCCCTCGATACCGGACGGCATGTCCGGGGCCCGGGTGATCTGCGGCGTGCGCATCACCTCGCGCACTTTGAATACGTTGATCCCGAAGGTTTCGCGGCGCCCAGTACGCGAGTCCGCACCCAGGGTGAAGAGCAGCATTTCGAGCTTGTTGGTGCCAGCGAGGCGGGTTCGTGCATCAATGCTTTTCAGCAATTCGGACATGGTGTATTCCGGCGTGTGACAGAAGCGACCGCTTCCGTTCCATAGTCTTTATCGGTTGAGTTGCGCATTTCTTTAGTCATCGTGGCCGACCAATGCCGAAGTTGAAACAAGGGGTATCTCGTCGCCGGATGCTTCGGGCTGCACATGACCGGGCCCGGCCGGAGGCGGGGCGTGCTGCGCACCGGCCTGCCGGATCAGGCCAGGCAGTGCCTGCGGATCGAGGATCAAGGCCGTGCGCCCGGCCCCCACCACCGTGGAACCGGTCACCCCGGGCAGGCCGCGCAACCGGCCCTCCAGACCCTTGACCACGGCCGAATGTTGGCCATGCAGTTCATCGACTGCCAGCGCGTACGTGCCAGCTTCGTCCGCAATCACCATCAGCACTGGCGGTATCGGTCCTGACTGTGACGCGTAGAGATTTTCCAGACGGTAAACCGGAATCGGACGACCATGCAGGGAGATGGCTTCGCGCCCGCCGGCCACCGTATGCACGCTGGCGGTGCGGGCATCCATGGATTCCTGCACGACAGCTACCGGCAGCAGGTAATGGTCACCACCGGCCGTCACCAGCATGCCGTCCAGCACCGCCAGTGTGAGTGGCAGACGCAATTCAAAGCGCGCCCCCTTCCCGGCCCGGCTGGTGACCCGCACCCGTCCACCGAGGCCTTGCAGGGTCTGGCGCACCACATCGAGCCCGACGCCGCGGCCCGACATCGCATTCACGCTGGCCGTGGTGGAGAACCCGGGCTCGAAAATGCACTGCCACACCGCCTCGTCGCTGGCGTCCTCGGCCAACGCGATGCCAAGCGCATGCGCGCGCTCCAGAATGCGCGAACGCGAGAGCCCGGCACCATCATCTTCGAGGGCAATCACCACCTGTCCGGCGCGTTGCTCGGCTGACAGCACCAGTTGACCATGCTCGGGCTTGCCCAGTGCGCGCCGCACGTCGGCCTGCTCGATGCCGTGATCCAGGCTGTTGCGCACCAGATGCATCAGGGGGTCGGAAAGACGTTCCACCAGCGCCTTGTCGACTTCGGTGTCGGCGCCGCGCAGCGCAAGCTGCGCCGGCTTGCCAAGCTGCGCCGAGACTTCGCGCACCAGTCGGGTGAGCCGGCTGAAGGCAAAATTGAGGGGGACCAGGCGCAACGCCATGACGGCCGAATGAAGTTCGCGGGTCATGCGTTCGAACTGGTCGAGCACCGGGTCCACGCGCTGGCGCAACACGTAATCATGTCGTGTGGCATCTTCAAGCTGACCATATAACTGGGAAAAACCGCTCGCCAGTTCCAGCAGGCCGTCCAGCCGCGCCGAGGCCACCCGCACGGTGTCTGCCGGCAGCATGGGGGCCTGGCCGCTGGACAGCGGACCTGACGGCAGGGGTGGCTCGATCGCGGCGCGCGATGGCGCAGACGCGGGGGCAGGCAATGTACTGGCGGCCTTGGGCGATGCAAACCGGTCAGGCATGGGCGTCAGCATGGGCAAGCCGGTGTCCGGTTCCAGCTCGCCGGGCAGGATCACAAAAAACTCCGCGCCACCCAGCAGGGCATCCTGCAGATAGTCGGCCTCGGGCGCTGCCACCGCGCCACCGCCGGGGGGCACGAAGAAGCCGAAGCCACCCGCGTCGTCGTCCGCTGCACCTGCGGCAGGGGTGAAGGGCAGCAGCGCAGATTCGGCCAGCCCGGGAAAGTCAGCGGGATCGTGTCGTGCCAGACCCGCCGTCTGTCCGGTCATCACCGCCAACCGTTCGATGGCACGCT
This sequence comes from uncultured Ferrovum sp., assembly GCA_903893215.1. Classification (GTDB taxonomy): domain Bacteria; phylum Pseudomonadota; class Gammaproteobacteria; order Burkholderiales; family Ferrovaceae; genus CAIVHB01. The sequence continues at coordinate 6,046 of CAITLJ010000070.1, read as the reverse complement.
GCGGACCGCCGCGCTCCGGGGTTTCGCCGCGACGCAGGGCAGCGATCACGTCCTCGAGGGCTTCCAGCGCCTGGATGAGGGCATCCGACTCATCCTCGGTTGCCGCACGGGCCCCCTTGCGCAAGGCGTCCAGCAGATGCTCGCTGACATGGGCGATGTCGGCCATGGTGGCCTGGCCGAAGATTGCCGCGCCTCCCTTGATCGAGTGCATGGCGCGGAAGGCGGCATGCACATCGTCCAGCCGCACATCGCTGCGGGCAAGGCTCGGCACCAATCCTTGCAGTTCCCGCAAGTGCTCGGCAGCCTCATCAAGGTAGGCGCTCACATAGGCGCTCAGGTCATCCATGGAGCACCGCCACCGATTGCAGCACCTGCTGCACCACGCGCAACAATCGGCGCGGTTCGAAGGGTTTGACGATCCAGCCAGTGGCGCCCGCCAGACGGCCGGCCTGCGTCATGTCAGTGCTGGCCTCGGTGGTCAGCATCACGATCGGCACCTGCTGGTAGCACTCGATGCGGCGCAGTTCGCGGACCAGACTCAGACCATCCATGCGCGGCATGTTCTGATCGCTCAGCACCAGGTCAAAGCGGGCGCGCCGGGCGCGCTGCAGGGCGTCCAGCCCGTCTTCGGCTTCCACCACGTTCAGGCCGGCCTGGACCAGGGTGTCGCATACCAGGCTGCGGATGGCAGCGGAGTCTTCAACAACAAGGATCAGCGGACGGGACATGGTGCGCACAGGCTCCGGGTTGGCTCAATGACGGGAGGGGTTGCCGGGCGTCAGCTCCAGACGCGGCGGGGCCACCTTGACCGGTGGCTGCAAGCCGCCGAGCGCACCGGACCTGCCCGCTGCGCCGGCCGGGCTGCCCGCCGCGCCCGCCGCGCCACCTGCATCACCGGGGTGGCCCGTCGCCCCGCCGCCGGCAGTGCTATTTCCGCCGACACCAACGCCCACCGGGGAGGACACGGTCTTGCCGAAAGGATCTGTGCGCATCGGCTGGATTGCCGGCAGGGCAGGACGGATATCCGGAATGCGGCGGCCCTCCAGCACGTCCTTGGTGCTGTCGCCATCCGTCACGGTGGCGCTGGCATCGTGACGGATGTTGTCTTCGGTCTTGCGGTTCATCACCACAATGCTGATGCGCCGGTTGATCGGATCATCCGGATCGGCCGGATTGAGAGGTACGGTGGACCCTAGCCCCACGATGCGGATCACTTTTTCAGGGTCCAGTCCACCGGCCACCAGTTCACGGTGCGCCATGTTGGCGCGGTCGGTGGAAAGATCCCAGTTGTTGTAGCCGCGCTCGCCGCCGGAATAGGGGCGCGCGTCGGTGTGCCCGGAAATGCTCACCGTGTTTGGCACCTCGTTCAGGCTTTTGGCAATTTCGTGCAGGATATCGCGGGTGTAATCCTCAGGCCGGGCATTGGCCAGACCAAAGGTGGGCCGGTTCTTGTCGTCCACCACCTGGATGCGCAGGCCTTCGCTGGTCATGTCGAGACGAATCTGACTTTTGAATTCCTGCAAGCCGGGTGTGGCGTTGATCTGGTCGGTCACCTTGTCCTTGAGGGTCTTCAACCGGGTGAACTCCTGCCGCTCGAATTCGGCCTGCGCTGCCTTCAGTGCATACGTCTTGTTGGCAGCGTCCACGTCGCCGCGACGCACCTGACCGGCCTGGCGAGTCAGGTCCTGGCCACCGCCGGTGATCACACTGCTGGCGTCACCCGCGCCGCTGCCGCCGCGCATCGCCACCTGCAGCGGACTCTGGAAATACATCGCAATACCCGCCAGGTCACCCTTCGCCGTACTGCCGAGCAGCCACATCAGCAGGAAGAACGCCATCATGGCGGTCACGAAGTCGGCATAGGCAATCTTCCACGCACCGCCGTGATGGCCACCGCCACCCTTCTTGATGCGCTTGACGATGATCGGGCGGGCCGCTTCTCCACCCTTGCCTGGTGCGCCGGCCATTGCTTACTTGGCGCCCTTCACGTGGGCTTCCAGTTCGCCAAAGGTGGGTCGTTCGGTGCTGTAGAGCACCTTACGGCCAAACTCCACCGCCACGGCCGGGGCATAGCCCTGCAGGCTGGCCAGCAGGGTCACTTTCACGGTCTGAAACACCTTGGTGCTGGCTTCCAGGTTTTGCGTGAGCTTGGATGCCAGCGGGCCAATGAAGCCATAGGACAGCAGGATACCCAGGAAGGTACCGACCAGCGCATGCGCGATCAGGATACCCAGCTCGGCCGGAGGAATGCCCACCGACTCCATGGTGTGCACCACGCCCATCACGGCAGCCACAATGCCGAAGGCAGGCATGGCGTCGCCGACGGCGGCAATGCAGTGCGCTGGCACATGACCTTCGTAATGATGCGTTTCGATCTCGATGTCCATCAGGTTTTCGATTTCGAGTGCGTTCAGGTTGCCGCCGACCATCAGACGCAGGTAGTCAGTCATGAACTCGATGATGTGATGGTCCTTGGCGATGTTGGGGTACTTGGAGAACAGCGGGCTGTCATGCGGATTCTCGACGTCGCCTTCAATCGACATCAGGCCTTCTTTACGCACCTTGCTCAAAATGTCGTACAGCAAGGCAAGCAATTCCATGTAGAGCGCCCTCGAATAGCCGCCGCCCTTCATCACGGTGGGCAGCGCCTTCAGCGTGCCTTTGATGGCATTGCCGCCATTCGAGACCAGAAAGGCCCCGGCCGCCGCGCCGCCAATCATCAGGAGCTCGAGCGGCTGCATCAGCGCCTCCAGATGGCCGCCGCCCGCCACAAAGCCGCCAAACACGCAGCCCAGGATGACTATGTACCCACCGATGATTAGCACGAGCGTAAATCCCTATCCATGAAGACGCTGCGGGTCGGTGGTCGGGCAGTGCAACAACCGTTTCTCCGCATGCTTGGATTACGGCCAATACGATAAAAACTTAAGGCAGTGCCGACACATTCTTCAGCCGGCGCAGGGCGTGCTCAGGCGGCATCCTGCAGGGCTGCCTCCGCTGCAATGCCGGCCGCGCGCGCGCGGCGGGTCTTGCCGGCACGCGAGGGCATGTGGCACATGCCGCAGACGAAGCTGTTGTGCAGGTCGTAGGTGTGGGTGACGAAATGACCGCCACACTGGGTGCAGGGCGTCAGGTTGAGCATGCCGCTGTCCATGAAGCGCACCAGGGTCCAGGCGCGGGTGAAGGCCAGTACCGGCTCACCGTCGGCATCTGCTTCATGGTGATGCTCGCGATACAGGCGATAGGCCTGCATGGTGGCCTGAATACCTGACAGGCCGGCGTGTCCGGTCATGTAACGATGGATGTTGGCAAACAGCGAACCGTGAATGTTGGGCAACCAGGTGGTGAACCATTCGGTGGAAAACGGCAGCAGCCCCTTGGGTGGCGATTCGCGGCGGATTTCCTTGTACAGCTTGATCAGGCGTTCGCGGCTCAGCGACGTCTCGGATTCCAGAACCTGCAACCGGGCACCCATCTCGATCAGTTCGATCACCAACCGGGTTTCCTGTGCTTCGTTGACGAGACTTTTTTGCGCCATGATGTGCTGCTCCGGAATTTTTTGAACGTGCGGGTATGTCGTGCTGAATGCGACGGGACCGGGTGGTCTCAGGCTTCGAGCGGCTGGGCGGCCAGCATGATCGCCGAATGGGTGCGCGCCATCGGGCGCTCCTTGCTGTAGTCGTTCAGCATGCCAAGCACGGTGCGTTCATCCATGCGGAAGCGGGCAATCAGCATGTCGGTGCTGGCCATCTTGACCAGCTGGGCCGGCGTGAGCCTGGCCATCACGTCTGCCAGTTCGGCGTTGATGCCGAGGCGGTACATGGCGCCAATGCGATCGGCCAGCAACATTTGCTGCGCCAGCATCAGGTAGGTCAGATTGGCTTCGCGGATCTCGGCATTCAGGTCTTGCATGTTCATGGTGATTCCCCCCAAGGAAATCGCTGAGTAGTGGTCAGCGCATGAGTCGTATCTTCCGGGGAAGCACCAAAAGCGCCAACTGGACGAGATCCAATTCGCGCGTAGGACATTCAAGGGGATGACTTGTAGGAAAAAATCCTACTGCCAAAGCAAAACCATGTAAAACAATGGTTTGTCAGACTTGTTCTAAAATTTACGGCTGGCCGCCAAAAAACTTTAGGGCTGGCCCCTGCAGGTTTTGCACATTTATCACAGACCTGACATTTGCCTCAGGCCAGGCGCTGCAAAGGTTCAGCCTGACGCAAGGGGGCGGCCCGGCGCCAAAGGTTCGGCACAGAGCCAAAGGTTCGGCACAGAGACAGGGACGCTGGTGCGGAGCCTTGGGGGACCCCTCCGCCAGACGCCCTGGCCACTTGCCAGATGCCGCCGTATTGCCTGTGAAGGGCGCACTACCGCTCCTCACAAATGCGTTACGGCACCGTGTCGGGGGGACTTTAGGGACAAACACAAAATATTTTGAAAATGATCTGACCAAGACTGGCTGGTTGTCACACGGTGAACGGCAGGATCTTGAGCAGGAAGGCGCGCTCCACCAGCCAGATTGCGGCCAGCACTGCCACCAGCAGCGAGCCGGCGCCGAGCAGGCCAAACCTGTAGAGCTGCGTGTTGCGCAGTGGCCAGGCCAGCGGAATAAAGGCAAGCACAATGGCCAGTTGACCGGCTTCCACACCCAGGTTGAAACCGACCAAGGCACCGGCCAGCACGTCACGCGGCAGGCCGAGGTCGGCCAGCACGCTGGCAAAGCCGAAGCCGTGGATCAGACCGAACAGGAAGGCCACCATCCAGCGCCCCTCACCGATCACCGGCCACACATTGTTGAGCGCCGCCAGCACCACCGAGGCGGCAATCGTCGATTCCACCAGGCGTGACGGCAGCATCACCCAGCCCAGAGCCGCCAGCGATAGGGTGATCGAGTGGGCCACCGTAAAGGCCGTGACCACCCGCAGGATGTCCAGCAGGCTGCGCCTGAATCGGGTGGCGCCCACCCAACGGCCATCCTGACGCTGCAGCACACTGGGCAGCAACAGCGAGAGCAGAAACAGGATGTGGTCGATGCCTTGCCAGATATGCCACACGCCATGCACGAAATACTCGGCGATCTGCGTCAGCATGCCGCCCTGATCGAGCACGAACTGGCGCTCCGGGTTGTCCGGGCCGAGCACGGCGGTCCGGGTGCCAGCCGTGCCCCGCAAACGGAGCAGGCCGCGATGCATCGGATCCAGATCAAAGAACAACGTGTAGCGCGCTGTCAGCCGGCGACCGTGGCTCGGGCAATCGGTATGGAAATCGGTCACCAGATACGTGCCATCACTGTGCTGGTCGGCACGATGCTGCCAGGCGGTCATCACGCAGACGTGACCATCCACCTGCAATTGCAGGCGCGCGCCAATGTACGCATCCACCCTGCCCTGTTGCGCGCGCACTTCGCCCCAGGTAATGCGGCCGTCGTTGTTGGTGTCCAGGCCCACGGCATAGTTGAGATCGCGCAACGCAATGTCCCACTGCACTGCCAACGTGTCGCCGGCGGTGGCGTCCACCACCAGATAGCTGTCACTGGGTTTGTGGGCGAGGGCGGGTTGCGCGATTCCCAGCAGGGTCAGTGCCATGGCAAGCGCGCCGCCGCGGCAAAGGATTCTTGCACCGTCACGCAGCGCGCGAACCAGGGACAGACAACGGACCACCAGCGGGCGGGTTCGCAATCGAGGCATCCTTAACTGGCCGGTCTGGGCGGGGGGGCGGCCAGCGAACGCAGGGCAGCGCTGGCCTGATCCTGCAAGCCGGTGCGCTGCAGCCAGTCACGCACTACGCCCTGTGCGGCCGCGTCCCGGGTGGCCAATGCCGTCTCGGCCAGGATGCGCACGTCGGCCGGCTCCTTCTGCGCTTCCCAATTGGCCTGCGCCAGACGCAAGGCGGCAGCGGCATCTCCACGCAACATCAGCTGGTAACGCGCTTCCTCTCGCTTGTGGGTATGGTCACCACGCTCGCGTGCAGCAGCAAAACGCGCCCCCATCTGCTCGGCCTCGCTGGCCGCCTTGCCAGATCGGAAGAGCGTCGTGTAGGGAAAGAG
>CAITLJ010000069.1 GCA_903893215.1 uncultured Ferrovum sp. | reverse complement strand
CCCCCAGCGGCCTTGCGTTGCCCGTGCGCGACGCGATCGACTGGCACGCCAAATCGATTGAGCTTTGCCCCGCCAACGGCCTGGATGATCACGCCCTGCACAAGGCTGTTCTTCTCGAGCGCTTCATCCAGATCGAGCCAGGCGGCCAGACGCTTGGCCTTCTCGCGCGACAGGCGCGTGGAGCCATAGCCATCTTCGACGGCGTCGATGGCGACCTTGACGAAGTCGCCGACGGCGACTTCCAGTTCGCCGCGATCATTGCGGAATTCGTCGATCGGCACCAGGCTCTCGGACTTGAGGCCGGCGTTGACGACGACGACGTTACCTTCGATGGCGACAACTTCGGCGGTGATCACTTCACCGGCGCGCATTTCCTGGTGTGCCAGGCTCTCTTCAAACAGACTGGCAAACGACTCGAAGGACGTATCTTGTTGGGTCATGGTGGACATAGAGGGGTTGGAACCTTTACGGCGTTGGCCCGCCTTGCGGCGGGGTTGGATGAATCAATTGCAGGGGGCATCGATGCTGGCGTGGTAACGCCGCAGCACCTCTTCCACGGCCGCATCAGCTGTCAGACAGGTGGTGTCCAGCAGACTGGCGCGGAGATCCTGCACCAAAGGCGCGAGTGCCCTGGAGGCATCCCGCTGGTCTCGCTCGTGTATATCACGCAGCAAGTCGTCTATGTTAGCAGTCAAACCTTTCCCGATCAACTGCTTATACCGACGGGCCGCGCGCTCTTCGGCCGAGGCGGTCAGGAAGATTTTTACCTGTGCATCAGGAAACACCACGGTGGCCATGTCACGTCCGTCAGTGACCAGGCCGGGCGCGACGCGGAAATCACGCTGCCGCTGCAACAAGGCGGCGCGCACTGCACCGAGCGCCGCCACCCGCGATGCTTCGCGGCTGGTCTGCTCATCCCGCAAGGCAAGCGAGACTTCCTCACCCGCCAGGAATATCTGCTCACCCACAAAGCGCACGTCGAGTCCTGCGGCATGCGTCGCCAATTGCTGCTCGAGCCCTGGCGGAATGGCGTGCTCGACCGGTGGCAGGTGTACGCCCGCACGACGGGCACCGAGTGCCGTGAGGCGATACAAGGCACCGCTGTCGAGGTAATGAAAACCCAGCTGTGCGGCCACCCGGCTGGCGACGGTACCCTTGCCTGACGCCGAGGGTCCGTCGATGGCAATCACCGGAACCGACGGTGCGTGGCGTGCTGTATGTGGTGCGCTCACCGGGCCACAATGCCCAGACCAGCCCCGGCAGCCAGGGCCACAAAATCGGGGAAGGACGTGGCCACATTGTCGCAGTCATGGATCAGCACGTCGCCGCTGGCGCGCAAGGCAGCCACCGCAAATGACATGGCGATGCGATGGTCACCGTGGCTGTGCACCGTGCCTCCGTGGTAGGGCTTGCCCCCCTCGATCACCATGCCGTCAGGCGTGGGGGTGGCATCGATGCCAAGCACGTGCAGGCCGTCGGCCATCACCTGGATGCGGTCGCTTTCCTTGACGCGCAGTTCGGCGGCCCCGGTGACCACCGTGCGGCCGACAGCATTGGCTGCGGCCACGAACAGCACCGGAAACTCGTCGATCGCCAGCGGGACCAGATGCTCAGGGACTTCGATACCGTGCAGGGGTGCCGCCCTGACGCGCAGGTTGGCAATCGGCTCGCCGCCGGCCAGCCGGCTATTCTCGATGGCAATGTTGGCGCCCATCAGCTTGAGGATCTCGACCACCCCGACGCGGGTCGGGTTCATGCCGACGTCGCGCAAAAGCAGTTCCGAGCCGGGTGCAATGCTGCCAGCGACCAGGAAGAAGGCTGCCGAAGAGATATCGCCCGGCACCTGGATGGCGGTGGCTTTGAGCGGCTGACCGCCCTGCACGCTGGCGGTGGCCCCGTCGCGCGTGACCTGCACGCCGAACGCCTGCAGCATGCGCTCGCTGTGATCGCGGGTGGGCTCGGGCTCGGTGGTCGAGGTGATGCCGTCGGCGAACAGGCCGGCGAGCAACACCGCCGACTTGACCTGCGCGCTGGCCACGGGAAGATCGTAATGAATGGCTTGCAGCGCACCGTTGGCGGGAAGGATGCGCACTGGCGGTCTGCCCTGCTCGGCCGTTTCGATGCGCGCCCCCATGGCACGCAGGGGCTTGGCCACCCGTTCCATCGGACGCTTGCGCAGGCTGCTGTCGCCATCCAGGGTCACCGCAAAGCCCTGTCCGGCCAGCAGACCGGTGAGCAGGCGCATGGTGGTGCCCGAATTGCCGCAATCCAGTGTGGTGGAAGGCGCACGCAAGCCGCGCAGGCCGACCCCTTGAATGCGCACGCGTCCCTGGTCCGGTCCTTCGATCTGCACCCCCATCGCGCGGAACGCGCGCATGGTGGCCAGCGCGTCCTCGCCTTCCAGAAAACCGCTGACGTCGGTGACACCGTCGGCCAGCGCGCCCAGCATGATCGAACGATGGGAGATCGACTTGTCGCCCGGAACGCGGAGTTCGCCGTGCAGGGATCCGCCGGCACGGACGTGAAATTGGATGCTCATGGATCAGGCCAAACCCGCGCTGGAAAACCGCCGATTATAGCAGGCGCTTCAGGAGTGTTCCTGCCCCCAGCGCACGCGTGCAGCCCGGGCGCGCTGGAAGGTGGCTTCGAGTTCCACCGCGTTGCCCTCGGCTACCTGCGCACGCAGTCGTGCGAGTGCCGCCTGGTAGGCATCCAGCTCTGCCAGCAGCGCATCGCGATTGGCCAGCGCAATGTCGCGCCACATGGCCGGATGGCTGGCGGCAATGCGGGTGAAGTCGCGAAAGCCCCCGGCCGCATAGGAAAACAGCAAGGCCCCGTTGTCACGCGCGGCCAGCGCATCGACCAGCGCGAAACTGAGCAGGTGCGGCAGGTGGCTGACCGCGGCAAATACGGCATCGTGCTGGGCAGCCGTCAGCACATGCACCTCGGCACCGGTTCGCTCCCACAGCGACTGCACAAGGGCGATCGCCGACGGGTCAGTCACGTCCGACGGGCACAGCACCACACGTCGCCCACGATACAGTCCTGCCTGGGCAGCCCCCGGGCCACTGCGCTCCGCGCCAGAGATGGGATGTCCCGGCACGAAACGCGGCAGGGCCGCACCCAGCGCCGCTGCAGCCGCAGCCAGCACATCCGCCTTGGTGCTGCCCACATCCGTAAGCACGGTGTGCGCATCGAGCAATGGCGCGAGATCGGCAAACAGCGCAGGCAAGGCACCGACCGGCACCGCCAGCATCACCAGATCGGCATGCAGCACCGCATCAGCCAGCGAGGTGGCTGCGCGCTGCCCGAGTCCCTGCGCCACCGCCTGCGCAGCATGTTCGGCATTGTGGTCAAACAGGGTCACCTGCAGGCCGGGGAACGCAGCGCGCAGCGCCAGCGCAAACGAACCGCCGATCAGCCCGGCGCCAATCAGCGTCAGGCGCTGGATCATGCGAGTTCGGTGCCCTTGCCGAGGATGGTCGCCAGCGCAGCCAGAAACGTGGCATTTTCGCTGGCCAGACCAATACTCACGCGCAACCATTCCGGCATGCCGTAATTGGCAATCGGTCGCACGATCACGCCCTTGCGCAGAAGTGCCTGATAAACCGCTGCGCCATCGCCCACCCGGAACGCCACGAAGTTGCCCCAGGACGGAATGGTTTCGAGCCCCAGGTCGCCAAGGCCACGCGTGACCTGCGCCATGCCGGCGCGGTTGAGCGCGACCGAGCGCGCCAGGAACCCGGTATCGGCGAGTGCGGCTTCTGCAGCGGCCAGCGCCAGGGTATTCACGTTAAAGGGCGGACGCACCCGGTTGAGCAGGTCGATCACTTCCAGCGAGGCCACCCCGAAACCGACGCGCAGGCCGGCCAGACCATAGGCCTTGGAGAACGTGCGCGACACCAGCAGATTGGAGAACTCGGCAAGCCAGCCCAGACTGTCATACGCATCCTCCGCGGTCAGGTATTCGGTGTAAGCCTCATCCAGCACGATCAGCACATGCGCGGGCACGCGGCGGAAGGCAGCCAGCAATTCCTGCGCCGGAATGAACGTGCCGGTGGGATTGTTCGGATTGGCAATGAACAGCACCCGCGTATCGGCCTCGATGGCGTCCACCATGGCGGTCAGGTCACAGCCATAGTTGCGCGCCGGCACTTCGATCCCCCGTGCGCCCACCGTCTGGGTGGCCAGCGGATACACCGCAAAGGCATGGCGGGAATATACCGCGCTGGTGCCTGCCCCCAGAAAGGCGCGTGCGGCGAATTCAAGGATGTCATTGGAGCCGTTGCCAAGCACGATCTGCTCGCGCGACACGCAGAAGCGCGCGGCGATGGCGCTTTTCAGGCCGTATCCGTTGCCGTCGGGATACAGCGCCAGGGTTTCGAGTTGATCCTGCATGGCTTGCAGGGCGTGCGGACTCACGCCGAGCGGGTTTTCGTTGGAGGCCAGCTTGACGATGTGGGTCAGGCCAAGCTCACGTTGCAATTCGGCAGTGGGCTTGCCCGGCTGGTAAGGGGCGATGGCCCGGATGTGCGCGGCAGTGAGGTCACAGGCCGAGGGGTGACGCGCGCTCAGATCAGTTGGAGACATGATGGCGTTGCTTGCTGGTTGGAATGGGGTTCAGGGGTAGCACGGACACGCGCTGGGGCCGCCTGCAGCCTGACCTGGCTGGCGGGTCGCTTCATAGCGGGGCAACCGGATACGCACCGAGCACCTTCAGGAAGGAGGCATCAGCACGCATCGCCTCCAGCGCGCTGGCCACCGCCGGGTCCTGGGCATGGCCTTCGATGTCGACGAAAAACACATAATCCCACAAGCCGGTGCGCGAAGGTCGCGATTCCAGCCGGCTCATGCTGACGCCGTGGGCGGCAAGCGGCGCCAGCAGACGGTGGATGGCGCCGGGCCGATTGCTGGTGCTGACCACCAGCGAGGTCTTGTCGCGACCGGATACGCCGACCTGCTGGGTACCCAGCACCAGAAAGCGGGTGGTGTTGTCGTGACTGTCCTCGATATCGCGCGCGAGCAACTGCAACTGGTAGCGCTCAGCAGCGAGTGTTCCGGCGATGGCGGCACTGTTCGGGTCCGAAGCCGCACGCAAGGCCGCGTCGGCATTACTGGCCACCGGAATACGCTCGGCATTGGGCAGATGGGCAGCCAGCCAGCCTTGACATTGGGCAAGCGACTGCGCATGGGAATACACCCGCTGCACGCTGGTCAGACCGGCCACGCCCTCCGCTGCCATCAGCTGATGGCGGATGCGCAGATGCAGTTCGCCACAGATGCGCAGCGGCGTGGCGAGCAACAGGTCGAGCGTGGGCGAGACGCTGCCCCCCAGCGAATTTTCTACCGGTACCACGGCGTACTGGCAATGTCCGCTCTCCACCTGGCGGAACACTTCGTCCAGCGAGGCGAAAGGCTGCGTACGTGCGGCATGTCCGAACTGGCGCACGGCCGCCTGCTCGCTGTAGGTGCCCTGCGGCCCCAGATAAGCCACCGATACCGGCTGTTCGAGGGCCAGGCAGGCCGACATTACCTCCCGGAACAGGAATGCCACCGTGTCGTTGGTGAGCGGACCGGCATTGAGCGCCTGCACCTTGCGCAGCACCTGCGCCTCGCGCTCCGGGCGATACACCGCGCCCTGCTTGAGTACACCAATCTCGGCGGCAGCCTCGGCGCGCCGGTTGAGCAGACCCAGCACTTCGCGGTCAATGCTGTCGATGATGCCGCGCAGGGCACTCAGGCGGGCTTCGTCTTCGGCACTGGGCGGCAGGAGAGGCGAGTGTTCGGACATGCGTCGGATGGAAACTCAGGCTGGATTCTGAATAAACAGGCGGACTGGTCCGGTCCGCCCGTTGCTGCTGCGCGCCCCGGTCAGGCTCAGGCCTGCGGGTCGACAGGATCGTCTGCAGACGGCGCCGGGTCAATGCCACCGTCGCTACCCGCCTGCGCCGCCACTGCCAAGTCGGCGCCGTCCTCGGCCGCATCGGCGCCGTCCGCCTGATCGGCCTCGGGCACGCGCGACAGCCCGATCAGCTTCTCGCCATCATCGAGGTTGATCAGCGTGACCCCCTGCGTGGCGCGCGACAGCTCGGAAATTTCGCTAACCCGGGTGCGGATCAGCACACCGCCGTCGGTGATCAGCATCACATCATCTTCCAGCCGCACCAGCGAGGCCGATACCACCTTGCCATTGCGCGGGGTGGTCTGGATGGCGATGATGCCCTGTCCGCCGCGACCATGCTTGGTGTACTCGGCGATCGAGGTGCGCTTGCCATACCCATTCTCGGTTGCCGTGAGCACCGACTGCGCCTCGTCGGCAGCCACCAGCAGGGCAATCACCTGCTGGCCTTCGGCCAGACGCATGCCGCGCACCCCGCGCGAAACGCGGCCCATTTGCCGCACATCGGATTCAGGGAAGCGGATTGCCTTGCCGCCATCGGTGAACAGCATCACATCGTGCTGGCCGTCGGTGACTGCCGCCCCGATCAGGAAATCGCCCTCATCCAGATCGACGGCGATCAACCCCGCACTGCGCGGCCGTGCGAACGCGGTGAGTGGTGTTTTTTTGACCGTACCCATGGCCGTGGCCATGAACACGAAATGGTCGTCGTCGAATTCCTTGACCGGCAGGATGGTGGTGATCTTTTCGCTGTCCTGCAGGTTGAGCAGGTTGACGATGGGCTTGCCGCGCGAATTGCTGCTGCCCTCCGGTACCTCGAAGGTACGCAGCTGGTAGACCTGACCACGATTGCTGAAGCACAGGATGTGGTCGTGCGTATTGGCCACCAGCAGCTGGTCGATGTAGTCATCTTCCTTGGTGGCCGTGGCCTGCTTGCCGCGACCACCGCGTCGTTGGGCGCGATAGTCGGTGATCGACTGGCGCTTCATGTAGCCGCCATGCGACAGGGTGACCACCATCTCTTCGGGGGTGATCAGGTCTTCCAGGTTGATGTCTTCGGTATGCAGCACGATCTCGCTGCGCCGTGCATCGCCAAACTGGGTGCGGATATGATCCAGCTCGCCGGCGATGATCGCGGTGATGCGCTCGGGCCGGGCCAGAATGTCGATCAGGTCGAGGATGCGCGCCATCACGTCGCGGTATTCGTCGCGGATCTTGTCCTGCTCCAGGCCGGTCAGCCGCTGCAGCTGCATTTCCAGGATGGCCTGGGCCTGGGCTTCGGACAGGTAGTAGCCGTCGCCCTGCAGGCCGAGGCCAGGCGTGGCGTTGTCGGGGCGCGAGGCTTCCGGCGTGGCGCGCGCCAGCATGTCTTCCACCAGCCCGGAACGCCAGCCTCGCGCCATCAGCGCGTCGCGTGCCACCTGACGGGTGGCCGAGGCCTTGATCAGGGCAATGATTTCGTCCACATTGGACAGTGCCACGGCCAGCCCTTCCAGCACATGGGCCCGCTCGCGCGCCTTGCGCAGCTCAAACACCGTGCGACGCGTGACCACCTCGCGGCGATGACGCAGGAAGGCCTCGAGAAACTCCTTGAGGTTGAGCAGGCGCGGCTGGTTGTCCACCAGCGCCACCATGTTCATGCCAAACGAGTCCTGCAGGGGCGTGAGCTTGAACAGGTTGTTGAGCACCGCATCGGGATGCTCGCCCTTTTTCAGCTCGATCACCACCCGCATGCCCGACTTGTCGGACTCATCGCGCAGGTCGGAAATGCCCTCGATGCGCTTTTCGCGCACCAGTTCGGCAATCTTGATCAGCAGGTTGGCCTTGTTGACCTGATAGGGCAGCTCGTCAACGATCAGCGCCTTGCGCGAACCACGCTCCATGTCTTCCACATGGGTGCGTGCCCGGATCACCACCCGGCCACGGCCGGTGCGATAGCCTTCGTGTACACCGGTCACACCGTAAATGAAGCCGCGCGTGGGAAAGTCCGGTGCCGGCACCAGTTCGATCAGTTCATCAATGGTGATCGCCGGGTTTTCCAGCAGCTTCAGGCAGGCCCCCACCACCTCGTTGAGGTTATGCGGCGGGATGTTGGTGGCCATGCCGACCGCGATACCACTCGAACCATTGACCAGCAGGTTGGGGAAGCGCGCCGGAAGGATCAGGGGCTCCTGCTCCGATCCGTCGTAGTTGGGGCCGAAATCAACGGTTTCCTTGTCGATGTCGTTGAGCAGCTCGTGGGTGATCTTGGCCATACGGATTTCGGTGTAACGCATGGCGGCCGGATTGTCGCCGTCCACCGAACCGAAATTGCCCTGCCCGTCCACCAGCGGGTAGCGCAGCGAAAAGTCCTGCGCCATGCGCACGATGGCGTCGTACACGGCGGTGTCGCCATGCGGATGGTACTTGCCGATCACATCGCCCACGATACGGGCCGACTTCTTGTAGGCCTTGTTCCAGTCGTTGGACAGTTCGTGCATGGCAAACAGCACACGCCGATGCACAGGTTTCAGGCCGTCTCGCACATCCGGAAGGGCACGCCCCACGATGACACTCATCGCATATTCCAGATAGGAACGGCTCATTTCGTCTTCCAGACTGACCGGAAGCGTCTCTTTGGCAAAAGAAGTCATTGAAAAAGCGGGCGGGAAGGCACCGCTGATGTGTTGCAAAAGTGCAACAAATATACCACGGACAGCTTTTATTCGCCACGCACTGCAGGGTTGGCGCTTACATCGAAAATGGCGCTTCGGTTAGTATGCGGGGAGTAGAGGATGGGTTGGCGCGATCGATCAACCCGATGGCGCAAGCCGCAAATCCTGCCGACTGAATGTTTTCAACCCACTCAACGGAGTGTTTTTCAATGAATAAGCAAGTAATCGGTCAGCTCGTGGCCAGCGCGTTGGTGATTGCAGCCAATGGCGCATTCGCCCACCAGGCAGACGAAGTTGGCGCAGTGTCCGCCGGCCACGTTGGCACCAGCTCCAACATGCCGGTCACCACCGCATACGGCGATTGCGTGAACATCGGTTCAGCCGTCGGCACCACCGGTCACCCGGCCGATTGCACGATCCAGCCCCCGCCCCCGCCGCCGCCAGCGCCGGTCGTGCCGCCGCCGGCACCGGCTCCCGTGACCCCGCCGCCGCCGCCGCCGGCACCGCCGGTCGAGGCTCCGGCGCCCGCTCCGGTTGTGGTTCCGGCACCCGCCCCGAAGATGGTCGAGCTGAAGAAGATCACCCTGGCTGCAGACGCCCTGTTCGACTTCGACAAGTCCAACCTGCGTCCGGCCGGCAAGCAGCGCATCGACGAAGAACTGGCCAAGACTGCCAAGCTGGGCGGCCCGATCAAGGTTGAGCACATCACCGTGACCGGTCACACCGACATCATCGGTACCGACAAGTACAACGACAAGCTGTCGGTGCGTCGTGCCGAGTCGGTCAAGGCTTACATCGTGTCCAAGGGCTACGCGGACAGCGAAGTGGCCACCGCCGGCAAGGGCAAGCACGAGCCGGTCGCCACCAACAAGACGGCAGCCGGTCGCCAGCTCAACCGCCGTGTAGAAATCAGCTTCGAAGGCACCGAAGAGCTGAAGTAAGACGGTCCATGCGACCGGTGCCTTGCACTGGTCGTTGTGTCAGCTCGAAGAGGCCCCCGCATCGCAGGATGCGGGGGCCTCTTCGTTTTGCAGCGCGAAGGGCAGTATGCTGACGGGCCTGTCCACCGAACCGACCGTTGCCATGCTGCCAGACCATCGCACTGCCTTGCTGCCCGAATGGCTGATCCCGATCGAACCGCAGGGGAAGGTCTTGCAGGACCACGCCCTGGTAATGCAGGGCGCGCTGATTGAAGCCATCCTGCCAGTGCATGAGCTCCAGCACCGGTACCCGCACGTGCAACGCTGCGCCCTGCCCGGCCAGGCGTTGCTGCCCGGACTGGTCAACCTGCACGCGCACGCCGCCATGACCCTGCTGCGCGGATACGCTGACGATTTCGCACTGATGGACTGGCTGACCAAGCACATCTGGCCGGCCGAAGCGCGCTGGGTGAGCGACGCCTTTGTCGAGGATGGCACCGCCCTGGCCTGCGCCGAGTTCGTGCGCGGCGGCGTGACCACCTTCAATGACATGTATTTTTTTCCGGAGGCGGCCGCCCGGGCCGTGATCAGCAGCGGCCTGCGCGCAACCCTGGGCATTACCGTGCTCGAATTTCCGACCACCTGGGCCACCGATGCCGATGACTATCTGCGCAAGGGCCTGGCCGCGCGCGACCTGCTGCGCGACGAGCCGCGCCTGAACTTTGCCATGGCACCGCATGCGCCCTATACCGTGGGGGATGCCACCTTCCGGCGTGTGATGACCTTTGCCGACGAACTCGACCTGCCGGTACACCTGCATGTGCACGAGACCACCACGGAAATTGACGACAGCCTGCGCCAGCACGGGGTTCGGCCGATCGAACGGCTGGCCCGACTGGGCGTGCTCGACCCGCGCCTGATTGCGGTGCATGCAGTACATCTGACGCCGGGCGAAATCGACCTGCTGGCGGCGCACGGCGTCAGCGTTGCCCACTGCCCGCACTCCAACCTGAAGCTGGCCAGCGGCATCGCTCCGCTGCACGAGCTGCGCGCTGCCGGCGTGAATGTGGGGATTGGCACGGATGGCGCCGCCAGCAACAACCGGCTCGACGTGCTGGCCGAAACCCGCACGGCCGGCCTGCTGGCCAAGGGCGCGAGCGGCCAGGCAGGCACGCTGCCGGCCGCCGAACTGCTGACGCTGGCCACCCTGGGCGGGGCCCGCGCGCTTGGCCTGGCCGCACAGATTGGCAGCCTGCAGGCAGGCAAGCAGGCCGACCTGATCAGCATCCAACTGGACATGCTGGACACCCTGCCGCTATTCGATGCGATTGCCCAGGTGGTCTACAGCGCTGGCCGCGAGCAGGTACGCAATGTCTGGGTGGCCGGCGAAGCCTTGCTGCACGACCGCCGCCTCGTCAAGGTGGATGCCGAAGAATTGCGCAGCCGTGCCCTGGCCTGGGGACGCCGCCTGCAGGCGCGCTGACCAGACGGCGACTGGACGGCCGGGCGCCCCCGGCCAATCAGCCTTCGGCCACCCGACTGGCGATGTGCGCCAGCGCCGCCTCTACCTGATCCACCAGCACCAGGCACAGGTCGCCCTCCGCAAGCTGCGACAGCGCGCGATCGATGGCAATAAACTCGCCACGGATTTCTTCCACCGTACGGGTCTGGCTGGCGCCTTGCAGGCCTTCGCGCAGCAGCGCCACCACTTCGCCGTCCACCCGTCCACGCTGGCAGGCGTCCTCGTAAAGCAGCACCGTGTCGAAGGCACTGCCGAGAATGCGCGTCTGCGCCCGGATGTCCTCGTCGCGGCGGTCGCCGGCCCCGCTGATCACCACCGAGCGCTGTCGTGCCGGCATGGCCATCACCGCGGCCACCAGGGCGCGCATGGCATCCGGGTTGTGGCCGTAGTCGGCAATCACCGTGGCCCCGCGATACCGGAACAGGTTGAAGCGTCCGGGTACGTTGTCTGATTCGGCATGAAAAGACGCCAGGCCGGCGCGAATATGCTCCCAAGGCACGTCGAGTGCCCACGCAGCCGCCACCGCTGCCATCACGTTTTCCACCTGGAAGCGGATGATGCCATCCTGGGTGACTGGCACCTCGGCCAACAGGATGCGCGTGCGCTGGCGACCTTCCTCGGCCACCAGGGCGTCGCCATCCACATACACCACGCGACGGCGTTTGGCCCGCTGGGCAGCCATCACCGGCAGGTGCCGGTCGGTCGCAAAGAACGTGACCGCACCCGGGCTGTTATCGGCCATGGCGGCCACGATCGGATCGGCGGCATTCAGTACCGCCATGCCGGTCGGGGCAATGTTCTGCACGATCACGCGCTTGAGCACGGCCAAGTCTTCCACGGTGGTGATGTAATTCAACCCGAGGTGGTCGCCTTCACCAATATTGGTCACCACGCCCACCTGACAGCGATCAAAGGCGAGGCCTTCACGCAGGATGCCACCGCGTGCAGTCTCGAATACGGCCGCATCCACCATGGGATGCATCAGCACATTGCGGGCGCTCTTCGGCCCCGAGCAGTCACCGCTGTCAATCTGGCGCCCCTCCACATACACACCGTCGGTGTTGGTCATGCCCACCCGCAAGCCAGTGGCCGTGAGCAGGTGCGCAATCAGACGCACGGTGGTGGTCTTGCCATTGGTACCAGTGACCGCGACCACAGGAATGCGGCCGTCCTCGTCATCGGGATACATGTTGGCGATGATCGCCTCGCCCACCGCGCGCCCCTTGCCGAATGACGGCGACAGATGCATGCGCAGGCCCGGCGCCGCATTGACTTCCACAATACCGCCGCCCTGCGCCTCGAGGGGTTGCAGCACGTTGTCGCACACTACGTCCACACCACAGATATCCAGACCGATCATCTGCGCGGCATCCACCGCCCGCGCGGCCACTTCGGGATGGACGTCGTCGGTGACATCGGTGGCACTGCCACCGGTGGACAGGTTGGCGTTGTTACGCAGCACCACGCGCGCACCACGCGCCGGCACGCTGTCTGCAGTCATGCCCTGCTTGGCGAGTTGCGCCAGGGCGATTTCGTCCAGTCGGATCTTGGTCAGACTGGTGGCGTGGCCGCTGCCACGACGCGGGTCGGCGTTCACCTTGTCGACCAGTTGGGCTACCGAGCAATTACCATCACCGATCACGATCGGCGGTTCGCGGCGTGCGGCAGCCACCAGACGATCACCTACCACCAGCAGGCGGAAATCATGTCCCGCCAGATATTTTTCCACCAGCACATCATCACGGAACTCGGCCGCCACGGCATACGCCTGCTCCAGCGGACCGCGCTCATCGATGTTGACGGTCACGCCCTTGCCCTGGTTACCGTCCTGCGGTTTGACCACCACTGGCAGGCCAATCTCCAACGCCGCCGCCCAGGCATCTTCGGCGTTGCGCACCGGCCGGCCGGCCGGGACCGGCACCCCGGCAGCAGCCAGCAGCCGCTTGGTCAGCTGCTTGTCCTGCGCAATCGTCTCGGCGATTGCGCTGGTCGAATCGATTTCAGCCGCCTGGATGCGTCGCTGCCTGGAACCCCAGCCAAACTGCACCAGGCTGCCGCTGGTCAGCCTACGAAAGGGAATGCCGCGCGCCACGGCGGCATGCACGATGGCGCCAGTGGAAGGTCCCAGCCGCTCGTCCTCGTCCAGTTCGCGCAAGGCGTCCAGGGTGCCTGGCAGGTCGAAGGGAACATCGTCGAGCGCGGCCTGGATCAGTGCCTGCGCACCCTGCAGGGCCAGTCGTCCCACGGCTTCCTCGCTGTATTCCACCACCACCTGGTACACGCCAGGCTCGACCGTGGCCTGGGTGCGACTGAAGGTGACCGGACAACCCGCCTGCGCCTGCAGGCCCAGCGCAGCCAGCTCCAGCACATGCGCAAGCGACACCGGCCCGGAGGTACGGCGCTGGCGTAATTGCCCCAGCTGGGGAAAGCGGGCACGCAGGCGGTCTTCAAAGCCGGCCAGCGCGTTGATGGTGCACTCGGCCTCGCTGCAGGTCACCACGGTTTCCAACGAGGTATGACGGCTCCAGAGGTTGGGACCGCGCAAGGCGCGGATTCGGGACAGTTCCATGGCGGGGCGACTCAGGATTTGTGCTGACGCAGGGCCGGCGCACCATGCGCTGCGGTCGTGTGCTCAGCTTCAAAGGTTTCAATACCGGCGGCGATCAGCTCGGGATCCAGGTCGAGAGCCCAGCCGGCCGCTGCTGCCGCAAGCACGGTCTGATTGTCCAGCGCTCCCACGCCACCCGGGGTGAGCTCACCGAGTTCCTCGAGCAGGGCTTCCTGCGCACCGGTCGCCAGATACAGGCGGCCGTCGCGCGCAAACACTGCGCGATGGCCGGCGGCGCGATGCGCCTGCAAGGCGGGTTGTGTTTCCTCCACTGCAAACAGGATCACGTCACCGTCGCACAGCGCTGCCATTTCAACCGCATGCGGGTCGGCGCCATTGAGTACCGCCACGCCATCAGGCAGTACCACATCGACTGGCGTGCGCAACACGTCAAACAAGGCGGCATCGTCGTGAATGAAGAACTCGCCCAGCTGGTCGCCGCCGGTGACATCGGTGATGACTGCCACTGCGCAGCGGTCATAGGGCAGACCCTCGGTCAGAATGGCACGCGCCGAACTCTCGATCACGGCCGCCGACACGGTGCGATTCATCAGCACACGCTGACCATCCTCGAAGTTGACGGCACTGCGCAGACCCACCTTGCGACGTCCCAGAAACAGGCCGTCCGCGCAGGCCAGCCCCACCTGCTGGCCCGCCAGGCGCAACAGCCAGGCGACCAGACGGGCCACTTCGGTGGTGCCGTGGCGGCCGATCACCCCGACCACCGGGATACGCGCATGGTCGCCTTCCGGAAACAGATGGGCCACGATCGCTTCACCGACCGGGCGCGGTTGACCAATACCCGGCTTGATGTGGGACAGCAGACCGGGACCCGCATTGATCTCGACAATGGCGCCACCCTGCGATTCCAGCGGCTGACCGATGTCCTCCACCACCAGGTCCACCCCGGCAATATCGAGACCCACAACGCGGGTGGCCAGCACAGCGCGTTGCACCACTTCGGGATGAATGTCGTCGGTGCAGTCGATCGACACATTGCCGTTGCGCTGGATCAGCACCTGCTTGCCCGCCGGTGGCACCGACGTGGGCTCGAAACCCTGGCGCGACAACTCCAGGCGCACGGCCGAGTCCAGATCGACGTGGATCTTGTTGAGCGGAAAGTCATCGCCATGACCGCGGCGCGGGTCCTGATTGAGCTGATCTTCGACCAGTTGCAGGATGGTGGCGCTACCGTCACCCACGATCGCGGCTGTTTCGCCCCGTGCCGCAGCCACCACCGCGCCGCCGACCACCAGCAGACGATGTTCGTTGCCGGGGATGAAGCGCTCCACCAGCACCTCGCTGCCATGTCGCTCGGCCACCACGTAGGCGGCCTCGATATGCGCCTGCTCGCGCAGGTCGAGCGAAACCCCCCGACCATGGTTGCCGTCCACCGGTTTGACCACCACCGGTAGCCCGATCTCCTGCGCCGCCTCCCAGGCCTCTTCGGGGCTGGCCACCACCTGCCCCTCGGGAATCGGTACACCGCAGGAAGCAAGCAAGCGCTTGGTCAGGTCCTTGTCGCTGGAAATATATTCGGCAATCGCCGAGGTGCGGTCGGTTTCCGCCGTCCAGATGCGACGTTGCCGCACGCCGTGGCCCAACTGGACCAGATTGCCATCGGTGAGCCGGATGAACGGGATGCGCCTGGTGCCGGCGGCGTCCGTGATCGCCGAGGTACTGGGTCCCAGGCACAGCGAATCCACCATGTCGGTGAGGATCTCGATCAGGGCTGGCACATCGAAGGGTTGGTCCGCCACGGCGGCCAACACCAGCAGACGCCCGCCATCGAGCGCCGCGCGACCGACAGCCTCGTTGCGGGTGCGGAACGCCATTTTGTAGATGCCGGAGCCCTCGGCGGTCTGGCGGGTCTTGCCGAAGCCGGTGCGCATGCCTGCGCGCGACTGCAGTTCCAGCACCACATGCTCCAGCACATGGCCAATCCAGGTGCCGCCATACAGGCGCTCCATGAAGCCGCCTGCGTGCCCCACGCCGCACCGATGGTCGCGCAGGCCGGGCAACCAGGCGAGCAGTCGCTCGGTAAAGCCTGGCAGTTGATTGGAAGGCGCCTGTTCAAAAGCGCCGATATCCAGCCAGGCCTCGATGACCGGGCGATAGGTCCAGACGTTGGGTCCCTGCAGGTGGGTGACGCGCAACAGCGTAATGTCTTTGTTCTTCATCTTCCCTTGATGTCGGAAGCCGCGGACGGAATCAACAGGTGCCTATGTTACATTTCGCAACATGACTCTGACTCAGCAAATGCAAGCGTTCAGCCCCGAATGAGCCCTGAAGCACCGGCAAGCCCCACGCCAGGCACCCCCCTGCCGATTGAATGGCAGGCACACCTACAACCGCTCCTCTCTGCGGATGAGAACGTGCTGACCTCGGTTGAGGTTGACTTGGACAGCGCGCTGCGTTTTCGCCGCGGAGCCCTGGCCCTGACCGGACGGCGCTTGCTGGCCTGGAATGAAGGGAATGCAAGGTGGGATGACTGGCCAGTCAAGGGGCACTGGCGACTGACCTGTCAGGACCACGGCGGGATTGGCACGCTGGAACTTGGCGATGCCAGCCAGCGCCTTGCGCGCTGGCGCTACACGCTGGCGCAGCAGGCCGCCGTGCAGCGTCTGATCGATCGTTTCCGGGCCGAACAGCGGTTTGCACAGACTGGCGAACGCGACGAGGAAGACGCGGAAAGCCTGTGCCCCAGTTGCAAGACGCCGCTGCCGCCCGACGAGGACGACTGTCCGGTCTGCGCACGCACCCTGTACCGGCCGCCTTCCACCTGGACGCTGTTCCGGCTGTGGCGTTTTGCCCGCCCCTACCGCGGCCAGTTGCTGGCCGGCTTCCTGCTGATGCTGGGGGCCACCGCGGCCACCCTGGTATCGCCCTATCTTTATATGCCGCTGATGGATGATGTGCTGATCCCGTTCCAGTCAGGCAAGCACATTGCCATGATGGACGTGTCGCTCTACCTCGGCGGCCTGTTTGCGGCCGCCATCGTGAGCTGGGGGCTTGGCTGGGCCAAAACCTACATCCTCGCGCTGGTCTCCGAACGGATCAGCGCCGACCTGCGCACAGCGACCTATGAACACCTGCTGCACCTGTCGCTTGAGTATTTCAGCAGCAAGCGCACCGGTGACCTGATCTCGCGGATCGGTTCGGAATCCGACCGGATCAGCGTGTTCCTGTCGCTGCACGCCCTGGATTTCATCACGGATGTACTGATGATCGTGATGACCGCGCTGATCCTGTTCTCGATCAACCCGGCGCTGGCGGTCGTCACCCTGTTGCCGCTGCCGTTGATTGCATGGAACATCCATCTCGTGCGCGACCGCTTGCGCACCGGTTTCGAAAAAATCGACCGGGTATGGGGTGAAGTCACCAATGTGCTCTCCGACACCATTCCGGGTATCCGCGTGGTGAAGGCCTTCGCCCAGGAAGGACGCGAAGCCCAGCGCTTTCGTGCCGCCAACCAGCACAATCTGCTGATCAATGACCGGCTCAACAAGACCTGGAGCCTGTTTTCGCCCACGGTATCGCTGCTCACCGAAATCGGTCTGCTGGTGGTCTGGGCGTTCGGCATCTGGCAGGTGTCGCAGCAGTCGATTACGGTGGGCACGCTGACCGCGTTCCTTGCCTACATCGGCCGCTTTTATGGAAGGCTCGATTCGATGAGCCGGATCGTGTCGGTGACCCAAAAGGCGGCCGCCGGTGCCAAGCGCATCTTCGACATTCTGGACCACGTCTCGAACGTACCGGATCCGGCACAACCCGTGCATCTTGGCGAAGTTCAAGGTGCCCTCGAACTGCGCGACCTGGGTTTCCGTTATGGTAACCGCGCGGTGATCCGCGGCCTGTCGTTGTCGATCCGTCCGGGCGAGATGATCGGCCTGGTCGGTCACAGTGGTTCGGGCAAGAGCACCCTGGTCAACCTGATCTGCCGGTTTTACGATGTGGCCGATGGTGCGATCCTGGTCGATGGCGTGGACATCCGCTCGGTACCGCTGGCCGAATACCGCCGCAACATCGGGCTGGTGCTGCAGGAACCCTTCCTGTTCTTTGGCACGATTGCCGACAATATCGCCTATGGCCGCCCCAACGCCAGCCGGGCCGAGATCATCGCGGCGGCGCGCGCCGCCAACGCGCACGAATTCATCCTGCGGCTGGCGCAGGGCTACGATTCGCTGGTGGGTGAACGCGGCCAGGGACTGTCCGGGGTCGAACGCCAGCGCATCTCGATTGCGCGCGCGCTGCTGATCAATCCGCGCATCCTGATCATGGATGAGGCCACCAGTTCGGTGGATACCGAAACCGAAAAGGAGATCCAGCGCGCCCTCGACAATCTGGTGCAAGGACGCACCACCATCGCGATTGCCCACCGGCTGAGTACGCTGCGCAAGGCCGACCGTCTGGTGGTGATGGACCGCGGCCGGATTGTGGAGGTAGGTCCGCACGAGGAACTGATGGCGCGAGAGGGCGCTTACTGGCGGCTGTATCAGGCGCAGTTGCGCACCACCGAAACGCACCTGGAGGATGAGGCATGAGCCCCACCCAATCCACGCTGCCCGGCATACCGACCCAACAGCCTGACTGGCAACTGCGCCGCAATGCCTTCGGACAGCTCGAACTGATTGATGGCGCCGGCGCGCATCATGCGCCTGTGGTTCCGGTCCGTGCCTTTCCGCTCAGCGCGCCAGAGGAAAGCGTGTCAATGGTCGGCCCACAGGGTGACGAACTGGCTTTCATCGACCTGCTGATCACGCTGCCGGCCCCCATCCAGACCCTGGTGCGCGAGGAACTGCGTGAGCGCGAGTTCATGCCCACCCTGCTGCGGATCGAGTCGGTGTCGAGCTTTGCCACCCCGTCCACCTGGCGCGTGGTAACCGATCAGGGCGACACCACGCTGGTGCTGCGCGGCGAGGAGGACATCCGTCGACTGGAGGGCCCGGCGCTGCTGATCGCGGACAATCATGGCCTGCACTATCGCATCCCCGACCGCTGGGCACTGGATCAGCACAGCCGCACCCTGCTCGACCGCTTCCTGTAAGCGCACCGCACAATGAACCACATGGCTGCCCGGCACTCCATACCTGCAGCGTGAATTTTCCGGATCCTGATCATGAATGATGCTTCATCCGCCGCAGCCCCTGCTGGCAACCACGACCCCGCGGAACTGGAGAAATTCAGCGCCCTCGCCCACCGCTGGTGGGATCCGGACAGCGAATTCCGGCCGTTGCACCAGATCAACCCGCTGCGCCTGAACCTGATTGACCGCACCGTAGGCGGACTGCAGGGAAAACGGGTGGTCGATATCGGCTGCGGTGGTGGCATCCTCGCCGAATCGATGGCCGCCAAGGGCGCGCAGGTGAAGGGTATCGACCTGGCGGACAAGGCGCTCAAGGTGGCCAAGCTGCACGCGCTGGAGTCGGGCGTGGCCGTGGACTACGAGGCGATTGCCGCCGAAGCCCTGGCCGACCGGGAACCGGCCAGTTTTGATGTGGTGACCTGCATGGAAATGCTGGAGCACGTCCCCGACCCGGCGCAAACCATCGCGGCCTGCGCGCGCTTGGTGAAACCGGGCGGCCATGTCTTTTTCAGCACACTCAACCGCAATCCGAAAAGTTACCTGTTCGCGATCATCGGTGCCGAGTATGTGCTGAAGCTGCTGCCGAAGGGTACCCACGAATGGAGCCGCTTTATCAAGCCCAGCGAACTGGCGCGGATGGCGCGCAATGCCGGCCTCGATCTGGGTGACCTCACCGGCATGACCTACAACCCGTTCACCAAGGTATATCGGCTGAACCAGGATGTCAGCGTCAACTACATCCAGTCCACCCGACGTCCGCGGGCAGCGGCATGAGCGCTGGCACGGCGGCCACGTGGCAAGGCGTGCTGTTCGATCTGGACGGTACGCTGGCCGATACCGCGCCGGATCTTGGCGGCGCACTCAACGACCTCTGTGCGCGCTACGACCGGCCGCTGGTGGCCATGGAACGCCTGCGCCCGCTCGCCAGCACGGGAGCGCGTGGCATGCTGGCAGAGGGCTTTGGCATCGGGCCCGCCGACCCGTTCTACGAGGAACTGCGCGAGGAGTATTACCAGGTTTACGAAACCCGCCTGACCCGCGACAGCGTGCTGTTTGAAGGCGTGCACGACCTGCTCGCCGGCCTTGATGCGGCCGGGGTGCCCTGGGGCATCGTGACCAACAAGTTTGCGCGGTTTGCCAAACCCTTGGTGGCGCAGATGCCGCCACTGCAGCGGGCCGCCTGCCTGGTGTGCGGCGATACCTTCGAGCGGCCCAAACCGTATCCGGACCCGCTGCTCGGTGCGGCCGGCCTGCTGGCCCTGGCGCCGGCACAACTGGTTTACGTGGGAGATGACGAGCGCGACATGCAGGCGGCGCAGGCCGCTGGCATGGCCGGGGTGGTTGCCGCCTATGGCTATCTGGGCAATGGCGCACCGCCAACGACATGGCCTGCCGCGCACCACATCGCCACGCCCGCAGCATTGCTGGACTTGCTGCGCAAGGCCTGAGCGGGTCAAGGCACTGCGGTGCCCCCCCAGGCAGGACAAGTTGATTGCGCGCCCGTCAATGACCGAGGGCGCGTCAACACCGGAGACAAGACATGCAAGACCAAGGCCTGGTGGTTGTCACGGGCGGCAGCCGCGGCATTGGTGCCGCCACCGTGCGGGTTCTGGCAGAGGCTGGCTACCTGCCGCTGTTCAGCTATCTGGAGGATGAAGCGTCGGCCATCGCGCTGGTGCACGATCTGGCTCCGCAGCATCTTGCAGCGCATGCGGTGCAGGCCGACGTGCGCAGCGAAGCCAGCCTGCAGGCCCTGTTTGCGGCGGCCGACCGGATGGCGCCGCTGCATGCGCTGGTCAACAACGCCGGCATCACCGGCCGCCTGTCGCGTGTGGACAGCATGACCGAGCAGACCGTGCAGGACGTGCTCAACTGCAATGTGACTGCGCTGTTCACGGCCAGCCGGCTGGCCGTGCAGCGACTCAGCACCCGTCATGGCGGTCGGGGTGGCAGTATCGTGAATCTGTCCTCTGGATCGGCCCGCACCGGCGGCACTGGCGACATGGTGCTGTATGCCACCACCAAGGGGGCCGTGGATACCTTCACGATGGGACTTGCCAAGGAGGTGGCGGCCGAGGGGGTGCGCGTGAATGCCGTTGCCCCAGGCATGATCGATACCGAAATTCATGCCCGGGCCGGACGACCGGACCGGCTGACGACCCTGCTCCCCTCGATTCCGCTTGGCCGTGCCGGGACGGCCGATGAGGTGGCGCAGTGCGTGCTGTGGCTGATCTCGGATGCAGCAAGTTATGTCACCGGCAGTATCCTGGCGGTGGCCGGCGGGCGCTGAAGATGCGCGCCGCCTGCCAGCGGCACCAACGGAGCTGCAATCCGCAGATTGATGGCGCATACTACGCGTTGGAGTGTTGGACTCCAGCTGTACCTGATGCACCGGCAGCATGTGACAAATGGGGGCGACCTGGTTTCGACGGAGGTTGCGAAGCAGCGCAGGGCATACCGAGGACCAGGTTACCTCGTAAATCCATCTGGAAAAACGCATAGTCGCCAACGACGAAAGCTACGCCCTCGCCGCTTAATCGGTGAGGCTGTGCACCGGTTTTTTCCTGGGCCGGGGCTTGGAGCAATCCGGGCTGCACAGTCATTTACAGGAAAATCGGCGCTGCCAGGGCTACTTTGGCAACGCTTAAATCCAAGGTAGCTCGCTCTGTCGTAGTCTGTCTGTGGACGCCGCCAGGGTTAAACCAAATCACCTGACTAAGTATGTAGAACTGTCTGTGTAGGGCTTGCGGACGCGGGTTCGATTCCCGCCGCCTCCACCATTTGTGTGCTTTTTTACTAAGATCCCCGCCTCGAGCGGGGATTTTTGTTTGTAGAATCAGGTTCTTATACGTTCGTTTGCGTTCGCACCTATCCGCAGTCTAAACTGAGAACAGGGCTGTGAACGGCGATCACGAACGGAGGAAACTGTGAACAAAGCAAAACCCGCAGCCGGCAAGGCTTCCAGCGAAGGCACTGTGAACAAGAAGATCCGGCGCGGCCGTGATCTGCTGACCATCAAGGAAATCGAAGCCAGGGTTAAAACCCCCGGCGACTTCAGGCTGGGCGACGGCGCCGGCCTGTACTTGCGCCGGCAGGGTGATCGGTCCCCAAGCTGGTCGTACCTGTATTCGCTCTCAGTTTCGTTGGTCGATGGAACTGAGAACGGCACCAAGCGCAGCGAGAAGATGATGGGGCTTGGCAGCTACCCGGTGGTCAGCCTGAAGCAAGCCCGCGAGGCACGCGACGCGGCCGCCCTGATGGTCAAGTCCGGCAAGAACCCGGTGGCCGAGCGCCGGCTAGAACGAGTCGCGGGGCACACTGCGGCCTTGCAGTTGTTCAGCGATCTGGCGGATGCGTGGCTGCGCCGCCAGGAAGCCGGCTGGTCAGACATTCACGCCAAGATCAGCCGCCGGGCATTGGAACTCCACGCCCTGCCCCTGCTGGGCAACCTCCCGGTGGCGGCGATCATGCCAGTGCACCTCAACCGGGTGGTCGAGGAATTGCTGGACGACGGGAAACGCGACACGGCCGGCAAGCTGGTGCAGCACCTGCGCGCCATCTTCGCCTACGGCGCCCGGCTGGGCCTGCGCAACGACAACCCGGCGGACGTGTTCGCCAACCGTGGCGCGCTGGGCCCGGCCAAGGAAGTGCGGCACCAGCCCGCGCTGCTGACTTTCCCCGAGTTGGGGGCGTTGCTTCGCGCCGCCGAGGTTTCAAACGCCAGCACGGCAATCAAGCTGTGCAACCGCCTGATCGCATACACGGCCGTGCGGATCGACAACGGTGTGAGCGCGCAGTGGCAGCACTTCGACCTGTACGGCGAGGTGCCGTCCTGGTCCATCCCCAGGGCCGCCATGAAGGTCAGCAAGGGCCGCACCCATGACCACAAAGTCATTCTGCCTTCGCACCTGGTTGACGCGCTGCGGCGCTGGCACAGCGCGATGGGCAAGCCGGAGGAAGGCTACCTTTTCCCTGGGCAGCAGGGGCGCCGGTTCGTGAGCCGCGAGGCCATCGAGAAATTCCTGCGCGAGACGCTGGGCTACCGCGATCGGCACAGTCCGCACGGCTGGCGCAGCGCGTTTGCCACACTGACCAAGGATCATGTGGTCGACGCCGAGGTGGGCGGCGGCGCGAAGTTCAGCAAGGCGGCCGTCGACCTGGCGCTGGATCACGTCCACGACGGCGAGGTGGCCCGCGCGTATGACCGTGGATTGCGGCTGATCGAGCGGCAGCGTATTGCCGACTGGTGGGGCGCACAACTGGCGGCCGCCGAGGCCGGCGATAACGTGGTTGCATTGAAGGCTTCCGCCTGATTGCGTTCGTGCGAACGCAAACGTACACTTACACTTAACTGATCTTCTGGCATCGTCCCGCAGTGCGGGCAGTCAGGAGTGGGGCCGCCGGTGCAATGCCGGCGATGATCCGCACGCCCTGCCAGGCTGCACCACACTGGCAGCACACGGCGGATTAACCCGAGTACACCGGCACGCCGGTGGGATCAGCAGTCCGTGCTTTATCGCATCGTCGCCCCCAAGGCGGCGGTCGCCATGGAGCGCACCACATGACACGCCTACTTCGCCTTGAGTCCGTCACCGACGCGACCGGCTTCCGCAAAACAAAGCTCTACGCCCTCATCAAGCAGGGCCGCTTCCCCTCCCCCATCCGCATCGACGGCGCAAGCCTGTGGCCTGAGTCCGAGGTAGCCGGCTGGATTCAGCAGCAGATCGACACGGCGCCGCGCGGCATTGCGCCGGTGGCCAGCCTGCACGGGGGCGCGCGCCGATGACCCCCTACACCGAAAAGCAGTTCGCCACGGCGCGCGCCCAGGCCGCCCTGCGTGGCCAGCGCCTGGTGCGCAGCGATCCCCTGGACGGCGACGAGGTGCTGGTGCTGATCGAGTCCGATGGCAGCGCGCACCTGGTGCAGGACGTGACCATCGGGGTTTCCTTAGTGCACACCGAGCAGGCGCAACCTAACGGCGTTGCGCCATTCATGGCGCGTTTCTTGGGGGTGCTGTGATGGAACAGCTAATCAACACCGAGCAGGTGGCGCAGGTGCTGGGGGTGAGCAAGGCAATCGTGGCCAACTGGCGGCGGACGAAGGTACGCGGCGGGCCGCCGTTTGTGCTGGTCGGTGGCCAGGCCCGATACCGCCCGTCGGACCTCGAGGCGTGGCTGCGGGAACGCACCCGCCAGAAATGACGAAGCCCCAGGGGGGCAACCCTGAGGCTTCCGGATACAACTCGGCGCACGACAGCGCCATTATCACACTGAGGCGCCATGATTTCAAACGAAAAAAGTAACCATCTGGGCATCCGCAAAGATGAGGCGGACACCCTGCTGGCGTTGGGCTGGCACAAGTGGGCGGTCGAGATCATGGCCCCCGTACCTGGCCGGCAATTCCATGTGCGATTCGACCCAGCCAAGTACGGCAAAGCGCCGAGTGAGTACAAGGGCGGCCAGGTGTGCAACCTGCTTGGCTGGAACGACGACAAGCCAATGCAGCGCGGGAGAATCTACGCGGCTGCCGACGCCGGCGACCGGAACATTGGTGTGCGCGCCACACAAATACGCGGCATCGACATTGACGTCGACGATCCGGTGCAAGCCCAAGCCCTCGAGGACGCGATTACCAAGCTGCTAGGGCCACTGCCGGCGCGCGGGCGCCGCAACAGCGGCCGGCGCTTGCTGGTGGTGGATGCTGCTGGCGACCTCAGCAAGAGCATTTTCAAGCTGCAATCCGGCGACAAGGTGGAGTTGCTTGCAGGGGGGCAGCAGTTCGTTGCCTTCGGCACGCACCCGAGTGGTGAGCGGTACGAGTGGCGCGGCCTGTCGGGCAAGGTGCCAGTGGTGCCGCTGGACCGCCTGCAAGCGGCCTGGGCCACGGTACAGGCGCAGTTTGCTGCAGCGGCCGATGGCAGTGGCACCGACACGCCCAGCAAGGCTATGGACGTTCTCGACCGCGTGGCACGTAATCAGAAAATCAGCGAGGCCACCGCCGACACCTTACTGGATCTGGACAGCGCGCTGGCGGCCTTCCCGGACAGCCTGCTGGACGATTACGACGGGTGGACCAACAAGGTCGGCCTGCCTTTGGCAAGCCTGAAGGGCACCGAACACGAAGCCGCTGCACTGGATCTGTGGCACAAGCACAGCAGCCGGTCGACGGCCTATGACAGCGACCAGGTGCAGGCCAAGTGGGACAACGACCTGGATGCCACGCGCGCCACCTATAAGTCGATCTTCCACACCGCCGCCGTGCATGGCTGGATGAATCCTCGCAAGGGGCAGCCGCCCGCCGTGGATCAGACGCCGAACGTGATCGACCGTATCGACTTCAGCACCGTGTTCAGCGATCCGCCACCGGACCGGCGTTGGCTGGTACGGGACTGGCTGCCGCGCGGCGCGGTGACGTCGTTGTACGGTCCTGGCGGCGTTGGTAAGTCGATGCTGGCCGAGCAGTTGGCGATCGCAGTGGCAAGCGGAACCGACTGGCTGGGACTCGAGACAACCGGCGGCGCAGTGGTCGGCCTGTTCTGTGAGGATGACGAGGACGAATTGCGCCGGCGCGCGTCGTGGGTTTTCGGTGCTCAGATGTTGGAGCCGTCCGAGGTGGCGCCGTTGCTGCACCTGGACGCACGGGCTGGTCGGGACAACGCACTGGTGTCGTTCGATCAGTTCCATCTGCCGCGTGAGCAGCCGCTGCTGCAGACCCTGCGGGAACGGTGCGAGCAGGTGCGGCCGGCGCTGGTAATCCTGGATAACGCGGCGCAATTGTTCGCCGGCCAGGAGAATGATCGGCCGTCGGTGACGGCTTTTTGTAACAAGCTGACCGGTATCGCGCGGGACTATGACTGCGCCGTGCTGTTGCTTGGCCACCCGGCAAAGGCATTGGGGAGCGAGTTCAGCGGCAGCACCGCATGGGAGGCTGCAGTGCGCGCCCGGCTGTTCATGGAACTGGCCGATGACGGCAGCACCACGTTGTCGATCGGCAAAGCAAACTACAGCCAGCGCAGCCAGTTGCGCCTTGAATGGCGGTCGCCTGGTGGGTTCGTTGCGGTTCGGACGGGTGAGCAGTCGGCGTGCTTGGATCTAGCCAAGCAGGTGCTGCGGGATAGCCTCGCGCACTTCACTGACGCCAAACGCACGTGCAGCCATGATCCTCAGGCGCGCAACTATCTTCCCAAGCTGGTGGTAACCGAGATTGGTTCAGGTGCGCCTGCAGGGGTGTCGGAAATCATGCTGCGGGCTGCGCTGGCGGACCTGATTAAGTCCGGGGATTTTCTGCCGGCGGCGGATCTTGGATGGAAAAAGCCGGATCGGAAGCGCGCGCAGGGGCTGGTGGACATCGGATGGATGATCTAGTTGAAAAGTGCGGTTCTCTGTTGCGGCGCTGTTCAACAGAACCGCAAACGAGACCGCACGCCAGCGCTTCAGTGCGGTTGTGTCTGTCCCCCCCGTTAGGGGGACAGAACACCGCCGCACACAGAAGGGACGAGCACATTGATTTGTAATTTATTACAGAAGTATTCCATCCCCCTGCAAGGTGGCGACGAGTTGCTGGTGCGTGGTTGGTGTCTGCAAAATATTGCAGGCGCAGTCCGCGGTACGTTGCGGATGCACGTGCATGAGGTTGCCAGCGTGTCGACCCGCCAGCGCGGCGACACCCCTGCCAGCACAGCACCCCGCCTGCCTGGCAGCGCGTCGACTTCCCTGCCAGCACAGCCAGCCCGGCGGATCTGGGCAGCAGGGCCAGCACGCCCCCACCCGGCCAGCCCCCGGCACGGCAACACGGCACCCCGCCCGCCCGCCTGCCCTGCACCCGCCCGCCCGCCACCGAACAGCCGCCTGCAGGTAAATGCCTATTGTGCTTGCATTTTTCACGATCCTGCCCTACACTGAACACACATTAAACGTTCATCCTTTTGTGTGTTCAGCAAGGAAAGTGACATGGCCAGCGGCAACTTCATTGCGTACTACCGGGTTTCCACCCAGCAGCAGGGGCGCAGCGGTCTGGGGCTGGAAGCGCAGCGCCAGGCGGTGATGACCTACCTGAACGGCGGCAACTGGACGCTGGCCGGCGAGTTCACCGAGGTTGAAACAGGCAAGGGCTCGAACGCACTGGATCGTCGGCCGCAACTGCGCGCGGCACTCGCGGCTGCCAGGAAAGCTCGGGCTACCCTGGTGATCGGCAAGCTGGATCGGCTGGCGCGCAACGTCCACTTCGTTTCCGGCCTCATGGAGTCCGGGGTCGAGTTTGTGGCCGCCGATATGCCCCAGGCCAACAAGGTGATGCTGCACATGCACGCCGTCATGTCGGAATGGGAGCGCGATCAGATCAGCGCACGGACAAAGGCCGCTCTGGCGGCCGCCAAGGCCCGTGGCGTGGTGTTGGGCGCTTCTGGCCCCACCAACCTGCGCCGGAACATAGAACAGCGCCAGGAGGCTGCAAGCGCGTTTGCCGGGCGCCTGCAGCCGGTGCTGGATAGCCTGGTGGCCGCCGGCCTGAGCCAGCGCGCCATTGCGACCCGGCTGAATGAAATGGGGCTTCGCACTGCCAACGGTGGCGAGTGGAGCCAGACGCAAGTTGCCAGGGTACTGAAGCGCCTGGCCGAACAGGGGGACTGACATGCTGACCATCGACCAGATCGACCGCCTGCTGGTGGAGAGCCTGCCCCTCGACATAGCCGCCACCCTGCGCGCGATGCGCCGGCAACTTGAGCAGGAACACTGCCGGCCGCTGGTGGTGCGCGCCGAGTTCTACGCCGACGTGACGGTGGCCAATGGCGAGACAGTGCCGACGTACCTGCTGGCGCATGGCGTGCAGGGCGACGTGATCAGGTTCAGCCTGTGCCTGGCCGACGACAAACGGCTGGCACCCATGCGCATCTTGCACGGCATTGCCTCGCAAATTGACAAGGGGGCGCTGGCCGAGGCCGGCATCCGGATCGTTGACTTCCTTCC
This sequence comes from uncultured Ferrovum sp., assembly GCA_903893215.1. Classification (GTDB taxonomy): domain Bacteria; phylum Pseudomonadota; class Gammaproteobacteria; order Burkholderiales; family Ferrovaceae; genus CAIVHB01. The sequence continues at coordinate 15,244 of CAITLJ010000069.1, read as the reverse complement.
GGCCTACAGGCCCTCGCAGCGCACTACCTTGCACAACCAGCTACACGGCCGGAAACCGAAAGGCGCGGTCAGCTACACCCGCAAGCGGATGGCCAGCCCGGCAGAGCGATGGATGGCGCCCGACTTCATGGCGCGCCTGGCGCCGGTGGTCGCAGCGATCAAGCTGACCAGAAGCGGCCGCGCTGAGTATTCACGGTGCGCCGATCACGCGCGGATCACGACCCGGCTGTAAAAGTGCCACCAGCAGGGCAAAAAGTGCCACCAGTTGCAGCGGTGGCGCAGGCCAGCGGCATGATTGCTTCAACCCCGGAGCCGATCATGCCGAAGCCGAAGCTTGCTGCTGTACCCGATGCACCCACCCTGCCAGTCACTACGGCTGAGCGCCTGCACCTGGCTGAAAAACGCCTTGCAGATGCAGCCGACGAGCGCCGCAAAACTGAGGCCGCGCTGCGTGCGCTCGAAGTGTCGGTTGACCTGGCCGAGGACGTGGCCGATCAACAATACGTGGCCCACATGCAACGCCTGCATGAACTGGTCGCACTGGTCGACCGCCTCGACCGGCGCATTTTGGCGTTGCGCGAACAGGTCGCCAGCGAGGAACTGCAGCAGGCCCGCGCCGCGAGCCTGAACGACCGCGCACTGGCGGCACAGCACAGTGCCACGATCCACGCACTCGACGAGCAGCTTGATGTGATCCTGCAGGGCGATGTGCTTCCGATGCTGCGCCGCCGTGCCGAACTGAGCCAGGCCGCCGCCGCCTTGGCGGCGAACAGCCTGTATGCCCTGCACGGCAACTTGCGTGCACAGGACATGATGCTCACGGCCGTGCCACGGATCGCGGGCCTGCACTCGAGCACGGCAACCGCCTGGGCTCAGGTGATCGCAGCGATCACGCACCTGGTGGACTCGAATGCACTCCGGCTCATGGTGCAGGTCGAGCCCCGCCTGGGTGCCGCCATGACCCTGGCACAAGCGTCCGCAATGCACCGAGCCGAAATTCTGCACGCACTCGGCCTGCCGCCTGACACGCCAGCCGCTGCCAACGAGGTGCCCGCATGAGCGATGCAGCCGCCATCCTGTACGGCAACGATAGTCCGGCGCCTGCACCGGCACCTGCACCGGCACCTGCAGCACCTGCCAGCGCACCGGCGGCCGATGCCGCGAGCCGCCTGTACGGCAACAGCGCCACCAGCAGCCTCGCCCCTGCCGGCGATATGACCCCGGCACAGCGCGCTCTGGCCGGCCTGCCGCCGTTGCCTGAGCCCGGCAAGCCTGCCCAGCCCACCCAGACCGCAAAGCCCGCCCAGCAGCCTGCAAAGCCCGCACAGGCCGCCCAGCAGCAGCAGCCCGCACAGCAGCAAATAACTGCCGAGGCTGTGGCGCAGGCGTGGGATCAGTCCACGCCTGACACGATCAAGGCCCTGCGCGCCGAGAAGGCCCCCGAGGCATTGCAGGCCGCCGACCGGGCACTGGCCAGCGTGGTGACTGCCGACCTGTTCCAAGATGCCGCTCGCGGTAGCCCCGAGGTTGCGGCTGCACTGGCCGCCGGTTATCGCCAGGTGCTGGTCGACTGCGGCGCCAGCCCGGCAGATGCGCAGACCTTCATCCAAGCCGCGCGTGAGCTTGATTCCGAAGGCCCGCAACGCACGCCCCAGGCCGTCGCCCGCGATCAGCGCGACAGCATGGCCGCACTGCGCCGCGCCTACGGCAGCGAGGATGCGGCAAAGGCCGCCCTGCAAGTGGCTCAGGCATGGACCCGCGCAGATCCAAGGCGGTTGCAGATCATGACCAAGTTAGGCGACAAGCCATCCGTTGTGATGCGCGTCGCGCGCCTCGCAATGGCCGCCAGGCAGCGGGGTGAGATATGAGCGATCAACTGACCAGCAAGGACCTGGTTGACGCAGCGGCCGGCCTTCAACGTATCGCGGTAGCGTTCCAGCACGCCGGAGCTATGGCCAAGGTGCTTGGCCGCTGGCAGTCCATCGAGCAGGCCACTGCGGAAGCCGAACAGCGCCACGCAGCCCTGCAGGCCAGCGTGCAGTCGCGTATCGACGAAGGCAGCGCAGTGGCCGCGCAGTGGGCAGAGAAGATCCGCGTGCTCGAGGTCCAGCACAACGACCGCATGGCGCAGTTGCAGTCTGCGGAACACGACCTGCGCGCCAGGATCACGCACCTGGAAGGCCAGGCCGCCCAGGCCCAGGAAAAGCTGACCACGGCACAGGCCGGATTGGAAGCGCTGCGCCGACGCGCTGCAGCGATCGGTGGCTTGTGATGCACATTCCCGACCGGTTCCGCGAGTTGCCACAGGTTCAGTACCTTTACACGCGCGTGCCTTTCGGGCGCCACGAAGGGCGGCAACTCCATGAACTTGGCTTTGCGGCGTTGCTCGAGGTAGTGGGCAGCGCAGAAGCCGAGACGAATCCCAAGTTTTACAAAGCCGCCATGCAGCACCTGCAGGTGACGCTCAAGAATCGGCTAGGTATCTGCGAATACCGGCCACCAATCACGCCACGCGATTCCGCACGGCACCACACAACGATCTGAGGACCCCTACCATGTACAACGATTCCGCCCTGACACTCGCCGGCTCGATCACATACCCGGCTGGCGCCTACACCCTGGCCGGGCAAAGCATCATCGGCAGTGGCACGATCAATTCAGCCAACGTGATTGACCTCTCAAGCGGCGCGACACTGCCGACGGGCGCATACGCCCCGCTGGGCAGCGCCCAGGTGCGGGACGCAGGCGCGGGCTTCGGGAATTATTTGCGCCTGCAACTGACCCAAGCGGTCGCCGGCGCCACCAGCGTGGAATTTCAAGCCATCCAGCACGACGACACTGCGCAGAGCGTGAACGTCAACGTGGTGGGCAGCACGGGCGCCATTCCCGTGGCCAGCCTGACCAGCGGCGCGCGTTTCCTTGCAGAAATATCTCCCCGCCTGGGTGGCAAGCTGGGCCAGCGCTATCTGTCGATGCGCGCTGTTGTGACTGGCACCGCCACCACTGGCGCGGTGTTCGCGGATCTGGGCACCGAGTATCAGGACGGCGCCAAGTTCTACAGCACCGGCTCTGCGGTGGTCTAAGTGGCCGAGCAGGACAAGCCAATCCCCACAGCCCTGCGGGACTCACGCGGCCACTTCCTGCCAGGTCAGCAGGCATTCCGTGGCCATCCTGCGGTCGGCAAAAGGCACCATCCGACGCGTGGCGAGTTGATCGCTGCGGCTCTCGAGCAGCATCGCCCTGAACTGGTCGACCGTTTGCTGGGCATTGCGCTGCAGGGCGACATGGCCGACACGTCCACAGTGCGCGCTCTCGAGGTTGCACTGTCGAGGCTTGCACCGAAGCCGAAGGATTCCGGGGAAATGGTGGCAATCCCCGGCCTGGCTGACGCCGTGACGTTGGAAGGGAAGGCGCGGGCAGTCATTGAGGCGGTGGCCGCCGGTGAGGTGTCCGCTGACGCCGGCCAGCGTGTGCTGCAGTTGCTCGAGATATACCGCAAGGCGGTGGCACATGACGACATGGAAACACGCCTGCGTGCGCTCGAAGCTGCCGGCGGTGCAGCGCGGCCGGTGGTCGAGGCCGACCCGGTGATCGACTTCGAGGACATGATCTGATGGCCACGATCGAGCGGCGCTTAGATGCAGTGGAAAAGGCCCAGGCGGGTGCCGTAGGTCAAACCGCTTGGCAACCCCTGCCAGGCCCTCAGACGCTGGCGTACGAGTCCCTGGCCGACGTGGTTGGGTATGGCGGCGCCGCGGGCGGTGGCAAGACGGATCTGGCCATTGGCCTGGCGCTTACACGGCACCAGCGGGTGCAGATCATACGCAGGTACAGCACCGAATTGACCGCCCTGATCGACCGTGTGGTGGAGGTAGTCGGGCATCGGGATGGACTTAACCAGGTCGCTGGTATCTGGCGCATGGGGCACCGAACGCTCGAGTTCGGTTCAGTACCCAACCCCGGCGACGAGCGCCGCTATCAAGGCCGAGCGAAGGACCTGCTCATCGTTGACGAGTCCGCGAACGTCGCAGAAGCTGCTTTCCGGTTCCTGTCTGGCTGGGTCCGCTCGACTGACCCGCTGCAGCGTTGCCGTACCTTGCTGTGCTTCAACCCGCCCACGTCGGCGGAAGGCCGCTGGGTGGTGAAATATTTCGCTCCCTGGCTCGATCGAACCCACCCGAACCCGGCCGCACCTGGGGAACTGCGATGGTTTGCAGTGCTCGATGGCCAGGAAACCGAAGTAGAGGACGGCGAGCCGTTCCTGCACGGTGACGAACTGGTTCAGCCGTCAAGCCGCACGTTCGTGCCCGCCCGCCTGGCGGACAACCCGCACCTTTCTGGCACGAACTACATGGCCACCCTGCAGGCGCTGCCGGAACCACTGCGCAGCCAGTTGCTGCATGGTGATTTTGCCGCTGGCATGGAGGATGACCCCTGGCAGGTGGTGCCGACCGCCTGGGTGGAAGCTGCACAAGCGCGCTGGGTGAAGCCGGCCAAGCTGCCGCGTATGGTGGCGTTGGGCGTCGACGTGGCACGCGGCGGCAAGGACTGGACGGTGATCGCACGCCGGCATGTCGGGCACTGGTACGACGAGATGGCCGCGCACGCCGGTGCGTCGACGCCTGACGGGCCAGCCGTGGCCGGGCTCACGATGGCCGCAATGCGCAACCGCTGCTCCATCTATTTGGACGTCATAGGTGTGGGCAGTGCGCCATACGACTTCCTGCGCCAGGCCGACCTGCCGGTGCACGGTATCAACGTGGCCGAGCGCGCGACCCGCACCGATCGCTCCGGCCGGCTGACTTTCCGCAACCTGCGCAGTCAGTTGTGGTGGAACCTGCGCGAATTGCTGGACCCTGCCAACAACGTCGGCATGTGCCTGCCACCTGACCCGCAACTGCTGGCCGACCTGACCGCACCGCGCTGGAATTTGTCCAGTAGCACCGTTGCGGTCGAGTCGCGCGATGACATCGTGAAGCGGATCGGCCGATCGCCTGACCGAGCCAGTGCGCTGATTTTGGCCGCTATGGCAGACGAGGAAGACCTGCAAGCGATCGAGGGCGCCTTGATGCTGGCAGGGGACGAGGACGTGCTACTGCGCCGGTACGGCCGCGTGCCGGGCCGCAACAAGGCCAGCGCAACCGCCAGGGATTACGACCCACTGGCTTACATGAACAAGTGAGGACAGGTGATGACTGAGATCATGATGGATGGAATGCCGGCACGCTTCTGGGTGTTCGTGGATCAGGGCCTGATGACCGAGGCAGATGCCCGCGCACGGTACGCCACCGAGGCGCCGGCCGAGACTGTGCAGGATGACGGACCAACGGCGGCGCTGAGTGAGGCGGTGCGCAGCCTCATGCTCGAGGTCGACCAGGTGCGCCGGCAGAACGGCGAGTTGCAGCAGCGCGTGGCTTCGCTGGAAGGGATCGCCCGACGCACCGGTGCGCTGGGGGTGGCCGCATGATCGACGATCACGACACCCCTGCCGGCACTCGCACCCCGCGCGACTTCGCCCGCGCCATGCAGGGCATGGAGGCCGGCGCCGCTGTGATCGAGATGCTGAAGCTGTACCCGGCCGTCGAGGTGCTGGCAGCCATTCCGCCAGGCTGCGCGGTGGCCGATCGCCTCGCCAAGCTGATGCACCCGGATCTGGATGCAGTTGCTGCACTGGCCAACTTGTTGCAGGTGGTCGGGTATGAGGCATTGCTGGCGGCCCTGGCTGACCCTACCCCGGCCGGTGGTGCCCTCGAGCAGCCGCTGATGCCCTGGCAGGAGTCGGCGCGCGCCGACGCCGCCACCATCATGCCGACAAAGGCCCTGCCAGGTAACACCTGGGCGGCGGCGATGGCCGCGATCGGTGGGCACCCAGGCGGCGGGGTGCTGTGAGTGTGGCGGTACCTGGTCAAGTACAACGCGCGCGGTGATCGGGTGGGCGACTCGCACGGCCGTGCGGTTTTCTCGGACAGTGAGATCGAGGCCATGCGGCAACTGCGCGAATCGGGCATGTCGTATGGCGAGATAGCGCGCAAATTCGAGTGCACCAAGGGCTACGTTTGGAAGGTCTGCAGCTACCTGGCCCGGGCGACGACTGCCGCAGTGATCACCGAGGTGCGCGATGACTCATGAAGGCATCGCCGCCGACCTTGAGCGGCGCATCGGTGTGATCCTGCACAGCGACACGGTGCCGCCTGCCCGGCGGGGCGCGCTGATCGAGCAGGCGGTGGCCGATGCCCGGCAACGTCATGCGGAATTGATGAAGGCGCAGCGCGTGGCTTCGGTCTTTACCTGACCTGAGAGTTACCCGGATCTATACCTGTGGGTATACATGCCGGGGGAGGCGTCACCGGCATGGCCTTCTGCAGAGTAGGTGCCGAACGCCTGCTGCTTGTATTCATCCAGCTTACGGTCTACATTCACATCTGCGAGGGTCGTTGTGCGAGTCTCAACGCCAGCACCGGCAACGCCTGTCCTCGTGTCGGTGCCCTCGTCCTTCCTGAAAGCAGTCAGCAACCAAGTTTTTGCCGTGTCGTCGTAGCCACAAGGCAAATCAATCGCACCCCGGCAACGTCACGCCGTATTGATCCGGGCTATGCGAACCGGCGTCACCGGCATGGCCAGCCTGGCGGAATCCGCCGGTTGGGGGTAGCCCAGCCGACGCACGGGGGTTAGTGTGTAGGCATGATGGCCACCCGCACAGTCAAAGGAACCCGCTACATCAGCGTGCAGGCCGCCGCCGGCCTGCTTGGATTATCTGCCGCCCAGGTGCGCAGCCAGGTGGTCGAGCAGGGGGTTGCATACACCGTGGCGGGCGGCCGGTTGTGGCTGGACCGTGCGCATGTTGAGGGGTGGGTGGCACGTCGTGCTGGCTCATCAGTCGGCGGGGCGGTAGACTCAAATCATGGCTTTTGAACTGATCAAAGATCGAACATGTCGGCACCATGAGTACCAGCACCTGGAGCTGGTTCCGTTGCCTGTACCGGATGGTCCTGAAGAACGCGGAGCATGGGGCTTCACCGCTCTGTCGGCGGTAAAGGTTCAAGTGATAGACTCGAACGGCACCGTTACGACGCAGACTGTGGCTCGCTTCCTTAACGCACAATTCACGGTAAAGCTTTACCGGTGCCCGATCTGCGGGTACGTTGAAATGACGGACTACGACTAGTATGGGTACGGTTCAAAACATCCGCGGACCCCAGCCAGGTACCTCAGGTCCTGGATCAACGGCCGGCGGGGACGGGGGAAGTTCAGACATGGAAATTCGTCTTGGGAAACTAGAAGACTTCGCCCGCGACGTCGGGGATCGACTCGCCCGTATCGAGACAAAGCTTGAGCATGTAGCTACCAGCACCGCGATGGCGGAGTTGCGCGGAGAGATCAAAGCCGGTTTTGCAGAAAGCGCCACCTTGAATCAAAAAGTGAATACCGCCGTTCATGAAGTCAACAACAACACGCTGAAATGGATGATCGGCACGGTGTTCACATGCTTGGGAATTTTGGTTGCAGCCGTGAAATATCTGCATTGATTCCCTACCGAACCGGCGTCCTCAAAGCCCCCGCCGGCAAGACTGGGAACAAAGCTGAGAACAAAACGGCAAACGTTGCGCGAAGCATTGCGAGACATGATTAGGTTGATTCCCGCCGCCTCCACCAAGCAATGAAAAGGGCCCCTCTGGGGCCTTTTTTATTGCTTGAAGGGGCGGTGTGGATGAGAACCCGCCTTCGGGTTCGACGAGCGCAGTCCTTTGGACTGCGCCGGACGCCAGACGCGGCAGCGGATGGCGGGCCCGAGCGGCCAGCGAGGGCCGAGGGATCGCCGTCAGGCGAGACCGAGCATTCCCGCCGCCTACACCAATTTTTATGTAATAATAACAACGTATTATCGGACGAATTTCACCGGTAACTTGCGCCACTATTTGGGTGGCATCGGGCGGGTTGGGGGCCACCGCGCCAGCGTCCTCGACCGGTGAAATTGTCTCCTGCTGGCGCGGCAACGTCGGGGCATGGTTATTGGCGGGCGCGAACGCGCCGGCACGTCCACTTGTCTCCGGTCAGGGGTAGTTCAGTTCGTAGCTGGTACTCCGTCCACCAGCGTCTGATTTGCGCAAGATGCCACGCGCCAGTAAATCCGTGATGTCGCGCAGGGCAGTGTCCGAGGAGCATTTGGCGATCCCCGCCCACTTGCTGCTGGTGAGCTTGCCTTCGAAGCCATCAAGCAATCGGTTGACCAGAGTCACCTGCCGCTCGTTTAGCGGCGTCGAGGCCCAACGCTGCCAGAACCGCGTCTTGGCCAGCACGGCATCGACTGTGTGCTGTGCGAGGTCGACGGCCCGGTGCAGCGTCTCGAGAAACCAGGCGAGCCACTCTGTGACATCCAGCGAATGCTTCTGGGTGCGCTCCAGCATGTCGTAGTAGGCCTTTCGCTCTCGCTGGATCTGCGCCGACAGGCTGTAGAAGCGCTGGGGGCTGCCATCAACTCGGGCCAGGAACAGGTCGCCGACGGCGCGCGCGATGCGCCCGTTGCCGTCATCGAACGGGTGCAGGGTGACAAACCACAGGTGCGCGAGTCCGGCCTTGATCAGCGGCGGCTCAACCGATGCACTGTTGGCCCATGCCAAAAAGCGGTCGATTTCGGATTCCAGCCGATCGGCCGGCGGCGCTTCGAAATGCACACGTTGGCGCCCCACCCGACCAGAGACCACTTGCATCGGACCGTTGGCATCGTCGCGCCAGCCGCCCACCGTGATCTTGACCAGGCCCGAATAGCCTGTGGGGAACAGGGCAGCGTGCCACCCGAACAACCGGTCCCGTGTGACCGGGGCGTTGCAGTTGACGGTCGCGTCGAGCACCATCTCGACCACGCCTTCGGCGTGACGATCAACCGGGGCCAGCGCGCCAATGTCGACGCCGAGTCGACGAGCGATGGATGAGCGCACTGAGGCGACGCTGAGCCGCTCTCCTTCGATCTCGCTTGTCTTGATGACGTCCTCAGTCAACGCCGACAGGCTTGTCTGGTCACGCAAGGGCATCCCGACGTCGATCAGTCGGCCCATCGACAGCCCCTGCGCTCGGCTGACGCTGGCTAGTGGCTGTGCCAGTGCAGCAAGGTCAAAGCGCCAGCTTGGCGAGTCACTGGCCTGCCAGAGGTAGGTCTAATTGCCGCTATCCATGCGGAGATGATGGGACATTTCCTCCGCACCAGCAATTTATTCACGGCATTTTATGCGGCGAATAAGAGCCCTGTTCGCCGCAGTGCACGAACGGACTGTTTGCATCGGGGCGTCCCCGATCGTGGCCGCCATTGCAGTAATGGCACTTCAGGTCGTGGCACGCTACTGAACCGCCGGCTCGAGCAGCGCGGGAGCTTGCCGCACTACCCGACTGCAAGCGCGTCAGGCGCCCCAGACTTCCGCAAAGAGCCGCGCAAAATTCGCACCCAGAACCTTTTCTATCCTGCGGTCCGGCCAGCCGCGCCGTGAAAGGTCGTCGGCGAGTCTCGCAAAGCGTCGTGGCTCGTTGTACTCGGGAATAAGGTTGAATACGTCTGCCGCCTCGCCCGGGGCAGCGATTCCTGCCTTTGCGCGGGACTCGTAGAAGTTCTTCTGGAACTCGCGATATTTGTCATTCAATTCAATGCCAGAAATGTTTCCATCGGTTCCCAGCCCGACATGATCTTCCCCGCAGACATTGACAGCGTGATCCAGATGGCGGATCAGGTCCTCGGCATGCGGCTGGCCGGTCCCTTTCAGGAACGGCATGAAGTAGATGCCTGCAACACCGCCGCGATCGGCCAAGGCGCGAAGTTCGCGGTCATGCGTATTGCGGGGGACATCCACCAGCGCCCGACAGCCGGTATGGGTGATCGCAGCAGGCGCGGTTGAGGCCTGAATTCCGTCTGCGATGGTCTTGACCCCCGCATGGCTCAGGTCAAGCAAGATGTGCAGGCGATTCACCTCTGCCACGAATTCGAATCCAAGACGGCTCAGCCCGGCATTTCCGGGTTCCAGACAGCCATCACCCATTAGATTGCGACGGTTATAGGTCGGCTGGCAGATGCGAATCCCGAGGTCATGGAAGAGAGATAAGCGTTTCAGGTCGCCCTGCAACATCGACGTATCCTGAAAACCGTACACCAATCCCATTCGGTTCGTCGATTTGGCGAGCTTAATGTCGGAAGCTCGCAGGACTTTCAGGAAGATGTCGGGGTGAGATGCAATCTCATGCTCGACACCTGCCAAACTCTCGATGGTCTTTTCGAACCGATCGGGAGCATTGCCCACCTCGCCGACCGTGACATGCGCAAGGGTCACACCGGAGGCCCGGACATCCGCCAAAAATGCGGGGGGAAAGGGTGCGTCGTCAGGCAGGTCCGGTGCAAAGCCGCCTGGCCCACCGAGTGCATCAATCACAATGGCCTGGGCATACTTTTCGGCGCCGAAGGCCTCAATGCCGCCCGCGCGCGAAAGTTGCCAACTTGCGCCAGCGCAAGCTGCGAGCGCGGCAAGGAATGTGCGACGACGCTGCATGATTACCTCCATTGCGTAGGGCAACAGCCCTTGGTTGACCCGTCCGGTTTCATCTACGGCTGTTTGCGTCGGTTCGCTTCCGGCTCCCCCGGTGCGCGCACTCCATCGTTCATGGCAGCCGCCGTTTCGGCGGGCCCGCTGACAGGCGTGCCGCCCATCAAAGGCCGCGGGCGAAATGTCAGCGCGGCCGGCCGGAGAAGCCAGCGGCCGTTCGCAAGGCGTCCGGGTCGAGCGGGCGGCCGGCGAGAACTACTTGTCGGGTCTGGCGCAGGTCCGCCAGCCGGACCGAGGGATCGCCCTCGATCAGGACCAAGTCAGCGGTCTTGCCAACCTTGATTGATCCCGTGGTTTCCTCAACGCCGTTCAGCCGCGCTGGCTCGATGGTCGCGGCCGCCAGCGCCTCGGCGGCATTGAAACCTGCCTCCTGGTAAATTTCGAGCTCGCGGATGATCTCTATGCCGCTGCCATCAGTGCCGGCGACGATCCGAATGCCAGCCTTGTGCATCCGCCCCAGCAGGGCAACCATGCGCGCCCAACTCGCCCTGTAATCGGCACGCGTCAGATCCTTGGGGACAGCGAACCCGCCACTGCGGAATCCGCGCTCGACCGAGGGCGGCAACGTCCCCACGAAGGGCGAATAGGCCGGGGAAAGGTCGCCGTTGTCGGGGACGTACAAACCCTCGAAAGCGACCATGGTGGGATCGCTGCTGATATGTTTTTGGACCATCGCGCCGAGGATCGCGCGCATGGCCGGCCCGTCCAGGTCGACATCCTTGGCGTAGCGACCGGGTCCCTCGAAACGCATGATGCCGTTGGAGACCTCGATGACGCTATCGGGCAAGGCTTGCATGATGACCCAGTTAATGTGAGTGATCTCGTCATAACCGGCATCGACGGCATCCAGCGGCCGGATCCCGGCGGGAATGTGTCCGTGCACGTGCAGTCCCAGCTTGTGCGCCTCGGCAATCGCCGGGCGCAGCCAAGCCGGGTTGAAGGTGCCGTAGAACTTCACGCCCGTCTGCCCTTTTGCCTTTGCCTCGTCCACGCGCGCGATGGCCTCGGCTTCGCTGGTCGCGATGTTTGCTGCCTGAGCCGAGTAGGGCCCCTTGCCGTCAATCCAGGACGAGGCATATACATGCGGAAACAGCAGATCACCTGCACTCGCGCGGCGTCGGCGGTCCAAGGTCACGCGTCATTGTTGCCGGGGTCACGCACCGAGGTCACGCCGAGCGAGAGCTCCTGGACACCGGTGGAGTCATCGGCCACATGCATGTGGCGGTCCCACAGACCTGGCAGCAGGGTCATGCCCCGGCCTGCGATCCTGCGGGCGGTCCCTGGGACTGTCACGTTGGCAACGGGTCCGACAGCGCTTATCCGCCCCTTTTCGACGACAACGGTCTGGTGTGGCGTGAACCGCAGCCCCTCGGCATCGAAAATTTGAACGTCGATAAAGGCCAGAGGGGGTGCTTCCCCGGCCAGAAAGCGATGTGCAATCTCCCCGGTCTGGCGCGCCATTGCGCCCGCCTGTGCCGCCTCCAGGCGCTGCTGTTCACCGGCATAGGCTTCCGGCAGCCAGCCCAGTACTGCGGTCAATGCAAAGAAATGTCCGGCCTTATCTGCCCAGACAGGCACTGGCGCAGCATTGAGTCCGCTGACCGACCAAAGATGCACGGTCTGCTTCGGCACACTGCCACCACCAACCTCCAGGGTATCCAGTTCTTCGGCACTGAGCAGACCGCCAGGCAATGCGCCTAGCCGCCGATCGGGCGACGCAAGGAGCCGCTCCAGCAGCCAAATGGTGCTCGCAATCGGCCCGCCCTGTGAAACGTAGAAGGCCTTTCCGACATACTCGGCTTGCCCCTGATCAATCGGGCTGCGCCACCGTGCCGTGCCGTGTTCGATGGCAAAGCTTTCGCTGGCGTCGCCCTGGGGCGAGACTCCGTGAATGACGAGACTGGTCGGTATACCGTCCGCACCTTGCGTGCCCTGCATATCGACTTCCCAGACCTGGCCGCGCAAGTTCATGCTTTCGCGACCGCCCCGGTGCCCTTCGCGGTCCTCCCAATACCAGGAATCGCCATGTTTTCCGGCCGATGACTGGATCACGAAATGCCGCGCATCGGCAGGCGGCAGCGCGAGCGCGGGGCCTGACCGCGCGCCCGAATCTGCGGCATCCGCCACGGGCAGCCCAAGAAGTACTAGCAGCCCCAGGAAAATCGAGAAGGCACGCATCTTGAGGTCTCCATGGAACGAAGGAGGGGCCCGGACGCCAGAAATCCGCGCGCCGCTGATTGAGCTTACCAAAATTAACGCCTCAATGTGTCAGGGGCCATCTCACGGCTAACGCACGGCTATCGACTCGAAGCGTTGTTCCGTCATGTTCCAAGTTTCTCGATCAAATCCGGGTAGCGCTGGCAGCCCAGTTCACAATTTGCCTCGCTGGTCTTCTGGAACGGCTTCAGAAAGCAGTGAAGCAAAGGCATGGCGTTGACTGCCGCCCGCTCCGCACGCACGCTTCGACCTGCAGCATGTGCGCATGCGCGCGATGCCCGGGCATCGCGCGTTAGCAGCCTGAGGCGAGCCGCTGGATCGCTTGCAGGGTCTTCGGGCCCAGGGCGGGGTGGTCCCGGTCCTTCCCGTACAGCGGGAGCCGGGCATACTGCTGCACAAAGGCGTAACCGGGTTGGCCGAGAAAGGCAGCAAGCGCACCGGGTCCCTGGTCCTGCGCCAGGGCCTTGGCCATCACGTAACCCAGTTTGTAGAGCGGTTCGGGCACGTAGAAGCCGAGTGCATAGATGTCGTCGTAGGGCACCGGATCGGGGGCCTGCAGCGCGACGACAGCCAGTTCGAGCAAGGTCCGATGGGCGCCGAGATGCTTCAGTCCCGTCTCGAACTCGGCCCGCGTCGTCGCGGCCACTTGACCGCCGGCGGCATCGAGCAACAAGGGATCCCCGACATAGCTCGCCGAGCCTTCCTGGTAGAGATTGTCGAACAGGTCGGACAGATGCTCGCAGACCATGTGGTCTGGCCCTCTCCCGCCAGCAGTGGTGTGCGGGCGGGGCGGCGGATTTGCAGGGCCGACGGGATGGGCAGCCTGGACGGCGTGATAGAACTCATGCGCCAGCAGCAGCCGCGCCGGTGCGAACTCGTCGAACTGATCGAGGTTCAGGAAGAAGTCCGGGTCGTCAAAGGCGAAGCCGCCCGAGGTGCCACCTACCACCAGATAGCCGCTGACCTTGACCGTCGATTTCGGGGGCGAGAACGCGTCGATCCGGTCGACGACCCAGGTATTGAAGTCTGCCGGATGCGTCTCGATGGTGCGGATCAAGGCTTCGAGCATGGTGGTCTTCGGTTTGATGCGGTCGAAATGAAGATAGCGCGCAGTGGGGGTGTCGAGGGCGCTGCCGTGGGCGGCCGCGAGCAGCGCCTCGCTGAAGGCGTTGGTGCTGACTGCAATCTTGTAGCTGAGGGCCTTGCGGATGAGTCCCTGGTTGCCCGGCAGTTCCGCGATAGCATGCGCCTCGGCACTGGACAGTGCCGACGTGTTCAACGCGCTCAGAACGGCTTTGGCAGCCTGGGTGTCGAGGATCAGCATGGTGGCACGTGCAGGCGGGGACAGGCTCAGCACTACCAGGATGAGGCACAGCTGGCATCTCGGCATGCCCAGGCTCCTGCGTTCGAAAAGGGGAGGGCGTCCTGAATGCTGCCGACCGTTGGGGCAGAAGGGGCAGACCGCGCGAGACCGAGTATCCGGTAGCCTGCAAGCCCTGTAAACAGCAGCACCCAGCCCCATTCGGCAAGCGATGCCTGTCCGGTGACGCCGTATGCCAGACTGTGGCTTCCAATGCAGCACCCTTGAGCCCTACCATGACGGTTCAGGCCCAGCGCACGTCCCACGCCAAGCCCGCCACGTCCACCGGCAGCGGCAGATCGTTTTCGAAGGTGTGTGCGTTGTGGCTCGCGGGCTCGCTGGGCCTTTCGCAGGGGTATCCCGTGGCGGCGGCCATAGACGTGTCGGCACCTGCGGGTGAACGCATCGCTACCAGCACGGACGGCTTCGCACTGGCCCGACCACTGGGTAATTTCTATGATTCCGTCTTTGTGCTCACCGGACCCTACGGCAGCGCGCCGCGCGTGATCGATGTCGAAGGCCTAACCAGGGCGCTGGGATCCTACGATGTCGCCTTCTTCGGAGAAATCCACGGCCAATTGGCCATCCACCTGCACCAGTTGAAGCTATGGCGCGCGCTTCACGCGCGACGCGGGATGGGTGCTCTCGCTCGAACAGTTCGAGCGGGACGTCCAGGGGGTGCTCGACGAGTATCTCGCCGGCAGGATCGGCGAGCGTGCGCTGACCGAGCGCGGACGTGCCTGGGACAACTACGGGCCGTCCTACCGGCCGCTGCTGCTGTTTGCCCGTGACCATGGGCTGCCGGTGATCGCGGCGGAAGCGCCGACCTGGACGATCAGCTGCATCGGTCAGCAGGGCGTGGAGGTGCTAACCCGATCACGCCGGCGAGCGTAGCTGGCTCGCTCAGAATATTCACGTGGGACCAGGACCCAATCGCGATCGCTTCATGCGGTTTGCCGCCGGAGCATAGGAATTTCAAGCGGTGTTTTTACCGGGGACATCACCTCAGCCTGGAACCCTGATACCCGGACCGCATCCGGCCTGAACGGCTGCGCCCGTCCAAAGCCCCACCTGCGCGGACACCCCT